>JAZNSI010000001.1:0-59388 GCA_045591175.1 Clostridia bacterium
CCCACGATTTCCTGATCGGGCAGCACGATGATTTATATGAGACCTGCGATGGCTGGTATCGTCGCGCGCTGCAAGTGGACGCAGGTGACCTGGAAAAGGTATGGATGCTGCGCTTCGACGGTGTTTACATGGATTGTGACGTGCTGCTCAACGACGAGGTTATCTGCACGCACCACTATGGATACACGGCCTTTGATGTGGAGCTGAAGGACCTTCATGCGGGCGACAATGAGATCATGGTGCACATCCGGCACCAGAGCCCCAATTCACGCTGGTATTCCGGCGCAGGCATCTACCGCGATGTGACGCTTCATGTGCTGCCTGTGCGGCATATGCCCTTGGACGGTGTGTATGTGTCGGTGAAGCATGAGGGCACACGCTGGACAGTTGAACTGGAAACTGAAATCCTGGGTGAGGGCGATACCCAGCCCATGCACAGGCTGTATGACTGTGAAGGGGGGGGGGTGGCAGAGATCAGCGGCGCAAGCGCTGCGTTTGGTATGGATGCACCTCATCTGTGGAGCGTGAAGGATCCGTATTGCTACACGCTGGAGACGGCCCTGGGGGAGCAGATCATCCGTCAAAACGTTGGCTTCCGCTGGTTTGATTATGATCCGGACAACGGTCTGTTTTTGAATGGAGAGCACATCAAACTGCACGGCGTGTGCCTGCATCATGACCTGGGCTGTCTGGGCAGCGCGTTCAACCTGCATGCCGCGATGCGCCAGTTGGAGGCCATGAAAAAGATGGGCGTCAACAGCCTGCGTACCAGCCATAATCCGCCGGCAAAACAGGTGATGGATCTGTGCGATGAGCTGGGCATCCTGGTCGTGGACGAGGCCTTCGATATGTGGCAGCAGCCCAAAACGCCCTACGACTATGCCCGTTTCTTCAATGAGGACGTGGAGGCCGATGTAGCTTCCTGGGTGCGCAGGGACAGGAATCACCCGTCGCTGCTGATGTGGTCCATCGGCAATGAGATCGGTGATACCAACAATCAGCCCGAGCAGGCAGCCCGTGTCACGCAGATGCTGTGCGAGAATGTCCGCAAGCATGATCCCCGCGGCAATGGTTTGACCACCATCGGCAGCAACTACATGGCCTGGGGCGGTGCGCAGTACTGCGCGCAGTTCATCCAGGCGGTGGGCTACAATTACGGCGAGAAGCTCTACGAGAAGCACCATGCGGAGCATCCGGAATGGGCGATTTATGGCAGCGAAACGGCTTCTACCGTGTCCAGCCGCGGCGTGTATCGCTTCCCGATGAGCGCTCCCATCCTGACGGATGATGACCTGCAGTGCTCCTGTCTTGGCAACAGCAACACCTCTTGGGGAACGCAGAACATCGCCAAAATGCTGGTGGACGACCTGAATAGTGAATACTCTCTTGGCCAGTACCTCTGGACGGGTACCGACTATATCGGTGAACCCACGCCCTACCATACGCGCAACTCCTATTTCGGCATGATGGACACGGCGATCTTCCCGAAGGACTACTGGTATTTGTGTAAGGCGCTGTGGAATGCAGAGCCTATGGTGCATATCGGCGTCAGCTGGGACTGGAATCCCGGGCAGATGATCGATGTGCCGGTGATGACAAATGCTGCGTCGGTAGAGCTCTTCCTCAATGGCGAATCCCTTGGTGTAAAAAATGTGGATCTGCGCGACGCGGAGAAGTGCTGGCCTGTGTGGCAGGTGCCCTTTGAAGCAGGCGAATTGAAGGCTGTGGCTTATTCGGCGGACGACAGCATTGTGGCGGAGGATGTCCGCGTTACCCCCGGTGACACGGCAAAAATCGTGCTGAACGTGGATCGTCCTGTCCTGGGCGCAAGCGGAAACGATCTTGTGTTTGTGACCATTTCCGCGGCGGATATTCATGGCAATCCTGTGGACAATGCCTGTGACCGGGTACATGTATCCGTGACCGGACAGGGCATGCTGATGGGCCTGGACAACGGCGATTCCACCGACCGGGACGGCTACAAGACAACCACCAGGCGGCTGTTCAGCGGAAAGCTGCTGGCGATCATCGGCGATATCGGCGAAGAGGGAACTGTGCATGTCGAGGTCGCATCGCCCGGGAAAGAAAAAGCTGTGCTGGATATCCCGGTGATGCGGAATATGAATGCATGGCAGCGCATCCGCAGTGTGCCTCTGTGCCGCGAGGATTCCATGCCTGACGAGGTGCCCGTCCGCAAGATCGAGCTGATCCCGCTGGGTGAGAAACGCCTGACGCCGGAGAACAAGAAGGTGGCCTTCCGTGTGGTGACGCATCCTGCGAACGCCATGCAGCAGGAGTTAGCCTTCCGCATTACCAACGCCAAGGGCATCGAGAGCCCCTGCGCGGAATATGCAGTGGAAGGTGACATCGTTACGGTGACCGCCCTGGGTGATGACCAGGTGTATCTGCGGGCCAGCTGCAATAATGGTTATCCCCATGCCCGTGTGATCAGCCAGCAGGACATCCTGATCGAGGGCCTTGGCCAGCCGAATCTGGATCCGTACAGCTTCATTTCCGGCGGTCTGTACACCCTGAGCTACGGCGACCTGACCAGCGGCAACGAGCAGGGCGTGGCCTTTGCACGCGACGGCGAGTCCATGGCCGGCTTCACCAATGTGGATTTCGGCCCGGTCGGCTCGGATGAGATCACACTGCCCATCTTTGCGCTGGATGGCACGCATTATGACATCACGCTGTGGGACGGCCATCCCCGAGAGGGTGGTGAGATCATCGCGGTTCTGCCGTACCAGAAGCCTTCTCGCTGGAATGTCTATCAGCCGGAATCCTACAAGCTGCCCCGGCGCCTGACTGGCCTGCACACGCTGTGCATCACCATGAATCGAAAGATCCACCTGAAGGGCTTCTCCTTCACGAAGCAGAGCCGCGCGTGGATGCCGCTGTCTGCCTTGGCGGCGGATGCGGTCTACGGCGACAGCTTCACGCGAAAGGATGATTGCATCGCGGACATCGGCAACAACGTGTCCCTGGTGTATGAGAACATGGACTTCGGCGCATGCGCGCAGGCGAAACTGACCATCGATGGAGTAACACCGCTGAGCGAGAACCCCATCACCATCCGCATGCAGAATGAGGCAGGGGAGTCGGTGACGGCTCTGGCGCAGTTCAAGGGCACGGAACGCGGCGAGCAGACTTTCACGGTGGAGGTGCTGCCGGGGGTGTGCACGGTGAGCTTTGTCTTCCTGCCGGGCTGCCAGTTTGATTTCTACGGATTCCGGTTCTCGCAGGAATGAGAGTGTTTGACAATGTGTGCCAATAGTGGTATCATAGTAAGGATTCCAACCTGAAAGGATGACATATATGTTCCTGTATAACTCTCTGTCCCACCGCAAGGAGCCCTTCAAGCCCCGCTTCGGCAATGATGTGAGCATGTACACCTGCGGCCCGACGGTTTATCATTTTGCCCATATCGGCAACCTGCGCTCCTACATCATGGAGGACGTGCTGGAGAAGGCGCTGCGCTATGAGGGCTTCAACGTCAAGCGTGTGATGAACATCACCGACGTGGGCCATCTGGCCTCCGACGCGGATACCGGCGAGGACAAGATGCTCAAGGGTGCCAAGCGCGAGAACAAGACGGTCATGCAGATCGCCCAGTTCTACACCGACGCCTTCTTCGCGGACTGTGCCAAGCTGCGTATCAAGACCCCTGACGTGGTGGAGCCCGCTACCAACTGCATCCCCGATTATATCGAGATGGTCGAAAAGCTGCTGGAGAAGGGCTATGCCTACTTTGCCGGCGGCAATGTGTACTTCGATACCTCCAAGCTGGAGAAGTACTACGTCTTCAACGACCACGATGAGGAAGACCTGGCTGTGGGCGTTCGCGATGACGTGGAAGCCGACGACAACAAGCGCAACAAGGCGGACTTCGTGCTGTGGTTCACCAAGTCGAAGTTCGAGGATCAGGCGCTTAAGTGGGATTCTCCCTGGGGCGTGGGCTATCCTGGCTGGCACATTGAGTGCTCCTGCATCTCCAAGAAGCACCTGGGCGAGTACCTCGATCTGCACTGCGGCGGCATCGACAATGCTTTCCCGCACCACACCAACGAGATCGCGCAGTCCGAGGCCTACCTGGGCCATGAGTGGTGCACGACCTGGTTCCATGTCCACCACCTGAACACTGCTGGCGGCAAGATGTCCAAGTCCAAGGGCGAGTTCCTGACCGTGTCCCTCCTGGAGGAGAAGGGCTACGATCCGCTGTGCTACCGTCTGTTCTGCCTGCAGAGCCACTACCGCCAGAACCTGGTGTTCTCCTGGGAGAACCTTGATAACGCCGCCGGCACCTATAACAAGCTGGTGGGCCGCGTGGCCGCCATCAAGCCTGACGAAAGCAAGCAGCCCGATCTTGAGGCCGCCAAGAAGTACCAGGAGAAGTTCCTCAAGGGCCTGACCAACGACCTGAACACCTCTCTGGCCATCACCAGCGTGTATGACGTGCTCAAGGCCAAGGACATCGACGACGTGACCAAGCTGTACCTGATCGGCGACTTCGATCAGGTGCTCTCGCTGAACCTGCTGGAGGCTGCCGCCAAGGTGCGCGCTTCCGCCGCGACTGCGACCGCCACCGCCGGTGCGGATGAGTACGTGATCGCCGGTCCCGCCGATGCTTCCGAAGAGGAGAACGCCAAGGTGACCGCGCTGCTGACCGCCCGCTATGAGGCACGCAAGGCCAAGAACTGGGCTGAGTCCGACCGCATCCGCGACGAGCTGGCTGCGATGGGCGTGATCGTCAAGGACAGCAAGAACGGCGCCGTGTGGAGCCGCGCATAATTCCGAACAGAACACAAGTCCTGCATCATGCGGTGCAGGACTTTTTTGTCTTGTCAGGGGAGTGCTGATGCAAAAAGTGCGAAGAATCCGGCAAAATCCAAAGGTGCAGCGGGAAAGGATTCCGCTGTGTGCTGTCGAAATAATGATACAGCTTACAAAGGAGATGCGATATATGGCCTTTGAAACGAATCCCGTATTCCCGGGCGTGACCCACATCCGGGACGCCATGGGCGTGTGCATGACGCTGCTGGAAGGTTCGCAGGCGGCGATGCTGGTGGATACCGGCTACGGCACAGAAGACGTCGCCGCATTTATCCATACGCTGACAGATAAGCCGCTGACGGTGCTGCTGACGCACAATCACCATGACCATGCGCTGGGGGCCCGCTGGTTTGACAGGACGCTCATGTTCCAGGAGGACATGGCAGAATGGCCTGTTTTCACCGGGGAGAGCAAGCGCCGCGCAGTGCTGCAGCAGGCGGTTGCCAAAGGCCTGCCGGTGTCGGAATCAAACTTTCTTGCAGGAGAGTGCCGCATGCCGCTGCCGGCAAGCAAGGGCATTTTCGATCTGGGTGGCATCACTGCGGCGGTGATTCCTTGTCCAGGACATACGCCCGGCTCCTGCGTGGTGTATGTGCCGGAGCTTAAGCTTCTGCTCACCGGCGATGACTGGAATCCCTGCACGTGGCTATTCTTTGATGCTGCGTTGCCGGTTCGTCAGTACCGGGAGAATGTCCCCGAGCTGCTGAAACTGGATTTTGCGCATGTCCTGTGCGCCCATCAGCTGGCGTGCTATCCCCGGGAGAAGTTCCAGGCATTCGTCAGCGGTTTGCCTGATGCTGTGCTGGATGCAGCCAAACCCGTCACCATCGGCGGATATGACCATATCGATACCCGTCAGGCGGATGTTGCCGAAGGGCAGATCCTCGTCTTTGACTGGAAGAAATACAAGGAGGCATAAGCCATGAAGCTGCTGAATATTGCCATCACGCCGGACAGCCGCGCGTCCTTCAATAACAATACCGATTTCTGTGTTGGCACCGGCCGCATGGGCCTGGCGCTGCAGAAGGAATACCACGACCAGCTCGCTATGGCCCAGGAGCTGTGCCATTTCAAGCACATCCGCGGTCATGGGTTGTTTTCCGATGACATGGGCATTTACCATTACTGGAAGGGCTGGGATGGCAGCGAGTACAAGGGCTACAATTTCACTTACCTGGATCGGGTGATGGACGATTACCTCTCCCTGGGCATCAAGCCCTTCCTGGAGCTTGGCTTCATGCCGTCCAAGATGGCCAGCGGCACCCAGACCATCTTCTACTGGAAGGGCAACACCACGCCACCCGCCGATCACCAGGAATGGGCGGCGCTGATCAAGGCGACGCTGCGTCATCTGGCGGAGCGCTACGGCGAGGAGGAGGTCTCCACCTGGCCCTGCGAGGTGTGGAACGAGCCCAATTTGCCCGGTTTCTGGGAGCATGCGGACGAGAAGGCGTATCATCAGCTGTACAAGACCTCCGTGCTGGCGGTGAAGGAAGCGCTGCCCAACATGCGCGTGGGCGGCCCTGCCATCTGCGGCGGCGCGACCTCGCTGGATTGGGTGCGCAACTTCCTGACCTTCTGCAGGGATGAAAAGCTGCCCGTGGACTTCCTGACCCGCCACGCTTACATGGGTGAGACGCCGGAGCATAAGTATCGCTATCTCTACCACACGATGCGCACGGTGGACTCCATCATGGAGGAAATGCAGGCGACCCGTGACATCATCGATTCCTTCCCGGAATATGCGGGCATGGAGATGCATGTCACCGAGTTCAACACCTCCTACCATCCCTTCTGCCCCATTCACGACACCAACTACAACGCCGCGCTGATCGCCGGGCTGCTCAGCCGCATGGGCGACGTATGCGCGTCCTACTCCTACTGGACCTTCGGTGATGTGTTTGAGGAGCAGGGCGTGCCCAGCCGACCCTTCCACGGCGGATTCGGCATGATTGCTAACCAGCTGATCGCCAAGCCGACCCTGTGGACCTTCCACTTCTTCACCGGCCTCAAGGGCGAGTGCGTCCACCGGGATGACAACTGCCTCATCATGAAGAAGGCGGACGGCTCTTATGAGGGAGTTGCATGGAACATCGCCAAGACGGAGCGCGAGGAAGTTGAACTGGCCCTGGCGCTGCCGGTGGAGGGCAAGTGCGTGCTGACCACCGAGACGGTGGATGAGGTTACCTGCAACCCGCTCAAGGCATGGCACGACATGGGCGAGCCTGCGTCGCTCACCGATGCGCAGCTGCGCTTCCTGCGTCAGGCAGGACAGCCCCTGTGTGAAACTGCTGCCGGCGAGGACGGTAAGTTCACGCTGACGCTGCGGGAGAACGCGGTCATCCGCTTTACTGTACAGAAGGTGAAGGGCGATTCGGACATGGGCTACGACTACGAGTGGTACGTCCGGAACCGCTGATCCAACAAAATAATGAACGCCGCGGGCCAGCTTGACTGACTCGCGGCATTTTGTTTACACATTGAACAGCAGATCGTCGTAGGTGGGGAAGGGCCAATGCTTCTTGTCCACCAGCATTTCCAGCGTATCGGCGACCTCGCGAACCTTGGCCATGGCGGGGATGACGATGTAACGCTCGTACTGGGCGTTTGTCAGCGCATCCTCGGAGTGGCGGGTGGCATGGATGGCATCACGCAGGTTGTTGATGGCTTCAAAGAGCTTGGCATTCAGCTCTGTGACCTGCTTGAGCAGCTGTGCCTCGGCAATGGGTTCGACGCCGGCTTCGCGAATATCGCGGACGGTGCGGCCCATTTCGCCGGCGAACTTGGCGCAGGCGGGGAAAATCTGACGCTCGGCCATCATCAGGCAGGTTTCCGCCTCGATGTTGACAGCCTTGGCGTAGTATTCCAGGCTGATCTCATACCGGGAGCGCAGCTCGGTCTGGCTGTAAACACCCTGGCGGGCAAAGAGCGCCACGTTCTTTTCGTCCAGCAGATGGGGCAGTGCATCCACCGTGCTGGCGTAGTTTGGCAGACCGCGGCGGGCGGCTTCCTCCACCCAGGCGTCAGCATAGCCATTGCCGTTGAAGATGACGCGGTTGTGCTCCCGCAGCGTACGGACGATCAAATCGTGCAGTGCGCGCTTGAAATCATCGGCCTCTTCCAGCTCGTCGGCAAAGCCCATCAGCACATCCGCCACGATGGAGTTCAGCGTCACGTTGGTTTCCGCGATAGAGGCGCTGGAACCCAGGCTGCGGAACTCAAACTTGTTGCCGGTGAAGGCGAAGGGGGAGGTGCGGTTGCGGTCGGTGTTGTCCTGGGGGAATTTGGGCAGCACGGTCACGCCGATCTCAAGATCCTTCTTCTCTGCGGCATGGTACTCGCTTTCGCTGATGAGGCTGTCCACGATGGCGGTCAGCTCATCGCCCAGGAAGATGGAGATAATGGCCGGCGGCGCTTCGCAGGCGCCCAGACGATGATCGTTGCCGGCGGATGCGGTGGAAATGCGCAGCAGATCTGCGTGCATATCGACCGCCTTGATCATCGCTGTCAGGAAGAGCAGGAACTGGGCAGAAGACGCCGGATCATCACCGGGATTGAGCAGGTTGTAGCCCGTGTTGGTGGACATGGACCAGTTGTTGTGCTTACCGGAGCCGTTCACGCCTGCAAAGGGCTTCTCGTGCAGCAGGCACACCAGGCCGTGGCGCAGGGCGACCTTCTTCATCATCTCCATGGTGAGCTGATTGTGGTCGGTCGCAAGGGTGGTCACGGTGTAGATGGGGGCCATTTCGTGCTGGGCAGGCGCGGCCTCGTTGTGCTCGGTCTTGGCCAGCACCCCCAGCTTCCACAGCTCCTCGTCCAGCTCGGTCATGAAGGCCTTCACACGGGGCTTGATCGCGCCGGAGTAGTGGTCGTCCAGCTCCTGTCCCTTGGGGGGCTTGGCGCCAAACAGCGTACGGCCGGTGAAGATCAGATCCTTACGCTGGTCGTAGAGCTTCTTGTCGACCAGGAAGTACTCCTGCTCCGGACCGACGGTGGAGGTCACGCGGGTGGCGTCGCGGCCAAAGAGCCGCAGGATGCGCACTGCCTGCTTGTTCAGCGCTTCCATGGAGCGCAGCAGGGGCGTCTTGGCGTCCAGCGCTTCGCCGCCGTAGGAACAGAAGGCGGTGGGGATGCACAGCACGCCGTCCTTGATAAATGCGTAGCTGGTAGGATCCCAGGCAGTATAGCCGCGGGCCTCAAAGGTGGCGCGAAGGCCGCCGGAGGGGAAAGAGGAGGCGTCGCTTTCGCCATGCACCAGCTCCTTGCCGGAGAACTCCAGGATGATCTTGCCGTTCTCGCGGGGGCTGATGAAGCTGTCATGCTTTTCAGCAGTGACGCCGTTCATGGGCTGGAACCAGTGGGTATAGTGGGTCACGCCCTTCTCCACCGCCCAGTCACGCATCGCGCAGGCGACGATATTGGCCACTTCAGGCTTCAGGGGACGGCCATCGGCGATGGTCTTGTGCAGAGCCTTGTAGGTATCCTTGGGCAGACGCTTGAGCATGACCTCGTCGCTGAACACGTTCATGCCGAAGAGTTCTTCCAGCCGGGACATGGCAATGACCTCCTGTCTGAAACGGATGAAAATCCGAAAATCGCAGAATAAAAACAGGTAGAGTATAGCCTTATCTCTACCTGTTTGTCAAGAGCAGACGCTGTACTCCTGTTGACTTTTTTACAATATAAATGCCTGGAAAAGCTGTTCATCCAAAGAAAAGTGTGCTATAATGTTTGCACCCGTATGCTAAAGCGTGAAAGGAGCGCAAGCCATGTTTGAGCCTAAAGTCCGCAATGACCAGACCGACCTGCTGATGGAGGCTGTACAGCAGCTTCAGTCCACGGAGGACGCGTATCGCTTTTTTGAAGACATCTGCACCATCGCGGAGGTCAAGAGCATGGCCCAGCGCATCGAGGTGGCTCGTCTTTTGCGTGCCGGCGTGACATATCAGGAGATCGCAAAGGAAACAGGTGCTTCCTCTGCGACCATCAGCCGGGTGAACCGTGCCCTTCTGTATGGTGCGGATGGCTATCGCCGCGTGCTGGACGCAATGGAATCCACCGAAGAATGATTGATTGAGGTAATGTATGGACCTGAGTATGCTCAATCCTCAGCAGCGCTTGGCTGCTGAAACGCTGGAGGGCCCCGTCCTTATTCTTGCGGGCGCAGGCTCCGGCAAAACCCGCGCGCTGACCTGCCGCGTGGCCAACCTTCTTGACCATGGCGTGCCCGCGTGGAACATCCTGGCCCTGACCTTCACCAACAAGGCCGCAAAAGAGATGAAGGAGCGCATTACCGCCATGGTGGGCGATCAGGCGGAGGAAGCCTGGATCTCCACCTTCCACTCCACCTGCGCTCGGATGCTCCGCCGCGATATCGAGAAGCTGGGCTACACCCGCTCCTTCGTGATTTATGACGATGACGACCAGAAGGCTGTGCTGAAGGAGATCCTCAAGCGGCTGAACATTGACGAGAAGTTCCTGCCGCCCAGAGAGCTGTCTTCCAAGATCTCCGACGCGAAGAACAAGCTCATGGGGCCGGATGAATGGTTCCGGGAGTCCGAAAAGGACTACCGCTGCCAGATGATCCACAATGTATTCCTGGAGTACGAGACCCGCTTGAAGGCCAACAACGCCCTCGATTTCGATGATCTGCTGGTCAAGACGCTGGAGCTGCTGGCGGATCATCCGCCGGTGCTGGACAGCTACCGCAAGCGTTTCCGCTACGTCATGGTGGACGAGTATCAGGACACCAACTACGCCCAGTACATGATGATCAAGCTGCTGACCGACGAGAGCCGCAACCTTTGCGTGGTGGGCGACGACGATCAGTCCATTTACGGCTGGCGCGGCGCGGATATCCGCAACATTTTGGACTTTGAGAAGGATTACCCTGATGCGACGGTCATCAAGCTGGAGCAGAATTATCGTTCCTCCGCCAATATCCTGGATGCGGCGAACCAGGTGATTGCCCACAACGCAGGCCGTAAGGAGAAGGCGTTATGGACGGAAAAAGGCCCCGGCGAGAAGATCCACCTGTACGCTGCCGGCGACGAGCGCGATGAAGCAGCCTGGATCGCGGGCCGCATCCGCCAGTTCAACCGGGCGGGGGAGAATTACGGCAACTGTGCCGTGCTGTACCGCACCAATGCGCAGTCCCGTGTGATCGAAGAAATGCTGATGCGCACCGGCGTGCCCTACAAGGTGTTCGGTGGGCAGAAGTTCTATGACCGCAAGGAAGTTCGTGATGTGGTGGCTTACCTGCGCGTCATCGTCAACCCTGCGGATGACGTGAGCCTGCGCCGCATCATCAACGTGCCAAAGCGTGCCATCGGCGACACCACCGTGCAGGAGCTGGTGCAGCATGCCATGGAAAACGGTATGCCTCTGTACAGCGCGCTGAGCGACATGCCGGAGAGCCTCGGCTCCCGTCCACGCAAGAATATCAGCGAGTTCTTCATGCTCATGACCATGCTGATGGCCATGAAGGAAGCCATGCCTGTGTCTGAATTCGTGCCCATGCTGGTGGAAAAGACCGGCCTGATGGAGCAGTACAAGAAGGAAGACACCGACGAAGCCCGTTCCCGCGTGGAGAACATTCAGGAATTTCTGGGCGCGGTGGAGGAGTACTGCAAGTCCACCGAAAACCCCACGCTGGAGGATTACCTGGAGAACGTATCCCTCGTCACCGACCTGGATCAGGCGGAGGACATGGGGCGTGGCTATGTGACCCTGATGACGCTCCACAGCGCCAAGGGCCTGGAATTCCCGATTGTGTTCATGAGCGGCCTGGAGGAGGGTATTTTCCCCTCCAGCCGCAGCCTGATGGAAGAGGAACGCATGGAGGAGGAACGCCGTTTGTGCTACGTGGGCATCACCCGAGCCCAGCACAAGCTGTTCATTTCCCGCGCCCAGCAGCGCATGCTGTATAATCAGATCAACCACAACGCACCCAGCCGCTTCCTGGATGAAATTCCGGAGCGTTTGGTCGTGGATGAGGCCGCCGTTATCCGTTCAGGTTTCGATACCCGCGCGCCTCAGCAACGCAGCGGTTACGGCGGACGGCCTGCTCCCCAGCGCGGGACTCCTCAGCGCCCGGCGACCCGGCCTGGGATGGGGATTGGCATGGGCGGCAGCGCCAAGGTCGGCGGGTTGAACATTCCCGGTGTGCAGAAGGGCTTTGTGGGCAGTGCTGCCCGCAGCACGTCAGCCAATGTGATGCAGAATCTCTACAAGCCCGGCGACCGGGTGCGTCACCTGAAGTTCGGTGAGGGTAATGTGGTGTCCGTCACCGGCAGTGGCGCGTCGGCCCGCATCAAGATCGAATTCACAGCGTACGGCGTGAAGGAATTTGCCCTCTCCGTCGTACCTATTGTCAAGCTGGAGGATTAAACCATGACCGAGCAGATGCGCCTTCTGGTGGTCAAGCTCAACGCTGCCGCCCGCGCGTACTACTATTCTGCCGAGCCGATCATGTCCGACAAGGACTATGACGCGATGTACGACGAGCTGCTCCGGCTGGAGAAGGAATCCGGCGTAACGCTGCCCGACAGCCCGACTCACCGTGTCGGTGCGGAGGCGCTGACGGCCTTCGAGCCTCATACGCACATCAGCCGTTTGTGGTCGATGGACAAAGTGCAGTCTATCGAGGCGCTGGATGAGTGGATCAAGCGCACGGAGAAGCTGGCTGGCACCACCAACCTGACCTACTACGTGGAGTACAAGTTTGACGGCCTGACGCTCAACCTGACGTACCGCGACGGCGTGCTTGTCCAGGCGGCGACCCGCGGTAACGGCGTGACCGGCGAGGCCATTCTGCCCCAGGCGCGTACGATCCGCACGGTGCCGCTGACGATCCCGTATAAGGGACTGCTGGAGGTGCAGGGCGAGTGTATCATGCGCTTGTCCACGCTGGAAAAGTACAACGCTACCGCTGCTGAGCCCCTGAAGAATGCCCGCAACGCCGCCGCCGGCGCGATCCGGAACTTAGACCCCGCCGTGACGGCTTCCCGCAAGCTGGATGCGTTCTTCTATCAGGTTGGCACGATCGACAACCCGCCCTATGACGATCAGCCGGGCATGCTGGATTTCCTGCGGGAGAACGGCTTTCCGGTGAGCGAGTACCTGGGCCGCCCTCATGACCGGGAGAGCTTGATCGCCTGCATCAAGGAAATCGAGGCGGCCCGTCCGACGCTGGACTACTTGATCGACGGCGTACTGATCAAGGTGGGCGACTTCTCCCTGCGTGACCAAATGGGCTATACCGATCGCTTCCCCCGTTGGGCGGTAGCCTACAAGTTCGAGGCGGAGGAAACCACCACCACCCTCAATGAGGTGACCTGGGAGCTGGGCCGTACCGGCAAGCTGACCCCTCTGGCCCATGTGGAGCCGGTGGATTTCTACGGCGTGACTGTCCGCAAGGCGACGCTGAACAACTACGGCGATATTCAGCGCAAACGGGTAGCCATCGGCGCGCCAGTTTGGATTCGCCGCTCAAATGATGTGATCCCGGAGATCATGGGCCGTGTAGGCGAGCCGGCGGAAGGGGAGACGGAGATCATTCCGCCGACCCATTGCCCTGCCTGCGGCAGCGCGCTGGTGGAGCGCGGCGCGCATTTATTCTGCCTGAACCGTGCGACCTGCCGTCCTCAGGCCATCGCCCGCATGAGTCACTTCGCGAGCCGTGAAGCCTTGGATATCGAGGGCTTGTCTGAAAAGACCATCGCGCAGCTCTACGACCAGATGAACGTCCGCGATTGCGCCGATCTGTACCAGATCACGTTGGAGGAAGCGCTGACCCTGGATGGCTTCAAGCAGCGCAAGGCAGAGAAGCTTCTGTCGGCGCTGGAGAAGAGCAAATCCTGCACGCTGGACGCCTTCCTGCATGCCATCGGCATTCCAAACATTGGCCGCAAGACGGCCCGCGACCTGGCCAATACCTTCGGCACGCTGCAAAAGGTGCAGGAGGCCACGCTGGAACAGCTTGTTGCCATCCCGGATGTGGGCGACATTGTGGCCCAGAGCGTTACGGAGTTCTTCTCTTTCCCGGAGAATCAGGAGATGATCGCGCGCTTGCTGGCTGCCGGCGTGAAGCCTCAGGAGGCTGCTGGCAAGGCAGAGGGCGTGTTCTCCGGCATGAGCATCGTTGTGACGGGCACGCTGCCTACGCTCTCCCGCAAGGATGCGGAGGAGCTGATCCGCTCCATGGGCGGAACGGCGGCTGGTTCAGTCAGCAAAAAGACCGCCTTCGTCGTTGCAGGCGAGGCGGCTGGTTCCAAGCTGGCCAAGGCGGAAAGCCTGGGCATTGAAGTGATCGACGAGGCGGAACTGCTCCGTCGCTGCGGGCGTTAAAGGCGTCCTGAGCGCCGCGCGGCATGGGCGTATGCAGCCTGCGAAGGCGTGAATGTCCCCGTTTCAACGGCGGGAGTATCCATGCCGGTACTGCCCTGAACGGCGGTTTGATCCAGCGTGGGGTATGTGGATGCGCTGCGGCCTTCCAGGAAGGTAACAAACTTCACCGAGAAGATGTCACACACGATGAAGCGAGATTCGAATTCGTCCAGAAGGACCAGGAATTGCGTGCCCACGTAGTACAGCATGCCCTGGCGGCTGGTGAGGCCGTTGGTGCCAATGAGAAACTCGACGATTACGTACTTGCCCACATTCTCCTGCAGCACCTGCTGCATGGAGCCCTGGAAGCCCAGGGTGTCAAAGTTTTGATCCGGCGGTACGGTAAATGCGCCGCCCGTGTTCATTTCGCTCATGGGATCGCCTCCTTATGTTGGTGATCCACCTTATGCGAGCTTTACTGAGTTTATGAAGAAGGGATAACCATGATCGACAGACTCCAGATGTATGTTGAGTGGCTTCAGGCTGACCCGCTTGACTTTGTTATTTACATGGCTTACACCATCGCGGTGGTGCTGATCAGCCTGATCCTGCACGAATGTGCCCATGGCTATGTGGCGCTCAAATGCGGCGATCCCACGGCGAAGATGCTGGGCCGCTTGTCGCTGAATCCGCTGCGCCACCTGGATCCCATCGGCACGTTGAGCATGTTCCTGCTGGGGTTTGGCTGGGCTAAGCCGGTGCCGGTCAATCCGCGCAACTTCCGCGATCTGCGCCGGGATGACTTCTTTGTTTCCATTGCGGGCATTGTCACCAACCTGACGCTGTGCATCGTCAGTCTTGTCCTGGCGACGGTGGTGCATTGCTTCCTGTGGGAGAAGAATTTCATCATCCTCTATAAGGACGTCTTTGGTTCAGCGGAAGGCCTGATGAATGTTTTCGGCTCCGGTGAGGCGTCGTCCTGGGCGCTGAATATTGCCTATGGCGGCTCATTTGAGGGCCTTGAAGTCTACATGCGGAATGGCTGGCTGCTGTATGTGCAGCGGTTCCTGCTGCTGTTGGCGGACGTTAACTTGGGACTGGCGATTTTTAACCTGCTGCCCGTCCCGCCGCTGGACGGCTTCCACCTACTGAACGATACCATTCTCAAGGGCAGGCTGCAGCTTGATGGCCAGTTTTTCAGGATCACGCAGGTGATCCTGATCGTGCTGATGCTGTCCGGCATGCTGAATACGGTGCTGTTCGCTGCGAATGAATTTGTCGGCTCTGCGCTGGTGCGCACGATCATGATGATCGGCGGCCAGCTGTAAAGGGGGATCTGCATGGCTTTGAATTTTCAGCTCAAGGACTTCGACGGCCCCCTTGATCTGCTGCTTTTCCTGATCAACAAGGAAAAAATCGACATCAAGGACATCTTCGTCAGCCAGATTACGGATCAGTACATTTCCCTTGTCCGCAGCGCCAGCGATCTGGACATGGACGAGGCCACCGACTTCCTTGTTATGGCGGCGACGCTGCTGGAGATCAAGTCCCGCGCGATGCTGCCCCGTCCGCCGAAGGTGGAGGAGGGCGAGGAGGATCCCGAAGCGGCGCTGATCCGTCAGCTGGAGGAATACAAGCGCTTCCGCGAAACGGCGGACGCAATGAAGCAGTTTGAGAAGGCGGCTGGCAACCTGTTCACCAAGCTGCCGGAGGAATACCCGCTGCCGCCCCAGGAGACGGAGCTTGTCGGCCTGACGCTGGAAGGCCTGACGGCGGCGTTCCTGCGCATCTGGGAGCGCAAGCCGGCAATGGAGGAAGAAACGCCCGAGGTCAACCACTATGCGCCCCGCGACATCCGCCGCGACGAGCACAATGTGCAGGACTGCATGGATGAGCTGCGATTCATGCTCCGCAAGGGCCGCATGACCTTCGAGGAAGCCTTCAGCCTGGCGCCTACCAGGGAAGAGGTCGTGACCCGCTTCCTGGCGCTGCTGGAGCTGCTGAAGCTGGGCGAAACGCATATTGAGCAGGAAGGCATTTACGGCGAGATCGTCCTGTACCCGGGACGGCGCGAGGAAACACCGGAGGAAAACGCATGACGGATTTTGAACGCGACATTGAAATGGAAGAGGAGCTGCTCGAGGAAACCGAGGATGCGCCGGGCACGTTGTCCGGACGTATCGAGGCGATCCTCTTCGTGGCGGGCGAGCCCGTCCGCATTGAAGACCTGGCCAAGGCGCTGAATGTTTCTGTCCGTGCGGTGGAGAATGAGGTGATCAAGCTGCGCGATGAGTATGACTTTCATCAGCGCGGATTCACCCTGAAGCGCTTCGGACATCAGGTGCAGCTGGCTACCCGGGCGCTCTATGCCACGGACGTGGTGCATCTGCTGCAGCCTGTTCAGAAGCAAAGCCTGACCCAGGCAGCCATGGAAACCCTGGCGGTGGTGGCTTACAAGCAGCCCGTCACCCGCGCAGAGGTAGAGCAGGTGCGCGGCGTGAAGTGCGACTACTCTCTGCAGTCCCTGATGAACAAGGAACTGATCATGGAAGTTGGCCGCAAGGATACCCTGGGTCGCCCCATCCTGTACGGCACGACGGAGAACTTCCTGGCCCACTTCGGCCTGACCACGCTGGATGACCTCCCGCCCATGCCGGAAGCCCCCCAGCCTGAAAAGCCCGAGGAGCCGGACTTTGATGTGCCGGAGCTGATCCCCTGACATTGAATTAGGAGGAAACATGGTTATCTACAGTGATAACGAACTGGTCATCCGCAATATGGAAGAATCGGATGCCCAAGTCTTCTACGATGAATATACAGCCCAGGGATGGCACCCTGAGGTCGAATATTACCTGATGCGGATCAGGGAGCAGGCCGAGGGAAAATGCGTTGCACTGACAGCGGTGTATCAGGGACATCCTGCTGGCGCGTTGTATGTATATCTGAACGCGCAAGAGGGCCCGTACAAAGGAAAAGGTTACCCGGTGATCGTCGATTTCGGTGTGCTGAAGAAGTACCAAAGGAAAGGCGTCGGAAACCGCCTGATGGATGTGGCCGAGCAGATTGCGGCACAGCATGCGGACACCGTCTGCCTGGGCGTTGGCTTGTCCCGTGAGTACGGCACGGCCCAGCGGATGTATGTGAAGCGCGGGTATATCCCGGATGGCTCCGGCGTGTGGTATCAGGACAAGCAATGCGTGCAATACGAAACGGTTTGCACGGTCGATGACGATCTGGTGCTGTTCCTGTCAAAGAAACTGCGTGGTCAATGAATTCAATGATAAAAGGAGGACAAAACTATGGAAAAGAAGCTCAATGTTGAAGGCATGATGTGCATGCATTGCAAGGCGTCTGTCGAGAAGGTGCTCAGTGCTGTGCCCGGTGTGACGGCTGTTGCCGTTGACCTGGAGGCCAAGACCGCCGTTGTCACCTGCGAAGCCAGCGTTCTGGATGCTGATCTTGTTGCCGCAGTGGAAAAGAAAGGCTTTAAGGCGACCGTCGCCTGATGCGAAATAGTCGTCCGACAAAATCATGTCGGACGGCTTTTTCATTGCACACATCCGCCCATCCTGCATAGTTTGCTCGTGAAGGCTTCAGCGGAGCATCCGGCTCCCGGAAGGCCGAACGAACAAGGAGGCGTGATGCAATGTCCTTCTACAGCTACAAGAACGCCAATGCGTCCTGCTGCCCCGGCATGATCGCCGGTGATGCGACCAACGGTCTGCAGGAAAAGGTCTGCGTGCAGGTCAAGCGGGTGTACGACAGCGCCATGTGGCAGGAGCAGATCGACAATGCGGTGGTCACCATTACCAGCTTCGCACAGGTCAGCGGCGGCTGCGGGTGTGGGAATGGCTGCAGCTGCGGCGGATGCGGCTGTAACACCTGCGGCTGCGATGCCTGCGGTGATACCGTCGCTCCCAATTCCACCCCTGTGCCGCCCATCACCTTTGAGAGCTGCCGTTCCTCCACGACCCAGGCGGCGATCCGTAACCTGAGCGTCGAGCGGCTCTGCGACCGGCCCTGCTTTGCCCGCGTGCGCTGCACGGTGGACGTCCCCGTTGACATCCTCTTTGTGGACAGCCGCTGCATTGAGTACATCGGCAAGGGCGTTGTCAGCGTAGACCGTGACGTCCTGCTGTCCATCCCGGACGAGGCCATCGTGCCCTATAACCTGGAGGCCATGGCAAGTGCCATCTGCGTGTCCGGCTGCTTTGTGGGCAACAATCAGTTCAAGATGACCGTCTGCGTCACCATCATCCTGAAGGTGCTCGCGGATGTGGAGATCCTCGTGCCCAGCTACGGCTACTGTGCCATTCCGCCTGCGGAGGAATTTGCTGACAGCGTCTGCACGGAGTTCTTCTCCCTGCCGCTGTTCCCGACGGCCTCTGCTTGTAACCAGGGCAATGTTAGCGCCAGCAACCTGGGCTGCACTTACGGAAATAACGCCTGTCGCTGCAGCAATGGCTGCGGACACAACAACTGCCGCTGACAAAAACGCGCCGCCTCCATGTTTCGGAAGCGGCGCTGATTTTATGCGATGGGGGATTCCACGTTGGCGCTGGTAGTATGAAGGCTGGCCTGCTTTTCAGGCAGATCCACATAGAAGGTGGAGCCAACGCCCACCTTGCTGCGCACGCGGAGCTTTCCGCCATGGGCCATGACGATGATGCGGGCGATGGACAGGCCCAGACCATGTCCGCCGCCTTCGGAACGGCGGGCAGCATCGGCGCGATAGAAGCGGTCGAAGATCTTCGGCAGATCCTCCTGCGAGATACCGGGGCCGTTATCCTGCACGGAGAGCGTCACCCAGCCGGGGCGGCGCTCGATACCCAGGGTGATCATGCCGCCCTTGGGCGTATACTTGACGGCGTTGTCGCATAGGATGCGCATGACCTGCTTGACCATGCTGCGGTCGCCCTCCATGGGGCAGCTTTCGGCTGCGGGGAGGACGAAGGTATCCTCCGGGGTGACCATGGCGGCTTCGCGGTGCAGCTCGGTGAGCACGTCCAGCGCGTCGAAACGCTCCATTTCCATCATCAGGGTCTTTTTGTCGTGCCGGGCCAGGAAGAGCAGGCTTTCCACCAGCTCCTTCATACTCTCGGTCTCCTGTGCGATGGCGCTGATGCCCTCGTCAAGGATCTCCGGGTCGCTCTTGCCCCAGCGTGAGAGCATGTTGATGTAGCCCTGCAGCACGGCGATGGGGGTGCGCAACTCATGGCTGGCGTCGGAGACGAATTGCTTCTGACTGTTATAGCTGCGCTCGATGCGGTCCAGCATGGAGTTGATGACCACGGCCAGATCCTTCAATTCGTTCTTCGTGCCGGCAATGTTGATGCGGTTGGACAAATTGGAGGCGGACAAGGTGGACGCCAGTTCCGTGATGTCGCGGATGGGGGCAAGCACGGTCTTGTGCAGCCTTTCTCTGCGGCGGATGAAAGAAACAATACGGACGGCATCGCACAGCAGCAGCGCGCCCATCAGGCAAGCCCAGCACTGCACGGCGAAGTTCAAGCGGAAACTGGCCTCAACGGTCATGCCGGATTTATGCATGGCGCGTACCGTCATCCCAAACAGCTCCATGTCCGTGATACAGAAGGCGAGCAGGGGAAGGTCGCTGTCTTTGTACTGCATGGGCAGCAGCTCGGCGCGGGTGACGTATGCATTCTGCACTACATCGGCAGGGAAGGAGGAATCCTCCTGGGCATCGCCTGCCTTCAGCCTGCGGACGGTGTTGTCCACATCGACCGTCGTTAGCCCGATCACCACCAAGGTCACGATCAGCATGACCGCCAGTGTTGTACGCAGAAGCTGCCAGGAATAATGCAGCGCGATGCGGAAGGTCAACGACAGGCGAAAATTGCTCATCACATGGGTGATCTGTCCATGCAGACCGCGATGCTTTTGTGAATCGGCCTTGCGGAGCTGCCGCTTGGCCTTATTATCCTTACTCATGGCTGAACATGTACCCCACTGCGCGGATGGTGTGGATGGTCTTCACGCCAAAGGGCTCGTCGATCTTGTGGCGCAGGTAGCGGATGTACACGTCCACCACATTGGTGTCACCGGCATAGTCGTAGCCCCAGACATCGGAGAGCAGGGCGTCGCGGGTAACGGCCTGACCGGCATGCTCCATCAGATACTTGAGCAGGTCGAACTCCTTCTTCGTCAGAGCAATGGGCTTGCCATCCCAGGTGACGGCATACTTTGCCGGATCCAGCGTCAGAGGGCCGGCGGTCAGCACGTTGCTGGCGGGTGCAGCGGAAGCACGATGCTTCTTCAGTCCCACACGGATGCGGGCCAGCAGCTCTTCGATCGCGAAGGGTTTGGTCATGTAATCATCCGCGCCCATGTCAAGGCCCATCACCTTATCGGAAACGTCGTCCTTGGCGGTAAGCATGATGATGGGCAGATCGCTCTCGTGGCGAAGGCGGCGGCACACTTCGATGCCGCTGAGCTCAGGCAGCATCAGGTCGAGGATCATCAGGTCGGGCTTCCAGGAGAGGGCTTTCTCCAGGCCCGTACGGCCATCGCCGGCAGTTTCAACCTCATAGCCCTCGTGCTGCAGCTCCAGCTCCAGGAAACGCGCGATCTTGCGCTCATCTTCCACAATCAGGATACGGCTCATAAACAACACTCCTTTGTGATAGGCAAAATGGAATGCGCAGAAAACCTGTGCATTCCGTTGGGGTTATTCGATGGTGGCGCTGGCGTAGCCTTCGCTGTCTGCCTCGATGGTGACGCTGCCGTCCTGGCTCTCTACCTGCACGGGCACGTTGAGGGTGGGGCAGCTGGGACGATAGGTGGGCTCGGGGCGCTGGGCGGAATAGTAGCTGCGCTCCTCTTCGGCTGCGGTTTCAGCGGGGGCTTCCGGCTTTTCGCCAGTGGTCTGGAAGCTCTTGGCGAAGTCGCTCACGGAGTGCTTCACATTATCCGCCGCGGTGCGGACGGTGCGCTCCAGGTTTTCACCGTCGAAGGCGTGGTCGTGCTTGTCGAAGGTGATCTTGTAGCCCAGCACCATGCACAGGATCACACCGATCAGCACCAGGTGGGGGCAGAACAGCAGCGCCAGCAGGGTGAACAGCAGACTCATGTTGAGGATGCTGGTTTCGCCGCGGGCGATCTTGAAACGGGCGCGATAGCCTTTGTGCAGCAGCTCCATAAAGGTGGATTTGGTGACCGGCTTGCCGTTGACGGTTGCGGAGAACCCCTGCTTATCCTTGGGCATCTCAACGCCTTCCTTGATGCGCCCGTTGCGCTCCAGGTCCACCATCGCACGGGCAACGTTGCCGTTGTGGTAATCCAGCAGTGCGACTGCTTCCTGGTAGGAGATGCCGCTCTTGCGGCGGATCATTTCAATATCTTCGATCGTAAAGGCTGCCATGGTAATTTCCCCTTTCAGTTGGTGTGGTTCCTTTTGACGTTATCATCATACCACACCTGGAAGGATGTTGCTTGAGAAACAGGCGAGGGTTTCATGAGAAACAGATGAGAAATCTGCAAAACTGCATTCATAAAAGCCTCCGCACGGGTGGCGGAGGCAGAAAATGCCTTACAGCTCGTAGTCCTCGTAGCAGCTGCGGAGGACTTCGCAGTCGCAGTAGCCGCCCATATCTTCCAGCTCGTTGAGAATGGCGTCGTGCTGCATGAAGCTCACGTTTTTTTCCAGCCATTCCTGGGTGAAGCGATGATTGTGCTTGCAGGCATGGTACTGGAGCTTCAGCTCCACATACTGCAGCAGGGAAGCTGCCTGATCCGGCGTCAGGATATGTTCCTTCTTCTGCTGAGGCTGGTATTCCATCTTCATCATCAAGCTGCGGTCATCCATGGTATCTGCTACCTCACTTTACATAGCGGTTCTTGTTCTTGGGAAGGCGGGCGTAGTGTCGCTTGTAGCCTCGGATAAAGGCGCGGATGATCAGCACCAGCGCCGTCACGATCAGCAGCGGCGAAAGCACGATCAGTACGATCTCCACCGTCAGGGGCGGGAAGGGATTGGGGTCGGCCTCTGTTGCGGCGATGATATCCGCCAGGGACGGCGGCCGCTTCTGCCGCGCAATGACGGAGCGGGTCGCCAGCAGGTTGTAAACGACCTCTTCGCCGCGATCGGTCACATAGGTCATCGTGCCCATGACTTCGCCTGCGGTGATCGGGGCTTTCAGTTCTCTGGTGTATTCAACCACCACCATGTTGCGCAGGTTGGCGGTCAGTTCATCGATCTTGGCGTAGGTGCCGCTGATCTCCACCGTCTTGGTGGGATCAACAGGGGAGGCACTCAGCTCCAGCTTACCCAGGCCGGGGTCGGTGCGATCATAGCCGGAGGTGTACACGCTCAGGGGATTCTCCTGATACATTTCCGTCAGCGTGACATGGGTGTATTGGCTGAAGCCGTATTCGAAGAGCTTCTTGGTGTCGCGCCAGACATTGTAGCGGTCGGAATACAGCACCACGGAGATCAGCTCCACGCCATCCTTTTCCGCTGCGCCAACGTAGCAGTAGCCTGCTGCATCCGTAGTACCGGACTTGATGCCGGTGATGTGCTCGTAATAGTAGCTGTTTGCTTCGCCATTATAGTTCTTCAGCATGATGCGGTGACCGGTGGAGATCATCCGCTCCTTCTGCATGTTGGTGGTTTCCATCTGATGACGATCGGAACGGACGATTTCCCGGAAAGTCTCGTTCTTCATGGCCTCATAGGAGAGGGTGGCCAGATCGCGGGCGGAGGTGAAGTGATAATCGTTGTGCAGACCGTGGGGATTCATGAAATTGGTATTGGTCATGCCGAATGCCTGCGCCGTCTGGTTCATCAGGTTGACGAACGCTGCCTCACTGCCGCTGACATGCTCCGCTACGGCGATGGCTGCGTCGTTACCGGAACGGAGGATCGTGCCATAGAGCAGATCCAGCATGGTCAGCTGTTCGCCTTCCTTCAGGCCCAGCACCGAGGATTCCGGGTCCAGCATCGTGCGGACGCCATCCTTGGAGCCGTTGTAGCTGACTGTAACCAGCTCGGACAAATCTTCCGTCGCCAGCAGGCCCAGCAGCACAGTCATGATCTTGGTGGTGGAGGCGGGGTACATCCGGGCGTCGGCGTCCTTCTCAAAGATCACTTCGCCCGTGCTCTGTTCGATCAGGATGCAGGAAGCGGCGGTGATGTCGTCCTCGGTGAGGAGCTCGGGCTTGTCGGCGTCATAATCGGCATAAGCCGTCAAGGGAGACGTCAGCACCAATGCGGCCAGCAGCATGCAGATCAGCCGCGAAAAATAACCCGTAAAGCGCTGCAAACAGTCCGCCCCCTTTCGATAGCATAATAATACAAAATACATTATAGCATTTCCGGAAGGATTTGTACAGCCGAACTTGCGCTCTGCGGCGAAAAAACCTTCTGTATTGCTCATTTCCTGATGCATATGCTTGCCCTCCTGGAATGTATTTCATCCATATAGACGAAGAATGAAGGCAATTTCTTCGATTTTGCAGGAAGGATTTACACATGTTACGCAAAAAGCCTGCCCGCGGTTGCGGACAGGCTCCAACTTACAGAAGTGAGGTGAGCAGCATGGCGGCGTCTGCGGCATCGGCAGGCGGTGCAAAGGGCGTCACGCCGGGGAAGCCAAAGAGCTGCAGCGCCAGGAACAGCACGCCCAGAATCGCCACATACAGTGCGAACCAGTTCAGGCTGACCTTGGTGATGAGCTTCAGCATAAAGCGGATGGCTAGGTAGCCCACCACAGCCGCGACGAGCACCCCCACGAGGGTCGGCAGCAGATCAAGCTCGGTGATCCAGCCTTCCTCGATGGCGTCCTTACCCTCCAGCAGCAGTGCGCCAGCAATGGCGGGCGCGCTCATCATGAAGGAGAACTTCGCGGCGCTCTTACGGTCCAGGCCGGATAGCAAACCGCCTGCCAGAGTGGAGCCGGAGCGGCTCACGCCGGGCAACAGCGCCACGCCCTGCATGCAGCCCATCACGATGGCGTGAAGGAAGCCGGGCTTGTCGGTCTTGCTCTGCTTTCTGCCGCTGATGTATTCGGCAACCAGCAGGAAGATGGCCGTCATCAGAAAGCTTACGCCCAGGAACCAGCCGGTATCGCAGCTGTCAATGAAGTCATCGAAGATAAACTTTACCACCAGCGTGGGCATGGAAGCCACAAACAGAAGCAGCAGCGTCTTGGACTTGAAGGGGTTTTTGAGGATCGCCCACCAGTCCTTCCAGAACACGATGACGATGGGGATCAGCGTGCCCACATGCAGGAGGATATCCAGCATCTTATAGGCAGGGGATTCATCGATGGTCAGGCCCAGCAGCATCCGGCCCAGCAGCAGATGTCCGGAAGAGGAGATGGGCAGGAACTCGCCCAGGCCCTGCAAAAGGCCCAGCAAGGATGCTTCAATAATGCTCATGGTTGACTCCTTTCGGATCAGCGGTGATTTCTGTGCCAGTATAGCATATTCTGCCTGCAGCGTCCAGTTGATTTTGATTAGAAATACATGAAAGCGGCAAAACGCGAATTTGTGGCGGAAAACCAATACCTACACATTGCAACGACGCTTAAAATGTGATAAAATAATCTGAATCCTTATGTAAACAACGAAAGGTTGCTGCATATGACGGAACCCAAGAAGGGTGCGCGCCGCCTTCAAACGGCGCTGCTGATGCTGCTGGACGGGGCGATGGCCTGCTTGTCCCTCGTCCTGGCACTGCAGATCTACTACGATATGAAGCCCCCGGAGACGCTGGAGCAGATTTGGCGAGCAATGCCGCTGCTGGCTGTCGTCAGCGTGGGCAGCCTGTATGTGATGGGCCTATACCGGAGCCTGATCCGCTATGCCAGCGTTGACACGATGGTGCAGATCTGCACCGGCACGCTGATCGGCACGGGTGTGACGTATCTGCTCTCGCTGCTGGTCTACACGGTGCAGAATCCCGCAAATCTTCTGCTGATGCCTCGGCCTATTTATCTGGTGCAGTGGCTGCTGATGGTACTGATGGTGGGCGCAAGCCGCTTCTCCTTCCGTATCATCGGACAGGCAGGGCATACGGGCTTGTTTTTCCGCAAAAAGCATGCCAAGCGGCTGATGATCGTCGGCGCTGGCTGGGCTGGCGCACAGGTCATCCGCGATGTACAGGCAGGCCGCTATGGCGACGTGGAAGCCATCGTCGCTGTGGACGACGCGCCGGACAAGCGTAATACCCGCATCAACCGCGTGCCGGTCGTTCTTGGTACCGACAAGGTGGCGGATTACGCCAAGCAGTATGGCATTGATGAGATCATCATCGCCATTGCGACCCCCAGGGAGGACTTGTCGCCGCTGATCCAAGCTTGCGTTGCAACTTCCTGCCGCGTGCGGATGTACTCCGCGCCCCAGGATATGGGCGCTGCCGGCGGACGTGTGCGCGACGTCAACATCGCTGATCTGCTGGGTCGTGCGGAGAATCACCTGGACATGACAGAGGTCCGCGAGTTCTTCACAGGCAAGCGTGTGCTGGTGACTGGCGGCGGCGGCTCAATCGGTTCGGAACTGTGCCGGCAGATCATGAGCTTCGTGCCTGCCCAGTTGGTGATTTACGATATCAGCGAAAACTACATGTACGACCTGCAGTCCGAGCTGCACAACCGCTATGGCGAGATGGTGCGCAACACCCTGCAGCTGCGGGTCGGCTCCGTCCGCGATGTGGATACGCTGGATCGCGTATTTGCTGAGGTGCGCCCGGAGATCGTCATTCACGCGGCGGCCCATAAGCATGTTCCGCTGATGGAGGACGCTCCCGAGCAGGCCGTCAAGAACAATGTCTTTGGTACTTACAATGTAGCCGAGTGCTCCATCCGCCACAAGGTGAAGCGCTTTGTCATGATCTCTACCGACAAGGCCGTCAATCCCACCAACGTGATGGGCGCCTCCAAGCGTATGGCGGAGATCATCATCGAGGCCCTTCAGCGCAAGCAGAACAAGACGCAGTTCACGGCGGTTCGCTTCGGTAATGTGCTGGGCAGTCACGGCAGTGTTGTGCCCAAGTTTGAGGCGCAGATCCGCGCTGGCGGCCCGGTGACGTTGACCCATCCGGACATTATCCGCTACTTCATGACTATTCCGGAGGCGGCCAGCCTGGTGTTGCAGGCGGCATCCATCGCCAAGGGCGGAGAACTCTTCGTGCTGGATATGGGCAAGCCTGTCAAGATTAAAGAAATGGCCGAGCGTATGATCCAGCTCTACTCCGATCCGACCCTGCCGCCAGTGGAAATCGTCTATACCGGCCTTCGTCCTGGAGAGAAGCTCTACGAGGAGCTGCTGCGCACGGAGGAGAACTCCACCGCCACCAGCCGCGAGCGCATCTTCGTGGCGCGTCCTGAGCAAGTGGAATGGGCTCAGGTGGAGGATATGCTGGACAAGCTCAATCGCTGCCTGGATACCCACGGCGATATGAAGCAGTGCATGCACGAGCTGCTGCCCTCTTTCTACGAGCCGGAAGCCATCAACGGCGATAAGGGCAATCTGCCCGAAAATGTGAAGCCCGCGTAAGCACACAATCCCTCCTTACTGCATTGTATGATAGCGGAAGGAGGGATTTCTTCTATGAAGATCATTGGTTTGCTTCTGCTGGTTATCGGCATTATTGGTATTGTACTGACGGTCATGATGCCTGCTCTGTTTGGCTACGGCGGCCTGATTGCCGGTGTGACTGCGATCCTGACGGGTATTGTGTTCCTGGCGGCCTGCGCTGTGCGCACGTCCTGCGGCTGCGAACGTCGCAACAATAACAACTGCGGCTGCTGACCCAGTGCGGTAACAGATGAAAAAGCAAGCTCCCCGGAAGCCGAACTGGCCGCCGGGGAGCGATTTTGTGTACAATTACGCGGACATCCTCTCAGCGATGGCCTCCAGGAATGCACGGCTGTTGACGGCAGTGCATTCGCTGCCCTCCCAAAGGAGCGCCAGATCCTTGGTCATCACGCCGGATTCAATGGTGTCGATGGTGGCTTTTTCCAGCTTATCGGCAAAGGCCATCAGGTCAGGCAGGTTGTCCAGCTCGCCGCGCTTGCGGAGCGCGCCGCTCCAGGCGAAGATGGTCGCCACGGGGTTGGTGGAGGTCTCTTCGCCCTTGAGGTAGCGGTAGTAGTGGCGGGTGACGGTACCATGAGCGGCCTCGTATTCAAACTTGCCGTCGGGGGAGACCAGCACGGAGGTCATCATGGCCAGGCTGCCGAAGGCGGTGGCGACCATGTCGCTCATCACGTCGCCGTCGTAGTTCTTGCAGGCCCAGATGAACCCGCCCTTGGAGCGCACCACGCGGGCAACGGCGTCGTCGATCAGGGTGTAGAAGTACTCGATGCCGGCGGCCTCGAACTGCGCCTTGTAGGTGCTGTCGTGGATCTCCTGGAAGATATCCTTGAAGGTGTGGTCATAGGTCTTGCTGATGGTGTCCTTGGTGGAGAACCACAGATCCTGCTTGACGCTCAGGGCATACTGGAAGCAAGCGTGGGCGAAGGACGCAATGGAAGCGTCCAGGTTATGCACGCCCTGCAGAATGCCCGGGCCTTTGAAATTGAAGATGGTCTGGCGGATCTCCTGGCCGTCCTCGCCGGTGAAGACAAGCTCCGCCTTGCCAGCGCCGGGGACGTCGATCTCCACGTTGCGGTAGACGTCGCCGTAGGCATGACGGGCGATGGTGATTGGAGCCTGCCAGGTGCGGACGGTGGGCTTCACGCCGCTGACGAGGATGGGCGCGCGGAACACGGTTCCGTCCAGCATCGCGCGGATGGTGCCGTTGGGACTCTTCCACATCTCGTGCAGGTTGTATTCCGTCATGCGCTGGGCATTGGGCGTGATGGTGGCGCACTTGACAGCAACGCCATACTTCTTGGTGGCATTGGCGCTGTCGATGGTCACCTGATCGCCGGTTTCGTCGCGGTGGGGGAGGCCAAGGTCATAATATTCGGTCTTCAGGTCGATGAAGGGGTTGATCAGCAGCTCCTTGATGTCCGCCCACAGGATACGGGTCATCTCGTCGCCGTCCATTTCAACCAGCGGCGTTGTCATCTTGATCTTTTCCATAGCAATCGCTCCTTGCGAAAATATTCATCGGTATTTATTGTACTGTATACAATTCGAATCTGCAAGATGTGAACATCGAAAGAACAAGGGGCGCTGCCCCTTGACCCTGCCAGAGGGACATTTTCCCTCTGGACTCACGTTCCGCGATTGAGTTGGCTGTTCTATCGCAGTGCATGCGCGTGCGGCTATCGCTTTCGTGCGACACGGTAAAATGCGTGCTTGGGAAAATATTCGAACCTCTTTCTTAAAATTTCATGAGATACCTTGACAGGCGAGGTATTACGGTGTATTATAGCGTCGCAAGGTACTTCGACACGCGAGGTATTAAACGAAACCGAGGAGGATATCACATGTTCCGCAAAACTGGCCGCAAGGGGAAACAGCGTTCCAGGCCGGATCATCGCCCGATGAATACCGAATCCCGCGAACCTGGCGACACGCTGAACGAATCTGTTCATAGGCGTCGCGTCCGTTATGATGAGTTAAGTCCCAACCGTTACTTGAACTGGAGGTGACCCTATGGCATTGTCTGCTGATATTCTAAGAGGCTATACCGACACGATCATTCTGCGACAGCTGTCGGAAGGGGACAGCTACGGCTACCAGATCAACAAGAACGTTACAGCGCTGTCAGGCGGTGCGTTCGAATTGAAGGAAGCCACGCTGTACACGGCTTTCCGACGCCTGGAGGCAGCAGGATACATCCGTTCCTACTGGGGCGATGAGATGTCCGGCGCGCGCCGCCGCTACTATTCCATCACGGATACCGGGCTGGGCAAGCTGGTCGACGATCAGTCTGCCTGGATCGAAACCAAAGCACAAATCGACCTGCTTTTGCTGGAGGAATGAGTTATGATGAATACAACCGTAGCCCGCATCGTGGAAATCATGTTCCAGGATGTGGAGAAGAATGAAGAAACCGACGCCATCCGCGACGAGGTCATGAACAACTGCCAGGAGCGCTTCATTGACTTGACCACCTCCGGCATGAATGAGGATGATGCCATTGCGGCAGTCATCGAGAGCCTCAAGGGTATGGAGGATGTGCTTGCTCCCTACAAGAAAGTGCGCCGTTCTGCAGAAGAAATGGGCGATATGGACGACGAGGAATCCGGCGAGCGGAACGTGGCGTTCCGGGCGGAGGAGATTCACCAGATCAGCGTTTGCCTGGTCAGCGAGGACATCACGCTCGAAGCTTCCGATGACAACGAGTACCATGTCATCTGGGATGCGGATGAATTGCCGATGGTGGATGTGAGCGTTTCGAACGGCGTGCTGAAGGTTGAACGCCGCGCCGGTGAGCAGGCCAAGCCGAATCGCAGTGAAAAGGTCGAACATCAAGCCTCGGATAGCACGGGGGATTTTGTACGCACAGAAAAAGGGAAGATCGAGATCAACCTGGACAGTATTGACGGGATGCTCAAGTCCATCGGCGAAACGCTGAAGAACACATTCTCGAACTTGCACTTTACGGTTGGCTTCGGCGACAGTGTAGTAAAAATCCAGATCCCTGAATACGCCATCCCTCACACCAAGCTCCTGACCACCTCCGGTGACATTGATGTGCAGGGCGTTGCGCTGGCCGATTTGAACGTGACCTCCACCAGCGGTGATATCAATATTGATCTGGCCGAGGATGAAGGCTTGTCCCGCGCGGAGATCCGCACCACCTCCGGCGACATTGAAGCTGCCTGCTTTGCCGAAAGCGCGACGATCGCGTCTACTTCCGGCGATGTGGAAGTGAGCGGCCGCGTGAATGAGCTGACGGTCAGCACCATCTCCGGCGACATTGACGTCCGCGCGGACGTGAAGGACATCAACTTCAAGGCGATCAGCGGCGATGTTGATATGTGCTTTGAGAGCGTGGAAGTCCGCGAGGTGAGCGGCAGCACCATTTCCGGCGACATCGACATTGACCTGCCTGCTGGCGTAGGAGCGATTGCCATCAACACCCAAACCCGCTCTGGCGATGTGACTAGCCGCCACCATTGCGATGGTGTGGGCCCGGTCGTCAGCGGCAATGTCAGCTCCATGTCCGGCGACATTACCATCCGATAAAGAAAAGCCTCCGCAGGTTTACTGCGGAGGCTTTTTCATGTGAAGTCGATCTCATATCGGGTGCCATGGTGAAACAGCACACCGTCGGTCAGGCGGATGCGAAGAATAATGGTATGCGGATCTGCTTCATTGGTATGGCCGTTGCTGTACCATGCCGCAAAGGCAGCACGCAGTTTGTCCGCCATGGCGACGTTTTCCGACAGAAGTATGTGCCCCAGGCTTTCACCGACGCCATGCGCAGTGAACCATTCACCGCAGATGGCGACCTTGGGGTTCTTCGCGATGTGCTGCATTTTGCCGGAAAGCCCATAGGTTACGGTGTAAAAGCAGCCATCCTCATAGTATGCGTCGACCGTGCGTACGGCAGGGGAGTCGCCATCCAGCGTGGCGAGGGCAATCAGGGTGTCATGACCAAAGCGCTCGTTCATGATGGCCGCGATTTCACTGGTAATCTTCATGTTTAACTCCTCCTGTCAGTCGCGTTCCGGGCGCAACTCCATCTGTCCGCAGAGCATGGTCGTAAAGCCGAATTCCTCGTAGTACTTTTGCAGCTCGGTATCACCGTAGATTACGCTGACCATGTAGATGCCCTCATTGCGCAGGCGTTCCAAAGTCCGCTGCATCAGCTGGTGGCCGATGCCTTGCCGCTGATAGTCCGGATGCACCATCAGGTCTTGAATGTACGCATCGGTTACTCCGTTGCTGACAACCGCTGTATATCCGACGAGACGATCTTCGTCAAAGCAGTAAAGCTGGAAAGCATTGTGCAGCCGCACATCAGCCAGCTCGCGTTCCATCCTGTTCCAGCCGACAGATTGCCGAAGAGCAGCCAGTGCTCTTGCAGAAACTGCGGCATCAAATTCATAGCGCATATTTGCTCCTCGAATAGGGAAGGCCTCCGACTTGCGCCGGAGGCCATTGGTTATGTAGCGATTAGCGCTGCACGCGGCCGGTGCCGGAGCCCTTCATCAGGGACTCGACTTCCGCGACGGACACGCGGTTGTAGTCGCCGATGATGGTGTGCTTCAGGCAGGAAGCAGCCACGGCGTACTCCAGCGCGGTCTTCTCGTCTTCGTAGGTGTTCAGGCCGTAGATCAGGCCGCCGCCGAAGGAGTCGCCGCCGCCAACGCGGTCAACGATGTCGGTGATAGAGTACTTGCGGGACAGGAAGAAGTCCTTGCCGTTGTACAGGCAGGCGCGCCAGTCGTTGTGGTTGGCGCTCTTGGACTCACGCAGGGTGATGGCAACGCGCTTGATGTTGGGGTAGGTCTCCATGGCCAGGGAAGCGATCGCCTTGTAGTTCTCGATGTTCAGCTCGCCCTCTTCCACGTCGCCCTGGGATTCAGCCTTCAGGCACAGAGCCTTCTGGAAGTCTTCCTCGTTGGCGATGACGGTATCGACGTACTTGACCAGCTCGGTCATCACTTCGTCGGCGCGCTTGCCGTACTTCCACAGGTTCTTGCGGTAGTTCAGGTCGCAGGAGACGTGCACGCCGCGGGCCTTACAGGCCTTCAGGGCTTCCAGGGTCAGGTCGGCAGCGCCCTGGGAGATGGCGGGGGTGATGCCGGTGAAGTGGAACCAGGTCGCGCCTTCCAGCACGGTATCCCAGTCAATGTCGCCGGGCTTGGCTTCGCAGATGGAGGAGCCGGCACGGTCGTAGATGACCTTGGAGGGACGCTGCACAGCGCCGGTCTCCAGGAAGTAGATGCCCACGCGGTTGCCGCCGCGGACGATCTTGCTGGTGTCAACGCCAAAGCCGCGCAGCTCACGGATGCAGGCATCCGCCACGTCGTTCTTGGGCAGAACGGTCACGAAAGCGGTATCCAGGCCGTAGTTGGCCAGGGACACGGAAACGTTGGCTTCGCCGCCGCCGAAGGTGGCCTCCAGAGAGGGGCTCTGGAAGAAACGCTCGTAAGCGGGGGACTTCAGTCGCAGCATGATCTCGCCGAAAGTAATAATCTTGCCCATTTTAGGTGTACCTCCTGAATGTATTGTGAGTTATTTCTTTTCCTTCTTGGTCAGCCAGACGTAGCAGCAGCAATTTTCGTCAGTGGACTTGGCCTGGATCTCCTTGATGTGCCAGCCATCCTGCAGATAGGCGTCCAGCTCGGGGAGCTCCGCAACCTCGCGGTTGCCGGTGACCTGACCGACGATGATGAGCTTATCCATTGGAATGACCTCCAATCAAAACTTCGAACCTTACTTCTGCACGAGGTGCACAGCGAAGCCGGCAACCTCGTCCTCGAGGTAGATGGCAATCAGCTTGCCGTTCTTGACGACAGCGGAGTCCTCAATGAACTTGTAGCCGCGCTGCTCCAGGTGCCACTTGGCGCGCTTGACGCTGTTGGTGCCGATGGCGATGTGGCCATGCTTGCCGCGGCCCATGTACTTGTTGATCTCAATGCCGGTGCCCACGAAGTTGGAGGAGTTGCCTTCCTTGATGGGCATGCCCATCAGCGCCGCCAGCTTCTTGCACTCAGCCATGGATTCCTCAGCGGACTCGGTGTTGATGCCGATGTGACGGATCTCGAAGCCCAGCATCTTGTTCACGGCAGAGCGGGTCAGCTCGGTGATCTTGTCCCATTCCTTGTTCTTGATCAGATCCTTGGGGCACATGAAGGTGCCGCCGCAGCAGATGATGCGGTCAAAGGCCAGGTAATCCAGCATGTTCTTCTCGTTCACGCCGCCGGTGGGCATGAAGTTGAGGCCGGGATACACGGGCGCCAGGTTCTTGATCATGGGCAGACCGCCGGCAGCCTCAGCGGGGAAGAACTTCACAGCCTTCAGGCCGAAGGACAGTGCCACCTGGATGTCGGAGGGGGTGGAAGTGCCGGGGCAGATCGGGATATCCTTTTCCACGCAGTACTTCACGATATCGGGGGACAGGCCGGGGGAGACGATGGCGGCGGCGCCAGCGTTCACAGCACGATCCACCTGCTCGGTGGTCAGGACAGTACCGGCGCACAGGGCCACGTGAGGCAGCTCCTCGTGCACGCGGCGGATGGACTCCTCCGCAGCAGCGGTACGGAAGGTGATCTCAGCAACGGGCAGACCGCCGTCGGCCAGGGCCTTGCACAGCGGCACAGCATCATCAGCATCGTCGATCGCGATGACGGGAACCAGACCAGCCAGGGAAAGCTTCTCCAAAAACTCCATGGGACATCGTCCTTTCTAAAATTGTATCAAGCTGTAAGCGGTTACATCTGCGGCTGAATTTCTTGCGGTATTTCAGTCTGCAATTGACGCAACGCATACATAACCAATGCTATGATACACGTTTCCTGAAATTCCGTCAAGATGAAACGACGCGAATTTGCGCTTTTTTGTCTTGAATGGCACATATTCAGCCTGAAAGACGTCTGTATACAAACAATACTTGCGAAATACAACGCTCTTATGGTAAAATGAAAACGAATGAATTGGGAGGAGGGGACAGAATGAGCAATTCTATGATCTTCAAATGTCCCTGCTGCGGCGGATATCTGGAATTCGATCCGTCCAGGCAGAAATTCAAGTGCCTGTATTGCGGGCAGCTGCTGAGCGAGGAGGAGCTTCGCGAGCAGTCCGAAGAAAGAGAAGCTGCGGCGGAGTCTGTCCAGACAGAAGAAGCACCTGCGACGCAGGGTGAGCATCTGCGGAGCTATCAGTGCCAGATGTGCGGCGCAGAGATCGTGACCGACGAGACCACCGCAGCGACCCGCTGCTATTTCTGTCACAGTCCTGTTGTGCTTCATGATCGGCTGGATGATGATTTCCGCCCCGATGGCGTCATCCCGTTCCAGCTGGACAAGGAAACGGCTGAGAAGCAGTTCATGGACTATATCAGCAGGAAGAAGTTCGTGGATCGCGGGTTCTTCAACGGCGCGCAGCTGGAGATGTTTTCCGGTGTGTACTATCCCTGGTGGTATACCGATATCGAGGGCGAGGCTGATTTCAGCGGCGAAGGGACCCGTTCCTCTGTGCGCTCCACACCGACCCACATCCTCACGACTACCCGGGTTTATCACGTGGAACGCCAGGGCCGGCTTTCCTTCCGCAATATCGCCCGCAAGGCGCTGATGAAGGCTGACGGCAAGCTCTCCGACGGTGTGCATCCCTATGACATCAGCGGCATGAAGCCCTATGCCAGCGGCTTCCTCAGCGGCTTTCTGGCGGAAAAGCGGGATATCTCTGAGGCCGCTGCCAAGGAAGAAACCATCCGCGAGGCCAGCGGGTATGCATCCTCCATGATGCGCCAAAATCACCCCTTCAACAGCCTGGACGGCAAAACGGATTTCCGTGCCACCAAGGTCGAGAGCCGCTATGTGCTCTTGCCTGCCTGGGTGCTGACCTGGAAGGGCGGAAAAGACGGCGCCCCCTATTACTACATGATGAACGGCCAGACAGGCAAGGTCTGCGGCAAGCTGCCCATTGACAAAAAGCGGGTGCTGGCAACTGCTCTTGGCGTTGGCATCGCCATCTTCCTGGCACTTTGCGGAGGAGGTGCGTTCATATGGTAAAGAAGCTGCTTGTCATCCTGTTGGTACTGCTGATGCCGTTGCTGGCACTGGCGGATATGCAGGTGATCGATAACGCCAACCTGTTCACCACGACGGATGTAAGTCGGGTGAACGATGTAATTGCCCGCATCGAGCGGGAGCATCAGGTGGATATGGTTGTGCTGACCACCAACGATGTGCCGACTGATTATTCCGAAAGCATGTGGCGTGTACGTGACTACGCCGACGATTTCTACGACAATGGCGGTTACGGCATGGGCGAGGACTTCTCGGGCATGCTGATCCTGCTGGACATGAACAACCGCGTCATGTGGCTGTCTACCGGCGGCGTGATGATCGACTACATAACTGACGCACGCGAAGAATCCATCCTCGACCGCGCATACACCTACCTGTCCTACGGCGATTACGGTGAGGCGATGGTCGCAGCCCTTGATCGGGTGGAATACTACATGAACAAGGGCCGCCAGGAGGGCTCCTTCCGTTACGACGAGGTTACCGGCCAGCGGCTGAGCGGTTACTACAATACGCTTACCTCGGGGGAACTGGGCGTGGCAGCGCTGGCGGGCGGCGGCGTGGCGCTGGCGATCTTCCTGTCCATCAGCGGCAGCTACAGCCTCAAGGGCAGCACCTATTCCTATGACCGAAGTGCCAACAGCTCCCTGGTACTCACCAGGGATGATGAAGTCTTTGTGCGCCAGTTTACCCGCCGTACGCCGCGGAATACAGGTTCCCATGGGTCTTCCGGAGGCGGTGGGCGCTCCGGCGGCAGCGGCGTACATCGTTCTTCCGGCGGCAGAAGCCACGGCGGCGGAGGTCGCAGATTCTAATGAAATACAGCCTCAAAAGGGATTGTCGGTATCACCTGACGCATACCTTCGGGCTGGCTGACTATCGTCCCGGCCAGAAGGAAGCGGTTTATGCCCTCCTTTCCGGCCGGGACGTGATGTGTATTCTGCCCACCGGTGCTGGAAAGAGCCTGTGCTGGCAGCTGCCCGCCGTCGTCAGCAAACGGCTGACACTGGTGGTATCGCCGCTCATTGCCCTGATGCGCGATCAGGTGCAGCATCTTCACGCTGCAGGAATCCCTGCGATCGCACTTGACAGTCTCATGTCGGCGGAGGAGCGGGAAACAGGCCTGGAACGTATCCGTACGGGCGCTGTTCGGATCGTGTATGTATCGCCGGAAAGGCTGATGCAGCCACGCTTTCGCCAGCTTTGCATGGAAAAGTCACCTTGGCTCATCGTGGTGGATGAGGCGCATTGTGTCGTACAGTGGGGCGAAAGATTTCGCCCTGCCTATACCGCAATCGCTGAGTTTATCGCCGGATTAACGGCACGTCCGGCAGTCTGTGCGATGACAGCAACGGCGGACGACGCCATGCAGCGTGCGATCAGGGAGAAACTGTGCCTGAACCGGTGCAAACGGGTGACGATGCCCATTATCCGCGGGAACCTGGTTTACAACGTGCGCACTACCCTCGAAAGAACAAATGAACTACTGCGGCTGTGCCAGGAGTATCCGGAAAAGACGGTGATATTCTGCAATACCCGTGTCCGTACGGAAACGCTGACGCAGCTACTGAAGCAGCGGGGATTGTCTGCGGATTGCTACCATGCAGGGCTTGACCGGAAGGCGCGCATGCTGGCTCAGCAGCGATTCCTGGATGGGGATGTGCAGATCCTCTGTGCCACCACTGCGTTTGGTCTGGGGGTGGATATCCCGGACATCCGCCGGGTCATTCACGATTATTTGCCGGACAGCGTCATTGATTATGTGCAGCAGACCGGGCGTGCAGGCAGAGACGGCTTGCAGGCCGAATGCATCATGCTTCTTACGCCCAATGACCTGGTGCATAAGGCTGCGTTCCGCAGCTATGCCCGGAACCCGATCAAGCGCTGGCGGGAAACCGCCGTGCATGTGCGGAAGATCGATCAGCTGGTGCGTATCCTGATGGCGGGTGAATGTATTCCAGCCGGTTTTGCGGCAGCGCTTGGTAAAAAGGTGCCCCGGTGCGGAAGCTGCAGCGCATGTCGAAACGGTCGGCTGGCGATGGCGCCGCTGTCTTACGCATTTCGGAAGGAAAAGCACATCCGGCTATGGATCTTGAATTGGCAGCGGGCAGCGTTAGCTGCTCAACGCAGCTGCACGCCGGGCGAGGCCGCTTCGGATCGTGCGCTGGAAATGGCGGCTGCGAAGTTTGTTTTCCCGGCGGATGCAGCGGTTCCAGAGGAGTTGCAGCGCTTGCTCCGCCACTTCTGTCGGGATGAGCTGCATAATTCGCCGTAGTCGCGGATATCATGATACTGCGCAGGATGGCACAAGAGGGAAGGAATTGTCACAAATTGGGCATAGAATCCCCCTTGACATCCGTAGTCACTGCGCATATAATACAAATCAAGGGATGCTCCTGGGGTGTTCAGACAGCGTTGTTGATTTTCCCCACATTTCACAAAAAGGAGCCCGGGTCTATAGTTCGGCTATGTCATGCCCCCGTCATTGCGACGCCAGGGGAAGACAAATGCAGGCGGCAGGGCACCTACCTGCTTTAACAGCGGGTGAATAGCAGCAGCGCATCGTCATTCTGGGGCATCTTACGTGTGAGTTACAGGGCAGCGGAGCAACCCGCTGCCTTTTGTTTTGGAGGAAGCATGAGTGTTTTTGATCAGGTCGAACGGAATATCGACCGGTTGGCCGAGAATGATGTGAACTGGTCCCATCCGGCTTCGACTGAGCAGCTGGAAAAAGCACGGAGTGGCAATATCGAGCTGAAGGTCGGCAACGATGGGATCATTCCGCCAGAATGGTTTGGTGATCTTCGCGGAAAGAAGGTGCTGTGTCTGGCGGGCGCTGGCGGATTACAGGCGCCTGTTCTTGCCTGTGCCGGTGCTGAAGTGACGGTGCTTGACCTGTCCGAGAAAATGCTGGACAGAGATCGGGCGGTTGCTGCAAGGGAAGGACTTGACATTCGTATTGAGCATGGCAACATGTGCGACCTCAGCCGATTCGATGATGGCAGTTTCGATTTGGTGCTGAATCCGCCGTCGCTGATCTATGTGCCGGATGTGACGCCTGTGTTCCGTGAGGTATTTCGCGTGCTGAAGAAAGGCGGCAGGTTCATCATGGTCTCGATGGCGCCAATTGCCTATGTATGTGATTATGACGCTGCGGAAGGCTGCTACAAAGCGGTCAACCGTATGCCGTATTGCTCTGCTGATCACGCTGATCAGGGCGACTGGATTGAGTACGGCCATACGATGGAAAGTTACATCGGCGGGCAGCTTGAATGTGGATTCGTGCTGACGGGGTATAAAGAATATCAAATGGATGATATTACGGAGTTGTACTTTATTACAAAGGGAGAAAAACGATGACCATAACCCATCGTCAATATCGGGTCTTGTCCGATCACATGGCGGTCTATCAGTTCATGACGGAGATTTACGAGCGTAACTGGCGCAATGGCGTGCCCGCACCGTTCATGGAGTATGCGCTGTGTTCGGATTGGATGGACAAGTCCCTCGTACACCGCAATCGGCTATGGTTCGACGGCGAGCGGATTGTCGCGCTGGTTTTTTACGAGAATCCTGTAACGGATGTGTATTTCAGCCTGCGTCCGGGCTATGAGTGCCTGGCAGATGAAATGGTTGCTTATGCTGAGTCTGATATGCCCAAGAAGGATGGCAAGCAGCGGCTGGTCATCTTCGGTGCGCAGAAGGCGCTGGTCGAAGCTGCGCAGAAGGCCGGTTGGCGAAAGGAATTCGGCTATTGGGAGAAGGTGCGCGATTTCGGCGAGCCGCTGGAACGCGCCCTGCCGGAGGGCTACCGTTTTGCACCGGCTCCGCTGGACATTGCCAAATGCAGCGAATGCTGCTGGAAGGGCTTCGACCACGAGGCTGATGAGGGCCCCTGGGATGGCGACATCGAATACGCAGGCGCTCTGCTCACGGCACCTCATTCAACGGCACACTTAACGGTTGCGGTTGAGAATGAAGCGGGCGAATACGTTTGTTATGCCGGCATGTGGTGGACGCCGGAGAATCATCTGGCTTACATGGAACCCCTTTGCACGGTACCGGCGCATCGCCGAAAGGGACTTGCGGCAGCGGCCATGTCGGAGCTTTATCGCCGGACAAAACCGCTTGGCGCGACCCATATGACCGGAGGCGGGGATCCCTTCTATGACAAAGTGGGATTCAAACCGGAAATTGAGTGGATTTTCTGGGTAAAATGATTGGTACGATACCAACAATTCCCTTGACAATCCCCAAAACTTGTGGTAAAACTATCCCATGCGATGAAGGAAAGAGTACCTTGCTTTGCGTATGCATCAGAGAGCTGCGGTTGGTGAAAAGCAGACAACGCGGGCAAGGGAACATGGCTCCGGAGCATCAACGTTGAAAAGGCTTGCAGTGATGGCTGCGGCAAGTAAGCGCTGACGGGTCGCGCCGTTATCCGTATGCGAAGCGATAAATCAGGGTGGCAACGCGGTAAGTGTTTTTACACTCCGCCCCTCGACCAATGAGGGGGGGAGTTTTTTGTTCCCCCCGATCAACAAGGAGGATGGTTCCCCATGTGTAACTGCAAGAAGCCCTACTACATCACAACCGCCATTGCGTACACGTCGGCCAAGCCGCACATCGGCAACACCTACGAGATCGTTCTGGCGGACGCCATTGCCCGCTCCAAGCGTCAGCAGGGCTATGACGTGTACTTCCAGACCGGCACCGACGAGCACGGCCTCAAGATCCAGCAAAAGGCTGAAGCTGCCGGCATCACTCCCCAGCAGTACGTGGACAACGTCGCCGGCCAGATCAAGAGCATCTGGGATCTGATGAACACCACCTACGACAAGTTCGTGCGCACCACCGATCCCGAGCACAAGGCGAAGGTGCAGAAGATCTTCCGCAAGATGTACGAGAAGGGCGATATCTACAAGGGCAAGTACTCCGGCAAGTACTGCACCCCCTGCGAGTCCTTCTGGACCGAGAGCCAGCTGGTGGAGGGCAAGTGCCCTGACTGTGGCCGTGAGTGCGTGGACGCTGAGGAAGAAGCCTATTTCTTCAAGATGAGCAAGTATGCGGATCGCCTCATGAAGCACATCGAGGAGCATCCGGAGTTCATCCAGCCCGAGAGCCGCAAGAACGAGATGATCAACAACTTCCTTAAGCCCGGCCTGCAGGATCTGTGCGTCAGCCGTTCTTCCTTTACCTGGGGCGTGCCGCTGGATTTCGCTCCCGGCCATGTCAGCTACGTGTGGCTGGATGCGCTGAGCAATTACATCACCTTCTGCGGCTATGGTCCCGACGGCAACCACGATGAGCAGTACAAGAAGTTCTGGCCTGCCGATCTGCACCTGATCGGCAAGGACATCATCCGCTTCCACACCATTTACTGGCCCATCTTCCTGATGAGCATGGGCGAGGAGCTGCCCAAGCAGGTCTTCGGCCATCCCTGGCTGCTGGTCAAGGGCGACAAGATGTCCAAGAGCCTGGGGAATGTGATTTACGCTGATGATCTGGTGGAGCTGTTCGGCGTGGATGCAGTGCGCTACTTCGTGCTGCATGAGATTCCCTTCGCGGCGGACGGCATCATGACCTACGAGCTGATCATCGACCGCGTGAACAGCGATCTGGCGAACATCCTGGGCAATCTGGTGAACCGCACCATCGCCATGAACAACAAGTACTTCGGCGGCGTGATCCAGTCCGGCGATGTGAACGGTGAGTTCGACGAGGAGCTGAAGGAGATCGCCCTGGCCATGCCTGCCAAGGTGAAGGCGAAGATGGACGAGCTGAAGGTGGCTGACGCCATTGACGAGATCTTCGTGCTGCTGCGCCGCGCCAACAAGTACATCGACGAGACCACCCCCTGGATCCTGGCCAAGAATCCCGAGACAATGCCCCGTCTGGGCACCGTGCTGTACAACCTGCTGGAGGCCATCCGTTTTGCCGCTATCGCACTGGAACCCTACCTGCCCGATACCAGCAAGCGCATCCTGGAGCAGTTGAACATCGGCAACGGCGGCCTGGAGAGCCTGCAGGCTTTCGGCGGTATGGTCGCTGGTGAGAAGGTCGGCACGCCCGAGATCCTCTTCGCCCGTCTGGACCCTGTGAAGAAGATGGAAGAGATCAACGCTGCGAACGAAGCCAAGCAGGGCAAAGCTGAGAAGAAGGCTGAAAAGCAGGAGCAGAAGGCCGAAAAGAAGGAAGAGAAGCAGCAGAAGAAGGAAGAGAAGAAGCACGAGGAGCCGACCTATCCGGAATGCATCGACATCGATACCTTCTTCCAGTCCAAGATTCAGGTGGGCCGCGTGCTGGAGTGCACCAATGTGCCCAAGTCCAAGAAGCTACTGCAGTTCCGCCTGTCCTTCGGCAAGGACGGCGAGCGCACCATCCTTTCTGGTATTGCGCAGTACTATCCCGATCCTGCAGCGCTGGTGGGCAAGCAGATCGTTGCCATCACCAACCTGGCTCCCCGCAAGATGATGGGCATTGAGTCCCACGGCATGATCCTGTCTGCGGTGGACGATGAGGGCAACCTGCGTCTGGCCTCCGTGGGCGAGGGCGTGGCGGACGGCGCGCTGATCGGTTAATGCTATGAGCTATGAACTTTTTGATTCCCATTGCCATGTTGATGATCCGAAGTTTGACGCGGACATCGGCGAGGTCCTGGCTCGAATGACGGAGCATGGCGTGACCCGCTATGCCGTCATCGGGTCGGACATGGCGTCCTCCCGGCATGCCATCGACTTCGCACAGGCCCATGATGGTGCGTATGCTGTGGTTGGCATTCATCCCCATGAGGCAAAGACCTATCAGGAGGGCGATCTGGAAACCCTGACCGCCTGGCTGAAGGAGGACAAGGTGCAGGCAATCGGTGAGATCGGCCTGGACTACTACTACGATCTGTCGCCCCGTGATGTTCAGATGGACGTGTGCGAGAAGCAGATGCAGCTGGCCTATCTGCTGGATGTGCCGGTCGCCTACCATATCCGCGATGCCCATCAGGACATGATTGACCTGATGAAGCGCCAGAAGGGCAAGCTTTCCGGCGGCATCATCCACTGCTTTTCCGGCAGCTGGGAGATCGCCAGGGAGTACCTCAAGATGGGGTTCTACATCAGCTTTGCCGGCCCGGTGACCTTCAAGAAGGCACCCAAGCTGCAGGAAGCTGCGATGAATGTCCCGCTTGACCGTCTGCTGATTGAGACGGATAGCCCCTACCTGTCTCCGGAGCCCATGCGCGGCCGCCGGAACGAGCCCACGCATGTGCGCTTTGTGGCGGAGAAGATCGCTGCGCTGCGGGGGATTCCGGTGGAGGAACTCGCGGCTGCGACCACTCAAAACGCAATGAATGTATACCGAATCAAATAAACTCTTCGGATGTTCCCTCAATCGGGGAGCATCCGATTTTATATTCGGCTGTATACACCTTTGCATATTGCATAAGATGAATAAACATGCTATAATAAGTGGAATAGTTTGCATGGAGGGCTGCCCGTGATTACGACCATCTGCCTGAATCCCGCACTGGACAGAACGGTGACGGTTGATTCCCTTGTTCCGGGTCAGGTGAATCGCATCCGCCAAAGCCGCATTGACGTGGGCGGCAAGGGCGTGAATGTGGCTGTTGTTTGTCGCCGACTCGGGCTGGATGCGCAGGTCATCGGCTGCGCGGGCGTGGATGGCTATGCAAAGCTGCGGGCAAAGGCGAAGGCAGAGGATATTGGCTGCAACTTCCACACGGTGGAGGGCGCCATCCGCGTGAACACGAAGGTGTTTCCACTGGACGGCAGCGGTGTGACTGAACTTAACGAGCTCGGTCCGACCCTGACGGCGGAGGATATCGACGTATTCTTCGATCTTGCCATCGAGAAGACCCGCGGCAGCGACTATGTGGTCATTACAGGCTCGCTTCCACCTGGATGTCCTGCCCATACTTATCGGGAGATGATCAGCGTACTGAAAGTGCCCTGCATCCTGGACGTTGGCGGAGATGCACTTCGGCTGGGCGTGGAAGCAAAGCCCTTCCTGATCAAGCCCAACCATCATGAGCTGGCGGCAACCGTCGGCCACGAGCTGCATACGATGGAGGACATCCGTGCTGCAGCGCAGTCCTTTGTTGACAGGGGAGTCCGCCATGTGGTGGTTTCTCTGGGCAAGGACGGCGCACTCTATGTGGGCGAGGATGGCTGCTTTTATGCGCCGGAGATCCCGGTACAGGTCAAATCCACGGTTGGCGCGGGCGACGCGTTGGTGGGCGGCCTCCTGTATGGCCTTGTTAAACATAGGAGCATGCGCGAGGGCTTCCGTGCCGGTGCAGCAGCAGGTACTGCTTCCGTCATGACGGAGGGCACCCAGCTGATCATCCCTGACGACTTTATGCGTCTGCTTCCGCAGGTGCAGATTCAGGAGCTTTGATATGTGGTTTCGCAGGCGGGCGGCGGAGTTTTCCGATGGCGTGATCGATCTGATCCCGCTGGATCTTTATCCGCCGGATGAAGCGATGGGCTTCGGACGAAATTATGATTACATGATCGTCGAGCACGGCCAACGCAAGGAGGCCGGGCGCATCAATCTGCGCCTTGGCGAAAGCGAGTGCATGTACTATTTCGGGCACATCGGCTATCATGTGGATCCACCCTTCCGGGGGCATGGATATGCTCGGCGAGCTTGCGAACTGCTGCGTCCGCTGATCCTTCTGCATGGCAAGGAGAGCGTGGTCATCACCTGTGACCCGGATAATTGGGCTTCCCGCAAGACCTGCATCCGCCTGGGCTGCGAGCTGGAGCGGGAAGTGGACGTCCCGAAGCGTATTCAGACAAAATGGTTCATCTCCGCGCGGAAGTGCCGCTACATCTGGCGCATGAACAGCCGCATGGACAATGAATAATCATAAGGAGAACGGATTCATGAACATGCAGATTTCCGGTGTGGATATGCATTATGAATTATACGGAAACGGCGAAAAACGTGTGGTTCTGCTCCACGGCTGGGGCTGCTCGGGCGACCTGATGAAGTCTGTCGGTCAATCGCTCATGCAGGATATGACCGTCCTGGCAGTGGATTTCCCTGCACACGGCAAGTCCTCGCAGCCGCCGGAACCCTGGGGCGTGCCGGAGTTTGCCGCTTGCCTCAAGGAACTGCTCGTCAAGCTAGACTTCCTGCCCTGCAGCGTGATCGCCCATTCCTTCGGCGGACGCGTCACCATTGAACTGGCATCCGCAGATGAGACGCTGTTTGAGCGCATCATCCTGACCGGCGCGGCTGGTATCCGCAAGCAGGCGGACGGTAAGTCATCCAGGAAGACCACCACTTACAAGAAGCTCAAGAGCCTGGTGGAATTTGCACGCAAGTGCCGCATTTTCGGCAATTTGCCGGATAAGTGGCAGGAAGTGCTCGTTCAGAAGTACGGCTCGAAGGATTATGCAGCACTTTCGCCTGAAATGCGCAAAACCTTCGTCAAGGTTGTCAATTATGACCAGTCGGAGAAGCTTGCCGCCATCCGGAACAGCACGCTGCTGGTCTGGGGCGATAAGGATACCGAAACGCCTCTGTGGATGGGGCAGCAGATGGAAAAGGAAATCCCGGACAGCGCGCTGATCGTCCTCAACGGCGGCACCCATTTTGCATATCTTGAACATGCGGCGAGGTTCAACGCCATCGCCCGCAGCTTCCTGGTGGAGACCAACGGATAAGGAAAGGTGAAAGCCTGATGAATACTCTGGTCGTATGGCTGATCGCGCTGGGCGTGGGCGTTTCGTCGCTGCTTGCCAGCCGGAGCCTGATGCATTATTTCCAGCTGGAGAGCTACCAGTTCCCCGGCTATTTCCGCACAGTGAAGAGAAATCTTCTGCGCGCGGTGATTCCAGGTCTGATCATGACTGCATATCTGATGCTGCTTCTGCTGATCCACCGCAGCATTGACCGTACGCTGGCAGAGGGGAGCATCCTTCGCCTGCTGGTGGCACTTGCAGCGGTTGCGCTGGCGCTGCTTGGCGGCTGGTGGTGCCGCAGCCTCATGCAGGTGAAGAAGGCGAAGAAGCCCTTCGTTGTCACCATGCGTGTGAAGCGTACCTACATCACCTTGGCCGTCGTGTTTACGCTGATCTGCGCGCTGATCGGCTTTCTGCTGACCGGCGTTGAGCCGCGGCTGTACTTCATCGGTCTGTTCCCGGTACTGCTGCCCCTGTGGGTGGCGCTGGGCGGTCTGCTTGCCTGGCCGATCGAGAAGCTGGTGAGCGAGATGTACTTCCGCGATGCGCAGAAGAAACTGGCTTCCCGTCCTGATCTGATCAAGATCGGTATCACCGGCTCCTATGGCAAGACCAGCGTGAAGTTCATCCTGGGTACCATCCTTCAGGAGAAGTTCCAGGTGCTGGTCACGCCCAGCAGCTTCAATACGCCCATGGGAGTTACGCGCATTATCCGCGAGAAGCTCATGCCCGCCCATCAGGTGTTTGTGGCAGAGATGGGCGCGCGTCATGTGGGCGACATCAAGGAAATGTGCCGACTGGTGCATCCGCATCACGGCGTGCTGACTTCCGTTGGCCCTCAGCATCTGGACACCTTCCGCACACTGGAACGCATCAAATCCACCAAGTATGAGCTGATGGACGCGATTCCTGATGGCGGCTGCTGCTTCTTCCCGGATGATAAAGCCATATGCCGCGAGCTGTTCGACAAGACTCGCAAGGAAAAGCGGCTGTGCTCCGTACATCCCGGCGTGGAAGATGCTGACGTTTGGGCGACGGATATCCGCGTGTCACCGCAGGGAAGCTCCTTCGTGCTGCACACGATGAACGATGAAATTGCCTGCCAAACCAAGTTGCTGGGCGAGCACAATATTCAGAACGTCATCCTGGCGGCGACTGTAGGTCTGCATTTGGGCATGACGCTGCGGCAGATCGCCCGCGGCATCAGCAAGATTGCCCCCGTGGAGCATCGCTTGCAGCTGATCCCCTCTGCCGGTGTGACCATCATCGACGATGCCTTCAACTCCAACCCTAAGGGCGCACAGGCGGCCTTGAAGGTGATCCGCGAGTTTGAGGGCCGCCGTATCATCATCACTCCCGGCATGGTGGAGTTGGGCACGGAGGAAGAAGCCTTCAACCGCGAATTCGGCGTTATGATGGCGGATTGCGTGGATGTGGCGATCCTCGTGGGTAAGAAGCATACCGCGCCCATCGCAGAGGGCCTCAAGTCCGCCGGTTTCTCCGAGGAGAACCTGCACGTTGTTTCCACCCTTGAAGAAGCCAGCGCCATCCTGCGGCAAATCGGCCGACCCGGTGATGTGGCGCTGTTTGAAAACGACCTTCCCGATAATTATTCCGAAGCCTGATTATGAATGGAGGCAATTCCCATGGCAAAGATTCAGCTTGGCGTGCTTTTCGGTTCCCGCAGCTGCGAGCGTGAGGTGGCGATCATTTCCGCGGTGCAGCTGATGAATCATGTGGATACCGAGAAGTACGATGTGATCCCTGTGTACATCAGCGAGCAGGGGATCTGGTATACCGGCGCACCCCTGCGCCATATCAAGAATTATACCCCCTTCAATCCCGATATGAAGGGCGTTGATCAGGTGGCGCTGGACATCACCGCAGGCTCCGGCGCGCTGATCGCCAACCGTCCCGGCAAGGGCCTGTTCGGCAAGCCCACCCAGGAAGTCGTGGCCCGTCTGGAGTGCTGCGTGATCGTCATGCACGGTCTCAACGGCGAGGACGGCACCCTCCAGGGCATGCTGGAGCTGGCGAATCTGCCCTACACCTCTGCTGGTGTTGCCGGCAGCGCTATCGGCATGGACAAGATCATGATGAAGCAGTTCTTCCGCGGCGCGGGCACGCTGCCCTGCCTGCCGGACTGCTGGTTCACCCGCTCCATGTTCCAGGCTGACCGTGAGGCAGTGCTGGACAAGGTCGAGAAGGAACTGGGTTATCCTGTGTTTGTGAAGCCTGCGAATCTGGGCTCTTCCATCGGCGTATCCCGCGCGGATGACCGCGAGGGCCTGATCGACAGCCTGGAGCTGGCCTTCGACTACGATCGCCGTGTGCTGGTGGAGAAGGGCCTCGACAAGCCCATCGAGCTGAATTGCTCCGTCCTGGGCTATGATGATGACGTGACCGCCAGCCCCATTGAGATGCCCATTTCCGGCGAACAGTTCCTGGACTTCAAGGAGAAGTATCTGGCGGGCGGCGGCTCCAAGGGAATGGCGAGCCTGCACCGTGTTCTGCCTGCGCCCATCGAGGACAGCCTGCGGGACGAGATTCAGCGGCTTTCCTGCGAGATCTTCCGTATGCTGGACTGCAAGGGCGTTGTTCGCATCGACTATATGTTCGACAAGACTACGGAAAAGGTGTATATCACCGAGATCAACACCATCCCCGGCAGTCTGGCATTCTATCTGTGGGAAAATGCGGGCATGAAGTATTCACAGCTGATCGACAAGATGGTGGAATCTGCTCTGCGCGCCCATGAGGACCGCAATCTGCGCAACTATGCCTTTACGTCCGACATCCTGAAGTCCGTATCGCTGGGCGGCGCTAAGGGTGCGAAGGGCGCCAAGGGCAGCAAGGGAGCGAAACTGTGAGTACCGTTCGCCGTCCCCGCGTACAGCGGGAGCAGGAGCAGCCCCGGGAGGAAACGCAGGATATCCTGACCTTTCTGCCGGAGGAGAATCAGCCGCTGCTGGCGACCAACACCGGGGTCCGCCTTGCCTGTACGATGGCTGCTATGCTCAGTCCTTTCGCCATCTTCCTGTGCTGGGCGGAGAAGGAGAGTCGGGTCATTCGCCGGTTTTCGGTGCAATCCACTGTGCTGGCGCTTTTGCACCTGCTGGGAGGAGCGATCCTCGGCATTATCAGCCTGCTGGTCGGAAGCGTGCCTTATTTCGGCTTCCTTATGCGGCTGATGGGCTGGCTGATCTACATTGCGGTTGCGCTGGTCGCGCTGTTCCTGCGACTGAAGCTGATGGAGCACGCCTGGCATGGCCGAAGATTTGATCTGCCGCTGGCGGAGCGATTCATCCGCAGATATTATTGAGAATTTGTACGATCGAGGAGGAGACACATGCGTCTTGACCAGATCGAAACGCCTAAGATCTTAAAGGACTTATCAATAGAGGAATTATCGGACCTTGCCGGGCAGATCCGCAGCGAGCTGGTGACCACCGTTGCCCGTAACGGCGGTCACCTGGCTTCCAACCTGGGCGTGGTGGAGCTGACGCTGGCGCTGCACCGTGTGTTCGATATGCCAACGGACAAGCTCGTGTTTGACGTGGGGCATCAAAGCTATGTACACAAGCTGCTGACGGGACGCTATCACCAATTCCACAGTCTGCGGACTTACGGCGGCCTGTCCGGTTTCCCCAAACGCAGCGAGAGCGAATACGATGCCTTCGAGACCGGCCATGCCTCCACCGCGATCTCCGCTGCATTGGGCATGGCGCGTGCCCGTGATCAGCTGGGGCAGGATCATCAGGTGATCGCCCTGGTCGGCGATGGTGCGATGACCGGCGGTATGTGCTACGAGGCGCTGAATGACGCTGGCAATTCCAAGACCCGGATGATCGTTATCCTGAACGACAACGAGATGTCCATTGCCCGCAATGTGGGCGCGCTCAGCAGGCATTTGACCAACCTGCGTGCGTCACGCGGCTGGAAGGACGCAAAAACTGTTGTCCGCAGCGGCCTGAGTGCCATCCCGCTGATCGGTAAACCCTTGGCGGGCTTCATGTCCTGGTTGAAAGATTCCATCAAGTCCATTTTTGTTAATGAACAGAGCGAAGGCTTCTTTGATGCGCTGGGGTTCCGCTACTATGGCCCCATTGATGGTCATGACCTGCCGGGCCTCATTCACACGCTTGAAAACGTGAAGGAGCTGCAGGAACCGGTGGTCGTCCATGTGCTGACCCAGAAGGGCCATGGCTATGACAAGGCGGAAGAGAAACCGGAAATCTTCCATGGGACGCCGCCCTTTTATGTGGATTCCGGTGACAGGCGAAAGGTTGGGATGCTGCCTTCCTACGGTACAGTGATGGCCAAAACGCTGGCTGAACTTGCTGAAAAAGACGCGCGCATCATTACCATTACCGCCGCGATGCCCAGTGGAACCGGCCTGAATCATTTTCAGGAGAGGTATCCGGATCGCATGCTCGACGTCGGCATTGCTGAGGAGCACGCCGTTACCATGGCTGCGGGCCTTGCGGCAGGTGGTATGAAGCCCTATTTTGCGGTGTATGCGTCGTTCTTTCAGCGAAGCTTTGACCAGATGATTCACGATGTGTGCATGCCGAAACTCCCTGTGACGCTGATGCTCGACAGGGCCGGTCTGGTTGGTGAGGACGGTGAAACCCATCACGGTGTGTGGGACTTCGCGTCTACGCTGCCGGTGCCGAACCTGACGGTGCTGGCGCCCCGTGACATTGGCGAATTGCAGGCGATGACGCGCTGGTCTGTGAATTGCGATGGTCCCTGCGTGATCCGTTATGGCCGCACCAGCGTTGATCTGAGCGCACGATATCAGACTGGTGAGCGCTTCATTCCCGGAAAGTGGGAGACGCTGGAAACCGGCGACGCCTGTACGATCCTGGCCGTTGGCTCCATGGTGGAGACGGCTATTGGCGTCCGGGATGCGCTTGCAGAAAAGGGGATCCTTGCCCGGCTGGTGAACGCGTCCAGCGTAAAGCCTATGGATGAGGCGATGCTGCGCGAAATTGCGGACAAGCCTGTATTCACCATCGAAGAGCATGTGCGTACCGGCGGCTTTGGTGCGGCGGTATGCGAATTCATGGCAGACAACGGACTGCCTGCTCCGGCGAAGATTTTTGCGCTGCCAGACGCTTTTATCACCCATGGCAGCCGCGCGATCCTGCTGGATAAGTGCGGATTGTCACAGGAGACAATCACGGAAGACATCATCAAAATCCTTCAACAGAAGTAATGAGGAAACGATATGAGTGAGAAGCAGCGGGCTGATGTGGCCCTGGTGGAGCGCGGCTTGTGTGAAAGCCGGGCCAAGGCTCAAGCCAGCATCATGGCAGGAGAGGTGTTTGTGGGGCTGCGCCGCATCAACAAGGCCAGCGAGATCATCAAACCTGAGGACGAGTTGTCCATCAAGGGAAGCGCCAATCCCTACGCCAGCCGTGGCGGATTGAAGCTGGAGAAGGCCATCAAGTCCTTCTATGCGGATCTGAACGGAAAGGTTTGCATGGACATTGGTGCTGCCACCGGCGGATTTACGGATGTATGCCTGCAAAATGGCGCTGCGCATGTGTACGCCATTGATGTGGGCTATGGGCAGTTTGCCTGGAAGCTGCGCAATGATCCCCGCGTGACGCTGATGGAGCGCACCAACGCCCGTCACCTTACGCCGGAAATGGTGCCGCTGCACCCCACCGTGACGGTGATGGATGTGTCATTCATCAGTATCCGCTTGATCCTGCCTGTCGCTGCGCAGCTGATGGGCGAGGAGGGCGTGTTCTACACGCTGATCAAGCCTCAGTTTGAAGCCGGCCCTGACCGGGTGGGGAAGAAGGGCGTCGTCCGCGACGCCAAGGTACATCAGGATGTGCTGCAGGAGATCGTGGATTTCTGTCCGACGATCGGCTGGCAGGTACAGGCCCTGGATTACTCGCCCATCAAGGGTCCCGAAGGCAACATTGAATTCCTCGCGAAGATCACCGTGCGAACCCAGGATGAAGAGCCGGTCACGCCGGACGTCATCCGCGCGCTGGTGAGTCGCGCTCATACCGAAATGTAAGTTGGTGAAGAAATGCTGCATATCGGCATCATCATGCATTCCCGACGCGCAGATGCTCTGGCGTATGCCGGCCGGATCGTTGCGTACCTGACCAAGCGCGGCGTATCAGTCAGCGCGGAGGACGAATTCGCTGCTGACCTGTGTGTCGAGGCGTTTTCCGCGGCTGACAAGGCGGATGTGATCATCTCCCTGGGCGGCGATGGCACACTTTTGCGGGGGATCCAGTACGCCTACCGGTGGGAAGCGCCGCTGCTGGGCATCAACCTGGGCCGGGTGGGCTTCCTGACGGAGGCTGAACCCGGCAATATCGAAGCTACGCTGGATGCTGTCATTGATGGCAGCTACGAGGTGGAGGAACGTCCGGTACTGCATGTTGAAGCGGCAGGACAGCGCTGGCATGCGCTCAACGACGTGGTGCTTTCCCGCGGCGGACGGGCGCGCCTGACCACCATCAACGCCTTTGTGGATGATGAGCTCTCCGGCAGATATGTGGCGGACGGTGTGGTCGTTGCAACGCCAACCGGCTCCACGGGATACTCACTGTCTGCGGGCGGGCCGATCATTTCCCCGAAGGTGGACTGCATGGTTATCACACCCATTTGCGCTCATACGCTGCAGCATCGCCCAACGGTGGTGCATGGCGGCGCGCACATTGATCTGGAGCTGATCCCTGATGATATGCAGACGGCTTCGCTGCAGGTAGATGGGCAGAGCTGCGTGGAGCTGCGCAGCGGCATGTGCGCCAGCATCCGGATGGATTCACGGCCCATTCGCCTCATCCGGCTGAAGGAACAGCGATTCTTCCAGCTTGTCCGGGACAAGCTGACCGAGTGGACAAGATAAATCAACCAAGGAGAATACGACGATGAAGACTGTACGTCAGGTCACGATCCTTGACATCATTGAAAAGAACGAGATCGAAACCCAGGAGGAGCTGGCGGACGCTCTGCGGATGCGGGGCATCCAGGTCACCCAGGCCACCGTTTCCCGCGATATCAAGGAGCTGCGGCTGCTGAAGGTTCTGACCCCCATGGGCACCTACAAATATGCGACTGCGGACAAGGCTGAAAACGGCCTGACGGACCGCTTTATCCGCATGCTGGCCGAGAGTGTGCTTTCCGTGGCGGATTCCGGCAACATGATCGTGATCAAGACCCTGTCGGGTTCTGCTGCGGTGGCGGCGGAGGCGCTGGACAGCTTCCACTGGCCGGAGGTACTGGGTACCATCGCGGGCGACAACACCATCTTCATGGTCGTGCGTTCCGAAGCGGAGGTTCACACTGTGACCAGCCGCATTCAGGACATGATGAAGTGACGCACAAGACAAGGAGCATCAAGCCATGATCATATCCATGCGGATGCATAACATTGCCCTCATCGAGGACCTGACGCTGGAATTCGGCGACGGTCTGCACGTCATGACCGGCGAAACCGGCGCCGGCAAGTCCATTGTGGTGGACGCGGTGAACCTTGTTCTTGGCGGACGTGCGGATCGCGACCTGATCCGCACCGGCACTGAGAAGGCATGGGTGGAAGCCGTTTTTGATGCTGCGGGCAGCAGGGAAGTGGCAGAATGGGCTGAAGGTCAGTCCCTGGAGGACTATGACGGCACCGTCACCCTGTACCGCGAGATCACCCGCACCGGACGCAACCTGTGCCGCGTTTGCGGTGTGGTCATGCCAGTCAGCCAGCTCAAGGAAGTCGCCGCGCTGCTGATGGACGTTCACGGGCAGCATGAGGGGCAGTTCCTGATGAATTCACAGTTCCATCTGCTCTTCCTGGATGCTGCGGGCGGGGAGGATTACCAGGAACTGCTTGGCCGGGTTGACGCGGCCTATCAGGCGTTCATCGTCAACCACCGGCAGTATGGGCGACTCGTGCGGGAGAACGAAAAGAAAGAATACCGCATGGAGTCACTGAAAAAGTCACTGGAAGAGCTGAAAAAGGCGAAGCTAAAGCCCGGAGAGGAAGAGAGCCTGACTGCAGAGAAGGAACGCTTCCGCCACAGCGAGAAGATCGCCACAGCTGTGCAGACGGCTCATCAGGCGATTTCCGCCAGCGACGACAATGAATCCGTGCTTACCCGCGTCAAGGAAGCCATGAATGCACTTCGCGGGCTGGCGAACCTGGGCGAACCCTATGAATCCCTGGCGCAACGGTGCGAGTCTTCCTATTATGAGCTGGAGGAATTGGGGTACGAGCTCAGTGCGCTGGCGGAGAGCGATGAATTCGACCCGGTCCGCGCCGAGTTTGTTGAGACGCGGCTGGATCTCATTCGTCGCCTGGAGCGCAAGTACGGCGATACCATTCCGGAGATCCTTGCAGAGCAGGAAAGGATGCAGGAGGAGTATGACAACTATGCATCCATGGATCAGCAGTTGGCCACCATGGGCGCGGAGCATAAGCGTCTGCTGCTGGCGTACCGCAGCCTGGCAAGAGAACTGACGGCTGCCCGTCACACCCTGGCAGAAGCCTTCGAAAAGAACATGATGACCCAGCTCAAGGATCTTGGCATGGGCAGCACCGTGTTCAAGGTTAGCTTCGCGCAGCGTCCGGAAGGCAAGGTGCTTATGCCGCAATCAGTGGGCGATGACGTGATCGAATTCATGATCTCGCCCAATCCCGGCGAGCCCTTGAAGGCGCTGTCCAAAATCGCATCCGGCGGCGAACTCAGCCGATTGATGCTGGCCATCAAGAGCCTGGAGGCCGAAAAGGGCGGCGTCGGCACGATGGTGTTCGACGAGATCGACACGGGCATTTCCGGAAGGATGGCTCAGGTCGTGGCGGAGAAGATGAACATCATCGCCCGCAATCGTCAGGTGATCTGCGTGACCCATCTTCCTCAAATCGCAGCGATGGCCGCCCATCAGTTCCTGGTGGAAAAGCGGGTGGAAGGGGAGCGCACGAACACTTCTGTGCGCTGCCTGACAGAAGAAGAACGCATCGGCGAGGTGGCACGTATGCTGGGCGGCGCTGACGGCAGCGAGGATTCGGCCCGCAGCCATGCAGCACATATGCTTGAAGTGGCCCGCCAGCAGCGATGAACAGGGCGTGACTGGGTGTACAGCGAAAAATTTCTTGCGATTTTTTCGCAAGTATGTCTGTACGAACTGCACGGTATATGGTATAATCACTATGTATGTAAAAAGGGGGACTGCGCGTTGCAGGCCCTATATGATATGGAAGGGGGACCTCCATCCGTGTTTGGCAAGAAAATGTTTCCCGGCGGCATGCATCCGCATGAGGGCGTGAATGGCAAGTCCGTCAACAGCGGCAACGCCATCTGCGAGCTGCCTGCGCCTCAGCGCGTGATCATTCCGCTCAGTCAGCATATTGGCGCTCCTGCCGCTGCGCTGGTCAAGAAGGGCGACAGCGTCCTGATGGGCCAGAAGATCGGCGAGGCTGGCGGTTTCGTGTCTGCGCACGTGCATTCCTCTGTTTCCGGCAAGGTTGTCGGCATTGAGAATGTGGAAGTGGCCAGCGGTGCGGTCGTGCCTGCCGTTGTGATCGAGAATGACTTCCAGGATACCTGGTGCGAACTGCATCCCAGCGATCATCCTGAAACCATGACAGCGGCTGAACTGCAGGTCATCATCCGCGATGCTGGCATTGTCGGCCTTGGCGGCGCGACCTTCCCGACCTCCGTGAAGCTGACGCCCGCAGGAGGCAAGACCATCGAGAAACTGATCATCAACGGCGCTGAATGTGAGCCTTACCTGACCGCTGACCACCGCTTGATGCTGGAGAAGGCTGCCGAGATCATCGACGGCATCCATCTGGTTATGCTGGCGATGGACATCCGCGAGGCCATCATCGGCGTGGAAGACAACAAGATGGATGCCATTCAGGCGCTGCTGGCAGCTTCCACAGGCGTTGAGGGCATCAAGGTACAGGCGCTGCCTGTGATGTACCCCCAGGGCGGTGAAAAGCAGCTGGTTTATGCGACCACTCGCCGCAAGGTGCCCACCGGCGGTCTGCCGCTGGATGTGGGCTGCGTGGTCTGCAATGTAGGTACCGTGTACGCCATTCAGCAGGCGATCCGCGAGGGCAAGCCGCTGATCCAGCGTGTTGCCACCATGGGCGGCCTGGTCAACAATCCTGGCAACTTCCTCTTCCGCATCGGCACGACGGTGGAGAATCTGATCGACGCTTGCGGCGGTCTGCAGCCTGACGTGGTCAAGCTAATCTCCGGCGGCCCCATGATGGGCAATGCGCTGCCCCATGCGAAGATCCCCATGACCAAGGGTACCTCCGGCATCCTGGCGCTGGGCAAGGAAGCGGCGGAGAAGCCCGAGAATCCCTGCATCAACTGCGGCCGCTGCGTCAGCGCCTGCCCGATGCGTCTGGCGCCCACCAAGCTGGACCTGCTGGTCCGCACGGGCAATTATGAGGATGCAGAGAAGCAGGGCGTTATGAACTGCATGGAATGCGGTGCTTGCACCTTTGCCTGTCCCGCCAAGCGCCTGCTGACCCAGTCCTGCCGGACTGGCAAGCGCATCATCAACGCCAACAAGAAGGCAGCTGCTGCCAAGGCTGCTGCAGAAGCACCCAAGAAGTAAGAAAGGGGAGTGACATCCTACCATGTCCAACTTTGCTGTTACCTCCTCTCCGCATCTGCGGGATAAAGCCACCTCGCAGCGGATCATGCAGGAGGTTTGCCTGGCGCTGGCCCCTGCCGGCATTGCAGGCATCATCCTCTACGGCTTTAACGCTGCGCTGCTGATCGCCATTTGCGTGGCAAGCTGTGTACTCAGCGAGTTCGTGTGGCAGAAGGCGACCCGTCAGCAGGTGACCATCGCTGACTGGAGCGCCGTCGTCACCGGCCTGCTGCTGGCCTACAACCTGCCCTCCAGCGCACCTTGGTGGATCGCGGTGGTTGGTTCTGTGATCGCCATCATCCTGGTCAAGCAGATGTTCGGCGGCATTGGCTCCAATTTCATGAATCCTGCGCTGACGGCCCGTGCAGTGCTGTTCCTGAGCTGGAGCACCATCATGGCCTCCTATCCCACGTCTAATCTGCCTGACGCCGTGACCGGCGCAACGCCCCTGAACGCGCTGAAGAATGTGATCGACGGCAAGGCGGAGATGGCCGGCCTCAAGTTCGACCTGATCGACCTGCTGCTGGGCAACCACGGCGGCGTCCTGGGCGAGACCTGCGCGATCGCCATCATCCTGGGCGGCGTGTATCTGCTCATCCGCGGCATTGCGGACTGGCGCATTCCCCTCAGCTTCATGGCGACTGTGTTTGTGTGCTTCCTGTTCAAGGGCGGCCCCGAAATGGCGCTGTACCAGCTGCTTTCCGGCGGTCTGCTGCTGGGCGCGTTCTTCATGGCGACCGACTATGCCACAAGTCCCATCACCGGTACAGGCCGCGTGATCTTCGGCATCGGCTGCGGCCTGTTCCTGTTCCTGATCCGCGTGTTTACCAAGTCGGCCGAGGGCTGCTCCTTCGCCATTCTGTTCATGAATGTGCTCACGCCCATGATCGACCGTTTCACCATGCCGCGTCCGTTTGGGGAGGTGAAGAAGCATGGCTAAGAAGCAGAATTTCCTCAGCGTCTTCCTCAATGGCTTGATCACCGAGAACCCCACCTTCGTGCTGATGCTGGGCATGTGCCCCACCGTCGGCGTGACCACAGCGGGCTCCTCCGGCCTGGGCATGGGCCTGGCGACCACGGCGGTGCTGGTGTGCTCTAACCTGTTTATCAGCCTGCTGCGCAACTTCATCCCCGAAAAGGTTCGTATCCCTTCCTTCATCGTCATTATCGCGTCCTTCGTTACGATCGTTGACCTGTTCCTGCAGGCTTTCCTGCCGGATCTGTCCGCAGCGCTGGGTTCCTTCGTTGCTCTGATCGTGGTGAATTGCATTGTCTTCGCCCGTGCGGAAGCCTTCGCGTTCAAGAACACCCCCGTGCTGTCCATTGCGGACGGCCTGGGCATGGGCCTGGGCTTCACAGGCGCGATCACCATCCTTGCTGTTATCCGCGAAGTGATCGGTAACGGCACATGCTTCGGCATGTCTGTGATGCCTGCCGGCTATCAGCCCATGGCCATCATGGTGAGCCCTGCTGGCGGCTTTATTGCGCTGGGCCTGCTGCTGATCGTTGTCAATGCTATCCGTAAGCTTGCGGCGAAGAAATCTGTCAGGAAGGAGGCTGCCTGATGTCTGAGTATTTCGTGGTTCTGATCGGCTACCTGCTGATGAACAACTATGTGATGGGCAAGACCCTGGGCCTGTGCCCCTTCCTGGGTGTGTCCAAGCGTTTTGACACGGCCAAGGGCATGGGTATGGCGGTCATCTTCGTCATCACCCTGGCCTCCTTTGTTACCTGGCTGATCAACGAATACCTGCTGCTGCCCTTCGACCTGGGCTATATGCAGACGATCGCCTTCATTCTGGTCATCGCCGTACTGGTGCAGATTGTTGAAATGGCGCTGAAGAAGCTGCTTCCCGTGCTGTACCAGGCGTTGGGCGTGTACCTGCCCCTGATCACCACCAACTGCGTGGTGCTGGGCGTTACGCTGGATAACGCCAATGCCGGCACGGATCTGCTGATGAGCACCTTCAGCGGCTTCGCTGCTGCGGTGGGCTTCACCTTCGCGCTGCTGCTGTTTGCCTGCATCCGCGAAAAGCTGGCGCTTTCCAAGATGCCCAAGTGGATGGATGGTTTCCCCGGTGCGCTGATCGCAGCCGGTTTGATGGCCATTGCGTTCCAGGGCTTCGCGGGCCTGAGCTTCTAAGAAAGGGGAGTAGCACATATGGAAATCATCATTGCTGCCCTCGTTCTGGGCGTTATGGGCCTGGTGTTTGGCCTTGTGCTGACCGCTACGTCCAAGATCTTTGCTGTTCCCTCCGATCCTCGTCGTGATGCTGTGCGCGACGTGCTGCCCGGCGCTAATTGCGGCGGCTGCGGCTATCCTGGCTGCGACGGCTGTGCGGACGCCATTGCTGCCGGGAATGCGCCGGTGGATGCCTGTCCCGTGTGTACTGCTGAGGCGAAGGCCAAGATTGCTGAGATCATGGGCCTGGAGGCTCCTGATGCCTCCAACCGCAAGATCGCCCGCGTGCTTTGCCAGGGCGACTGTGAGTCTGCCAAGCAGAAGTTCGAATACCAGGGTATTCAGGACTGCAATGCTGCCTGCACCGTGGGCGACGGCTATAAGTCCTGCAAGTTTGCCTGCCTGGGTCTGGGCACCTGTGTGAAGGTTTGCCCCTTTGACGCGATCCACATTGATCCCGTCAAGAAGCTGCCTGTGGTTGATGAAGAGAAGTGTGCTGCCTGCGGCAAGTGCGTCGCTGCCTGCCCCAAGCATGTACTGGAGTTGGCCTCTGTGAACAACGAGGTCGCCCTCCTGTGCCGCAACACGGATAAGCTCAAGGCCGTGATGGATGTGTGCAAGACTGGCTGCATCGGCTGCCAGAAGTGCGCCAAGGCCTGCAAGTTCGAGGCCATCACCATGGTCAACAACCTGCCCGTGATCGACTACGACAAGTGCCGCGGCTGCCGTATGTGTGCCGAAGCTTGTCCTACTGGCGCTATCGCGGCTTTGAAGCCTCGTCAGGTGGCCGAGATCGACCAGAATGGCTGCATCGGCTGCACCATCTGCGCAAAGAATTGCCAGTTCGGCGCTATCGAAGGCTCTCTCAAGCAGCCTCACAAGGTGAATGCTGCCTGCACTGGCTGCGGTGTATGCGCGACTAAGTGCCCCAAGAAGGTCATCACCTTGAAGGAAGCCACCGAACCCCGCGACCCCAAGGCCGCAGTGGTGAAGGACGCTCCTCAGGCGTAATCAACGACTGCTCCTGCTGTAGGCAGGGGCAGTTTTTCGATTTCATCGAATTCGAAGAGAAAGTGTGTTATGTAAGCATTATCATCAAGAAATTCCCTCAAAATCTTGATGAAAAGGGGAGTTGCCATCTTGCAAAATTTCCAAATGCATTGTATAATTAGTAGCTGTTAAAGCTGGATCAGCCAGGAGTCGGAAACGATTTCAGGCTTTTTCCTGACAATGGAGAGAAATCTCCGTGCAAATGCAGAAAAGGAGTGTTTCCCATGGCGAAGAAGTTTGTCTACCTTTTCACCGAGGGCAACGGCAGCATGCGCGAGCTGCTGGGCGGCAAGGGCGCTAACCTGGCCGAGATGACCAACATCGGTCTGCCTGTGCCCCAGGGCTTCACCATTTCCACCGAGGCCTGCACCCAGTACTACGAGGACGGCCGTCAGATCAATGCCGACATCGAGGCTGAGATCATGGCTAACGTTGCCAAGCTGGAAGAGATCACCGGCAAGAAGTTCGGTGACAAGGAGAACCCCCTGCTGGTCTCCGTTCGTTCCGGTGCCCGTGCTTCCATGCCCGGCATGATGGATACCATCCTGAACCTGGGCCTGAACGAGGAAGTCGTTGAGGTGCTCGCCGCCAAGTCCGGCAACCCCCGCTGGGCCTACGACTGCTACCGTCGTTTCATCCAGATGTACTCCGACGTCGTCATGGAAGTCGGCAAGAAGTACTTCGAGGTCCTCATCGACGAGATGAAGGAAAAGAAGGGCGTCACCCAGGACGTTGACCTGACCGCTGACGACCTGAAGGAGCTGGCCAACCAGTTCAAGGCCGAGTACAAGTCCAAGATCGGCCAGGATTTCCCCTCCGATCCCAAGGAGCAGCTGATGGGCGCCGTCAAGGCCGTGTTCCGTTCCTGGGACAACCCCCGCGCCAACATCTACCGTCGTGAGAACGACATTCCCTACTCCTGGGGCACTGCCGTTAACGTTCAGTCCATGGCCTTCGGCAACATGGGCGACGATTGCGGCACCGGCGTTGCCTTCACCCGCGATCCCGCTACCGGCAAGCGCGGCCTGATGGG
>JAZNSI010000002.1:0-7859 GCA_045591175.1 Clostridia bacterium
GCTCGCGCTTTTCGCCCTCGGGCCAGTTGGTCAGGACGACCTTGATGGGGCGCAGCACGGCGCTCACGCGGGCAGCGTTGGCATCCAGGTCCTGGCGGGCGCAGGCCTCCAGCCCGGCGGTGTCCACCACGGAGTCCGCCTTGGACAGGCCGATGCGGCTGATGAAGTCGCGGATGGCGTTGGCGGTGTAGCCGCGGCGGCGCAGGGCGGACAACGTGGGCATGCGGGGATCATCCCAGCCGCGGACATAGCCGCCTTCCACCAGGGCGCGCAGCTTGCGCTTGGACATGACAGTGCGGGTCATGTTCAGGCGGGCGAACTCGATCTGACGGGGACGAGCGGGCAGCATGTGGGCGGACTTCTCCACCACCCAGTCGTACAGGGGACGGTGGATCTCATACTCCAGGGAGCACAGGGAGTGGCTGATGCCCTCCAGCGCGTCGCCGATGGGATGGGCGAAGTCGTACATGGGGTAGATGCACCACTTGTTGCCGGTGCGCCAGTGCTCCTTGTACAGGATGCGGTACATGGCGGGGTCGCGCATGACGATGTTGGGGGACGCCATGTCGATCTTGGCGCGCAGAGTGTAGGTGCCCTCGGGGAACTCGCCGGCCTTCATGCGGCGGAACAGGTCCAGGGATTCCTCCACGGGGCGGTCGCGCCAGGGGGAATTCTTGCCGGGCTTGGTCAGGGTGCCGCGGTATTCGCGCATCTGATCCTTATCCAGCTCGTCCACATAGGCCAGGCCGCGCTTGATCCAGTCCTCGGCGATCTCGTAGCACTTGTCGTAGTAGTCGGAGGCGTAGTACAGTCCGCCGGTCCAGGTAAAGCCCAGCCAGTTGATGTCCCGCTTGATGGCCTCGACGTACTCGGTGTCCTCCTTGGCGGGGTTGGTATCGTCAAAGCGCAGGTTGGAAAGGCCGCCGTACTTTTCGGCAGTCAGGAAGTCCATGATCAGGGCCTTGCAGTGGCCGATGTGCATATAGCCGTTGGGTTCGGGAGGGAAACGGGTGTGCACTTGGGTGTAGCGGCCCTCGGCCAGATCCTGGTCAATGGCGTCCCAGATAAAATTGCTGCGCGTCGTCGTTTCTTCCATACGAACTCCTCCTTATCCTCATGCGGATTATTCCGCAGTGAATATCGTTGTTGTATGCAAAATGGGGTCGCAAACAAATGCACCCATTATGCATTCTATCATTATAATGGTTCATGCCAAAGATTGCAAGGGGAATTACAGAAAAATCAAGGGCCGGAGGATGCTGCTCCCCCGGCCCGGATGGTACAGATGTTTACTTTTCCTCTGCGGGCTCCTCGGCTTCGTCCTCGGGCTCGATGCGGCGCAGGCCTTCCACCGCCGTCACGGGCAGGGAGAAGCAGATCGCCGCAGCCTCGGTACCGGGGCCGGCCTTCTCCATGATGGCCTTCATGATGGCAGCCTTCTTCTGCTTGTCTGCCACGATGAGCACCACGTCCTTCTCGTTGGCCAGGGAGATTCCCAGGAACTTTTCGCTCTCACGGGCGCCGGTGCCCTTGCCGGAGAGTACGGTGCCGCCGGTCGCGCCCGCAGGACGGGCAGCGCCCATCACCATGTCCGAGCAGCCCTCGTTGAGGATGACCACGATCAGCTCATGGGTGGTGTTCATGTCCGGCTTTTCACCGGTGACGGTCTTGTTATCGGTCAGGTAAGCCATGGTCTTGCCTCCTCCTACGCTCTTGAGCGGCACGGACATCATGATGCCGTTGCCGGGAATGTCGATGAACATGCGCAGCTTGGTCTGCCGCATGAGCCTGCGGGTCTGCTCGCCGTCTGCCACGGTGAGCACCAGCGCGTACTCCGTGGGCACGAGGCCGTGCAGGGACAGGTGTTCCATTGTGGCGGTGCCCCGGGCATACAGCGTCAGCGCCAGGGGGAGCTTCATGCTGTGGATGACGTCCTCCATCGCCTCATGGCGGACGCGGGACACGATCGTCATGACAAGATTCAGTTCCATCCTCAGCCCTCCAATTCGATCACATCGTCGGAATCCCACAGCTCAATGACCTCGTCATCCGCATAGGGATAGGCAGGCACCTCAGCGGCCTTGCGGGTCTTGATCACGTAGATCAGGCCCATGATCTGCACCGTGATGAGGGGCATCATGGCCACCAGCGCCACCAGACCAAAGGCGTCCAGCATGATGTTGCCGCCCAGGGCCTGACACGCGCCCATGGCAAAGGGCAGCATGAAGGTAGCCGTCAGGGGGCCGGAAGCCACGCCGCCGGAGTCAAAGGCGATGGCGGTGAAGGTCGGGGGAACCACCAGGGTCAGCGCAAGGGCGATCAGGTAGCCGGGGATGACGATCCACATGATGGAGATGCCCGTCAGCACGCGGAGCATCGCCAGGCCGTTGGCGGACGCCACGGCGATGGCCAGCGCGTAGTGCATCGCGGATTCGGAGATCGCGCCGGCGGAGAGCTCCTCCACCTGCTTGTTCAGCACATGCACCGCGGGCTCGGCATTGATGATGTACCAGCCCATCAGCATGGCGATGGGGATAAGCAGGAAGCGCCACGGGCCCATGGAAGCGATCTGCGCGCCCAGCTCGACGCCCAGGGCCTGGAAGCCCACGTTCGCGCCGGTCAGGAACAGCACCAGGCCGGCCAAGGTGATGACCAGGCCCATGATGATGCGCAGGAAGGGCACCTTGCGCAGGTGCAGCGCCGCCACCTGGAAGATCAGGAAGAACACCACGATGGGCAGCAGCGCCATCGTCACATTCACGACCTCATGGGGCAGGGTGTGGAAATAGCTCTTGCCCAGCTGGACGGTATTCATGATGCCCTCGACCATCTCCGCATCGCCGGCAGCGGGCGCGCCGGGGTAGAAGAAGGACAGCAGCAGCACCGCGAGGATCGGGCCGACGGAGCACAGCGCCACCAGGCCGAAGGAGTCCTCCTGGGCGTTCGCGTCGGAACGGATGGAGGCCACACCAACGCCCAGCGCCATGATGAAGGGCACCGTCATGGGGCCAGTGGTCACGCCGCCGGAGTCAAAGGCAACGGCCCAGTAATCCGGGGAACCCAGCGCTGCCAGCAGGAACACCACGCCGTACAGGCCAATGAGAAGCCACTTCAGCGGGATCTTGAACAGGATACGCACCATGCTCAGCATCAGGAAGATGCCAACGCCAACGCCAACGGTCACGATCAGCACCGTGGTGTCGATGGCGGGGACATTGTCCGCCAGCACGGTCAGGTCGGGCTCGGACACCGTCACCGCGATGCCCAGCAGAAAGCTGACGATCAGGATCAGCGGCAGATTCCGCGATTTGGTCAGCTTCGCGCCCATGTGGGAGCCGATGGGCGTCATCGACACATCGCTGCCCAGCGTAAATAGTCCCATACCCACGATCAGCATCACCGAGCCGATGATAAAGGACAGCATCAGATCCGCCTGCATGGGGATGAAGGTCAGGCACATCACGCCCACGATGATGACGATGGGCAGTACGGAAGCGGCAGCCTCCTTGAATTTTCCGTACAGTTGCTTTTTCTGTGTCACGTCGCCGCCCCTTTCTTTCAGTTTTGTGGAGACGCCTTTCTGCATCAAAAAAGGCAAAGCCGATGGACGGCTCTGCCAAAATATCAATGAAAAATACATGATCGCTTCCAACCGACGACACGCCTGCTTTTCCCTTCTCCGGCTGCCGCGATCGGAATAAATCAAGGCTTTTCGGCACATGATGACAGACTCCACCACTTATTTCGATCATGTATTTATCATACCATGTCCGGGGAAGTCATGTCAACCGGGAGATATGGGCCGTTCACGCCCGGAAAGCGCAATTTGGCGGCAGATCTGCCCGAATTATGCAGGAAATCCCATGTTTCAGGCGTTAATGCGCAGCGTGTCCGGGGCGTCCGTGCGGGCAAGGGCTTCCGCCAGCAGACGGCGGCACCAGCCTTCGGTCCGCCGCAGATCTGCACACAGGGTCTGCAGGATTCGCTCACCTTCCGCCAGGGCGAGGGCGTGCTGCGCGGCGGTCACATCGCCGGCGGCAAGGGCTGCGTCCAGCTCGTCCCGATCGTCCACCTTCACGTCGCCCTTGGGGGAGAAGATCACGTCCAGGTACATGTCCACGAAGGCTGCCACGCCGTCCTCGTCATATTCGATGCAGTCGATCACGTCCGCATACCACACGTTGACGCGCCCGCGCGGGTTGATCTTCGCCGTGAGGACGTGGTGCGCGCCGTCGGGGATGAGCTGCAGCCAGGTCATGCCCTCGCCGCATACAGTCACCTTCCCTGCCCTGGGCATGTGCCAGTAGCAGTTGTGCCCGCTGGTCAGGCGGATCAGGCCGACCAGCCCGTGGAAATCGTCGTTGTCAATGCTCATCTGGTAATAGGGGAAGCGCTGGAATCCCCAGCCTTCCCGGGTCAGGCGTTTGCGTTTCATCGTACTCTCCTGTCAGGGGGATACCCCATTATAGCACATTCAGCCAATTCCCGCCACCATTCGCTGTCCCCCTTTTCAAATCCGCCAAAACGTGATACAATATACTTGCAGACGTATGCCTGCAATCATCCCCCGAAGGAGCAATCCCATGACCACACCCCTCAAAGTAGGCATGATCTCCCTGGGCTGCAACAAGAACCGCGTGGACTCCGAGACCGCGCTGGGCCTGCTGGCAGACCACGGCTATACTTTCACCGGCGACCCTGCGGACGCCGATATCCTGATGGTCAACACCTGCGGCTTCATTGAGAGCGCGAAGGAGGAGTCCATCGACACGATTTTCGAGATGGCCCAGTACAAGCAGACTGGCAAGTGTCGGCTGCTGGTGGTGACGGGCTGTCTCGCCCAGCGCTACGAGGAGGCGCTGAAGGCGGAGATCCCCGAGATCGACCTGCTGATGGGCGTGAACCAGTACAAGGAGCTGCCCGCCGCCATCGAGCGCGCCCTCAATGGCGAGCGCAAGAGCTACTGCGCCGACGACAACTCCTACTACGCCCATGACCGCGTGCTGACCACGCCCTTCTACACCGCCTACACCCGCATCGGCGAGGGCTGCTCCAACCGCTGCACCTTCTGCGCGATCCCGCTGATCCGCGGCGCGTACCGCTCCCGTCCGGAGGCCGATGTGCTGCACGAGATCGAGCAGCTGGCCAAGCAGGGCGTACGCGAGCACATCCTGGTCGCCCAGGACACCACCCGCTTCGGCACCGAGGGCGGCAACCACACCACCCTGCCCGAGCTGATGAAGAAGGCCGCCGCCATCGACGGCGTGGACTGGCTGCGCGTTTTGTACTGCTATCCCGACGAGACCGACGACCGCCTGCTGGACGTGATCGCAAACACCCCCAACATCTGCAAATACCTCGACCTGCCGATCCAGCACGTCAATGATACCGTGCTCAAGCGCATGCACCGCCGGGGCAACAAGGCGGATATCCTGCGCTGCATCAAGGGTGCCCGCGAGCGCGGACTGACCCTGCGCACCTCGATCATCGTGGGCTTCCCCGGCGAAACGGAGGAACAATTCCAGGAGTTGCTGGATGAGCTGGGCGAGGCGGAATTCGACCGCCTGGGTGCATTCACCTACTCCCCGGAGGAGGACACCCCCGCCGCCCGCATGCCCGACCAGATCCCCGAGGAGATCAAGCAGGAGCGCCTCGACCGCCTGATGACCATGCAGAGCGCCATCAGTCTCAAGCGCAACCAGGCCCGCGTGGGCACCACCGAGAAGGTGCTCGTGACCGATGTCGGCCGGAGCCCGGCTGGCAGCGAGGACGGCTTCATCCTGGGCCGCAGCCACCGCGAGGCCCCCGAGACGGATGGAGAAATCGTCTTTGCCAGGAAGGGCAAGCCCGTCCCCGAGATCGGCACCTTCGTCAACGTGAAAATCACCCAAGCTGAGACCTACGACCTGATGGGAGAAATGCTGTAATGAATACGCCGAATAAACTGAGCCTCCTGCGCGTGGCGCTGATTCCTGTGATGGTGCTCTTCATGTACCTGCCCGGCTGGCCGATGGTGCTGCTTTCTGCCGCCGTGTTCGGCGCGGCTGCCTACACCGACTACCTGGACGGCCACATTGCCCGCCGTGACAACATCGTGACCGACTTCGGCAAGTTCATCGACCCCGTGGCCGATAAGCTGCTCAACCTTTCCGCGATGATCATGCTGACCTATGTGGGTCTGCTGCCCCAGTGGGCGGTGATCGTCATCCTCGCCCGCGAGCTGGCGGTGGACGGCCTGCGCATGGTCGCCGTCGGCCAGGGCCGCGTGATCGCTGCGGGCAAGCTGGGCAAGATCAAGACCGTCAGCCAGATCGTGCTGGTGCTGTTCCTGATGATCGCGGGTCGCCTCGCGCCGGTGATCTTCGGCAGTGTCCCGGTCATCCTGACTATCGTGGACGTCATCGGCTGGATCATCACCATCTGGGTGGTGGCCATCACCGTGTGGAGCGGCGTGGACTACTTCCATCGCAACTTCGACGTGATCCGTAACGCCAAGTAAAATCAAGATGGGCCGTCCTCCGATATGGAGGGCGGCCCTTTTTGCATGCACGCAAAAGCGGCGGCATCGCTGCCGCCGCAGGAAATGTACGGATTAGAACAAGAGGCTCTCCTCGGTCTGGGGATCGAACATATGCACGACCTTGCTGGCGAAGGTGAAGTACAGCTTGTTGCCGTAGGACAGGCTGGCGCGCTGCTCTTCGCTCAGGTCGATGGTGGGCAGGCGCAGGATGATCTTGTCCTCGCCGTTGGTGGTGACGTGCAGGTGCAGTTCGCTGCCCATCATCTCATTAACCAGGATGGTGGACTCGATGGCGCCCTCGGTCTTGTCGAAGCACACGGTGGTGTGCTCGGGACGCACGCCCAGGATGACGTCCTGGCTGTCGGCGTTCTTTTCCACCAGCTTCTGCAGCTTGGCGCCTTCCATGTGGATGGTGGTGCCCAGCACTTCCACGTCGTAGCCCGCGCCCTTCTTCACCAGCTTGGAGGGGATGAAGTTCATCTGGGGCGCGCCGATGAAGCCGGCCACGAACAGGTTCTTGGGGCTGTCAAAGACCTCCTGGGGGGTGCCGACCTGCTGGATGAAGCCGTCCTTCATGATGACGATGCGATCACCCAGGGTCATGGCCTCGGTCTGGTCGTGAGTAACGTAGATGAAGGTTGTGTCGATGCGCTGACGCAGTTTGATAATCTCGGCACGCATCTGGTTACGAAGCTTGGCATCCAGATTGGACAAAGGCTCATCCATCAGCAGAACCTTGGGGTTACGCACGATGGCGCGGCCAATAGCCACACGCTGGCGCTGACCGCCGGAGAGGGCCTTAGGCTTGCGGCTCAGATACTGGTTCAGGTCCAGAATTTCAGCTGCCTGAAGAACCTTTTCCTCGATTTCTGCTTTGGTCATCTTGCGGTAGACAGTCTTTTCCTTATCGCCGTCTTTGACCACTTCGGGGATGCGCTTCAGCTTCAGGGGGAAGGCAATGTTGTCGTACACGGTCATGTGGGGATACAGAGCGTAGCTCTGGAAGACCATGGCGATGTCGCGGTCCTTGGGAGCCACATCGTTGACCAGCTTGCCGTCGATGAGCAGCTCGCCGCCGGAGATATCCTCCAGACCGGCGACCATGCGCAGGGTGGTGGATTTGCCGCAGCCGGAGGGACCGACCAGAACGATGAATTCCTTGTCCTTGATTTCCAGATTGAAATCCTGAACGGCGACCACGCCCTCTTCGGTAACCTGCAGATTGGTGACAGGAGCCTGCTCGCCCTTCTTTTTCTTTTTGGTCTCCTGATGGGGATAGACCTTTTTAATATTTTTCAAAAGCACTTCTGCCATAGGTCATGCTCCTTTCGTTGTTTCG
>JAZNSI010000003.1:0-13781 GCA_045591175.1 Clostridia bacterium
TTTTTTAGGGATGACAAAAGTAGCAAGCAAGGCATGTGGGTACCCTTAATGCGGCATCGCCCTCATAGCATATGGGACGCCTTGACTTGCCAGTTCTACTTCTACTGGCAAGCAAGGCATATGGTGCCCCATAATGCTGCTTTGCGCTCATAGCATATGGGATGCCTTGTCCTGCCATTTCTACTGGCAAGCAAGGCATTAGCGTACGCTTATCCCCATATGCTGCATTCTTGCGTACCCACAATGCACCTCAGCTTGTTGGGGAATACAACTCCCCAAGCCCCTCAGAACGCACACAGGGTGTGCGGCTACGCGATGGAACATCGCTGACGTTGGGGTGGATTTTGAATCGGTAAAGAAGGTTTTTGTTTTGAATATCAGCGGATGTGGGTGGCTTGATTAGCTCGGTAGGCGCAGTGAATCCTTGGTAAGGATCACATGATTTTGGGGTTGAGTAGGAAATGGCATTTGAAAGGAACGGTGTGTTTCAGATTGATATTCGAACCCAATGAGTGTTGTGATAGCGGATTGGACTCGAAACCACCTTGATCAAATGGAAGGCTCTTGCCCCGTAACCCTTGATTTTACTAACCTTTTCAGCAACCCGGGAATCATGCATTCCCTTTTTGCTCTCCAGTTTGCTCTCCAACTGTAGGAGGCGTTTTCTGGAGAATTTTGATGGAGACGTATCGAAGCGGTCATAACGATCTCGACTCGAAATCGAGCAAGCCCTTTACCGGGCCCGTGGGTTCGAATCCCACCGTCTCCGCCACACGCCTTGCAGCACAACGGCTGCAAGGCTTTTTCGTTGTGAAAAGGTGTGTTATAGGCAAGATGATTAGCTCCCCATTCCCAAGCCAGCAAGCATTGCTTCGGCAGAGGAAACCTTGGACTGGTAATCCAAGTGGGCGTAGATGTTTGCTGTGGTAGAGAAGTCGCTGTGTCCAAGCCACTCCTGGATCTGCTTCATCGGCACACCATTCGCCAGCAGAAGTGAAGCACAGCTGTGACGAAGATCATGCAGGCGAATATCGCGCAGGCCAGCCTTCTTCAGCATCCGCTTAAAGCCAGCGGAAAGCGTGTTTGGCTTCAAACGCTGTCCCATTTCGTTGACACAGATATAGTCAAGATACTGTGTGCAATAGGAGCGGCCACAGAGCTTGCGGTAACGCTGCTGTTCGGTCTTCTTCCGCAGAAGAAGCTCACGGAAGTCAGGAACCAGAGGAAGCGTTCTCAAGCTCGATTTTGTCTTGGTGGTATCGCCAACAACCTCGACATGCTTACCATCCAGGTTACAGGCCGTAACGGTATGACGGATGGTGATCGTATTGTTATCGAAGTCGATTGCGTCCCACTTCAGACCAAGGATTTCGCTACGCCGCAGTCCGTAGAAGGCTCCAATCTTGATTGGAACTTCCAGCGTATCTCCTTCGATCTGTGCAAAGAGCTTGTTGATCTCCTTGCTGTCAAAGAAACTGCCAACGAACTTGTCCTTCTTGGGTCGTTCCACCTTATCTGCAGGATTGCCAGTGATCATATCCATCTTCACTGCGTATTTCAATGCGCGATGGATAATGGCGTGATAGTGAATCACAGTGTTGGCGCTTACACGATCCAGCTGGATGGTGTAGTAATCCTGAAGGTTTTTTGCTGTCAGATTCTTGAGCAGATATCCCTTTTCAGCGAAGTAGGGCAAGATGCTGCTTTTCATGAGTCCTGCGTAGGACGCATATGTAGTCAACCGGATTGTACTCTTGGCGACAAGCAGCCATTGCTGAAGGAAATCGCTGAACAGAAGGTCGTCGATCTCGCCCTTCGGTTCATCTTCTGGCTCATCCATAGGAGGGACATAGGACTTACGCATTTCCAGAAGCATCGCTTCTGCACGCTTTTTGTTATTCCTTACAGGAAGGTCAGTGGAGAACCACGGCGTGTGCCGCTTCCCCGCACTATCCTTGTAGCTCAGAACAATGTAGTAGATACCGTGTTTTTCTTGCAGGTGGCCTGCGATCATTGTAAACGCTCCTTTCTGTTGGTCGTCCACCTGCTGTTACCGTCTCTATTCTAACACACTCAGCAGGGAAAACGCCATGATGCGAACTTACGCAGTTTGAACTTGGCTGACGATTTTCAGATAGGCAAGCACATGAACCTTGGGAATCCGATAAGTACGACCAACCTTGATTGCATTGATTTTGCCTTCCTGCAACAGTTTGTAGCCGGTCTTTGTACTCACGCTCAGTGCCTTGCACATCTCATTGATGTTCATAATATCGGGAAACTCCCGAAGCATAAGATAATATGCTTCTTTGCCGCTAATTTTCAAAACACATTCCTTCTTTACAAGATATTTGTTTATAGTGCTGCGAGCTGCGGTTAGCTTCACCGCATCATAGCCCCATCTGTACCGCCGTCCCCCGGACAAGCGCATACCACAGGGTCTCCCTCTCCAGTCTGTGGAGGGCCGTGTGGAAGTATCATTATCCCCATAAAGCCTCAATGCGCCGTGGCTGCCACACCACGGTCTATGGATCACGTTGATCGCTCTGGCAGTGCCGTCGTCGCGCCGCTCCATAACCTACTCCGCCTCATGGTTTCGTACTCGCAACACTGGTATGTAGTTGTCAAGGTTCAGCGAAGAGAAAAAACTCTCTTCACTAACCGTGACAAAAATGAGTTGTTATTGGACATTTTCGACAAAGGTAGTGTCTTTTTTCAATAAATCGAGTCCTCTATCGATGCTCTTACGGACGCAGGTAGGTTTCACACCTTCCCGCTGAGCAATATCATCGACTGTCATATCAAGGAAAATGTGAGCGTAGATTCTCTCCCTCATTTTCCACGGCAATCTATGCAGGGCTTTGTGTATTTCAAGATTTCGCTCCTTCTGCAGGTATAGTTCTTCCGGAGAAGGCACGTGGCATACAGCCTCCGTCTCAATGCCATCGTTGCAATCCAGAGAAAACTGAGCCTTATACCGGTATATCTTTCTCTCTTGTGCCTTCTCTTTCCGATCAAGCTTCTGTAGAGCGTTTCTCTGTTTTGCAGAAAGGGGTACGAAGCAATCCTTGGTAATATGGGGATACATCCCCTTGATATTGATTTCTTTCATGGTATTCCTCCGTTATTCTTATTTTGATGACGAACAACGAAGGAACCAGGTGGCGAACGACACCGAATCAGTCGATAATCGCTAATATCTTGTCGAATAGAAAAAGAGAAGGCTCCCAGGATCGTGAAATCCTGAGAGCCTTTGATATTCTCACTATCTACCCTTTGCCTATCCGTGTGTACCTCGCTTTCTGCTGTAGCTGGTCATGCGAGTATTGCTGTAAGCTTACGTTGATCTGTACAAGCAAGTGTGGAGTGCAGCCCTTTACCGCGATAGTTTGATAAAGTGCAATGACTGCCATTAACTAATATATGATTCACTATGCCGAGAAATGCCAACGCCATGTCAGGAAACGTTCGACATATTACGACTGGAATATATTTGCAGTTGACAAGACAACTCATTCGGGTGTATATTACATACGAACATATGTTCTTAATAAAGGAGAAAGGAAATGGCACGAGTAATCCTGCACTCAGACGCCAACTCTTTTTATGCGTCCGTAGAGTGCCTACACAGGCCAGATGTGAGAGATCATCCCTTGTCTGTATGCGGCGATCCTGAGATGCGGCATGGTATCGTGCTGGCAAGCAACCAGCAAGCAAAACGCTGGGGTGTCAAGACAGGGATGGCTGTATGGCAAGCAAAGCAGACTTGCCCAGGTCTGGTCGTTGTTCCCCCCGACTATTCCCTGTACAAGCATTTCTCCCATATGCTCAGAGACATATACGAGTGCTATTCAGACCGAGTAGAGAGCTTTGGCCTGGATGAGTGTTGGGTCGATCTCTCTAATCCGGGTTTCACCATCGAAGACGGAGAACAGAAAGCGCATGAGATTCGCCTGCGGGTGAAGAATGAGCTTGGTATCACTGTGTCTGTTGGCGTCAGTGATAACAAAATCTTTGCGAAGCTTGGAAGCGACCTCAAGAAGCCGGACGCTGTGTCTGTTGTTCCGCCTGATCGCTTTCGTGAAACAATCTGGCACTTACCCGCTTCCGATCTGCTGTATGTCGGCCCCAAGACAACAAAGAAGCTCCGGGACTGCAATATCCTCACCATCGGTGATCTGGCGAAGGCTCCTTCTGATCTTCTCAAATACAAGCTGGGTAAGAACGGTCTGATGCTGCAGGCCTACGCCAACGGCTGGGATCGTTCGCCGGTCAGGCCGACAACCCTTGAAGAAGCCATTGGCAGCGTAGGAAACAGCATTACGCCACCCCACGACATAAGAAGCCTTGAAGATGCCCGGTGCATCTATTTTTTGCTCGCTGAGAGCGTAGGAGCACGGCTGCGCGAAAGCAATCTGCAAAGCAAGTGTGTCAGTATCTCTGTGCGAACGACTGATCTGATCTCTTACTCATGCCAGAGGACGCTTTCTTCCCCCACCAACATCACCGGCGAGATCGCCTCGATAGCATGTCAGCTCTTTTCAGAGCGCTATGTCCGCTTTCTGCCCCTTCGTAGCGTGGGCGTCAGCTGTTCAGCTCTGAGCATGGAGGGTGCGCCTGTTCAGCTTGATCTGTTCGGCAATCAGCTTCACAGAGAAAAGATGCACCAGCTTGATTGTGCGCTGGACGGAATCCGGCGTCGCTTTGGCAATCAGGTTATTGTTCGCGGGATTGTTCTGGCAGAGCCAGCCTTTGCTCAGATTGATCCGAAGGATGATCATACCATTCATCCGCAGCCTTTTTTCACGGGATAAAGGAGGATTTTCATGCAGTGCGCCGAAATGCGTCCCAATAAGGATAAACAGTATGTTGATGTCCTTGCGCACCACCGTCTGGATGGACAAACCATCCCGATCCGCTTCAAAGCGGAAGACCTTCCTGCGCAGCGCATCGTAAAAGTGCTGGATATCCGTCCCGGCTATTCGCTGAAGGCTGGCGGACAGGGACTGCGGTATACCTGTGTATTGGAAGATGGATCAACGATCTATCTGTTCCACGACCGGAATCTTTGGTTCTACCCGAAATAAGGAGTATTCTCATGTGTGGAAGGTTCTATATTCCAGAGGATGATTCGTCTGAGGAGCTGCAGCGGATCATTGACCACCTGAACCGGAAGAAGGCTACGCCCGTAAAGACCGGTGAAGTGCGCCCCACGGATGTGGCAGCTGTTATTGCGAATAGCAAATCCCTTCAGCCGACGCCCTTTGCGATGAAGTGGGGGTACTCGCTGGCAGATCGTCGGCCTTTGATTAACGCCCGAAGTGAAACCGCAGAAACCAAACCCCTTTTCCGGGATGGTATGCAGCAGCGGCGGTGTCTGATCCCGGCGTCGCATTACTTTGAGTGGCAGCAGCTTGCCAACAAGAAGATCAAGAACGCCATCAAGCCTGTGAACAGCACTGCCATGTACATGGCTGGTTTGTACAGGTTTCAGAATGGCGTTCCTGAGTTTATCATACTAACAAGGGAACCCGGCGACAGCATCAGGCACATTCACGATCGGATGCCGGTCATTCTCCCGCGTGAAGCCCTGAAGGACTGGATGAATCTGAATTACAACGCAGCAGAGGTTATGCGATCCGCTATGCTTGACATGGCATTTGAGGCTGAAATGCCTACGTTCGCATAACACGGCAGAAATATGGAGGAAGAAAGTATGGCTTGTCATATCACGGTCACTGGTGGAGAACTGGAGCAGGCTGAGATCAACGCCTATATCCAGAGAGCAAAAGAAAAGTATGGGCGCGAGCCGATTGGTATCGACATCAAGGTTGATGGCGATTATGTGGAACTATCCTATGACTTTGGGCACCAACCTTTCCAGCGGATTCGCAGGATTACCGGCTATCTGGTTGGAACGCTGGAGCGATTTAACGACGGGAAACGTGCCGAGGAACACGACCGAGTGAAGCATACTGTCTCCTAACAATCTGTGAGTATTGGAATTGCCGAGAGCGACCATGCGGTTACTCTCGGCAATTCCTTTTATTTTTCCACGCTCATCCAGCAGCCTTCTGCTCCGATCCCGTCTTCGGGAGGTGTTAGTATGCCTTTATCAATAAGGCATTCAATCACTGCATCGTAAATGGGCAGATTGGCAAGTTGGTTGGCATATCTCCAATCCCCAAGAAGATGATCCGGTACAGCCTTCTTGATAAGTGCAACAAGTTTGTTTGCAACGATTTCTGCATCGTCATCGAAATAGCCGGTTTGCAAAGCGTTGCTGATGTCAAATAGTCTGCTACAATCAGAAAGCGTGTTCACAAGAATCTTTGTATAGAGCATATTGCCTTCACGCAGCAGATATCCACACTCAATAGCTTTCGCTGCCTGTTCTTTTTCCCTTTCGGACAAACAAGCAATATCAAGCCCATCTATCGCCCGAAGTGCAAGCTGAATCTGAGGATCGTTAGACACATTGAGTCCACAGTGAAAATGCTTCTTGATGCGGTTGACATAGATATTGTCAAGATGAACACTGGCAAAACCACAAACGTTCTGTGCATCTACTCCATCCCAACCGGCACCATAGTCCTTCCCATTGTCTACATATCCGAAGATACTGAACGGGCGTTTGGGTTCTGCTACATTCGAAAAATGATTTCTTGCCATCGCTCGCCGAACACAATACGCGAAAGCATCGGCTATGTTGTATACCTGCTGCCAGAGGATCAGATTCATATCCACATGCCTGTTAAGGTAAGGGAATGCAAGATACTCAGTCTTATGGTCTTCAATATACTTCGATATGATATCGCAGATTTTGGGCAGCTGTTCCATATAAAGCGCATTTGCTTTTTCAAATACATCCTTGTCAAGCAGAACGAAATTGAGCGCATATTTGCCGTTGTCCATGAGACGAAGGAATCCATATTCGCCATTTCCACCTCTGCAGAGAATCTCAAGTTCTTCTTCCACATAGACTGTAGGCACATTCAGCGTCTCAGCAATCTCAGATGCACTCATTGCTTTTCTGTGACAAAGCCAGATAATGTGCTTTGAAAACATCCGGGTACATACGCTTCGCGGGTCGCCCCACGAAGGATTTCCTGTTCCCCAAATCACAAAATTGATTTTGTCAAGTGCAACAGGTCTTTGCGTTGCTTCCGACATTTCTTCTACCTCCTTCTTTAGCTTGCGTCTTGCTGAAAACAGTCTTTGACGAACAGTTCCTTCGTTGATACCTTGCTCCTTTGCGATCTGTGCGGTAGAAAGACCGTCTATGTAGAACATAATCATGACTTCACGATATGCCTTTGTTAAGTAAGCGATTCTTCGGTACACAGAAGTTAACTGCTCGGCAGCATTATCCAGGGTTTCCTCTTGTGACACGCTGCGTATGATTTCCTCAGAATCGCCCTCATAGAACATCTCTGCGCGTTTTCTTCGTTTGCTCGCAAAGTCAGCATAAACATTGTGTGCGACTCTCCAAATAAACGAATATACGCTTTCTATCTCGCCCTCACGATATGCAGCCCTTACGAGTGCATAAATGATGTCGGAGCAAAGCTCCTCTGCTTCGTAACTGTCCTTTGTCCTTGCATAACTGAAGCCAAACAGCTTGTCAAGCAAGTCATCGTCAAAACACTTAAGCAAGTCGTGTCTCTTCATTTCTGTTCTCCAAGCGATTGATCAATGCTTTCACCTATATAGTCTGTGCATTGAGGAAAATGTTAGGCCCAATTAGAAAAGAAGTAGAATTATTTGTGTATGTCTTTCAGGGAATAAATAAAGTCAGTGAAATGTCTCCCAAGTCACGATGGTCGGAACTCTCCGTCGATTCCTCTGGGAATCCACGTAATCAATCAAATCACCCTGTTGTGCCTCAAAAACAATCTCCCGTCGTTCGATGCCATCGTCTGCAATACTGCCATCAACATCATAGAAGGGGGTAAACTCTCTTTTCGGATCAGTCGTGTATCCGCCTTTCACATACCATACCGGCAGCAGCCAAAACACATCCGGATCGTTGGGATCTGTGTACGGTGCATACCCCAGCGCTATGGTGTCCACGGTACGCAGTCGGCCCGCCATGATCTCTTTCTCAAATGCGGGCTTAGCATCTGTAAAGGACAGCAGTGGAACATCCGCATACACCACTTCTTCCACCTGCCACAGCATAGCCAGTACCATATAGCCATCTGCACCCCGGTGCGCCACGCTGACACGCGCTTCACTCAGCCAACTGCCGGGCTCGTAACCATCGCCAGTCTCGTTACACGCGAAATACGGAATACCATGCAGCAGCTGCTGAAGCTGCACCTTGTAGCTGCCCTCGTCGGTGATCGCCTTGGTGTAGGTAGGGTTCGACTTCTTCCCCTTGTACTGCCAGATGCGGCTGTACACCAGCGTCTCATCCAGGCGGAAATGGCTGTCGTCCAGGCCGTACAGGCGGAGAAGCTGCGTGTGTGCCAACTCCAGCGCATCCTGCGGGATGAAGGAGCAGTCCTCCGCCATTACGTCGGGCAGTTCCGGGCCGGGATAGTGATCGATCGACTTGAACATAGTGTTGCTTTTCATCACATATTCCGCATCGCCGGTGTAGAATTGAAACCATCCCGATGCGTTGTAGCGGACATCTGCGTCAGCAGGAAGCAGGGATTCGTCCACCACTGGCATTTTCCTGACCTTCAGGATAGGGAAAGTATCGACCTGTGGCACCTCAATGGCTGCGTCTATGGTGATAGTACGCCACTTCGTCTCATAGGTCTGTGTCCAGCGGGCAGGTGTTTGCTCACATATGTCTGCTATGGAGCACCATTCCTCTGCGCTGGCGACAGAGAGCAAAGTCAGCATAGTCAACAGAATGCAGAAAAGCCGTTTCATTGCACATCCTCCCATGAGATGAAGCCTTTGTATTCGCAACGATCCTGCGCATTGCTTCGCTTGACCACTTCGCCTGTTTGTGCATCAATCAGAAGCTGGTAATAGTCCAGCGTATTACGCTCGTCATCGGAATCGCTGGGTTTGCTGCGCAGCTTGTCGGTGGCGGTGTCCTTATATAAGCAGTTTACCAGCCACATGGGACGGAGGTAGTACCGGGCAGTATGAAATTCAGCGCGGCGTTCTTTACCAGGTTTTGAGGTAAGGAATCTCCCTGGCTCATTGTAAAGCACATATCCGAACTCGATCTCGTAGATCTTGCGGATGTGGCCAGCGTTGATCTCCTCTTCGATGGCTGCGATGATCGTATCGAAAGAAAGCAGCGGAATATCGTCGGCGATGGTCTGAACAATTTTCAAGGGTTTTAGTCGAATGTTAGATAGGTCGCCCAGGTATCCATGATAGGTAACACCAGAATGAACATCTTCCCAGAATTCGCTGTCGCCCAAGGCGGTGCTGGTATCACCACGGACGGTTTCCTGTACATGGGACATCACCGGGATACCTTCCACCTTGGTCAGGAAATCGATGAAAATATAGCCCGGCAGTACATCGTTTTTCTTGCCGTACTCGCCGATGTGCTGCGCCCACAGCCGTACCGGTTCGTCAATCATGAAGGCATCAGGATCATAACCTAACATGCCGATGGTAGATTTGACCCGGTCAACAATTTCTCCAAAGGTGATGTCATCCAGCGGAACATACTGGTTTTCTGGTGCAAAACCGCTGTACCAGTTACCTTGGGCATAGGAAGTGCCAAGACGGACGCCGTTGAGCTTTTTGGGATAGGATGGATAGTCCCTGCGAAGAACCAGCTGATACGCCCCGTCAAAGCGGAAGGAATCCCAACCTATTTCCGAAGCGGCAAATGGCGGCTCAACCGCGCCACCTTCAATCTGCACAACAGGCACCTTATCAACCTGGGGGATGTTAATCTCCGCATCTATGTTGATGGTGCGCCACTTCGTCTCGTAAGTTTGAGTCCATCGTACAGGAATCTGTTCGCGTATGTCTGCAATAGAACACCAGTCTTCTGCACTGGCAGCGGACAGCATCATCAGCATTGCCATGAGTACGCATATCAATTTTTTCATTGCACATCCTCCCACAGAAGAACCGCAGGGAAAACACATCGTCCTTCGGTAGTGTTTTCAGGGTCTACCAGATCACCGGTCTGTGCATTGATGATCAGCGGACGATAGTAGTCACTGTTGCCATCGTACATGAGATTGGTGCCGCTGTTGATGCCGCCCCGTCGTTCAGAAGCGGCACCAGCTGGATGATACTCGCACCAAACAACCCAGCATGGTATGAGCAGTTGCTCGGCTGGATCAGCAGTATCGAATTGTACATACCCCAGCGTCACGCTGTCAATCCAGCGGACATGACCGGTCTGGATCAAGCCTTCGACCTTGTCCTTCACTGCATCAAATGGCAGCAGTGGAATGTCCTCGTGAAGAACGCTGTTTTCCTGATAGAACACGCAATTCAGCGACCATGCGTTTTCATCAAAAACGATGCCACGCTGGATGCCGCGGTTTTCCAGCCACACGTCTTCATCACCCACGGCGAACTGCGTAAAAGCTTCGTGAATGCTGGCCATGAAGGGAATACCGTGGAAGGATTGCGACAGACACAGGGAATATCCGCCTGTTTCACGGATAGGTTTGCCGGTCTTTTTCCAGAATGTCCGGCCATCCACATAGACCGTTCGTAAATGAAGCGTCTCTCCAGGGAAAAGATCTGCTGCCTGATCCTTCATGATGGCAACAGCTTCTGCAACAGTAAGCTTATTGTTGTCCGCATACGCCTGATCCATGTCGAATTCATACAGGTCAAAGAGGTTCTGCCCCATTGCACCAGCAACGAACTCGCTATCCCTGTTCTTGCCCCACGCAGGCGGCAGTGCATGCGTCACTTGGGTGCTGTAATCGTTGGAACGGAAGGAGTACCGATTGATGTGATCTTCCTTTTCGGCCTGTTCGCACCAGGCTTCAAGCTCGCTGCATACAGACCCGGCAAGGGGCGGCATCTGCCGCACGGTGATGACAGGCGCGTTATCAACATCAGGAATCGTCACATCCACATCAACCGAAATGGTACGGCCATGCGCTTCATATCGTGCCTCCCAGCGGGGCGAGGTGACCGCAGGCAGATTATGGATGGAATAATATTGGGACTCTGCCAGGGCGGAAGCGCAAACAATGCACAACAAGGCAGCAAGCAAACTTAATTTCTTCATCATTGTCACCTTTTCAAGAAAGGGCGGACATGGTTGCCCACGCCCGCCCAAAGGTCTTACTTCACGCGAATCGCGTATTCCATATCGGCAGTATCGCCATCCATGGGTGCCAGCCACAGCTCATCAGGCAGGTTCGCAGGATCCATGTAGGGATACAGGAACTCGGCCCAGCCGTTACCCACGCCGTTGCAGCCAACTGCGTCAGGGAAAAGCTCCTTGCCGTCGCCATCAACCAGCTTCAGGCCAACGATCCAGCCGCTGTACATATCCATACCAGAGTAGGGCCACAGCAGATTACCCTGCTCATCATAGAAGCCTTCGCCATTTTCCTGCTTGAAGGCAGCCAGAGCTTCGGGATTCGCGGTCAGATCCAGCGTGATGTAGGTCATCAGGGGCGTAAAAGCAGCCTCGGAGACCTTCGCAGTGACTTCGGGGGTGACGGTCTCAACATTGGGATTCAGTGTAACCACGCGGGACAGCGTGTCACTGGCGTCAAAGGAGAAGGTCACAACACCCTTGTCAGGCAGAGTGTACTGGCCGCTTGCCTTGTCGAAAATGGCCTTCCGATACTCTGCAGGCTGGCTTTCACCAATCGGCAGGGCGATTTCAACCTTGCCGGACAGTTCCACATCAATGTTATCCAGCCGCCAGTATTCGGTATGGATGATCTCGCCGGGGTTCTCGCTGCCACGGTCATTGCTGCCGGAATCACCGGCCATTTCCATCGGCTGACCGTTGATCCAGAATGCGTCTACCCACCAGCCAAGGTTGTACTGCTCGAACAGAGCCATGTCATTATCAGTCAGCATACGCTCGCCGTGCTTGCTTACCGTGCCCAGCGGCTCATCAATGCCGGGGAAGCGGTAGCTATACTGCAGGAACAGCGTCCTTCCATCATAACCGGCTTCCTCAATCGTGATCTCCACGCCATTGACAGTTTCCTGATGCAGGTCGCCCTGCATCACGCTGTCTGCAGTGGGCGGCTGCATGCCGAGCATTTCACTGAGCGAACCGAAGATGCCCCACTGCGTCGCAGCAACGGCCACCGTACCCAGAGCAAGAACAGCAATGAGCGCAAAGATCAGCGCACGGCTGCTGAAGCGTCCGCCCATATACAGGGCGCGTTTTGTAGATTCTTTCATATTGACCTCCTGAGCGACTTTCTCCTGCAGGAAGGTTTCCACACGCTGGTGGAACACTTCCGGCACGTCAGGGGTCAGATCACAAAGTTCGCGGCGAAAGGTTTCCTGTTTCATTCTTCTTCCTCCCATTCCACGAGGAGTGTCTGCTTGAGACGTTTCCGTGCGCTTCTCATGCGCGTTTTCACGGTGCTCAGAGGAATACCCAAACTGTCGGCAATCTTCTGGATTGTCCAACCATCCACATAGTGAAGAACCATCACGATCCGCCATTCAGGTTTGAGTTCACCAATGGCTTCCATGACCGGCGGCTGTGGTGGTGGCATCTCAACAGTTGCCGTATTTTCTTCCAGCGGATAGAAGCTCTTCCTTCTGCGTTTGCGCAGTACATCCTTGCACTGGTTTGCGAGTATCCTCATGGTCCAGGGCTTGAACTGCTCTGGACGCGAAAGGGTGTTTCGCTTTTCCCAGGCTTTTGCAAGCGTATCTTGTACTGCATCAGCTGCATCCTCGACATTTCCGAGGTATGACATGCTAACACGGTACATCAGCTTCTCAATTCGCCTGACCTCCGCTTGAAACGTCAAAGCATCCACAATATCTGTCCCCTTTGGTTGAGTGTCTGTCAGCAGGCCTGCATGGCAGTTTGAACTTGCCATCTGAGTGGCTGTTCACTTATCTAACGTTTGAAAGGCTCAAATGGTTTTAGTAACCTGCATATATTTTCTGCAATATCGTTTTCTTTGTCAATGCTGACAAGACAAATAATCAGGTGTACAATCATTTTTGAAGATTTTTCTGAATTATCGACATGAGAGCTATCTTGTCTCGTCTACATAATCGAAGGAGGTGAGCAACGAATGGAAGTTGTCAAGGATCCGGGCAACGACCGTGACCAGGTGCTGGTTCAGATGGTGAACCAATATCAGGGATTGCTGCTCCGCATGTGTTACATTTACCTTCGGGATATGGAACAGGCGAAGGATGCCACACAGGATACTTTCCTTAAAGCATACAAGTCGCTGGATTCTTTCCGTGGGGAATGCAGCGAGAAGACTTGGTTGATCCAGATCGCTATGAACACTTGCCGGGACATGCAGCGTTCCGCCTGGTTTCGTCACCATGATCGGCGTGTTACGCCAGAAGATTTGCCGCAGGCAATTCTACCGCCAGATGACGATGATGATCTCGATGTGATGTGCGATGTGATGCAGCTGCCATCAAAGCTCAAAGAGGTCGTTATGCTGTACTACTGGCAAAACATGAATGTGAATGAGATTGCTCATTCACTGGGCGTCACTCATTCTACTGTATCAACTCGACTAAAGCGCGCCAGAGAGAAACTCCATGACGTGCTGGAGAGGAGGTTAGGTTATGGAAGACTTCAAAGATAAGCAGATCGTCCAGCGTGTAATCGATAACTCCCTGTCCGGCATTCAGGATGATCCTTGGATGGC
>JAZNSI010000004.1:0-20001 GCA_045591175.1 Clostridia bacterium
CGAGGTGACGGCTGGAGGAGACTGGGTCACTCGTTCCCCCAATCTGGAGGATTCGGTAGGCTTTGTAAATGTCACTACTGGCGGTACTGTAATCTACAACATGTATGCACCGTCTGAGGTCTACGTTTGCTTCGGCTTCTGCATCTAAGGAGGTGTGAATGTGTACTACAAGATCATAAAGGACGGCGTTGTGATCGACGCCGTGATGGGCAGCCCTTGGGTATGCAAGGGCAAGCATGGCCGTCCGGTGCGCTGTGATCCGCGCCACGCCACGGGGGTGCTGTCTTCGGACAGCTCCCTCATCTATCACATCGATGGTGCAGCACCGCTTGGTGAATATCAGGACGTGATCGTCGCTGACATCACAGCAGAGGAATACGAGGCTCTTCTGCCTGAGTTGGCGCTGGGCGAGACCGTCCCGGCGATGCCTGTTGCAGAAGAACCTTCATCCCCTTCGGTGCTCCAGGAGGCGTCCCCTGCGCCGGTTATGTCCGCCGCTCAATTGCGGCAGCACATCCTGGAACAGGACAAGCAGATCAGCCAGCTGACTGAGATGGTTAATCAGCTGCTGCGTGCAGGAAAGGAGGGGCGAGACTATGAGCAAAACACCCGTAAGTGACAAAATCCGTGACTATGCTCTGGCTCAGGTCGGCGGGCCGTACATCATGGGCGCGACGGCTGCCAAGTGTACGCCCAAATATCGCCGCTCCCTGGCAGACGGGCGGTCGTCTGACTATGCGGACAAGATCATCGACAACTGCCCGGTGCTTTCCGGCAAGCAGAACAGCTGCGATGGGTGCGAGTGGGCAGGCATGGTGGCACACGACTGCGCTCAGTTGAGCAAGTATGCAGCTGCCCACGGCGGCGTCGCGCTGCCCAGCGGATCCAATTCGCAGTGGACAAAGGTGGACTGGGCCATCCGGGGTGAGATTGCTTCGATGCCCATGGACGTGGTGTGCTTCGTCTTCCACCACAATGACAGCAAGAACCGCAAGACACACGTTGGCGTGTACCTGGGAGACGGCACGGTGTCCGATGCTCGCGGCCACGTTGCTGGGGTGCTGCACAAGGACGTCAGCAGTTATCCCTGGACACATTACGCCATTCCCATTGAGGTTGCAAAGGAGGTCGGCATGGACATGAGTGAACGTCCCACCTACGCTGAGATGCGCAGGGATACCATCCGCAAGGGTAGCAGAGGCAACGCTGTTGCAGAGCTGCAGGGGTTGCTCAACACCTGGGATCCTCAGCTGCAGCTGAAGGTGGACAGCAAGTTCGGTGCGGCAACCCATGCGGCGGTCATCCGGTTCCAGGAGGCGCACGGCCTCACGGCTGACGGTATTGTCGGGCCGAATACCTGGTGTGTGCTGCTGCAGCTGGACGTGGAGCCTGGGGACGATGACCAGGAGCCGGAGACGATGGTGCCGGAAGATCAGGCGCCGGGCGTAGCCGCGCTGATGGCTGCTGTCGATAAAGCTATGGAGGATCTGAAGGCAGCGGTCGCAGCCTTGGTCAATGAGACGGAAAGGAGGGAATGCTGATGGATCTGGGGAACTGGATCGCAGCGGGAGGCTTGCTGGTGGCTGCCCTATCCCTGGCTGTCGCGCTGCGTAAGGATACGCGGGGTGACGCCAGATCTCAGGGCGAGCAGATGGCCATGCTGACGTCGATCAGCAACGGCGTGGACGACATCCGCCTGGAGCAGCGGGCCATGCGGGAGCGTGCGGACAAGCAGGCCAGGGAACTGGCTGAGTGCATTGCCAGCTGCAAGAGTGCACACCACCGCATCGATGAGCATGAGCGCCGGCTGAACCAGCTGCAGATGCATCCGCCTGACTGAGGGGCGGATGGAACCCAAAAGCACGGTAATTGATTTTTAACAGGAGGAAAACACAATGAATGAGAACAATGCGATCATGAGTGAGAACTATGTGATGCAGAGCCGTTGGCGCTCGAAGGCTGCCTGGGTGGCTGTGGCTGCCATCATCGGCTTTGTGCTGGGAAACTGGGGGCTGTTTGACAAGATCGGCCTGACCAATGAGACTTGGCAGCAGCTGGTCGAGCTGGTGCTGGCTGGCCTGGCTGCCTTCGGCGTCTTCAACGATCCGACCAGCAAGACCACGTTCTGACAACTTCATAGCATAAGCAAGCGCCGGGGGACTGTGTGTCCTCCGGCGCGTTTTATTACGATGAAATGAATTATTGCATAAACGGTCGAAAATTTATGAAAAAAAGATACGAAGGGTATAGTAAAACGAAAATTGTCGAATATAATATATAGTAACATAGTATAGGAGGGGAGTATATGAATTTGTTTGCGTTTTTGCTGATGTGGGTTGGCGTCGGATTGGGGATTGATTTTGTTATTGTAATGGCAAAAAATATAAGCTTGTGGCGGAGGCAGATAGCTCAACGGAAATGCCTTGGATACTCATGGGCATATACTCAAAACCTCCCGATGCTTAAGTACGTCATGGCAAGAGAGCGAACCTATTATACGACGTACTTTTTGTGGCTCACATTAGATAAGACATGTGGGATCCTCAGTGTAGTACTGTCTGTGGGAACGCTTGGAATGTCATTCGTAGAGGACGGAGGACTGTCTTCTCAGATCGTGTCGCTCCTTGCAACCTTGTTTGTTGTGTTTACTCTTTATGTCGTACCGGCAAAACGAAGTTGCGACTATTTATCTGCATGGCGCTCTTGCAATGAGTTTATCAATGATGTGATCGCAGAGAAGAAGAAAATCACGGAGTATCCGAAGGTACTTGCGGAAATTGAAGATACTATGGGTTCTGATTGAAAAGCAGGAGGCTGATTGGGCGATGATCATTCGGGTGCGGGGACACGGTTTTCCAAAGCACCGAGTTTGTGGGACTGGAGACGAACGCAGCGATCATTGCATATCGGCAGCCGGGAGCACTCCCCCCTGGGCAAAAAGTTGATTATGGAAGCTGACACCCACCCGACGTGCCGTGCTCTCTGCACAATCTGCGGTTCAGAATAATGAGGGGGGTATTACCTTAATTACCTTTCTCACTCTGAAAATGAATAAAAAGTGTAATAGCGCATAAATATAAGAAGAAATCGGCGGTATTACCGAAATTACCGTTATTACCTGGTATACTATGGCTGCCGAATCCCGCCGCCGGTGAATGTGTCAGAACTGTGACGTGCTCCCACACAAGGGCTGCGATGCCGCCTGCGGCAGGAAAGGGGGCGCGGGGGTGGTACGCCTCTGCAGCACGCTTTCCGCCCCTTTCACACCGATTGCACAGCGATGGCGCCCTTTGGGAGCGTGCGACAGAAATGCAAACAACAGAACCGATTTTCCAAAGAAAACGACATCTTCGGGACCAAAAGGCCGCGGGTTCGAATCCCGCCACTTCGACACGTAAAACGACCGATTTCAAGTGAAATCTGGTCGTTTTTTGTTGCGTTTTGTACATGTTGGTATGTCTTGCCGGATGGGACAATGGCCAATTTGGCTCCAGATCGTCCATCTGGCAAGGCAAATGGCAATTTTCTTGTGTTCTGAGAGCCCGCAAACCCTTGATTTTCAAGGGCTTGCGGGCTTTTCGCATTGGCAATCAGGCAGGCAAATTTCTTGCTTTGAACATGCCTCCCATCAGCTGCCCTGCACGCTGCAGATCTGTCTGTTGCACATGGGTGTAAACATTGCGCATGGTAGCGATATCCGACCACCCACCGATGACCTGCATGGTCTTCTCGTCCATGCCGCTGCGGCGGCAAACTGTGGTGAATGTGTGCCGGAAGTAGTGCGGCGTTGCGCCGTACACGTTGATTTCCGTCTTGATGCGCTCCCAGGTGCGCTTCATGGTGGATGAGGTCACGTTGTCCTGCATCACGTATTCGCGGTTGTCCTCCTCGTGAGTCAGCCATTGCAGCAGATCGGGGTGCAGCGGAATGGTGCGCTTGCCGTTGCGGGTCTTGGTTTCGCCAATGACCGGCAGATTCCCCTTGAAGGTGATGGCGCGGCGCACATGCAGCAGCCCCTTCTCCGCGTCAACGTCCTCCCAGCGCAGGCCCAGCACTTCTTCCCGGCGCATACCGGTGTAGATCAGCAGGGCCAGATAGCGCTGGTCGCGCTTCTGTTTCAAGTCCGGCAGATGGCTGATGATGTCGCCCACCTGCTCCTCCGTCAGCGCCTCACGCTCATTCTTCTTCGTGGAAGGGTTGCGCAGCCGCTTCGACTTGGCCGGGTTGCGGGTGATCAGCCCGTCTTCCACCGCACCCTCCAGCACCATACCCAGCACCATCTGGATCTCGTGCAGGGTCTTGCTGGCGTAGTCGCGCTTATCGTTGAGCAGCTGCTGGATCCTGTCCGTGGTGATCTCCGTCACCGGCAGGTCTCCAAAGGCGGGGATCAGGTGCTTCTGCAGGATGCTGGCGTACTCCGAGTAGGTGGTGTGGCGCACCGTGTGGGTCTTGTAGAGCTCCAGCCAGCTGGTGGCGTACTTCCGGAAGGCCGGCACGTCGGGCTTCTCAGGGGCCTCCTGCGGGGCCTCAGGATGCAGCAGCGCAGCGCCGTTCTCAATGAGCTCCTGCATGGTGTAGCCGTTGATCCAGCGGGTGATGGGCGTGCCATCGGGGTTATGGCCGATGATCAGATTGTGCCTGATTCGATTACGGGACATATCGTCGTTTTCCTCCTTCGACATGTCCGATATTTCTGAATGATTGCTGGTGTAATTGTCAAGGTGCACGAACGCATCGGAGGCCTCCAGCGCCGTCTGCGCACCTTCCCTGGCGGCGGTGTGCAGCATCTGCTGGAGCTCGTCCTGCGATAATTGTAGCATAGGGACGGTCAATGGCGCAAGTCTTCCGGCGTATCCCGCTGGACAGCACGGCTCTCCTTTCTCAGTTGATTCAGGATCTCCGGTGGAATCCGGTCAAGGATAGCCTTCGCATCCCGGTATTCTCGCTGGAGTTTTGCCTGTTCCAGCTTTTCATGAATGCTGCCGCGCTTGGCTGCATCCAGCTCCTTGGTCAGCTGCTCGTTCTCCGCCTGAAGGTCTTCAACTTCCTCAAAGGCAACGCCGTATTTCTTCAGCTGGGTCGCCATTTCTTCCACTGCCGGGATGTAGCGGGCCAGCAGCTTCTTGACCTCTTCGGCCTTGCTCTTGGCGTTGAACATGTTCGTGCTATCCAGCGCAGCCTCGATCCGCTGGCTCTGCTTGGTCAGCCTGACCATCTGTTTGAAAACTTGCGGAGGGATGTGTTTGAGGCCAGTCTTGCTGGCACTCTCGCCGCGCTGCAGCTCCGGGAATTTGCTGACCATGTGCTGCCAGTAGGCGTCCTGCCAGGCGATCAGGTGCTTGCGGTTGCCAATGATGTCCTTTGCGGACAGCCTGCCATCCTGCGTCAGCGGCACGAAGGTCACATGCATGTGAGGGGTCTTTTCGTCCAGGTGGACGACAGCCGACACGAAGGAATCGGGGCGCTGCTTCTCCATCAGGAAATCCAGCGCGTGCTGGAAGTAGGCGCGGATGGCCTTTTCCCCCTTGCCCTTGAAGAATTCCGGGCTGCAGGTGATCAGCGTTTCCACAAGGCGCACGCTGTCTGTACGGGTACGACACTGGGCAGCGGCGATCTGGCGCTCAGCTTCGGAGCGGTAGCGGTTAGTCGGCTCGATTAGATGGAAGTTCAGGTGGGTGCGGGTTGGGTCAATATCCGGGTTGCTGGCGTAGGTTTCCTTGGTGCGTTCGTTGTGGCCCTCAATGCGGCTGATCTCCGGGCCTTTGTATTTTGCGAATCTCATAATTGCGTATTGGTTGCTCATGATTTTCTCCTTTATGTGTCGATTCTTGTAGATAATCCCCGATTTGTCGGGAGTTGGTGGTATCATATATGCGATTTTTTCGGGATGAGTTTGATTTCAGCTGTACGTACCGTACGCTGTACGGTCATCGCGTACGTCGTACAGTACGTACAGCGGTTTCGGCCATCACCGGGAAAAAATCCCGGCGCTGGCTACACTTGCCCATTGCAAGCAATGGGCTGCGTTAGTCGGGCTTTGCCCGACCTCAATTGAAAGTCATCACGAGAAATTCAGTGAGTGGAACAGTACCTTCACACCCGTGAATCCCCGGACACGCTTGCTATTGGGTAGGTAGATATTGTTTGTGGCGTGGATGCCATACCGCTGTTCGTTCTGTGCCAGCTCGGAGCTGAACCGGCTGGCGGACAGGCAGTGGACGGCGTTGTCCTCGCACCACATCTTGTAGCTGGCGTAGAGCGCCTTGGAGCTGGCTTGTGAAGAGGGTTCAAAGGAAATGTAGCCCTCGGACTGCAGGAACTCCAGTACATTGTTGCTGCTGCGCTTGATGGTTTCCACATTGGCAGCAGCGCGCTGGCTGACGGTGAATTGGTAGTCGTTCGCCAGCAGCCGGTGCAGCCCCTCCAGGCACCACAGCAGGATGCCCTCCAGTTCACCCAGCAGCTTCTCAACGAGGTATGGATCATCGCGCCGGTCAGCGGGCTTGTCCTTCGTGGTCAGGATCAGCTGGCGGCGGTAGAAGCCGTCAGAGTGATCGTACAGGGAGGTCAGTGCACCGTTGCCGAAGCACAGGAACCGGGCATACAGCTGCTGCTGATAACTCTGGATGCCCTTGCGTTCCAGGTCCATCTTGGCCTCGGCGGTGACGATGGACTTGATGTAGTTCGTCTTGGGCAGGGCGTTCATGTCCATGTCGTCGTCCACCATGAGAAGCCGGTGCTCCAGATCGGCGCGGGCGAACTGGTTCGTTTCGACCTTCTGGATGCTGCCCAGGTTCATGGCGTTGTGCAGCATGGCGTTCAGCACCAGTCCGATGCGGCTCTTGCCCTCGCCGCCTTTGCCGATGATGAGCATCATCTTCTGCGCTTTGGTGGACGGGATCAGGCAGTACCCCATGTACTCCTGCAGGGTGGGGATGTCGTCGGCCTCCAGCAGTTCAGACAGGAAGGTTAGCCAGCGCTGGGGACTGGCAGCAGCCGGATTGTAGCTAACTGCCAGCCTGTTCGCACAAAACAACTTAACCGGCTCGAAGGTGCTGTTCAGGTGATAGATGCCGTTGGCGACATGGATGCGGTCATGCTCCATGGGGAAGGGCTCTGCATAGGCCTGGATCTTCACCGCTTCCAACAGGCTGGATGCACGCTTGGACAGACTTGTCGTTACGCAGTCCTGGATGGCCCCAACAATCTGGTGCTTGACCAGCTCTTCGTTAATGACGGGGCCGTCGACCGTGAAGAGTGTGCCGTTCACGCAGCGCATGGGATGCCGGGAGAGAAAGTCATGACAGAACAGCACCTCATTGATGTGCTTGCCGTCAAACCATGCAGGCCAGTTCTCAGGACGCGTTTGGGGTGCAGTCTTGGCCATAGGGCACCTCCTGCTGCAGCCTGTCGAGTCGCTCCTTCAGTTGCGGAATGGTGTGGTCCTGCATAATCTGCTGTACCAGTTTGGCACGTAGGGTTGCATCAGGCAGGAAAAGGATGTTCGTCATGGCTGTGATGCGCGGAAGCATCTGGCAGGCTTCCACAAATCGGTCATCGAAAGGGGACTCGGGCGAGGCTGGAGCATACTTATGTTTCCAATGTTTCAGCAGACGCTCATAATCGGTTAGGACGGTCATGCAGAGTCCTTCGTCAGGATTGCGGTGGGGAAGACGGTGCTTGAGTGTAGTAGCCGATGGATTCTTGGCAACGCCGAAGTCCTGGGCGATGCGCTGCACGGCGGCATAATAGCTTTCTCGGTGCAACTGGGCAACGAGATCGATCACATCGCCGTGTGCAAGGCAGCTGAAACAGTAGAAATAGTCGTCGTTCAGCTTCATGCTGGGGTGATGGTCATCGTGAAAGCAACAGCAGGTCAAATTATTGCGCTGGATTATCATGCCGTAATGGGCGGCAGCCTGCGGGACACTGACTGTAGCTTTGATGGTATCGTAGATAGTCAACTGGGGATCACTCCTTGGAAATGGATTGATGCGCGCTCATCGGAATCCATTGTAAGGGGGGATAAGGCTATACGCTTGAAAACCGGCGCATTTGCAAGAAAAATCAAAAAACACCATCTCTTCTTGCAAAAATGCAAAATGAGATGGCGTGAATTTGTTGGGTGTTTCGTTATATATGGTGAATACAGGAAACGAGGTGAGCTACCGATGCAAAGGATTCACGAATACCTGCCGGGTGACTGCAGGGAACGCATACAAGACCTGCTGCGGGAAAGAAAAATGACACAGACAGATTTGGCGCAGAAAACAGGTATATCCGGTAGTTCGCTCAACCGTTATATCAGCGGCGAGACCGATAAGATTTCAGCAGAAAATATCGTCAAGATTGCTCGCGCATTCAATGTGAGCACGGATTTTCTGCTGTGCGAAACGAATATCCCGTACCAGACGAATTATGATATTGAGAGACTGGGGCTGACCGCGAAGGCGGCTACACGGCTGTATACCGGCGAGGTAGATCCGACGGTTGTGAGTCAGCTGATCGAACATAAGGAGTTTGCTGTGCTGGTAGCGCAGATTGCGCAGTTCAAGGATGCGACCATTGCTGCCGGCATTGCTGGCATGAATACGATGATCAGTCATCTGAGTAGTTTGGTGCAGCGGGTTGGCAAGAAAAATCCGAAGCTGCAGCTGGCGGCTATCCGCACCCAGCAGGATATAGAAGCCAGGAAGATGCCAGAAGGGCAGACCGACACAACGGCGATGGAAGCAACTTTTCTGCGAATCGTGAAAGACTTACGGGACGGTGCTGATGCGTATATTGCGGAGACGCAGAGGCTGACATCGGAGGCAATGGTGCAACTGATGCAGAAACTGCAAAAGCGTGGTGTGAAAAAGCTGATGGATGTGATGCCTGAGCAGCTGGTTGACGCAGCGCTGGATACGACGGATCCGAATGTGATTACTGAGCAGCATAGGGCTGTACTGCGGGAAATGATGCTGCCGCTACTAACGAAGGCAGAGAAATGAGCTGTAACTGAACTAGCGATATAGGAGATCGGCAAATCCTTATTCTAGAAGAATTATTGTACGACTTTGCATGAATGAGCAACGAAATATTAAGTGGCGAGGATTCTTTTCGATAAAGACAGAATCCTCGCCACAACCTAGAGTTACAAAGTGGACTTCAGATGGTCGGATATCTCCTTGGACATCCCAAGCCAAGCTGCGTTGCCTGCGAGCTCGGCCACGAACAGTTTGTCATCCGTGTCCATAACTGCTGCAAGTGCGTCACGCACTGAAGAACAGGATGCGCTGGCCTTGATGACCCAAGATGATTCAGTGATGTGAGCCCAAGTACCATAGCTCTTGATCTTCTCGATCAGAGCATCATAGTTCTTACCAGAGCCGCACAGATCATAGGTGATGATCATTGACTTCATGTGTATGCCCTCCTTTAGGCTACGGAGTACTCACGCCATGGAATGGCATGAAAGGGGACGTGGCTCAGAAATCCGACGATATCCTTACGACCGTAATAGGTCGGAATTCCGCGAGAATTCTGTGCCATCAGCACGATCGGAATCATCCCCCATACGGAGACACCGAAGCGCTGAATAGATGCTGCTTGTGCTTCATTGTGCAGAACCTCAGGCTTCACACTGATAATGCCAAAGGTCACGCCCTGTTCTTTGATTTTTGCGCCTTGAAATCGCATTGTCATCCCTCCTTGGATGCAATCAGTCGTAGAGGATTGCAGCGTTCGCTTGAATGCTGCTTACTATGCTGGGTCGGGTAGCTATCCCGAGTTGTGCCTATTTGCACCTCCTCGTATGCATCTTCGAAAAGGCTTGCTACCCTGTTTATTTCCTTTCCACCAGCAAGGAGATATTGCAAAGTGGCCTGATTTGTGATAACATGGATCTGCTACAATACCATTACCACAAGTCTTTGCGCTTGCTGGTACAGGGAGAGGCGCCGGCCACGGCGCCTTTTTGCGTGCCATTTCGTGTTTTTGGAAGCGTTCTTACCAACTTCTCCCGACTGTATGCTATCACACTACTGCATCTTTGTCAAGAGAAAAATGAGAAATAAGGTCAAATGAGGAGAAGAAAGCTCTCTGAAATTTTGGATATAAACGATTTTGATATAAATAAGGCTTGACAAAGAGGCGGGAAACATGATAGTATAATCTACGGCTACTTTTGCCATTGTACGTATGCACTATTCTCACGAGAGAAAGCATCACCGAATTAGCATAGAGCTATGGAACATAAAGTGCAATGTAGTATTTCGATAAGAAAGGAGCACCGGGCTTGTCGCTCGGAATGTTGTTATGTTTACAAAAATCAGGATGCAAAATTTTCGTTCATTCAAGGACTTGACGTTCGATCTGTGTGACAAGTCTGATACACCAAAACATATTGCCGTCGTATATGGTGAAAATGGTTCCGGCAAGTCAAACTTGGCATCTGTTTTTGTTCTGCTAAACGAACTCATGCAGACGATGGATGTCCGCGATCAATATGAAGAACTTCTCCAACAAAAGTCGGTTTTTAGCGATGAGAATCTGGAGCAATTGATGCGCCAGCGTTTACTTTCTGGTATGCGTGATATCCGTGCGATCATTCAAGATTATCGTATGGTTGATAATGCTGAGCCTATTGTTGTAGATTATGAATTTATGATTAACGGGTATCCTGGATCATATAGCATTACCCTTGGCGAACAAGAAATTATCCATGAGCACCTTGAGTATAGGCTTAATAGAAGACGCGGTGTGTACTTTGATTGCTCGAGAGAAGCAATTACAATAAATAAAAGCATTGTCACTGACAAAGACTTGTTTGCTGACATAAAGCAAGCTGCGAAAAAGTATTGGGGAAAGCATTCCCTCTTAGCAATTATACAACATGAACTCGATGATAAATCCGAAGCATATGGTCAGGGGAATATTACTGGCAATTTCGAGGATGTTCTGTATGAGCTGCGTTTAGTATCATGTTATATTGGCTATGGTACACGTGAGTGGGAAAGCCTGTTTTCTCCATTTCAGATTCTCAACAAACCCATTTCTGGGAAAATGTCGGTTGATAACAAGGAACAGTTGGCTCTTGCAGAACAGATTTTCTCAAGTTTCTTTTCAGCTATTAATTCTAACGTAAAGGAACTATCGTATCGAAAAACATATACTGATCGCTATATTGATTATACTCTACAAATGATCAAGTATGTTGCCGGAGAATACCGAACGATTGACTTTGCCAGAGAATCAAAGGGTACTTATCAGTTGCTAATGGTTCTGTGCTATCTATTGGTGGCTTGCCTTGGTGGTATTGTTATTCTTGATGAAGCGGATTCGGCAATCCATGATTTGTTGTTTAAGAAAATTATTCAGGAAATTGCTCCGGAAATCAAAGGCCAAATCATTTTTACGACACACAATACGATGTTGATGGAAGCGGATCTAAATCGAAATTCGATATATGTTTTGCTTGAGGAGGAGAAAGGCGAAAAGGTAATTCGCTGTATTTCTGACTATGTAAACAGAACATATATTACGAACAATATGCGAAATAAGTATTTACATGGCGAATACGGCGGCCTGCCGGATGTAAACCGCATCGATTTTGCCAATCTGATTCTATCTCTTGCTGAAAAGTTGATGCAGTAAAGTCGAGGAATACATAATGGAGAACTGTAATTTGTAATCCGAGAGATTATGAATGTTAACAACGTTTATCGATACTGAAGCCCTTCTCAGCCGAACTATTCCCGGATGCGATATACCTCTTGTGACCCCGGCAACGATGTCGCCTACATACAAACAGGGGCAGGTGCGTGATGCAATGATCACACATCTGCCCCCGTTCTGCTGCCACCGGAAAGTGCTGCGCCCCACCTGGCTTACCCCTTTCCGCCGTCAGCGGTCACAAAAGTATAACACACTACACTTTGCAAGCAAAGTCGTGTGCCAACAGGGATGCTCCGCGCCCCTATTGGATGACCCAGCGGAAGGTGCGCACCCGGCATGAATCAGCAACGCATCAGTGGCATGTACACATAGCCAGTTGCATGCTTGGAAGTGTCGAACACTTCCAGCTCCTGGGCTCCGTTCTCGGCCATCCGAAAACCATGACTGGGCATCAGATAGTTTCTGATGTACGCGAACAGTTCCCATGTCTCACATTGCTCCTTCAGCAGAAGCCGGGCGCTTGCCTTAGTTTGCGTTGTTCATAGTCTATTCTCCCTACCCTTTAAGAGTAAATTCATGCTTCAGCAGATGGAAATGCAATAAGAGAATAGGAATTATCTGTTTTTTCTGTAAATGGCATAGCCTTTGGCAAAAAGCTCCGCCACGTTTTCCGTTCGCTGTGATACCTTGCCGCTGCTTCTGGTAGCGTCAATAATGACCACTTCGCGTTTGTCGGCGTCAGCAAATTCTTTGAAAAACATCACATGGCTGCCCACCTTTGCGAAGACATCTCCCTGTTGGATATCATCAAGGTGATCAACGATGCTCGCATAAGCGGGAATATCCCGGGTTGCGATCTTCTTGGGCAATTCCCAGCAGACAGTTAATAAGCCAGAGCAATCCACTCCGACGGTGTTATGACTAACATGCCGTTTTTTGTCTTCGGGAACGTTGCCTGCATATTTGCCGTTTCTGATCCCGGCTTCAAACTCTTCGATGGTTGAGGCATTTCCCCAGCCATATGGAATGCCAACATTCACTTCGTCGACCTTCCACCAACCACAATTGAGCTGTTCGCTTGTCCATGAAATATCGGGTGTATCGACATAAATACCATCAAAGTCAAGGCCGTGAAGCACATTTTCAGCATGTGCAGTCCATTGGTAATTGGCATACGCCAAGGCCTTCTCAATTACTTTCTCGCCCCATGCATTTTGTTGATTCATCATATGTTTCCCCTTTGTGAGAAAGTCAGCCACTATGCAAACGGAGGATGGTTATCAAAAACCACTCTTGTCACATTTTTCGCATATATGTCTGGTTCCTGCTCGTTGGCTTATCCGGCATCCCCATAACTACCAGCCCCTTCTCAATTGCAGGGCCGATGTACAGTTTGCGAAGGTTCTCCTTCGATTTCAGCCCCAGTGCAGCCATGATCTGCGCAGCCGTATAGGGGACATCGTACTCCATCACATCCAGCAGACGCCGTACCTGTTCGGGCAGGTAGGCATCCTCACCGGTGATCTGCGACAGTGCCCAATCCAGCGTCAGGTTGATCTTGTCCAGCATGAACTCCACAAAGGTGTCGGAGCGCCCTGCTGAGTGGCAGGCGGCGATAGCCTCGTAGTAATCGTCCTGGAACTCGTGGATGCGGCTCTCCAGCGGCAGGTACTGGAATACCGGGTTCCATGCAGACAGCAGCGCCGTCTGCCACAGGCGGGCTATGCGTCCGTTGCCGTCGCTGAAGGGGTGGATGAATACAAACTCATAGTGGAACACGGAGGACAGAATCAGCGGATGCACCGTGGTGGATGCATCCCGCATCCAGCGGAACAACTCGTCCATCTGATCGGGCACAAGGTGAGGCGGCGGAGCCATAAAGATGCAGCGGTCGCCCTTGAATACACCCTCGTTACCGCTGCGGAAGCTGCCGGACTCCTGCACGGTCAGGTAGGTCATTACGCCGTGCAGCTGCTTCAGAGCGGCAATATCGTAAGGATCGAAACGCCCCAGCATATCGTAGGCCTGGTAGGCGTTTTTGACCTCCTGGATCTCCTTCTCCGGGCCGAGCACCGTTTTACCGGCAATCACTCCACGCACCTCGTCCAGCGAGAGGGAATTCGCCTCGATGGCCAAGGAGGAGTGAATGGAGCGGATACGGTTGTTGCGGCGCAGATGCGGCTTGGATTCAAAGGATTTGTAATTGCTGATGCGCCCGGTTTTTTCGGCAATCTCGGCGACTAATGTCAGCATTCGGTTAGTAATTGTAAAAGGTGGTTCATAAGGCATGGAAGGCACCTCGCTTTCAGCTCTATTATACTCAGTAGCAGCTGAAATAACAATGTCTTAAGTGTTATCTTGCGTAGTTTCTTGCGTGGAATGATTACATATCCGCTGCCCAACAGATTGCCTGTTAGCTGATTTCTCGCATATCCAACTGATTATTGCGATTGATATACGATTCGTATATATGTTTGATACCGGCCTGCTTTGCGCAAGAAATAACCAACTCGCGCTCACTCTTACCTATTCTTAGGCCAAGAATAGCACCATGAGGAATCCATTCAATCATCAGTGGTGGCTTTATGTCTCCCCAAACGATCATTCGCCATTCTTCGTCATAATGATGGCATTCCTTTTTTATGAGAGTTGTTTTTTCTCTTTCCCAGTATGCAGGTCCCATGTTGGAGACAATATCCTGCACAATGGGCGCATTTGTCTCTTTCATTGCATTATGAAGCAATACTGTCTTGGAGAAATCGGTTGCATCATAAGGCTTGTTCGAATAGTACAGTGGATAAAGCGCAGGAATCTTCTCTCTAAAGCGACAGTTTTTACACTTCTCCTGCTTGCCACACAAAAGGTTATCTGCGTTTTCTAAATCATAGATTACAGAAAAGCCTTTGTGTTGATCGGCGTATTTCAGCCACAATGTTTCATTTACACCATTCTCCGAAAAGCAAACTGACCAGGTGTCTTCGCGCACCTTATTCCTAAGCGTTGATAAGTGCTCCAGGAAGCTTGCGCCTACTCCACCGAAGAACAGCTGTTGGATGCCTTGCGGATTTGTCATCATTTGCACAAACTCAATTGGGAAGAATCCCTCGTATTTGGTGGCCAAATCCTTTCCACGCTCAGCCATGCGCTTCAAGTTTTCTGGATCTGAAAAAACTGCACAGAGTTCCCTTTCCACACGATCAATATCAATGTGTAAAAATGTATCAAACGGGTCGTCGTAATAGTTAGCAGATGAAAAGAAGAGATGATTTGTTCTTAGAGCCTCAAGGTTGTTGACGCTCACGGGACGATAGCGGAATAAGTATTTGGGGTACTTGATCGTTGAAATGAGCTTCGCTGCTTCTTCTTTTGGATTATTACCATCAAAAGAACAGAGCATATCCCAGAATGCTTTTCTCTCTTCGTTTGTCATAATGCCTCCATGCATATTCAGATAGTGTCGCTTCTGTAAAGGCTGTCACAAATATTATATGCAATCGTTCTTATGTTCGCAAGGATGTGTTTATTGAGATGGCTTGCAAAATATGTTTACACATATGCGATATGCATGGTATAATCCCGTTGTGGGAACGTCAACATCTTGCGTGTTATCTTGCGTAGTATCTTACGTGCCGCAAAAGAAATCCACCCCTCTGCTGTTAGCTTCCGTCACATCAGAGAGGTGGATCCGCGGGGCTCATATGCGTTCTCGAAGTTGCTTGAAAATACCGCATTTTCAAGGTCTATACACCGGCAAACGTCTTCAGAAAAAATCGGACAAAAAGTTATGATATTGAAACTAACAACCGGCGTTCGGGACCAAAAGGCCGCGGGTTCGAATCCCGCCACTTCGACACAAGCGAACCCCTTGAAATGCAGCAATTTCAAGGGGTTCGCGCTTTTTTGTGCTATGATGAAAACAGGAAAAATTCTGTTGAAATCTTGAAAATTCTCATTACGTCATGTACATTGTATTGTACATTGTTTGGTAATACTTCTTAAAATATGCTCCACTTACCTGGTTCGATCGAACCAGGTTTTTGCATTTCTATTATGCTTCCATAAAGCAACCCCCGCTGCCGGAACGCACCTGTTCTGGCAGCGGGGGTTTTGTATGCTCAGGTCTTATCCGCGTCCTTGATCTCCTCCAGCACGTCGGCCAGGGAGGTAAAGTCGCTTTCCAGCTCGCCGGCGGAGTCCAGTGGGACGTTCTCCGGCAGCGCGGGTTCGTCCTCCTGACCGCCGAATTCCGCCGCGACCTCATCAAAGGTCAGCTGGTGTGACCGCGTGGGCGGGGCGGATTTCGCTTTGGCAGGGGCGCTTTGCCGACATTCTTCCGGCAGGATGACAGCCTTCTTTTTGCCGATTTTGTCGCGGATGAAGGACAGCGCGTCCTCCCAGGTGAAGGGGGAGCAGGGCAGGCTTACGCGCATCCACCACTTGGGGGCGTAGAAGAGGATCATGTCCTTCTCCGGCCAGAGCTGCACGCGCTGGATGTCCTTCCAGGCGATCTCCCGGGAGGAAAGCAGCAGCACTTCTTCGCTGCCGGCCATCAGCCGGGGGGATTTTCCCCGCAGGAGAAGCTTCATCGCGGTGGGGTTGGGCAGGTATTGCTGAACGTGAATGCCGCGGCTGTCAATGACGCAGTCCAGCAGGTCGTCGCCCTGGAGGATGAATACCAGCAGCATCAGCGCCAGCACCATGCCCATGATGCCCGCCAGGCTGACCAGCAGCCCGCCGCTCAGCAGCATGGCTACGCCGTTCAGGCCGCCAAAGACGGCTTCCAGCAGAATAACGAGGACGAGCGTTGCGCCCAGCACCGGCAGCAGCAGACGCATCACGGCGTTCCAGCACATCCAGTCGCGGACAGGGTGATGCTCCACGCACCAGGCCAGGCGGACGGTGTTTGCCGCCAGCTTCGAGCGGCAGTTGGGGCAGAAGGACGAAACAGGCACGTCCTGTCCGCATTTTTTGCAGTATGAGGTCAGGGGCAGGGTCATCGCCCTCCTTTCGTGGTGGATGAGATCATTTTCCGCTGAGCAGCCTGGTCAGCGGGTGCCGGTACACCTCGATGGCCTTCACCGGGCACATCTCCTGGCAGCAGTAGCAGCGGATGCACTTCTTGTAGTCGTACTTGGCCTTTTTGCCCTTGCCGGAATGAACGGCCTTCTCTTCCACCGGGCAGCTTTCCTCGCAGATGCCGCAGGCAATGCACTTCTTCAGGTCGACCTTGGGGCGGTGCTGCAGGAAGGGCAAAAGGGGCATGAAATTGAACAGGAAGCCCTTCTTGATCACGCCGCGGAAGACGTCGAAATCCGCCTTGCCGTACTTTTCGCGGGCTTGGGCAACAGTGAGTGTACCCTCCGGCGTGACGACCTCGATGGATTCCGCGTCCATCACGCCAAGCCCGTATTTTGCGCCGCTGACGCAGGTCGGGATGGCCTCCGGGCTCAGGTGGACGAGGGCGGCAAAGACGGCGTCCAGCGCCACAGGGTCGGCGGAGAAAAGCAGCACGTTCATGTTCACCGGCGTGCCGGAGGAAGGCCCGTTGCCCTCCATGGCGACCACGCCGTCCATGATGTGCAGCCGGGGCTTGATGCACAGGTTCAGATCGACCAGCATGTCAGCAAACACGTCGCTGTTGGGATATGCGGCGTGGCCGGTGGCCTTGTTCACGCCGGTGATGCACCCGTACTGGTTCTTCACCGCGCCGGTGATGCGCTCCAGGGCGTGGGTTTTCATCTTGCAGATGTTGATCAGCGCGTCCGCTTCCTGCACGCCTTTGCACAGGTAGAAGGACTTCGCCGTGTGCCCCTCCGGGAAGGCCACGATGCTGCCGGTGGCAAAATCGGCCTTGGCAATGCCGTACTGTGCGGCAGCTTCCGCGATGCCGCAGCCCTCGGCGGCCTTGTCCGGGGTGGTGGTGGGGTTGCCGGGGCTGTCGCCGTAGGACAGGTGGGCATAGCCTTCCTCCCGCAACAGCTTGCAGACGGCCGAGAACACCGCCGGGTGGGTGGTGATGGCCTTCTGGGGCAGGGCGCGGACCAGCAGATTGGGCTTGAGGACGATCTTCTCCTCGGGCTTCACGAACTGCCCGATACCGCCCAGCAATGCAATGCCCTCGCGGACGGCGGCGTCCACGGCGGGCTGATCGTAGGTGGACAGGGGGATGAGTGCGACGGTGTGCTTCATAAATCCTCCGGCGGTCGGCGAAATATTATCGTGTGGGAAACAGTATATCACACTTTGCGCAGCAATGCAAAAAGAAAGAGGGGCTTACCCCTCCGCGTGAAAAGGAAAATAGGTGGTGCGGATGAAGTGTCCGCTGCCTTTTCCGCAGCCGGCGCAGCCCTCCGGCGGCTCGCAGCCGGTGTGGAGCTGCCCGCAGCTCAGGCAATACCAGGATACCCGGCGCTCAGCGCGGAAAAGCGTGCCCCGCGCCAATGCATCCTTGTACCGGACGAAGCGCTGCATATGGCGATTTTCTGTTTCGGCCATGCGCTGCAGGGCATGGGCAACGCGGGGGAAGCCCTCCGTTTGGGCGGCCTGGGCACAGGCAGGAAGCGCCTCCAGCCGCGCCTGCTCCATGCGGATGGCGGCGTCCAGCAGCTCCAGGGGAGCAGCGGGGAGGGCCGCATCCTCCGCGGCGGCGTTGCGGATGCTTCCGCCGTGGGCAAGGATCAGCCCGCGAAGCACGGCGGCGTGCTCCCTCTCCTGAGCGGCGGTGAAGCAGAATGCATGGGCGATCACGTGCAGATCCGCCTCCGCCAGACGATCGGCGGCAGCGGGATACAGATGGGCGGCCTGCTCCGCGCCGTGCAGGGCGGACAGCAGGCCATCGGCGGTCGCGCGGCTCATAATAGGCGGGCAGCGTAGGGGTTGTGCGGTTGACATGGGCTGTTCTTCTCCTTTATAATAAGTAATGTATGCCCTTGCGCGCTTTTGTTACGAATTTTTTACATCGTCGGGCTGCGCCGGGGTTGAGATTGCGCCGGAAGTACGCTATAATAGAGTATGCCCGATGAGCAGAAATTATGGCCCTGCAGGGGGATTTTCCCTGTGCGGCCTTTCAGTAAAGGAGCATGAGCCTGATGGATCTGTTCGACAAGTATAATCAGGAGGCAGAGGGGACGACCCGGGCGATTCCGCCGGTGGAGCCCGCTGACGTGAAGCCCGCGCGCCGCCGCCGTACGGAGCGCTTCGCGGGCCTGATCGACGAAAAAGACAATGTGAACGTGGAGGAGCTCCCCGCCGCGCCCCAGGAGGCGCCTGCGCCGGTGGAGCCCCCCGTGGTGATCCCTGCCCCGGAAGGCGAGACCCGCAGCCAGCCCCGCGTGCAGCAGCCCTCCCAGGGCGTGCCGCGCCCGGCGGCCCTCAGCGGACAGCGTCCCCGCAGGGAACAGCAGGGCCAGACGGTGAATACCCCCGTCGTCCGCCGCCCGGTGAATGCCGAGGGCTATGCGCCCCTGCAGCAGCTGGGCGAGCATCCCCGCGCCCGCCGTCCGGAGCCGGTGTCCCCGCTGGATACCCCCCGCCGCATCCGTACGCCGGAAACCGAGCGCATCGCCTACGAGAATCTCCCCGAAGAGGAGGAGCAGGGCCCGAACCGCGGCCTGATCGCGGTGATCATCGTGCTGCTGATCGTGGCGGCGCTGATCGTTGGCCTGCTGATGATCCCCAATGATGATCCCGGCGTGCTGGGCTCCATCAAGCGCACGGTGACGGCGCCCATTGCAGCCCTCTTTGACGGCGGCGACGAGGCGGACAAGACTCCCGCGGCCACTGCCAGCGACTTTACCGCCACCATCTCCCAGAACACCGCGCCCTACAAGGTAGCCTTCCAGATGGTCACTTCCTCCGGCGTGACCGGCGTGCGCGTGGTGGACGAAAACGGCAATGTCATCCCCACGGTGATGACCCACACTCTGCCCAATACCGAATCCACCATCGTGTGGAAGTTTGAAATGACCCTGGAGGACAGCTTCGAGGGCAATGTGCAGGCCCAGATCCAGAGCGGCGAGAGCTGGGTGGACACCGGCCTGTGGCAGATGCTGACCCTGGGCGGCGAATCCCCGGCGACGGTTTCCAGCGTGCCGGTGACTGCGCCTCCTGCGGCAACGCCCACGGCGACACCCACCGTCGCACCGGTGATCGCCATCGTGGAGGAATCTGCCGCGCCCCATATCACCCCCGCCCCCGTGATCGAGGACGTGACGCTGCTGGCGACGGCAACGCCGACCCTGTCCGTCACGGCGACGCCCACGCTGGTGCCCACTACTGCGCCTACCGTGGAAGTCGGAGGCCAAGCGGGCTTAGGAAGACAACATGTTTCCCCAACTCCTTGGC
>JAZNSI010000005.1:0-104220 GCA_045591175.1 Clostridia bacterium
CTTGTCGATGTCGGCGTAGTTCATCGCCTTCGCAGAGCCCTTCTGAGCCAGCGTCATGCAGATGGCGGCGGTCAGAGTGGTCTTGCCGTGGTCAACGTGACCGATGGTACCGATGTTAACATGGGGCTTTTTGCGCTCGTAGCGTTCCTTAGCCATGGGAAATTCCCTCCTAAATTCTCAATCGCGCTGCCGGGCGGGCGTCCCGCGCCGGTCAGCTGCAAATGTTATAGTTATGTTGAAGCGATTACTTCTTGGCGGTAGCGCGGGCGCCGATGACCTTGTCAGCGACGTTCTTCGGCACTTCCTCGTAGTGGTCGAACTGCATGGTGAACATGCCGCGGCCCTGCGTACGGGAACGCAGGTCGGTGGTGTAGCCGAACATCTCGGACAGGGGCACGAACGCGTGGATGATCTGATCCTGCGCACGGGCTTCCATGCCATCCACACGGCCACGACGGGAGGACACGTTGCCCATCACGTCGCCCATGTACTGCTCGGGCACGATGATCTCGACCTTCATCACAGGCTCCATCAGCACGGGGTTCGCCTTCTCCAGAGCGGCCTTGAAAGCCATGGAGCCAGCGATCTCGTAAGCGGTGGCGGAGGAGTCGACGTCGTGGTAGGAGCCGTCAACGACAGCAGCCTTGAAGTCGACCAGCTCGAAGCCTTCGTAACCGGACTTGGCAGCACCCTGAATACCGGTATCGATGGGAGCGATGAATTCCTTGGGAATCACGCCGCCGACGATGCGGGATTCGAAGCTGTAGCCCTCGCCGGGCTCGGTGGGCTCGATCTCGATCCAGCAGTGGCCGTACTGACCGTGACCGCCGGTCTGACGGACGAAGCGGCCCTCGGCCTTGACAGCCTTGCGGATGGTGGCCTTGTAGGTAACCTGGGGCTTACCAATGTTCGCCTCGACCTTGAACTCGCGCAGCAGACGATCAACGATGATGTCCAGGTGCAGCTCGCCCATGCCGGCGATGATGGTCTGGCCGGTTTCCTGGTTGGTGTAGGTCTTGAAGGTGGGATCCTCCTCAGCCAGACGCAGCAGAGCCATGGTCATCTTGTCCTGGCCGGCCTTGGTCTTGGGCTCGATGGCGACCTCGATAACGGGATCGGGGAACACCATGGATTCGAGGATGATCTGGTTCTTCTCGTCACACAGGGTATCGCCGGTGGTGGTGTCCTTCAGACCCACAGCGCCGCCGATCTCGCCGGTGTAGACCATATCCACCTCTTCGCGGTGGTTGGCGTGCATCATCATGATGCGGCCCATACGCTCGCGCTTCTGCTTGGTGGAGTTCATGACATAGGAGCCAGCCGCCAGGGTGCCGGAGTACACGCGGAAGAAGGCCAGCTTGCCGACGAAGGGGTCGACCATGATCTTGAACGCCAGGGCGGAGAAGGGAGCGTCATCGGAAGGCTCGCGCTCCAGAACGACTTCCTCGTCGTCGGGATCGGTGCCCTTGATGGCCTCAACGTCCAGGGGGCTGGGCATGTAGTAGACCACGTTGTCCAGCAGGGGCTGCACGCCCTTGTTGCGGTAAGAGGTGCCGCAGCAAACGGGGTTCATGGTGCAGTTGATGGTGGCCTTGCGGATGGCCGCACGGATCTCCTCGACGGTGATCTCCTCACCCTCGAAGAACTTCTCCATCAGCTCATCGTCGGTCTCGGCGACCTTCTCGACCATCTCGTCGTGGTACTGCTGCGCCAGCTCGAGCAGATCCTCGGGAATCTCTTCCTCGCGGACGTCCTTGCCCTCGTTGTCGTAGTAGACCTCGGCCTTCATGGTGACCAGGTCGATGATGCCGCGGAAGGTGTCTTCCTTGCCGATGGGCAGCTGGATCGGCACAGCGTTGGCGTGCAGGCGATCCTTCATCATGTCAACGACGCGGAAGAAGTCAGCGCCGGTGATGTCCATCTTGTTGACGTAGGCCATACGGGGGACCTTGTAGGTCTCGGCCTGCTTCCACACGGTCTCGGACTGGGGCTCAACGCCGCCCTTGGCGCAGAAGACGGACACAGCGCCGTCCAGCACGCGCAGGGAACGCTCGACCTCAACGGTGAAGTCCACGTGACCGGGGGTGTCAATGATGTTGATGCGGTAGGTCTTATCGCGGTTATCGGGATCGGTGGGGTCGTGCCACACACAAGTGGTAGCCGCGGAAGTGATGGTGATGCCGCGCTCCTGCTCCTGGACCATCCAGTCCATGGTAGCAGAGCCTTCGTGGGTCTCACCAATACGGTGGGTCTTACCAGTGTAGAACAGGATGCGCTCGGTGGTCGTGGTCTTACCGGCGTCGATATGAGCCATGATACCGATGTTGCGCAGCTGCTCAAGGGGATGACTGCGAGGCATAAGTTTTGCTCCTTTCAGCAATAAGCTAAAGCATACGGTGCGCTATGCGGCGCACCTGCCGTTGGTCGTCTGAAACGGCACGCGGGGTGTCGTTTGTATCTTACCAGCGGTAGTGAGCGAAAGCCTTGTTGGCCTCGGCCATACGATGCATTTCTTCCTTACGCTTCACTGCGGCGCCAGTGTTGTTCATGGCGTCCAGCAGCTCGCCGGCAACGCGCTCGGCCATGGTCTTCTCGCCGCGCTTGCGGGAGAAGTCGACCAGCCAGCGCAGGGCCAGGGTCTGACGGCGCTCGGGACGGATCTCGATCGGGACCTGGTAGGTGGCGCCGCCCACACGACGGGCCTTAACCTCCAGAGAGGGAGCCACGTTGGCCAGAGCAGCGTTGAACACTTCCAGAGCGTCCTTACCGGTCTTTTCCTTCACCATCTCGAAGGCGTCATAGCACACGTTCTGAGCGACGCCGCGCTTGCCGTCGAGCATGATCTGATTGATGAACTTGGTCACAACCGTGGTCCCGTATACGGGATCCGGCAGAACCTCGCGCTTGGGTACAAAACCGCGACGGGGCATAGTCAATACCTCCTGAAAATCGTCTGAATCTTGTCGTTTTGCAATCTGTCACGAAGCAAGGCACATGGCCCTGCGGTAACAGGTCGCACATGTGGATTGCGGGGGGACTTCGTCCCTGTTTTCTGAGGGCCTGGTCCCTCTTCAGCATCCCCGGTTGGGTGACCTCTCCTTTGCTGCGGCAAGTCAGCATCAAGCCGCATCGGCCCGGTCAGGCCGGTCAAACGCCATGCGCTGAGCAAACGCGCCGTCCTTCCGGTTCCAAGGGAAGGGGCTCGTCCGCGCGGCATGTGTCGCGTCAGTCAAAGGCTGCGAGGGATGCTCATGTAGGCTCTGTGGTTTCTTATTTGGAAGAAATCACTTCTTCGGGCGCTTGGCGCCGTACTTGGAACGAGCCTGCATACGCTTGGCCACACCGGCAGTATCCAGCGCGCCGCGGATGATGTGGTAACGGACGCCGGGCAGGTCGCGAACGCGGCCGCCGCGGATCAGCACAACGCTATGCTCCTGCAGGTTGTGGCCGATACCGGGGATGTAGCAAGTACCTTCGATACCGTTGGTCAGACGGATACGGGCGATCTTACGCAGAGCAGAGTTGGGCTTCTTGGGCGTCGTGGTCTTGACGCTCAGGCAAACGCCGCGCTTCTGAGGGCAGCTCTGCAGAATGGGCGCGGTAGACTTGTTGATAGCCTTCTCGCGGCCCTTGCGAACCAGCTGATTGATCGTGGGCATGAGAGCACCTCCAAATTTATATCCAAAAGATTCCGCAACCCTCGGAAACTATTTGGCATAGTAATGGGGAAACCTGTTGATGGGCTTACTTGCAGACGGCGGCAGCGGCACAGCCGATAGACAGCCCGCACACCTTGCCCAGCTCCTTGTTCGACTCCACCTTGTGGACCGGGACAGCCGCCTCCGCGCAGGCGCGGGTGACCTTCTGGTACAGGAAGGTGTCGATGTCACTGGCAACGTACACGCAGGCAGCTTCCTTGTTGGCCAGCGCGCGAAGCACCGCCTTGGTACCGACCGCCTTCTTTGCGGCCGCCTTGAGATTCTCCATCGCGTTGACCTCCTTCGGACGGGCTTTCACCCGTTTACTGCTGCGTTTGCGGATTGGCACACCTCAAAAGGGCACACTTTCTCCGTGCAAGCGCTCAACTCGTTTAGTGTATCATTTTTCGTCCCCGATGTCAACAGGTTTTCCAAGAATTTTTGTGCATTTATCGGACTTTTTTCAACTTTTTGCCCTTCCATATGAAAGGGCTTTCGTGTACACAGATTGTAGCGTATCCATGTTTGCATATTTCTTTGTACTTTTTCGCTTTTTTCGAAATTTCCTCACTTTTGCTTCAAAGGAGGCCCGCCATGCGCCGTCTTCGTCTCTTCCCGCTCCTGATGATGCTGTTGCTGCTGACCAGCTGCCGCACCCCTGCGCCAAAGGATTTCACCGTCGAAGTCCTCCCCTTACCTTCCGCCCAGCCGCCCGTCCTGAGCGTCCATATCGTCGGCGAAAACGCCGTCGTCCGCATGGACATCGAGACCTACGTTGCCGGTGTGGTGGCTGGTGAGATTCCGAATCTTTGGCCCCTCGAGGCCCTCAAGGCGCAGGCAATCCTCGCGCGGACCTTCGTGCTGAAGTTCATCACCGAAAAGGACAGCCGCTACCCCGGCGCGGATATCTCCACCGACATCGCCGAAGCCCAGGCCTACAACGCCGCCGCCATCAATGAGCGCATCCTGCGCGCGGTGCAGGAAACCGCCGGGCTCATCCTGTTGACGGAGAACGGCGAGCTTCCTTATACCTGGTTCCACAGCCATTCCGGCGGCATGACCGAAACCGCCGTCGACGGCATCGACTGGAACGGCCCTGAGCCCTCCTACACGAAGATCACCGCAGGCATGGAGGCTGACGCCGCCGCCTGGAGCAGTGAATTCTCCGCTGCGGATTTCATCGCCGCCTGCAAAAAGGCCGGGGCAAACGCGTCCAGCTGCAAGGCTGTCAAGGTCGGCCAAAAAGGAAAAAGCGGCCGCGCCGTCACCCTTGTGGTGGACGGTACGACCGTGAACGCAGCTCGGCTGCGCATTTCTTTGGGGAGCACAAAAATGCGTTCCACCCTGCTGACGGAGCTGTCCGCAGAGGACGGCGTCGTCCGCATGAGCGGCCGCGGATACGGCCACGGCGTGGGGCTGTCCCAGTGGGGCGCGTACGCCATGGCGCAGGCCGGAAAGTCCGCAGAAGAAATTTCCCTTCATTATTATTATGGGCTGCGGCTCGTTAAGGCGTGGTAACGAAAAGGACAGAGCCCGAAGGCTCCGTCCGCAATATCAAATAAACAGGATCCAGATCAGCTTCGACACCACATGGCAGCCGCCGTGGGCGATCATGGCGTAACGCAAACCGAACTTGCGGTACAGCCAGCCGAAGGCCAGGCCGAACACGCCGTTGAGCAGCATGCAGCGCAGGACGATCACCGGCGTCAGGCCGAACATCATGTCATTCGCCGGCAGATGCCCCGCTGCGAACAGCAGCGCCGACGTAACATTCGCCGCCGCCAGTATCGCCGTGCTGACGCCGTCCCGCTTGCGCTCAAAGAGCAGATGCAGCACGAACGCCACCAGCGACATCATGAACAGCCGCAGCATGACCTCCTCGATCACCGCGCCGTAGGTGACCGTCGCCAGCAGGAAGGGCACCGTCGGCTTGACCGCGTACACGTCCAGCAGCGCAGGCTCATATTTGCCGAAGATCAGCAGATCCGGCAGGATCAGCGCCAGACCGCCGATCACAGCGATGATGATCGCCGCCAGCAGGGGCTTCTTCGTGATGTGCCGCTCGTCCTTCCACAGACCAACCTTCTTGCCCAGCCAGATGCCCGCCGCGCCCAGGAACAGCCCGTAGCCCGCGCTCTGCACCGCCGTCACCAGGCCCAGCAGCGTGTCATTGAGGCCCTGTGCGTACAGCTCCTGCTTCATTTCTTCCGGATAGCTGTCCAGCTGATACAGCCCAACCGTATAGCCGCCGATCAGGCCAACCACGGCGAAGAACAGCAACGTTTTCCAATAATTCTTGACGAATGCTTTCATTATATATACGCCTCCGCGGGATTACTTGATCTTCCCCTTGAACAGCAGGTAGGAGTACACCGTCGGCGCAGCGATCATCACCACGAAGGCCGCCACCATCACCCACAGGAACGCGCCGCCGATCAGCCCGCAGAGCATGATCACCAGGCCGCACACCACCCAGATGGGGCCGGCAAAGCGATGGGTGCGGTTCCAGTTGGTCTCGTCCGCCAGCGTCCAGGGCAGCTTGATGCCCAGCGTGTAGCTATGCTTGCACTTGGGCAGCCAGTTGCCGATGATCACCATCAGCAGGCCGATCAGCAGCGGCATGATGATCTGCACGTTCATGTCCATGCCCAGGGCAGTGCAGTACACCAGCGCATTCAGCACAACCGAAAGCACAGGGATGATCCACAGCACCAGGCTGAACACCTTGCCCTCCAGGTTCTCGGCCTTGGGATCCAGTTTAAGGCTGCCCAGGCAGCACAGCCACTGGAACGTCACCAGGATCAGCGGCAGCCCGAACACGCCGAAAGCCTTGCTGCTCCAGCCATCCACCTCACCGGCAGCATTGAAATGGATCGGGAACTGCTCGGGCAGCTTGTTCCACAGAATGACGCCCGCCAGCATGGGCAGCAGCGTGATGATCGTGGTGATGATGAGGGTCTTGCGGTATTTCTTGAACATAGTGTTACTCCCCTTTCAGATTGCTGACCCAGAACAGCACGTCCTCCAGCACGGAGGTGTTCAGGGTGTAGATGATGAATTTTCCGTCGCGCTGGTCGCGGATGAGGTCTGCGTCCTTGAGGACGGACAGATGGCGGGATACCGCCGCCGCGGTGATATCGAACTTCTCGCTGATCTCGCCTGCGGATTTGCTGCCGCTTCGCAGCATTTGGAGGATCTCGCGGCGCGTGGGATCCGACAACGCCTTGAGGGTTTCCTGCAGTGACATATACAATGCCTCGCTTTCTTTCGGCTGTCCCGCATTTCGAAGATGCGCGACAGCTTCGCTCGCCAACGCAAGCATTGGCCGTTGCTCGTCGGGCAAGCCCGACCTTTATGTCGGCTCCGGATGCCGACCTCACTTACGTTTAACATTTAACATAAGTGTTAATTGAATGATAGCAGAAAACCGGGCTGCTGTCAACCCGGTTTTCAAACTTTTTTGCAAAATCAATATTTCACCGCAGAGGGGATCTTCTCGGCGATCCAGGTCGTGCCATCGGTGGTCAGGTGCACCAGGTCAGGCACGGTGTAGGCGTAGGGAATCGTATTCTGGCTGCCGTTGATCCACTTCCAGCCAGCCGTTTGCCGGTGGTTGTTGGTGATGACCAGGAACAGCGGGCTCACCGCCGCCATGTAGTCCTCCCGCAGCACCTCAATACCGTGGTGGGGGTACTTGAGGATGTCCGCGTCCAGCTCGTCGCCGTGGGTCTCCACCAGCCACTTCTGGCCGTCCTGCTGCAGATCCGCCGCCATCAGGAAGGCACGATCCCCGAAGCGGACCATCATCTGCGCCGAGCAGTCGTTCATCTGGCCGATCTTGCCTTCCATCTTCCAAACCTCGATGGTCGCGCCGCCCAAGGTGAACACATCGCCGTCAGCATAGGTCTTGATGGGGATGCCGGCCCGGTTCGCCGCCTTGACGGCGTTCTTCATGTGGTTGTTGACGTCCTCCGGAAAGCAGATCCAGAACTCCCCTACCTCGATCTCCTTGATCACATCCTTGAAACCGCCGATGTGATCCTCATGGGGATGGGTGTTGACCACCTTGTCGATGCGGGTGACGCCCAGCTGCTTGCACAGGTTGACGATGCGCTCCGAATAGGCCTGCTTGCAGGAATCCACCAGCATGGTTTCGCCTCCGCAGCGCAGGAGGATCGCGTCGCAGTCCACCATCTGGGGGAAGATGACCTCCAGCAGCTCCGCGTCCTCGGCGAAGGCAAAGTCCGCGTTGATCTCAGGGTGGGTGTGGCGATCGATCAGGATCGGCGGCTGCACCGCCTCCTCCGCAAGGGCAGGAATGGCTGCGAACAACATCATCGCCAGCAGCAGGGCGAGTATACGCTTGATCATCAGGGGCTCCTTTCAGCAAAAAACGCCTCCCGGCGCAGTATCTTCTATAATATATACGCGCGCGTGAGGATGCGCAAAGTTTCGCATATAAAAATTCGAAATATCACTTGACATTTACAGCAGGATATGATAACATTGTAAATTGCATCAGTATCTTTGTGTATTGCTGCCAGTTTTCCTATGCCCTTGTATTTTACACGGTTTCCCGTGAAAATGCAAGAGGAAATTGCAGTTGTTACACTTTCCCCATATTCAGGAAGGACTGACGCGAGCATTGTGTTGGCCGGAGCACGGCCGACAGGAGGTCGGGCATCTGCCCGACTAGCGACAGCGATTGCTTGCAATCGCCGAGCGTAGCCAGCGCCGAGCTTGTCTCCGTGATGGCCGACCATGTAGAGAGGTGATAGCTTTTTATGGCGCGTGAGATTCAACTGGGTAAGCTCCGCAAGCGCGAGAGCTTCTCGCGTATCCAGGAAGTTCTGGACATGCCCGATCTGATCGAGGTTCAGAAGAACTCCTATCAGCGCTTTCTCGATACGGACCTGAGGGAAGTCCTGGCGGACGCCTCGCCCATCACCGATTATAACGGCACCTTGGAGCTGACCTTCACGGATTATGCTCTGGGCGAGCCGAAGAACTCCATGGAACGCTGCCGCGAGCGCGACATGACCTATGCCGCTCCGCTGAACGTCCATGTGCAGCTGTATAACAGCGAGACCTCCGAGATCAAGGAAACCGACGTGTACATGGGCGATTTCCCGCTGATGACCGAGAACGGTACGTTCATCATCAACGGCGCCGAGCGCGTCATCGTTTCCCAGCTGGTCCGTTCCCCCGGCTGCTACTTCGCCCGCGCGCTGGACAAGGCCGGCGTACCCCTCTACTCTGCCCAGATCATCCCCAACCGCGGTGCCTGGCTGGAGTACGAGACTGACTCCAACAACATCATCTGGGTTCGCCTCGACCGCGCCCGCAAGCTGTGCCTGACGGTGCTGCTGCGTGCCCTGGGCTACGAGAGCGACGCGGACATCATCGAGCTGCTGGGCGACGACAAGCGCCTGACCGCTACCCTGGCCCGCGACAACACCCTGGATGAGGCCGCCAAGGGCCACGGCACCACCCGCCGTCCCCGCGAGCAGGCCCTGCTGGAGATCTACAAGAAGCAGAAGCCCGGCGAGCCCGAGAGCGTTGAGTCTGCGACCAACCTCTTCAACTCCCTGTTCTTCGATCCCAAGCGCTATGACGTGATGCGCGTTGGCCGCTACAAGTTCAACAAGAAGCTGTCCATCGCCACCCGTATCGCCCGTCAGGTTGCTGCGGAGGACGTCATCGATCCCCGCACGGGTGAGATCATGGTGTCCGTGGGCGAGATCATTGACCTGGAGACCGCCCGCCGCATCCAGAATGCCGGCGTGAACAGCGTCTCCGTCAACTGCGAGGGCGAGATCCGCAAGGTTGTGGGCAACAACTTCGTTGACGCGAAGGAGTACCTGCCCTTTGATCCCAAGGAAGCCGGCATCCTCGAGATGGTCCACCTGCCCACCCTGAAGCGCATCATCGAGTCCACCGACGAGGATCAGCTCAAGCAGGTCATCGCCGACAACGTCCAGTACCTGGTGCCCAAGCACATCCTGGACGATGATATCGTGGCTTCCGTCAGCTACATCCTGGGCCTGCCCTACGGCATCGGCACCACCGATGATATCGACCATCTGGGCAACCGCCGTCTGCGCTCCGTGGGCGAGCTGCTGCAGAACCAGATCCGCATCGGCCTGAGCCGCCTGGAGCGCACCGTCAAGGAGCGCATGAGCGTGCAGGACACCCTGGAAGTCTCCCCTGGCGACCTGATCAACATCCGCCCTGTGACCGCTGCGGTCAAGGAGTTCTTCGGCTCCTCCCAGCTGTCCCAGTTCATGGATCAGTGTAACCCCCTGGCTGAGCTGACCCACAAGCGCCGCCTGTCCGCCCTGGGCCCCGGCGGTCTGAACCGCGATCGCGCCTCCTTCGAGGTCCGCGACGTGCACTACTCCCACTATTCCCGCATCTGTCCCATCGAGACGCCCGAAGGTCCCAACATCGGTCTGATCGGCTCTCTGGCGACCTATGCGCGCATCAATGAGTACGGCTTCGTTGAAGCTCCCTACCGCAAGGTGGACAAAGAGAACTGCCGCGTCACCGACGAGGTGCTCTACATGACCGCCGACGAGGAAGACTTCTACAAGGTCGCCACCGCCACCGAGCCCCTGGACGAGAACAACGTCTTCGTCAACGAGCTGATCACCGTTCGTGACAAGACCGAGTACGTGCAGGTTCCCGGCTCCCAGGTGGACTTCATCGACGTTTCTCCCCGCCAGGTGGTTTCTGTCGCGACCGGCATGATCCCCTTCCTGGAGAACGACGACGCAACCCGCGCCCTGATGGGCTCCAACATGCAGCGTCAGGCTGTGCCGCTGCTGGTGCCCGAAGCTCCCCTGGTCGGTACCGGCCTGGAGTTCAAGGCCGGTCAGGACTCCGGCGTTGTCATCCTCGCCCGCGAGGACGGCATTGTCGAGAAGGTCGCCGGCGATGAGATCGTCATCCGCGACGAGTATAACGAGCGTCATCGCTACAAGCTGATCAAGTTCGCCCGTACCAACCAGTCCAACTGCGCCAACCAGCGCCCCGTCGTGGTCGCCGGCCAGAAGGTGCAGAAGGGTGACCTGCTGGCCGACGGTCCCGCCACTGAAAAGGGCGAGATCGCGCTGGGCCGCAACGCCCTCATCGGCTTCATGACCTGGGAAGGCTACAACTACGAGGACGCCGTCCTGCTCAGTGAAAAGCTGGTCAAGGAAGACATCTACACCTCCATCCACATGGAGGAGTTCGAGTGCGAGAGCCGCATCACCAAGCTGGGCCCGGAGGAGATCACCCGTGATATCCCCAACATCAGCGACGATGCGGTGAAGGATCTGGACGAGAACGGCATCATCCGCATCGGTGCGGAGGTCAAGGCCGGCGACATCCTGGTCGGTAAGGTCACCCCCAAGGGCGAGACCGAGCTGACCGCCGAGGAACGCCTGCTGCGCGCCATCTTCGGCGAGAAGGCCCGTGAAGTCCGCGACACCTCCCTGCGCGTTCCCCATGGCGAGTGGGGCGTGGTTGTGGACGTGAAGGTCTTCACCCGCGAGAACAAGGACGAAATGGCCCCCGGCGTGAACGAGATGGTCCGCGTCTACATCGCCCAGAAGCGTAAGATTTCTGTCGGCGACAAGATGGCAGGCCGTCACGGCAACAAGGGCGTTGTCTCCCGCGTGCTGCGCGAGGAGGACATGCCCTTCCTGCCCGACGGTACGCCCCTGCAGATCGTTCTGAACCCCCTGGGCGTTCCCTCCCGTATGAACATCGGTCAGGTGCTGGAAGTGCATCTGGGCCTGGCCTGCCGCGCCCTGGGTCTGCACATCGCCACCCCCGTCTTCGACGGCGCTACCTATCCGGAGATCCGCGATTATCTCCAGCGCGCCTGCGATACTATGGCCGCGCCCTTCGATGAGACCGACTGGCACATGACGGACAACCACTTCCACAACGGCCAGCCCCTGCGTCTGAACCTCTCCGAGGAAGACCAGAAGCTGTTCCTGGACGGCAAGCTCCGCCTGCGCGACGGCCGCACCGGCAACCTCTTCGAGAATCCCGTCACCGTCGGCGTGATGTACTACCTCAAGCTGCATCACCTGGTTGACGACAAGATGCACGCCCGTTCCGTTGGCCCCTACTCCCTCGTCACGCAGCAGCCTCTGGGCGGCAAGGCCCAGTTCGGCGGCCAGCGCTTCGGCGAGATGGAAGTCTGGGCGCTGGAAGCCTACGGCGCCGCCAACACCCTGCAGGAGATCCTGACCGTCAAGTCCGACGATACCGTCGGCCGCGTCAAGACCTACGAGGCCATCATCAAGGGCGAGAACATCCCCGCCCCCGGCGTGCCCGAGTCCTTCCGCGTGCTGATCAAGGAACTGCAGGCCCTGTGCCTTGACATTAAGGTCCTGGACGCCGAGCGCAACGTGGTCGAGATCCCCGAGCTGGATCCCGAGGACATGTCCTCCGGCGAGACCCGTCCGATGCGCGAGGAAGAGCCCGAAGAGACCGCCCAGACCCTGGAGGACGTGGAGACCATGCTCTCTGCGGACGACGAGGACATGGACGCCGACTTCGGCGACATGGACTTCACCATCGACGGCGACGACGGCATGGACGATATGTCCATCGACGCGCTGGGCGAAATGGAGCTGGACGATCCGCTGAGCGATCCCCTGGACGATTTCGAGTAATGGAGGTCGGGCTTTAGCCCGACTAGCGATAGCCAATGCTTGCATTGGCAGAGCGTAGCCAGCGCTGAGCTTGCTCAGTGATGGCCGGAACATATGGGTGCAGTACGGCCTTGCCCTCTGCTGCACCCCTCGCCAGAATCCTTCTGGCAAAGGGCCTCTCACGGCCCCCGACAGTGAAGGGAGTGTGTACCCTTTTGTTTGAACTGACGAATCTTGATGCTGTCCAGATCGGCATGGCCTCTCCTGAGCAGATCCGCGAATGGAGCCACGGCGAGGTCACCAAGCCGGAGACCATCAATTACCGTACGCTGAAGCCGGAACGTGACGGCCTGTACTGCGAGCGCATTTTCGGACCTACCAAGGACTGGGAGTGCAACTGCGGCCAGTACAAGCGTATCAAATACAAGGACAAGGAAAAGATCTGCAACAAGTGCGGCGTGCAGGTCACCCGTGCCAAGGTCCGCCGCGAGCGCATGGGCCACATCGAGCTGGCCGCGCCCGTGAGCCACATCTGGTACTACAAGGGCATCCCCAGCCGCATGGGCATGCTGCTGGAGCTCTCTCCCCGCATCCTGGATAAGGTTCTGTACTTCGCCAACTTCATCGTTCTGGATCCCGGCAACGAGGCCGTGACCGGCGTGCATCTGCATGACCTGATCAACGATGACAAGTACCGCGAGATCCAGGCCAAGAAGCGCCAGGGCGAGGACATCGGCTCCTTCCGCGCCATGATCGGCGCCGAGGCCGTGCAGACCATGCTGCGCGAGCTGGATCTGGACGCGCTGTCCTCCCAGCTGAAGGCCGAGATCGAGGCCCTGACCCTCAAGGAGCAGAACCGCGACACCGAAGGCCAGAAGCGCGCCCGCGCCATCAAGCGCCTGGAAGTCGTCGAGTCCTTCCGCGCCAGCGGCAACAAGCCCGAGTGGATGGTGCTGACTGTGCTGCCCGTTATTCCTCCGGATCTGCGCCCCATGGTGCAGCTGGACGGCGGCCGCTTCGCCACCTCCGACCTGAATGACCTGTACCGCCGCGTCATCAACCGCAACAACCGCTTGAAGCGCCTGCTGGAGCTGGGCGCGCCGGACATCATTGTCCGCAACGAGAAGCGCATGCTGCAGGAATCCGTTGACGCGCTGATCGACAACGGCCGCCGCGGCCGTCCTGTCACCGGCCCCGGTGGTCGTGCGCTGAAGAGCCTGAGCCACCTGCTGTCCGGTAAGCAGGGCCGTTTCCGTCAGAACCTGCTGGGCAAGCGCGTTGACTACTCCGGCCGCAGCGTTATCGTCGTCGGCCCCGAGCTCAAGCTGCACCAGTGTGGTCTGCCCAAGGAGATGGCGCTGGAGCTGTTCAAGCCCTTCGTCATGCAGCAGCTGCAGGAGCGCAAGCTGGCCCACAACGTCAAGTCCGCCAAGCGTGCGGTCGAGAAGATGAAGCCCGAGGTTTGGGATATCCTCGAGGACGTGATCAAGGATCACCCGGTCCTGCTGAACCGTGCTCCCACGCTGCACCGTCTGGGCATTCAGGCCTTCGAGCCCATCCTGGTGGATGGCAAAGCCGTGAAGCTGCATCCTCTGGCCTGTACCGCCTTCAACGCTGACTTCGACGGCGACCAGATGGCTGTGCACGTCCCGCTGTCCATGGAAGCTCAGGCTGAAGCCCGCTTCCTGATGCTGGGTCACAACAACATCCTGAAGCCCCAGGACGGCAAGCCCGTCATGTCCCCCTCTCAGGACATGGTCATCGGCTGCTACTACCTGACCATCGAGAATCCCAACGGCAAGGGCGCGGGCCGCGTGTTCCGCGATCCCGAAGAGGCCCATATGGCCTACGCCCTGGGTCAGATCACCCTGCAGAGCCCCATCAAGGTCCGCATTGAGCGCGAGTTCAACGGCGAGAAGGGCTCCAAGGTGATCGACTGCACCCTGGGCCGCCTGATCTTCAACGACGCACTGCCCCAGAACCTCGGCTTCAAGAAGCGCGAGTGCCTGGAGGACATGTTCGAGCTGGAAGTCAACCAGCTGTGCGGCAAGAAGCAGCTGGGCAACATCGTCGACATGTGCTTCCGCTCCCAGGGCGAGCACAAGTGTGCGCTGGTTCTGGACGCCATCAAGGCGCTGGGCTACAAGTACTCCACCGTCGGCGCGCTGACTGTTTCCGTTGCGGACATCAAGATTCCCCCGGAGAAGGAGCAGATGCTGGCCGAGACCGACGAGAAGGTCGCTCAGGTCAACGAGCTGTACCAGGAGGGTCTGCTGAGCGAGGACGAGCGCTACATGCGCGTTATCGAGCTGTGGAACAGCTGCACCCACGCCCTGCGTGACCGCATTCTGCCCAACCTGGATCCCTTCAACCCCATCCGTATGTTCACCGATTCCGGCGCCCGTGGTTCTTCTGCGCAGGTTTCCCAGCTGGCTGGTATGCGCGGCCTGATGGCCTCCCCCACCGGCAAGACTGTGGAGCTGCCCATTCGCGCAAACTTCCGCGAGGGCCTGAACGTTCTGGAGTTCTTCCTGTCCTCTCACGGCTCCCGTAAGGCTCTGTCCGATACGGCCATGAAGACCGCTGACTCTGGCTACCTGACCCGCCGTCTGGTGGATATCTCTCAGGAAGTCATCGTCCGCGAGGAGGACTGCTTCGCTGCCCGCGGCACTCAGGTGCGCGGCGTGCAGGTCACCGCTCTGATGAGCGGCAAGCAGACCATCGAGGATCTGGAGGATCGTCTGCGCGGCCGTACCGCGGCTGAGGACATCGTTGATCCCGCGACCGGCGAGGTCATCGTGCACCTCAACGAGCCCATCGACTTCTACAAGGCCAAGGCCATCGTCGGCGCCGGCATCAAGAAGGCCATGGTTCGTTCCGTCCTGACCTGCCGCACCGAGAACGGCGTCTGCGCCCGCTGCTACGGCCAGAACATGGCTCACGGCGGCAAGGTGGACGTGGGCGAGGCCGTCGGCATCATCGCCGCTCAGGCCATCGGCGAGCCCGGCACCCAGCTGACCATGCGTACCTTCCATACCGGCGGTATCGCTTCGGGCGAAGATATCACCCAGGGTCTGCCCCGCGTCGAAGAGCTCTTCGAGGCCCGCAAGCCCAAGCGTGAGGCTGTCCTGTCCGACATCGGCGGCAAGGTTTCCTTCCAGCAGATCAAGGGCAAGAACGAGCTGGTCGTCACCGCTGAGGATCCCACCTTCGAGAAGCACGACTATGTGGCGACCCTGATCCTGCCCTGCGTGGAGGACGGCGCTCATGTCGAAGCCGGCGACGTGCTGTACAAGACCTTCGTCGCTCCCGGCGCCTCCAAGACGGTTACCGTCAAGGCGGAGAATGCCGGTGTGGTCTCCATCGTCCGCAATGAGGGCAAGTGCGAAATGACCCTCACCCCCGACGACGAGGCCCTCGCTGCCCAGACCTTCCACAGCCAGATCGGCACCCTGTGCGTGTCCGACGGCGCAGTGGTCAATCAGGGCGACGTGCTGGTGAAGGACATCCAGGTGCCCTCCACCCAGAAGAACATCAACATCAAGTCCGATCTGCACGGCAAGGTCAGCGTCATCCAGACCGAGACCGATCTGATCATCACCGTCGACTCCGTCGATCCCGTGTATGAGCAGAAGACCTACTCCATCACCTACGGCAGCCGCCTGAAGGTGCAGGAGGGTGACGTCATCAACGCCGGCGACGTGCTGATCGAGGGCTCCATCAATCCCCACGACCTGCTGCGCATCCTGGGCCCGAAGGCTGTTCAGGACTACCTGCTCAAGGAAGTTCTGTCCGTCTACCGCCTCCAGGGCGTTGCCGTGGCCGACAAGCACATCGAGATCATCGTCCGCCAGATGCTCCGCAAGGTCCGCGTCGAGGACAACGGCGATACCGATCTGCTGCCCGGCTCCCTGGTCGACCTCAGCCGCTTGGAGGAGGCAAACCAGAAGGCTCTGATGGAGGGCAAGCGTCCCGCGTTCGTCAAGCGCGTGCTGCTGGGTATCACCAAGGCTTCCCTGGCCACCGACTCCTTCCTGTCCGCTGCGTCCTTCCAGGAGACCAACCGTGTCCTGACCGAGGCCGCCATCAAGGGCAAGATCGATCCGCTGATCGGCCTGAAGGAGAACGTCATCCTGGGCAAGCTGATTCCCGCCGGTACCGGCATGCGCCGCTACAAGGGCATCGAGATCCGCGAGAACTATGGTTTCTAAGTCGTAAGGCATTTACGGGAGCTTCCGGCTGGAAGCTCCCTCTTCTGTTTGTGAGGTGACCGCCATGATCCGGCTGATCGAGCCCTGCCAGGACTATCTGGCCTCCTACACCGAGGCCTTCGACGAATACGAGGGCTTCCCCCGCCGCGCCGGGAACCCCTTCAGCGATCCGAGGGACGGTGATCTCCTCGCCCATCTGGATGACATGCGCCACGCCCGCAACCTGCCCGAGGGCTGGGTCGGCGCGACCACGCTGTGGTTGGTGGACGACGAACAGAAGCGTTTCCTTGGGCAGATCGACATCCGCCATGAGCTGACGGAGAACCTTCTGCGCTACGGCGGGCACATCGGTTACGCCATCCGCCTGGGCGAGTGGAACAAGGGCTACGGCACGCTGATGCTCTCCCTGGCACTCCCCCACGCGAAGGAGCTGGGCATCACGCGCTGCCTGATCACCTGCGATGACGACAATCCCGGCTCCGCCCGCGTGATGGAGAAGAACGGCTTCATCCTGAGCGACAAGGTCGATAATGTCATCGACGGGCACGCCATCGTCACAAGGCGGTACTGGAAATCGTTATAAACCTTCGGGCATGCCCCGAAGGTTTCCAAAGGGCGACCGGAAAGCCCTTTGGCCGCCTCCGCAGAGGCGGAACCCTATGCAGCTTCCGAGACTACACCGAGGAGTGCGTCTCCTATGAACAACATCATCCTCATCGGCATGCCCGGCTGCGGCAAATCCACCGTAGGCGTGGTGCTCGCCAAGGCCCTCGGCATGGACTTTATTGACTCCGACCTGGTCATCCAGAAGGAGATGGGCGCCAAGCTTGCCACCCTCATTGAGCAGCACGGCGACGCAGGCTTCCGCGACATTGAGAACCGCATCAATGCGGCGCTGGACGCTGAAAACAGCATCATCGCCACCGGCGGCAGCGTCGTCTACGGCGAGGACGCCATGCGCCACCTCAAGGACATCGGCACCGTCGTTTACCTCAAGCTCAGCTATGAGGCCATTGAGGATCGCCTGGGCGACCTGCATGCCCGCGGCGTGACCATCCAGCCCGGCTGGACGCTGCGCGACCTGTACAACGAGCGCGTCCCCCTGTATGAGAAGTGGGCCGACGTTACTGTTGACTGTGAGCAGCTCCGGCTGCGCGAAGTGGTGGCGTACATCAGCCGCCATATCGGAGCCTGATCATCAACCGCCCTCACCGGCGGTTTTTTTCTTGCATATTCCCACGAAATTGGGCGAACACCCATTCTTTCCCTTGCCATCTACCACAAAATGTGGTATAATAAGGTGTTGTAGTATACATATTTTACGTCCGCCTGCACAGACGGACTGATCCTCCGTGAAAAGGGGTTTTATACATGGCGAAGCAATACGACGCCGGTCAACTGACGGTGCTGGAGGGCCTGGAGGCCGTCCGTATGCGCCCCGGCATGTACATTGGCACCACCTCCTCCCGCGGCCTGCACCACCTGCTGTGGGAGATCGTGGACAATGCCATCGACGAGGCCAGCAACGGCCACGCCACCGAGATCAAGGTGACGTTGCACACCGACGGTTCGGCCTCCGTGTTCGATAATGGCCGCGGCATGCCCGTGGACGAGCATCCCACCATGCACGTTTCCGGCGTTGAGGTCATCTTCACCAAGCTGCACGCCGGCGGCAAGTTCAACAACGACAACTATGCCTACTCCGGCGGTCTGCACGGCGTGGGCGCAGCGGTCGTGAACGCCCTTTCGAAGTGGGTGACGGTGGACGTTTTCCGCGAGTTCACCCACTATCAGATCAAGTTCACCTCCACCACCGAGGGGGATCGCTGCCATGCCGGCATCCCGGAGGCGCCCCTGGCCAAAGTGGGCAACACCCGCAAGAAGGGCTCCCTCATCCGCTTCATGCCTGACGACGCCATCTTCGAGGACGTGAAGTTCAACGGCGACACCGTCTCCCGCCGCCTGCAAGAGCTGGCCTACCTCAACCGAGGCCTCAAGATTATCTTCGTGGACGAGCGCGTCAAGGGCGAGAACAAGGAGAAGGTCTTCCAGTACGACGGCGGCATCATCGACTACGTCAAGTACTTGAACGACGGCAAGAACGCCATGCACGAGGAGCCCATCTACCTGGAGGGCCAGAAGGACAGCGTCATCTGCCGCGTGGCCATCCAGTACACCGACGGCTACACCGAGTCGATGTTCTCCTACGTCAACAACATCCCCACCGGCGAGGGCGGCAGCCACGAAACCGGCTTCAAGGCCGCCTTCACCAAGATGTTCAACGACTACGCCCGCCGCATCGGTGCGCTGAAGGAGAAGGACAATAACCTCTCCGGCGAGGACTTCCGCGAGGGTCTGAGCTGCGTGCTGACCACGATGGTCAAGAACCCCCAGTTCGAGGGCCAGACCAAGGGCAGGCTCGGCAACAGCGAGGTGCGTCCGGCGGTGGAAGGCATCATCATCCAGCAGCTGACCGACTGGCTGGAAAACCTCAAGAATCAGGACATCGCCCAGGCCATCGTGGCCAAGGCCGTCAAGGCGGCCCAGGTGCGCGAGGCTGCCCGCAAGACCCGCGACAACGCCCGCAAGGCCAATCAGCTGGACGCTGCGCCCCTGGTGGGCAAGCTTTCCGCCTGCCGCGGCAAGAAGGCCGAGGACAACGAGCTGTTCATCGTGGAGGGCGACTCCGCAGGCGGCAGCGCCAAGCAGGGCCGCGACAGCCGCTATCAGGCGATCCTCCCCCTGCGCGGCAAGCCCCTCAACGCGGAGAAGAAGCGCCTCGACCAGGTACTCTCCAACGAGGAATTCCGCAGCCTGATCACGGCGCTGGGAACCTCCATCGACGAGAGCTTCAACCTCAATAACCTCAAGTACCACAAGGTCATCATCCTTTCCGATGCCGACCAGGACGGCGCACACATCCGCGCGATCCTGCTGACCTTCTTCTTCCGCTATATGAAGGAGCTGGTCACCAATGGCCACGTCTACATCGGCATGCCGCCGCTTTATAAGGTGCAGAAGGGCTCCAAGGTCATGTACGCTTACGACGACAAGGAGCTGCAAAAGTGCATCAAGGCCGCCGGCAAGGGCTACACCCTGCAGCGCTACAAGGGTCTTGGCGAGATGAACCCCGAGCAGCTCTGGGCCACCACCATGGACCCCGAACAGCGCAAGCTCATGCAGGTCACCATTGAGGACGCGGCCCTGGCTGACCGCCGCATCACCATCCTCATGGGCGACAAGGTCGAGCCGAGACGCGATTACATCACCGAGCATGCGGACTTCAACAAGCCCGATAACTTTGAAGTGCCCACGACCCAGCAGGAAGGAGGCGTGTAATCCATGGCGAAGAAGAAGACCAGCGACAACCGCCCCATCCCCAAGGATGACCCTTCCCGCATCCTGCAAACCTCCGTTGAGGACGTGATGCACCAGTCGATGATCCCCTATGCGGAGCACGTCATCCTGGAGCGCGCCCTTCCCCGCGTGGAGGACGGCCTGAAGCCCGTGCAGCGCCGCATCCTCTACACCATGATGGAGCTGGGCACCACCCCCGACAAGCCCCACCGCAAGTGCGCCCGTATCGTCGGCGACTGCCTGGGTAAGTATCACCCCCACGGCGATTCCTCCGTGTATGACGCCATGGTCCGCATGGCCCAGGATTTCTCCATGCGCGCCACCATGGTGGACGGCCACGGCAACTTCGGCTCCATCGACGGCGACAGCGCCGCCGCCATGCGTTACACCGAGGCCCGCATGACGCCCCTGGCCATGCTGATGCTCCGGGACATCGAGAAGGACACCGTGCCCTTCCGTCTCAACTTCGACGACACGCTGAAAGAGCCCGACATGCTGCCCGCCCGCTTCCCGAACCTCCTGGTGAACGGCGCGACGGGCATCGCGGTCGGCCTGGCGACGAATATCCCGCCCCACAATTTGAAGGAAGCCATCAATGCGGTCGTCGCGCAGATCGAGAACCCGAAAATCACCCTGGATGAACTGATGCAGATCATCCCCGGCCCGGACTTCCCCACCGGCGGCGTGCTGGTGAACAACGAGGAAATCCGCAAGGGCTACGAGACCGGCCGCAGCAAGCTCTCCGTCCGCGCCCGCGTGGAGATCGAAGACGGCGCGGCCGGCCGCAAGCTGATCGTCATCAATGAGATCCCCTATACGGTCAACAAGGCCGCGATGCTGGAGAAGATCCTCAAGCTGAGCGAGGAGAAAAAGGCCCAGCTGGGCTGCATTTACGACATCCGCGACGAGTCCGACCGCAACGGCATGCGCGCCGTCATCGAGCTGAAGAAGGATACCGACGTCCAGAAGGTGCTGAACTACCTGTACAAGTACAGCGACTTGCAGGTCACCTTCGGTGTCAACATGGTTGCCATCGCCGAGGGCAAGCCGGTGCAGATGGGCCTCAAAACCATGATCGGCCACTTCATCCGCCACCAGAAGGACGTGGTCACCCGCCGCACCCAGTACGAGCTGAAGCACGCCCGCGCCCGCGCCCATATTTTGCAGGGCCTGATGATCGCGGTGGACAACCTGGACGAGGTCATCGCCCTGATCCGCTCCTCCAAGACGCCCAAGGAGGCCAAGGAGAAACTGATGGCCCGCTTCGACCTGACGGACGTGCAGGCTCAGGCGATCCTGGATATGCGTTTGCAGCGCCTGACGAACCTCGAAATTGTCGCGCTGCGTAAGGAGTACGAGGACATCCTCAAGCTCATCGACAAGCTGGAGGGCATCCTGGGCAGCGAACGCAAGCTGCTGGCCGTCATCAAGAAGGAGCTGCAGGAGATCGCCGACGAATACGCCGACGAGCGCCGCACCACCATCGAGGCCGCCGAGGAAGTCTCCGCCGAGGCCTTCAAGGAGGTCATCGCGCCGGAGGAGGTCATCGTGGCCTACACCCGCGCCGGCTTCCTCAAGCGCATCCGCCCCGATGTGTATCGCAAGAATCCCCTGCCCACCCGCGAGGAAAACGAGCCGGATTCCGCCGAATTCCTCTTCATGTCCCGCACGGACGAGACGCTGCTGATCTTCACCGACCACGGCAACTGCTACCCGCTGAGCGTGAACAGCCTCAACGAGTGCAAGCCCAAGGATCGCGGCCAGCTGCTCACCGGCGTGCTGGTGGGCCTGGAGGACGGCGAAAAGGCCCTGTGGATCGCCTGCCTGCGCATGGCGGACATCGGCCACATGCCGGACTTCCTCTTCGTCACCAAACAGGGCATGGTCAAGCGCACCGCCGCTGCGGATTACGACGTGCGCAGCAAGAAATTCGTGGCCGTCAACATCAAGAAGGACGACGCGCTGCTAGCCGTCATTCCCGCCGCCAGCCGGGACGACCTGCTGATGTTCAGCCGCAACGGCATGTGCATCCGCTTCGCGCTGGACACCGTGCCCACCCAGGGCCGCGTGAGCGCAGGCGTCAAGTGCATGCAGGTGGACGATGGCGACGAGGTCGTCTGGGTGGACCAGATCGGCGAGACCGAGCAGATGGTGCTTTTCTCCGAGCGCGGCTACGCCAAGCGTCTGCTCGCGGTAGACTTTGAAAAGCAGAACCGCAACGGTAAGGGCGTCAAGTCCTTCTACTTCAACAAGAACGGATCCAACGGCAAGTACCTGGCAGGCATCGTCAAGGTGGAGAAGGCCGCCTGCGACCTGATCATCACCCAGGCTCAGTCCCCCGCGACCCGCATGGCGAAGGATTCCATCCTCCTGCAGAGCAAGACCGACCGCGGCAATCCCTGCGTGATGGCCATCCTGGATGACGTGGTCACCAGCGTGACAGCGGTGGACGTGGAGGAAGCCGAATAAGCCGTTCCCCTTGCGCAGGCGCGCAAAACATGCTATCATATCCCCAGTGAAAGGAGGCCATGCCGATGAACCGCAACGAGTTTTTCCAGGCCCTGGCGGTAACGAAGCTGAATCTTCGCCTGACCAGCGCTGCGCTGGAGATCGTCACTGACGATATCGAGGACATCCACGTCATGGTCTCCGGCGGCAAAGCGGACGTTGATGAACTGCGCGTCGCCGTTGCGGCGGATGCGCTGACCATCGAGCAGCCGGTCTCCAAGCTGACGCGGGTATCCCCCGCCACAGGCAGCTGGCTGCAGATCACCCTCCGCCTGCCCCGCAGCTGGAAGGGCGCCATCGAGGCGCGCACCGTCACCGGGTGGCTGAACATCCGCTCGATCGCCGGTACGGACCTGAGCCTTGACTCCGTCAGCGGCATGGTGATGGTAACGGATGTGAACTTCCTGACCATCGGCATCCGCACCGTGACCGGCGACGTGAAGCTCGGCCAGCTCGCGGCGGAGAAGGCCAGCCTGTTCTCCACCTCCGGCAGCCTGACGGCAGCGCAGATCATCCTGCCCCGGGCCAGCGCCAGCACCGTCACCGGCGAGATCTCCCTTGATCTGCTTGCTCCCTTTGAGGAGCTTTCCCTCCATACCGTGACCGGCGATCTGCGCGTCGCAGCGCCCATCACCGCATGTGACGCGACCATCCGCAGCGTATCGGGGCACATCCATCCGGAGGGCGTGGAGATCGTGGAGGGGGCGGCAAAGCTCCGCGCCGTCACGGTGTCCAGCGATCTGGATATTTCCTGTAATCTTGCATAAACTTTTCACACATATAAGGAGGTTATTCCCATGGCACGACAGAATTTCGGCGGTTTCGGCGGCGGCAACATGCAGCAGCTCATGCGCCAGGCTCAGAAGATGCAGCAGATGATGACCGAGGCCCAGGAGAAGCTGGACGCAGCGGAGTACGAAGCTACTTCCGGCGGCGGCATGGTAGCCGTGAAGGTCAGCGGCAAGCGCGAGCTGCTCTCCATCACCATCGATCCCCAGGTGGTCGATCCCGACGACGTGGAGATGCTGCAGGATCTGGTCATGGCCGCTGTGAACGAGGCTCTGCGCAAGGGCGAAGAGACCCGCGAGGCGACCATGAACCGCATGGCCCCCGGTATGGGCGGCATGGGCGGCATGTTCTGATGGCTGCCCAGATCGAACCCATCCAGCGGATGGTATCGGAGCTGGCGCGGCTCCCCGGCATCGGCCAGAAGACCGCCCAGCGCCTGGCATACCACATCGTAGGCCTCCCCCTGGATGAAGTCCACGCCCTGGCGGCAGCGCTGTGGCAAGGGCGCAAGGCCATCCGCTATTGCGAGCGCTGCGGGAATTTCTCCGCGGCGGAGTTGTGCAGCGTGTGCGCCGAGGAAAGGCGTGCCAACGGGCAGATCTGCGTCGTGCGCGACCCGCGTGACGTTGCCGCCATGGAGCGCATGCACGATTATCACGGCCTGTACCATGTGCTGCATGGCACGCTGTCCCCCATGGACGGCGTGGGCCCGAATGACATCCGCATCAAGGAGCTGATCGCCCGCATCGGCTCCGAGGAGGTCGAGGAGGTCATCCTCGCCACTAACCCGGACATCGAGGGCGAGGCCACGGCGACCTACATCGCCCGCATTTTGAAGCCCATGGGCGTCAAGTGCACCCGCATCGCCCACGGCGTGCCCGTCGGCAGCGATCTGGAGTACGCGGACGAGGTCACTCTCTCCAAGGCCATGGAGGGCCGCAGGGAACTTTAAGGCCCATAAGCACACCCATTTTCGGTGTGCTTTTTTGCCATACAGGAGTACACTATGGAATATTTGTTGATTGCCATTGCGGCGCTGCTGACCGTGGTCATTGCGCTGCTGATCGTTCTTTTGGTGCGTCAGAGCAAGTTGAATCGTGACCAAGAGCAGCAGAACCATCAATTTGCGGATTACCTGAAGAACTTCGGCTACGATGTGTTCGACGAGCTGGACGCCCAGAAGGACGCCAATACCGCCGCCATGCAGCAGGTCGGTGATCGCATCAATGCGGCCATGGCCCACATGGCACAAAGCCAGACCGCCTTGCTGGAAAGCATGCAGCGCCAGCTCCTGCTGTCCACCCGGAATCAGGAGGAGCGCATCGGGCAGATGTCCACCAGCGTGAACGAGACCCTCGCCCAGCTGGACGCCCGCATGGAGCAGGTGCGCCGCGCTATCGCCGAGGGCCTGGAAGCCCTCCGCCAGGAGAACACCCGCCAGCTGAATGAAATGCGCCGCAGCGTGGACGAGCGCCTCACCCAGAGCCTGGACAAGAAACTCAACGAGAGCTTCGCGCTGGTCAGCCAGCGGCTGGAGCAGGTCTACAAGGGCCTGGGCGAGATGCAAACCCTCGCCACCGGCGTGGGCGACCTCAAGCGGGTACTGACCAACGTCAAGACCCGCGGTATCTGGGGCGAAATGCAGCTGGGGAACCTCCTCAGCGCGGTGCTGACCCCGGAGCAGTACGCAGAGAACGTCGCGGTCGTCCCCGGCAGCCAGGAGCGAGTCGAATTTGCCGTTCGCCTGCCCGGCAAGGACGCGGACGTGGTCTGGCTGCCCATCGACAGCAAATTCCCCGTGGAGGACTACGCGCGGCTGCAGGAAGCCAGCCAGTCCGGCGACGCCGCTGCGGTGGACGCCGCCCGCAAGGCCCTCATGCAGCAGATCAGGCTGGAGGCCAAGCGCATTTCCGGCAAGTACATCGCGCCGCCCCACACCACGGACTTCGCCGTCATGTTCCTGCCCGTGGAGGGCCTCTACGCCGAGGTCGTGCAGCAGACTGACCTGGTGGACGCCATTCAGCGGGAGCAGCGGGTGGTTATTGCAGGCCCCAGCACCTTCTCCGCGCTGCTGAACGCGCTGCAAATGGGCTTCCGCACGCTGGCCATCGAGAAGCGCTCGGGCGAAGTATGGAAGCTGCTGGGCACGGTCAAGGCGGACTTCGGCGCATTCTCCGATGTGCTGGAGAAGACCCAGTTGCGTCTGCGCCAGGCCAGCGAATCCATCGACAGCGCCTTTGTCAAGACCCGCACCATCCAGCGGCACCTGGGACAGGTGGAATCCGCCGGCATGGACGGCGCGCTGCCCGCCGGCGAACAGGAGGATGCATGATGTCTTACGAGATCCGCCGCCTGCGTCCGGACGAGGTGGATGAAGCGCTCGATCTCGCTATGGCGACCTACCTTGAATTTGAAGCGCCCGATTACGGCCCCGAGGGCGTCACGACCTTCCGCCGGGATATTTATGACAATGAGGCCTTCCGCGCCGCCTGCCTGGACGGCACGAACCGCATGTGGGGCGCACTGGACGGCGAACACATCATCGGCCTGATGGCCATGCGCGGCGAGAGCCACATCGTGCTGGTGTTCACCCACCGGGACTATCACCGTCAGGGCGTTGCCAGCGCGATCCTGCGCGCTTTGCTGGCCGACGTCCGCCGCGAGAATCCCGCTCTCCGCCGCCTGACGCTCAACAGCAGCCCCTACGGCCTGCCCTTCTACCTCCACGCAGGCTTCCGGCCGGCGGATGTGGAAAAGACCATCAACGGCATCCGCTTCACCGCGATGACCTACGACCTGTAAGCGCACAAAGGAGCCCTTTTATGAAGCTTTTCACCCTGATCGAAAACACCACCACCGACGAGAACCTCGTCTGCGAGCACGGCCTGAGCCTGTACATCGAGGTCAGCGGCCAGCGCATCCTCTTTGACGCGGGCCAGAGCGGCGCCTTTGCCGACAACGCGGAACAGATGGGCGTTGACCTCACGCAGGTCGACCTGTGCATCCTCAGCCACGGTCACTATGACCACGGCGGCGGCATCAAGCGTTTCCTGGAGGTCAACGACCACGCGAAGGTCTACGTCAGCCAGCATGCCTTCGGCGATTACTACAACGCCAAGGAAAAGTACATCGGACTTGACTGGGAGCTGCTCAGCGAAGAGCGCATCGTGTTCGTCCGCGACAACCTGACGCTCTCCGACACCCTCAGCCTGCACACCTGCCCCAACTTCCCCCAGGTGTACTTTACCGACGCCTACGGCATGCAGGTCAAGCGCCGGGATCAGCTGGAAACCGACGACTTCCGGCATGAGATGTACCTGCTCATCCGCGAGGGCGAGCGGCGCATCATCGTCAGCGGCTGCAGCCACCGGGGCGTGATGAACCTCAAAACCTGGTTCGCGCCGGACGTGTTCATCGGCGGCTTCCACCTGATGAAGCTCGACCCGGAGAAGGAAGCCACCCGGCTGAAGTTCACCGCGATGGAGCTGCTGAAGCAGGAGACCGTCTACTACACTGGCCACTGCACCGGCGACATGCAGTACGACGCGCTGAAGGCCCGCATGGGCGAACGCCTGCAGCGGCTCTCCACCGGCGCGGTATACGAGATTTGACGCAAGCAGCGGGGCTGGCCAACTTGCACATTGACCAGCCCCCGCGCCTGTGGTATAATATTTTCGCTTGCTGATGTGGTGGAATGGCAGACACCAGCGACTTAAAATCGCTTGCTTCGGCGTGCGGGTTCGAGTCCCGCCATCAGCACAGGAAAGGCTCCGGTCACTTGACCGGTTCCTTTTGTCATGCCTCCTGAGCCGCGTCCCGCTCAGCGATGTTCTTATAATGGGCGATCGCTCCACGCAGGGCAGCCTCGTCCTGGCCGCACTCGACAGCCTTGCGGACGCACTTTTCGCTGCGTTCCTCATCCTTCTGGATGGCCGTCACGATGGCAAGCGTCGTCCACGCCTGGTGCTGATTCGGATTGATTTCCACCGCATTGGCTGCCGCCTGGGCCGCCCCGTCGTATTCGCCCAGACGCAGCATCAGGGCAGCCACGTTGTTATGGGGCATCGCGTTCTGCGGATCCAGCTTGATGGCCTTCATATACGCAGAAAACGCCTTTTCCGGGTCGGTTTCACCATAAAGGATGCCCAGGTTGGAGTAGAGCTGGCTGGTCTCAGCGCCCTTGGCTGCGGTGTCCTCGTAGGTGGCGATGGCGGCCGCGGTCAGGCCCAGGTCCCTCTGGCACAGGGCGGTGAAGAGGCCCACCGCGTAGATCTCATCGCGGGTGCGGGCGTCCGGGCGGAGATCGTCCAGGATCTTGAGGGCAGCACGGTTCTTGTCCTCGTCAAACAGGCGGACAGCCTCCAGCAGCCTTTCGCGCTTCCTGGTATCATCCGCAAAGGCGTTGCCCAGCTCTTTGGCGAAGGCCGCGGCAAACTGGTTCAGCGGGCGGCGCTTGGGGAAAGTCTTCATCAGGGCGCTCACGCCGGAGAGGGCGATAATGGCGGTTCTCAGCAGGTTGTCGGTGGGCTTGTCGCCGTTGACCAGCACACCGTAAGCGTACAGGCCGATGGCGGCCACGATCAGCAGCACCGCGATCACGCGGATAATGGTCAGCTTCATGGTATCATCCTTTCGGTGGGTTTGCCCCCACATGATACCATACTCCGGGACGGCTTGCAAGCAGGAGTCCCCATATTTTACATTTGCAGCGTCCTTGCCAAATCCGCCGGAGCATGATAAGATGAATCCGAGGTGATCTCCATGACCCATGCCGACAACGAGCGCCTGCTGACGCTCATCAGCGAATACCTGACTTTCACGCCCGCAGCCATCCAGCCGGAGGATGTGCGCAGCCTTGCCGCCGAGTGCTCGCTCACGCCCAACGAGGCCTATATGGCCCTGCTGGCCGCCCACTGCGGCCTGGACACGTCCAAACCGGAGGACGCACGGCTCTACCGCAGCTATTTCCCCCAGATGATCCGTCGGCACGACCCCGCCGTCTACGAGGCGGACGCCTACTTCCAGGCCGTGAAGCCCGCCATCGGCGAGAAGGGCCGCGTCGATCTGGTGTACGAGCGCATTGAGCCCATGGAACTCTTCGTGGCGGATGACTTCCGCCAGGACAACGCAGGGCGAATCCTGCCCCAGCTGGGCTGGTTCGACCGTGGCTTTGACTTCCCCGCCATCCGCGAGGACGGCCGCGTGTGGATGACCGTCACCCCCAACGAGATCAACACCATCCAGCCTGCGGTGAAGCAGTCCCGCGGCAAGGTGCTGACCTACGGGCTGGGCCTGGGGTACTACGCCTTCCACTGCCTGCTGAAAGAGGACGTTTCCAGCGTCACCGTGGTGGAGAAGAACCCGGCTGTGATCGATGTGTTCAGCCGGCTTCTGCTACCCTTCTTCCCGCGAAAGGACGCGCTGCACATCGTCGAGGCGGACGCCTTTGAGTACGCGGAAAAAACCATGCCCAGCGAAGGCTTCGACACCGTCTTTACCGACCTGTGGCACGATGTAGCTGACGGCATCCCCCTGTACAGGCAGATGAAAGCCCTCGAAACGCCCGGCCCCAACTACCTCTACTGGATCGAAAAAACGCTGAAATTTTACATGGAATGATACCGTTCCATCCGTCGCCGCCGCGCAGGATAGGACACGGTCAGTTCCAGCATGCCGCCGGATTTGCGCTCGGTGAAGGTCGCGCGCACGCCGGCGGTTTTCATTTGCTCGGCAATGTCGCGGATGGCGTTGCGGTAGGGCCGCACATCCCGCATCACGGTGATAACCCGCTGCCGGGGCGGCTCCGGCCGGGGACATCTGCGCCGCGCAGAGGCCACCAGCAGCGCCGCATCCCGGATGCACAGCCGCTCCCGGATGATCCGCAGCGCCATCCGTCGCCGGGTGACCGGGTCGGGCAGCGCCACCAGCGTCAGCGCGATCTTCTCCGGCACGCCCTCCCGCCGCAGCAGCGCCCGAAGCCCCGCATCCAGCGCGTTCAGCCGCAGCCGCGCCGTCACCTGCGGAGCCGTCAGCCCCGTCAAACGCGCCATCTCCGCCAGCGAGCGGCCCTCCCCCTGCAGCCGCAAAAGAACCTCCACCGAGTCAAAATAGTGGGGAGGCGGAGCAGGCGGACGGGACAGCGCTTGGTACATCATGCACAATTCTCCTTTGAATGGCAGCTGTCACCATGATAAAACAATCCCCCGCGCAGGGCAAGCAGAATCGTTCGACACGATCTGCCCCATGCACGGGGGATTTTTCCGCCTTTTCCGCGGAGGATGCTCACTTCTTGTCGTTTCCGCCCAGGGGGGACTTGCCGGGCGTGCCGGCTTTTCGGGGATACTGTCGAGCGGTTTTTGCCACCTTCTGCACCGGCAGCAGCAGATGCTGCCAGTCCCGACCGGGGAAGGTCACCGGCACCGGCTCGCCCACCTTGCCGCCCAGCAGGAACGCGGCCTTGCGGCCCTGGGGCAGCTCATCCATGAGAGCCGGGCCCTTCCAGCACAGCGCCTTGCCGCCCACCTTCACGTAGGGCAGCAGATACTCCGACAGCACCGCCAGGGAGGCCACAGCACGGGCCACGGCAATGTCATACTTTTCGCGATGGTTGGGGAACTGCGCCCCATCCTCCGCGCGGGCATGGACGAGGGTGACATTGCGCACGCCCAGGTCATCAATGACCGCCTGCAGGAAGTTCAGGCGCTTCTGCTGAGCATCCATCAGGGTCACCTTGAGGTTCGGGCAGGCCAGCGCCAGGGGCAGCCCGGGGAAGCCCGCACCCGTGCCCACGTCGATCAGGCTGCCGTTTTCGGGAATCAGTCCCGGCACGGCCAGCGCACTCAGGCTGTCCACATAGTGCTTGTCGATCATCTCCGCCTCGTCAGTCACGGCGGTCAGATCCATGCGGGTGTTCCAGTCCAGCAGCAGCTCATGATAGCGCAGCAGCTTCGCGGGCAGCTCCGCGTCATGGGGAATGCCGCAGGCCGTCAGGCGGGCGGAAAGCATTTCAGTCGTCATTTGTGTCACTCCAAAGGCAGGTGCAGGTACTTCTGCATCCAGTATTTGATCCAGGCAAGGCCCTCACGGCCGTGATTTTTCAGCCAGAAGCGCAGGCCCAGCTTGGTGGGCGAGCCCACGCCGCTGGCGTCCAGCCCGGCGTCCTCAGCAATGGCCATGGCCCGGGGCAGATGATAATCGCTGGTCACGACGAGGACGTGATCGACCTCGCGGCCCTCCAGCAGCGTCACCGCGTTGGAGATGTTCTGCCGGGTGTTGAAGCTCTTGTCGTCCATGAGGATGTACTCTTCCGGCACGCCCTGGCGGATGAGCTCCGCCCGCATGACGCTGGCCTCGGTGGCAGGCTCATTCGCGCCCTGGGCGCCGCAGACGACCACAAGGCAGTTGCGATCCTTCCACGCCTGTGCCGCCGCGTCCACCCGCCACTGCAGCTGTAGCGACAGCGTACCGTCCGGCTTCACCTGCGCGCCCAGGACGATGATCGCGTCGTAATCCCCCACGGGGGGCACATTTTTCTCACGGTAACATACCATCGCCACCACCCCCAGGTAAAAGATCACGCCCAGGATCACGCAGATCAGGGCCAGCTTGAACAGCCTTCGCAGATGCTTCATCGTATTTCGATTCCTTTCGTTCATGCCAGCGGGTCATCCCATATGCTGTCCTCGCGGAAGTACCATTGCTTGCCGTCGCGGATGATGGTACATTCGTAGTCATTGTGGTGCACCATGCTATAGGTTTCGCCGTCCGCGACGATGATATGCTCCATCAGCGCGATGCCCAGCTTGGCCAGCACAGCCTCCAGCTCCCGGGTGACGGTGATATCCCCGGAGGAAGGCCGCGCCTCACCGCCGGGATGGTTATGGCACAGGATGACGCCATAGGCGTTGTGATTCAGCGCAGTTTCCACCACCAGCCGCGGATAGGCCGCCACTTCACCCAGGCTGCCCTCGCCCACGATGCGCTGGCCCAGCACCTTCATCTGCGAAGACACGCAGATGACGTAGAAGCGCTCCTTGCGCAATCCGGTCAGCAGCGCACGGCAGTGATCCCGTACATCGCTGTACCGGACGAGCCGCCGCTTTTCCTCGCACAGGCACATCTCGTACCGGCGGAACATGGGCACCATCATGGACAGAAGGGTCGCGGTTTCTTCCCCCACGCCCTCCACCGTGCAGAGCTGCTCCACCGGGGCTTCCAGCACACCGCGCAGGCTGCCGAACACCTCCAGCAGCCGGTGCGCCAGAGGGTTCACGTCCCCCCGTGCCCGGGCATAAAACAGCAGCAGCTCCAGCACCTCATGGGGCGCGAAGTTCTCCAGGCCCTCCAGCCGGAAGCGCTCCCGCAGCCGGCGGCGGTGTCCATCGTGCATGGTCATGTGGTTCCTGCTTTCCGGGGGACGCAGCCCCCTGCTTATTCAACGAATGAAAGGCATTTATTCTTCCAGCATCATGGCAAAAACTTCGCTGATCTGGCTGCCCAGCCGCTGCACCTCGCCCAGCACGCGGGCGCGGCCCTTCTCGGTGAGGAACCAGTCCTCCCGGGTATAGCCAGGCGTGGGCGCCGGGCAGACGATGAACCGCGTTTCCGGCATCGCCGCCTGATAATACAGCAGCGCCCGACGCGCGTGGAAGGCATGGCAAGCCAGGATTGCCGTCTTCACCGGAATACCTTGCTGCTCCAGCACCTTGCGCGAAAGCTGTGCATTCTCCCAGGTGTAGGTCGCCTGATCCTCCCGGAGGATGGCGCTTTCCGGCACACCGTGCTTCATCAGCACTGTCTTGAGGAAATGCCACTCCGTCTCGAACGCTCCCGGATACTCGCTGCGCAACGGTTCAGGCAGCTCCAAAAAATATCCGCGTGCAATGGTGAACCTGCCTGACGGCAGCACATAGGGCGCATAGCCTGCCCGATACAGCTCCGCCGCCCGGATGGCATGCTCCACCTTGCGCGAACCGGGAATAAAGATCACATCCGCTTTTTCCGGCTTGTCTTCCACGAAAACGAACTCCGTCACCGCACGGACGAAGCCCTCCGCACCCATCGTGAGCTTACTCTGCATACTTCCTCCACAGGGCCGCAAGGCGCGCCTGCTCCTCCGCCGGGATGGCCGTAAAGGCCTGCACATAGATCGCCCGCAGCTCCGCAGCGCTCAGCACTTCCGGGTGATTTCCCAGCCGCTGCACATTGACCGAGGCGGCCAGCGCATCCAGCGTGGCGTCATCCGGCATGGCGTCAGGCATCATATCGGCAGCGCACAGCATCCCCAGCAGCAGCGACGCACCGTCCGCCGTACCCATAAGGGTGTTCAGTTCGCGAAGCACCGGCATGTCTCCCATGTGCCGCCACAGGTGGGGCAGCGTCAGCATGCAAGCATGGCCGTGGGCCGGGCCGATCCGCTTGGTGATCTGGTAGCTCATGGCGTGGGCGGCGGTGGTGCGGCTGATGCGGATCGCGCAGCCGGATTCATAGGCCGCCTCCAGCATCGCGTCGGCGGCGTCCGCGTCCCCGGCAAGGTACGCATCGAAGTTCCGCAGCACGCCCAGGATGGCCCGCTCCGCATGAACGCGGCTCTCCCCCGTGGCCTTCACCGCCCAGTAGGACTCGATGCCCTGGCACAGCACGTCCATCGCGCAGGCCTTTTTGTGGTACAGGGGCAGCGTGTCCAGCAGGGAGCCGTCCAGCACGATGGCCTCCGGCAGCAGCACCGGATGATCCAGGGAGAGCTTCTCGTTGTTCTCATACACCACGGCGATGGGCGTTGCTTCCGCGCCGGTACCCGCCGTGCCCGGGATGGCGATATGGGGCACATCCCCCTCCGGCAGATGGTTGACGCGCACGTCCTCCATATTGTCCGCCAGCAGCAGGGCCTTGACGGCCTTGGCAGTGTCCATCGCGGAGCCTCCGCCGACGGAAATCAGCCCGTCGCAGCCCTTTTCGCGGTACAGCTCCGCGCCTGCGATGGCATCCGCCAGGTCGGGATTGGGGTGGTATCCACTGAACAGAGGCAGCGTCATACCGGTGCGGGCCGCGAATTCCGCCTGCATGCGCGCACTGCAGACCAGCATAGGGCGGCGCATGTTCAGCCGCGCCATCAGCACAGCAAGATTCGCTCCATTCAGGCTCCCCCGGCCCTTGACAACGTGTTGCATGACTCGCGCCCCCTTCGGCATATTTCCCTACCATTGTACCGCATACGCCGGTTTCTGTCAAAGAAAAAAGCAGGAGCCGAAGCCCCTGCATTGGGTTTATGCGAAAGTGCGGACGCGGATCACGCCAGGCAGCGCCTTGATCTTGGCAATGGCGTCCTCGGTGGGGAGGTCAGCCATGTCCATCACGGTGACAGCCATGTCCTTCTTGGACTTGTTGATCAGGTCGGTGATGTTGATGCCCTCAGCGGACACGCAGGCGGTGATGGTCGCGATGGTGTTGGGGATGTTCTCGTGGATGACCAGCACGCGCGCACCCTCGGGACGGCCCAGGGCCACCTCGGGAAGGTTCACGCTGTTGTGGATGCAGCCAAACTCCAGGTAGTCACGCAGCTGCGCGGCGGCCATGGAGGCGCAGTTTTCTTCGCTCTCGGGGGTGGAAGCGCCCAAGTGGGGAATGGCGACGACCTTCTCCACGCCCAGCAGATCGGCGGAGGGGAAGTCCACCACATAGCCGCCCAGCTGGCCGGATTCCAGCGCCGCCAGCAGCGCCGCGTTGTCCACCAGCTCATTGCGGGAGAAGTTCAGCAGCACCGCGCCGGGCTTCATCTTGCTGATGACGTCGGCGTTGATCATGCCGCGGGTTTTGTCGTTCAGCGGGACGTGGATGGTCACATAATCCGCCTGCGCGAAGACCTCCGCGTCATTCTTGGCATGGACGACCTTGCGGGACAGCATCCAGGCGCTGTCAACGCTGATGTAGGGGTCGCAGCCGATGACGCGCATGCCGAAGCCCTCGCTGGCAGCGTTGGCCACCAGACGGCCGATGGCGCCCAGGCCGATGACGCCCAGGGTCTTGCCGCGGACTTCCGGGCCCACGAACTGGCCCTTGCCCTTTTCGACCAGCTTGGCAACGGCGTCGCCCTCATTCTTCAGGGTCTGCGCCCAGTTCACGCCGCCGATGACGTTGCGGCTGCCCAGCAGCAGGCCGCACAGCACCAGCTCAGCCACTGCATTGGCATTCGCGCCGGGGGTGTTGAACACGCAGATGCCCTGCTTGGAGCACTTGTCGATCGGGATGTTGTTCACGCCGGCGCCGGCGCGGGCGATGCCCAGCAGGTTTTCGCCCAGCTCCATGTCATGCATGGCGGCGGAGCGCACCAGTATGCCATCCGGCACGGGCTCTTCCTTGGCGACGGTGTAGGCGTCGGCGGATAGCTGGGTGTAGATGATATCGGAAATCGCGTTCAGCGTTTGGATCTTGTACATGGGGTGTTCCTCCTTTGGGAGATGCGATAATGAGGAGCGGTGGTTGGCTCCTTTGGGGCTGGGTGAGCTGTTTCGGCTGATCCTGAAGGATCAGCGAAAGGCGCGTGGGGCGTTTTTTCCGTCTGCGGACGGAGGCTGCCAGCCGGGCTCCGGCCTTCGGCGGGCGGGCTCTGCCCTGCACCCGCGAAGGGCATCGTGCAGGCACACCTCCCCAGTGGGGAGTTGCCGAAGGCAAAGTGCCAAGCGATGTTGGATCACAGGCCCTCTCGACACCCTTTTTAGGCGTTGTCGGCTTCGAACTTCTTCATGAAGTCCACCAGCTTCTTCACGCCTTCCACGGGCATGGCATTGTAGATGCTCGCACGCATGCCGCCTACGCTGCGGTGGCCCTTCAGGTTCACCAGGCCCTCGGCAGCAGCAGCCTTCACGAACGCCGCATCCTTATCCGCATCACCGGTGATGAAGGTCACGTTCATCAGGCTGCGGTATTCCTTCTGGGCAGTGGCCTTGAACAGCTTCGAGTTATCCAGGAAGTCGTACAGCATCGCAGCCTTCTCCTGGTTGACCTTGTGGATGGCCTCGATGCCGCCGATGGACAGCAGCCAGTCGAAGGTCAGGCCCGCCAGGTAGATGCCCCAAGTGTTGGGGGTGTTGTACATGCTGCCCTTTTCGGACTGGACGGTCCAGTTCATCAGCTTGGGGCAGAGCTTGTTGGCCTTGCCCAGCAGATCCTTCTTGACGATCATGACACACAGGCCGCTGGGGCCGATGTTCTTCTGGGCGCCGGCGTAGATCACGCCGTACTTGGTCACGTCCATGGGCTCGGAGAGGATCATGGAGGAGCAGTCCGCCACGATGGGAGCCTTCACGTCAGGCAGCTCGATGTAGCGGGTGCCGTAGATGGTGTTGTTCTGGCAGATGTGGACGTAATCCGCATCGTCGGAGAAATTGGCGGTCTTCATGTCCGGCACGTAGGTGTAGTTGTCCTCGCGGCTGGACGCGGCGATGTTGACCGTGCCGTAGCGCTTGGCTTCCTCAGCGGCCAGATGGGCGAAGTTGCCGGAATCGACGTAATCGGCCTTGCCATTGACCATCAGGTTCAGCGGAATGCCGGAGAACTGCTCGGTCGCGCCGCCCTGCAGGAACAGGATGTCGTAATCGTCCGGGATGTTCATCAGCTTGCGGAGGTCGGCGACGGTCTTGTCATAGATGTCGGTGTACATCTTGGAGCGGTGGGACATCTCCATCACGGACATGCCGGTGGCGCCGTAGCACATCATATCCTTCTGCGCCTTTTCCAGCACAGGCAGAGCGAGCATCGAGGGGCCGGGAGAGAAGTTAAACACGCGATCCATAATATGTTCCTCCTTAAATTGCGTTTCCGCTTTAATGCGTTGTAGTGGGACGTTTTTTGCCCGGTGGACAATATCCGTACCGTGCTTCTATAGTATGCACTATCTTGGCGGAAATTGCAAGCGAAATACACAGGAAGTACATTGGAAATTCAGGACGCAAAAAAGCCCCGCCTGCTTTCGCAGACGGGACTCGATTCAGCTTATGCTGTTGCCCTCATCAGGCGGATTGCTTAGTAACGGGCGCGCTGGGCGGCGAAGCAATCGCGGCAGTAGACGGGACGATCACCACGGGGCATGAAGGGCACCTGGGTGGGCTGGCCGCACTCGGCACAGGTCACGTCGTACATCTGACGGGGAGCGGAAGCGGTGTTGCCGCCGTTCTGAGCGCGACGGGCAGCACGGCAGGCAGTGCAGCGGGAGGGCTTGTTCTGGAAGCCCTTCTCGGCGAAGAAGGCCTGCTCGGAAGCGGAGAACACGAATTCGTTGCCACAGTCACGGCAAACAAGGGTTTCATCCTGGTACATGGGGATACCTCCTAAAATTATGTCACCCACACCTATGCATTTAGTTTCACTGCTTCCATAGGGTCAAGTGACGCCGAGGGAGGAATGAACCGTGGATACCTTGGTTGGGCTGCAACCATGATTATAGCATGCTTTCGTGTAAAAGTACAGTCCTTTTTGCAAATTTTTTCTCCCCCTACCAAACGCCTTCAGGCGCAGATTTTTCTCCGCAAAATGCTTCTTTTGGTCACGTTTGCTGCTTTTCGTTTGTGTTTATTTTTCTTCTCCGTCGCTATAATAATTCTTATAGGCAAGATTACTGCTAATTGAAGGGAGGCCCCGTCATGATCGACTACAAGGACTTCGGCCAGCGCGTGCGCACCATCCGCCGCAAAAATCACCTTACCCAGGAGGAGCTGGCCGAGCAGGTCGGCATCTCCACCTCATTCCTTGGACACATTGAGCGCGGCAGCCGCATCGCCAGCCTGGAGACCCTCGTTCTCCTGTGCAACGTGCTCAAGACGACTCCGCAGTATCTGCTGGGCGCCAGCCTGGAGGACAATCTGACCCAGCATCTCCCCGAGGATTTCTCCCCCGAGCAGCGCAGCAAGCTCAGCGCGTTCCTGCGCATCGCCCAGGACACCGTCGAAAACTGGAAGGACTGACCGTATTTTTGCGGTACTTCGGCAAATTCCCTTGCCATTGTATCCAAAAAGGTGTATCATATTGAAAACAAGCCATCCGGCTGACTGTGAAAGTGAGGGCGCACCATGGATATTCAGAAGATCATCAACGACGTGATTGCCAAGCTGAAGGCGGACGACAATCTGCTGGAGAAGTTCAAGACCAACCCCGTGAAGGTGCTGGAAGACCTGATCGGCATTGATCTGCCCGACGACAAGATCAACGCAGTGATCGACGGCATCAAGGCCAAGCTGAACCTGGACGATCTGGCTGACAAGGCTGGCGACATTCTGGGCGCGCTGGGCGGCCTGTTCGGCAAGAAGAACTAAATCCAAGGGGACTTGGTTTTCCGCGCGCATCGCGCAGCAGCATGACGCCGCACCCATTTCGCGATTGAGTTGGCGTTTCCTTCATAGACCTACCGCGTGGGGCTCAGGGCGTTACCCGGCGTAGTCTTCCGCGCGCTCATCACGCGGCAGCGTGACGCTGCACCCATTTCGCGATTGAGTTGACTTTTCTTTCATAGACCTACCGCGTGGAGCTCGAGGCGTTGCGCGCTCATCGCGCGGGCTATGGGATATATGATTGCATACAAAAAGGAGCTGTTGCATCTTGCAGCAGCTCCTTTGCTTTACCGGTTATCCTTCACATCATTCCAGTCGTGGGCCTTCATGCGGTCGTATTCTGCCTCGGTAATGGTCAGCAGCGTGCCGTGCTTGAAGCCATAGGGGAAGGAGAACTTCGCATCGCTGCGGACGAATTCGCCGCTGGCCATGCTCGGCGCGACAAAGGGCACATAGCCCTGGCCGGCGCCCTTCACGCCGTAGTAGTCGATGAACAGGCACCAGCGCCCGTCCTCCAGCCGTACCGCCGTGGGCGCCTCGTACAGACCGGCCTGCACCGTTTTCATGGCCTTGTCGAAGGCGTCCACCCGTGTCCAGGGGCCGGTAACGTGTTCGCTGACCAGCTCGATCATCCGGTGCGGATTGCCCTCGGATTTCACGAACAGGTAGTACTTGCCGTCCTCCTCGTACATCGCGGAGTCAATGCATCCGCTGTCCGCCTTGCGGTAGAGCAGTGCGGGCTTGGTGTAATGAACGAAGTCCTTCGTGCGGGAGTAGTAGATCGCCATGGGGCCGTAATTGTTGTCCGCATGGCAGTAGCTCCAATGGAGGACGTAATCCCCATGCTCCTTGTCATAGATGATGTCCGGCGCCCAGATGCAGCCGCAGCCCTCATCGCCCATGCGGATCATCTCCTGCTCCGACCAGTGCACCAGGTCATCGCTCCACCAATGCGCCAGATCCTTGGAACCATGCAGGTTGATGTTGCGCCAGGAGTGCTGGTACTTACCGCGCATGCCGTAGCTGAGGCTCAGGTCGGTGGCAAAAATGTGGAAGCGGCCCGTCGCCTTGTCACGGCAGATGGTCATGTCGCGCACGCCATGGTCGCCGTAATACGCCCACAGGACGGGCTGCCCGTCATTGAGCGCCTCCCAGTGGAAGCCGTCGCGGCTGATGGCGAAGTAGACCTGCTCGCCGTCGGGGCTGGTCTTTTCGCGGAAGTGGACGAAGAGGTAGTTCTGCATGGGGGAAGTCCTCCTTTGCATAAATAGGGCTCCCGCGACGCGGAAGCCCTGTACGTCGATTCCTCGACTTATTGATTCTATCTGTCTATTCTGTTTTCCTTCTATGTCAGTCAAATTCGGTTTCTACACAGGCCGTCGGTCGTGACATTCAGTCGAAGCAGTCAAACTGCGATATGGCCGGGTCGGAGGGATTTCTCCCCTCTCGGTTATGCTTCCGGCTCCAGCAGACCCAGTCCGCCGTTCTTGCGCTGGTAGAGGATATTAGTTCTCTCGGTTTCCACGTTGACGAATGCGAAGAAGCTATGACCCAGGAGTTCCATCTCGACCGCTGCGTCCTCCACGGACATGGGGCGAACAGGGAAGGTCTTCCGACGGACGATCTCGGGCATGCCTGCCTCAGGCAAGGCTTCGTCCTCGATATACTCGGGTTCAGGGGCTGCAAAGGCATCTTCCTTCAGACGCTTGCCCAGCTTGGTACGGTGACGGTGGATCTGGCGTTCAATCTTCGCCAGGGCCTGGTCGATCGCCAGGAACAGGTTTTCCGGTTCGGAGGCTTCGGCACGCAGGAATACGTTATTGCCCATCGGTACGGTGATTTCAACGACGCGGAGGTCGCGCTTCGTCTCCTTGCTCAGCCGGATCTGCATCTCGGCGTCAGGCAGGAGGTAGCGGCCCATTTTCTCGGTCTTCTTCTCGATGCGGCGGGTAACGTTGGGGGATACCGTCATATTCTTCGCATAAATCGTCAACTTCATAGGGGTGCTCCTTTCGCAGATAAATCCGAAATGCGGAAGCACTCATAGTTGAGCAATGTCGGAGCTGCTATCAGAGCTTCCGCTCCTGATGATGCGCCACTGGCATCACGCCCTTTCTGATCTGGTTGCGCATTGTTTGGGCCTTTATCGCCCTGACGGTATGCGCTGGGGGACTTGATAAGGTTCCTTGGGTTTTCGTTTTGTCCCCCGCTTGTGATTATACATTTCGCCATCCGACCTTCAATTCCTGCTGCAAAAATTGAATTTTTGGAAGAAAATTTGCCATTTCGGACAAAGACGAACTATGTTGCGACGAAAATGTTTTCGGCACAAGCAATTATGCGGACACAACCGCCGCCTCGCCCATGGGAGCGTCGGCATTGTTCGTGAACCGCCCGACCTCCGTAGGGGCGAGCATTGCTCGCCCGTCCTGCGTCACACACCAGTACCAGCGGGCGACCGATGGTCGCCCCTACGGCAGCAATAGAAAAGCGGAGGAACGTAATGCTTCTCCGCCGATATTCCATTAACCGAGGGTAACCTCCACCTGATGCACATTGCCGTCCGCGAACACGGGCAGCACATTGCCTTCGATGGCTTTGCCGTCCACGATGACCGCCTTCACGCCCTTGCAGACGTGATCAGGGTTGTTGATGGCGATCTCGTAGGTCGCGCCGCGGAAACGGCGGGACACCTTGTAGCCATCCCAGTCGTGGGGCACGCAGGGATCAATCTTGAGGCCGTACCAGTCAGGCTTGATGCCCAGGATGTAGTTGCTGATGACGTAGAAGTTCCACGCGGCAGTGCCGGTCAGCCAGGAGTTCTTGGCCTGGCCGAAGTTCTTGGCGTCCTTGCCGGCGATCATCTGGGAGTAGACATAGGGCTCCATCTTGTGCAGATCGGAGATCTCCTCGCGGTAGGCGGGGGCAATCTTCGAGTACAGCTTGAAGGCGCGGTCGCCATGGCCCAGCACGGTTTCAGCAGCGATGATCCAGGGGTTGTTGTGGCAGAAGATGCCGGCGTTCTCCTTGTATCCCGGAGGATAGGAGGACACTTCGCCCAGCTCCAGGTGGTACTCCTTGTAGGCGGGCTGCAGCAGCACGATGCCGTGCTCGGTCTCCAGCCACTCCTCGACGGACTTCATGGCCTTGGCAGCCTTGCCGTCTTCCACGCCGACGCCGCCCATGACGCAGTAGCCCTGGGACTCGATGAAGATCTTGCCGTCGTCGCACTCCTTGGAGCCGATCTTGTTGCCGAAGGCGTCGTAGGCGCGGACGAACCAGTCGCCGTCCCAGCCAGCGGTCAGGATGACCTCGCGCATCGCGTCGATCTCAGCCTGGCAGGCAGCAGCCTTGTCGTCCATGCCCTTGTGCTTGAGGATCGCCACCAGCTCGGGGCCGATCGCCACGAACATACCGGCGATCAGCACGGACTCGGCCTTGCGGTCGTCGGGGGCGTTGGGGTTGGAGAAGGTCTGGAAGGACTCGCCGGGCGCGTCGGAGAAGCAGTTCAGGTTCAGGCAGTCGTTCCAGTCGGCGCGGCCGATCAGGGGCAGACCGTGGGGACCCTTGTTGTTCACGACGTGATAGAAGCTGTTCTCCAGGTGCTCCAGCAGGGTGCCGCAGTCATCGGGATTGCAGTCGTAGGGGGTGGCCTCGTCCAGGATGGCGAAGTCGCCGGTCTCCTTGATGTAAGCGGCAGTGCCGGCAATCAGCCACAGCGGATCGTCATTGAAGCCGCCGCCGATGTCGTTGTTGCCCTTCTTGGTCAGGGGCTGGTACTGATGGTAGCAGCCGCCGTCGCGGAACTGGGTGGCAGCGATGTCCAGGATGCGCTCGCGGGCACGCTCGGGAATTTGATGGACAAAGCCCAGCAGATCCTGGGAGGAGTCGCGGAAGCCCATGCCACGGCCAACGCCGGACTCGAACATGGAGGTGGAGCGGCTCATATTGAAGGTGACCATGCACTGGTAGGGATTCCAGATATTGACCATGCGGCCCAGCTTCTCGTCCTCGGTAGTGAGGGTGTAGGCGGACAGCAGGTAATCCCAGTGAGCCTTCAGGGCGTCGAAGGCGGCCTGGATCTGCTCATCGGTGGTCAGGCTGTTGATCAGGGTCTTCGCGGGGGCCTTGTTGATCACGCCGGGCGCGACGAACTTCTCCTCCACAGGCACTTCCACATAACCCAGGACGAAGTTATACTTCTTGCTCTCGCCGGGCTGCAGGGTGACCTTCACCTGATGGGCGGCCATGGGCTGCCAGCCGGAAGCCATGGAGTTGCCCATCTCGCCGGTCATGACGGCCTGGGGCGCGTCAAAGCCGTTGTACAGGCCCAGGAAGGTCTCCATGTCGGTGTCGAAGCCGGAGATGGGGGCATTCACGGTGTAGAAGGCATAGTGATTGCGGCGCTCGCGGTACTCGGTCTTGTGGTAGATCACGCCATCCTCGACCTCAACCTCGCCGGTGGAGAAGTTGCGCTGGAAGTTCAGCATGTCGTCGGAGGCATCCCACAGACAGAACTCAACGAAGGAGGTCAGGATGACGTCCTTGGCCGCGTCGGACTCGTTGGTCAGGGTGATCTGATGCACCTCAGCGTTCACGCCCATGGGGACGAAGCTCAGCTGGCTCGCCTTCAGGCCGTTCTTCTTGCCGGTGATGACGGTGTAGCCCATGCCGTGACGGCAGGAGTACTCATCCAGCTCGGTCTTGACGGGCTTCCAGCCGGGATTCCACACAGCGTCGCCGTCCTTGACGTAGAAATAGCGGCCGCCGTTGTCCACGGGCATGTTGTTATAGCGATAGCGGGTCACGCGGCGGAGGCGTGCGTCACGATAGAAGCAGTAGCCGCCAGCGGTGTTGGAGATGATACCGAAGAACTTCTCACAGCCCAGGTAGTTGATCCAAGGGTAGGGCGTGCGGGGCGTGTCAATGACGTACTCGCGCGCTTTGTCGTCAAAGTGGCCAAACTTCATGCAATTTACCTCCTGCCGCATCATATGCGGTTATATTCATGCTCATTATAGCATAATGAGATGTTTTACGCAAACGTTTTCGCACGTTTTTTGCAAGTTTTTTTGCGTTTTTTGCTACAAAAAGAGGCATTCCCGATCCGGAATGCCCCGATTGTATCACAAGCCCGATTTCAGCGCGAAAATCTGCAGCATCGCGCTCTCCAGCGCGCCCTCCTGATTGTATCCGCCGGACTTGACCATGTACTCGGTGTTCAGGCAGATCTGCACCGCCTTCTTCACCTGACCGCCGGTGTAGCCGCTGGCCTGACGCATGCAGCGCTCCGCCGCGAAGGGCGCAATGCCCAGCCGCTGCTTGATGTCGCCCGGGGAGAGCTTCTCAAACTGCATGATCTTGATGTGCTGCATCAGCCGGAACTGGCGCAGCAGCATCGCCAGGATGCCCAGCCGGTCAGAGCCGGTGGTCAGCATGTCCCGCAGGAGCCCGAAGGCCTTCCCCTGCTGACCCGCCACCACGGCGTCCACCATCTCAAACACCGTACATTCCACGCTGCGGGTGGCCACGGCGTGTACGTCCTCCTCGGTGACGGTGTCGCGATCGCCAGCGAGGGCCGCCAGCTTTTCGATCTCTCGGCGGAGCAGCGCCGTATCGCTGCCCACGGTGAAGGACAGTACGCTCGCCGTCTGGGGCGAAACCGTCTTGCCCAGACCCGCGAAGGTCTTGATGATCCACGCATTCAGCTCCGCATCCGTCAGCGGCGCGAAGGATACAATGCCATTGGCCTTCTTGATGGCGGTGTACAGCTTCTTGCGGGCGTCCGCCTTGCCCCGGCAGAGGAACACCAAAATGGCGCTCTCCGGCACATTGGGGATGTAGGAGATCAGCCGCTCGTCCGCGTCGGCGCGGCCCATCAGCGCAGGATGCTCCCGCACGATGACCAGGCGCTTGTCTGCCATGAAGGGCAGCGTTTCACAGGCCGCGATGATCGCGTCGGTCGCCGGCGCGTCCATCAGGGACTCGTTCAGCTCCTCGAAGCCCTCGGGCAGGACGGCCTTGCGCAGGCTTTGCAGCGTGGCGGCCTTGATGTTCTCCTCCACGCCCTCAAAGAGGTACGCGCCCGCGACCTTTCCAGCCTTGAGCAGCTGGGAAAATTCTTTTCTGTCCATAGATCAAACCTCGTAGGAATCCCCTGCCCTGGCCAGCAGCGCGTCGATGCGGACGGCGCGGGCCTGACGCAGCTGGGTTTCCGGATCGATGGCGGGGTTCAGGTGGGTGATGACAAAACGGCGGACGTCGGCGTCCTTGGCCAGCTGGGCCACATGGGCCGCAGACAGATGGGGCTTGCTCTCTGCCCAGGTGCTATCGGTGAACAGGCCGTCCGCCAGCAGGAAATCCGCATTGCTGGCGAAATCAGCGAGGCCCTCCACCGTGTTGGTGTCGCCGGTGTAGCAGAAGGTCTTGCCCCCTCCTTCAATGCGGTACATCACCGCTGGCACCGGATGCCTCGCGGCGAAGGCCGTCACCTGCAGTGCCCCCACCGTGAAGGTCTTGCCGGGTGTTACGTCATGCAGCACGATCTTCCCGCAGCCCTGCACGGCCCTGCGCACCAGCGCATTCTCGTCCGCCGGGGCGTAGATGTGCAGCGGCTTCGTCGCACATGCCTCCAGGCGGAAGATCAGCGGCAGCACGTCGGAGCAGTGGTCGTAATGCCAGTGGCTCAGCAGCAGCGCGGTGAGCTCCTCCGGGGGCGTCAGGGCCGTCAGGCGCGCCAGGATGCCGCAGCCCAGATCCAGGGCGATATTCGTCTCCCCGGATGCGAGGAAGTACCCGGAGGTCGCTCCGCCGGGCGCAGGAAAGGGACCGTTCATCCCCAGAATGGTCAGGCGCATGGAATCACTCCCCTGTTACTTGTTGCTGGCAGTCAGGTCGTTGGCCCAGAAGTCCGAGCGGAGCATGAACAGGCCGATGATCAGCTTTGCCACGTCGATGAACTGGATGCAGAAGTACATCATCACCACGCTGGCGTCGGTGTAGCGGCTGAGCACGAAGGCCAGCACCGCCGGCACGCACCAGGTGTACACCGAGTCAAAGAGGAAGGTGATGAAGGTCTTGCCGCCGGAGCGGATGGTGAAGTAGGTCGCATGCAGGAAAGCATGGATGGGCAGGGACGCACCGGCGATGATCAGCGTCTGGGATGCCAGACGCTTGGCCTCATCCGTGACGGCAAACCAATGCGGGATGATGCCGGCCATGCAGGCCAGCATCGCGCCCAGCACGATGTGGCTCACCACGGTGATGAAGAGCAGCTTGGTATCCGTGTCGCGGGCGCCCTTGGGATCGCCCTGGCCCAGGCACTGGCCAACCATGATGGACACCGCATTGCCCATGGCAAACATGATGATGCAGAACAGATTCCATGCGGTGGACGTGATGTTCAGCGCCGCCAGCGCGGTCATGCCGCGGGTGGAGTAGCACTGGTTGATGAAGGTCATGCCCAGGGACCAGAACACCTCGTTGAGCATCAGCGGCGTACCGGTGATGGCGATGCGCTTGAGCAGATTCAGCGGCACATAGCCGTTGCGGAACGCACCCTTGAGGAAAATGTAGCGTTCCTGATGCAGATGCGCGTAGATGAGCACCACGAACATCTCCACGAAGCGGGCAATGACGGTGGCCAGCGCCGCGCCGCGCACGCCCATGCCCGCGCCCCACATGGTGAAGTTCGCGCCGAGGATGGACATCTCGCGGACGGGGTAAATCAGCAGGAAGTTCAGCACCAGGTTGGTCAAAATCGCGATGACACTGGCTACCATGGTCGCCACGGTCTTGCCCTGCTCGCGCATGGAGCCCGCGTAGGCCTGCACCAGCATGAACGGGAACAGGCCGAAGAGCATGATGTGCAGATAATCCAGGCCCTCGTCCAGCGCATAGGCGGCGCGGGCCGCGTCGCTCTCGCCCTTCAGGAAGAGACCGATGAAAGTGTCATCGAAGCCCCACAGCAGCGCAATACCGATCACCACCGCCGCCACGCCGAAGTAGAGCTTGGTGCGGAAGGACTGGCGCATGCCGTCCACGTCGCCCTTGCCCGCGAACTGCGCACCGAAGATGCTCACGCCGGAAAGGCCGCCGAAGATGGTCAGGTTGAACACCATCAGGATCTGGTTGACCACGCTGACCGCGCTGAGGGATTCCTCGCCCAGGCTGCCGACCATCAGGTTGTCCAGCAGGTTGACGGCGGAGGTGATGCCCTGCTGCACCACCAGCGGCAGCAGGATGATCATCACGGAGCGGTAAAAGGCTTTATCGCCGATAAACTTTCTCATAAACTTGGACATCGGATAAGTTCTCCTTTGGGTACTTCGTTTGATTATTCAGGAAGCGCAAGTACACCCGGATGCCCTTCCCCGGGGTACGGCTCCCCTCGCTTCTTTGCCCGGAGGATCTCCCGGTGGAGCTTCCACACATCCGGCAGAGGCTCCGCCTTCAGCAGCGCCTCCAGGCTGAGTACATACGCTTCCTCACACAGGATGCCATCGGCCGCCAGATCACGGTATTCCTCCACCGCCACGACATCTGCAAACAACGTCAGCTCATGTCCGTCCTGGGTGTCACAGGCAAGGGGGTGCATCATCTTCAGGCAGGTTTCCGGTGATATTGCGCCCTGCTCAAGCCGCGCGCGCAGCTCCTGGCGCAGCATGTGCCCGACGAGCGTCATATCCACCGGATGATCCAGCAGATACGCCCGCAAGACATGCATGCTTTCCTCGTCACTGCCGCATAACGACAGCGCCAGCGTCAGTTCGGAAAGGGGATTTTCCGCCTCCAGGGCAGCATTCATTTCCGAATGAAACAACCGGCCCTCCCCTGCCTCCAACAGCAGGAGGTGAAATTGAGCACGCTCAGGCGTCATGGCATTCACCTCGTTGTTTCCAGCCACGCCACCTGCTCCCGCAGCCCGTCCTCCAGGGAGATGCAGGGCATACGGACGCCGGCCCGGCGCAGCTTGGTCATATCGTAGCTGCGGTGGCACAGGTGCCCGCTGTACTGGGGATGCGCCTCCAGGTAGCCGTCCAGCGGCACGGTCTCGATCGTCACATCGCAGCCGATGATGCGCCCCAGCAGCCGGTAATAATCCGCGTTGGTCACCACGTCCGTGCCGCCGATGCAGAAGATCTGCCGGAATGCGGCAGGCTTGCCGATACAGTCCAGGATCGCCAGCGCCAGGTCATCCACATAAATGGGGTGGATGAGGAACTCGCCGCCGCCCACCAGACGCAGGGGCTTCTCCGCGCGGAGGTGGGCCAGCAGATCAGGCTGCCGGGTATGCTCCGGATAGCAGCCCAGCTGGAAGCCCGCGCCGAAAATGTGCCCGGGCCGGAAAATCGTGTAGTTGAGGCCGGAGGCGATGAAAGCCTCCTCCATCAGCCGCTTGGTGGCGCCGTAGCCGCCGTCGGTGAGGTAGTGCTCGTTGCTTTCGTCCTGCGGGACGTCCTTGTGGGCCGGATGGTACACCGAGTCGGTGGATACGACCACGAAGCGCTCCGTGTGCCGGCTGATGATCTCCACGCACTGCGCGGCGGTCTTTGGAGTTCGCCCGTTGCAGTCAATACAGGCGTCCCAGCAGGTATTCGCGCCGTCAATGGTGCGGCGGACGGAGGCGTCATCCTCCCGGTCAGCCGTCAGGGCATGCACGCCCGGAGGCAGCGGACGCAATCCGCGGGACAGCGTCCACACGTCGTGGCCCTGCTGCATCGCCAGCTCCGCAATGCGCCCACTCAGCTGGCCGCTTCCGCCAAGGATCAGCAGCTTCATCGTATCCCCCCGTCAGATGTTCAGCAGCACCAGCGCGGCCATGATGAGCCCGATAGCGATGAGCTTGCGCTTTTCCACCTTCTCGCGGAAGCAGAGCACGCCCACCAGCGTCACCACGATGATCGTGCCCACGGAGAAGCTGGGGTACACCACCACCGCGGGCACCTCGCGCAGTGCCCAGAGCAGAAAGCGCGCGGACATGTAGTTCGGTACGCCCAGGCAGAGGCCGCACAGCACGTCCGGCAGCGTGACGGACTGCTTCTTCACCAGGCACAGGATCACGCACAGCACCAGCGCCACCAGGAAGGTGAATACCAGGAAGTAGTTGCCGTGGTCCGCGTTGCCCCAGGTCTGGAAAACCTTGGACATCACGTCGGACATGCCGCCGCACAGCAGCAGCGCGATCAGCCCCGGCAGGAAGCCCTTGCTCTCCCGGGCAGCGCCGCCCTTGGGCTGCATCAGCAGGATCGCGCCGATGGCCACGGCAAAGCCGATCATCTGCAGTGGCCGCACCGGCTCGCCGAACACGGTGATGGCCGCCAGGGTCGGCACCAGCACGCCCAGCTTCTGGAAGGTAGCCGGCAGCACCACGCCGCTGCGGCGGATGTTCCACTGCAGCGTCACGAAGCCCAGCAGGTACAGCATGCCGCACAGGCTGCCCAGGCCCATGGTAAGGCCCGCGCCCTCCCCCGCAGGGATCACGCCGCCCGCCAGGAAGGCCGCCGCCGCGGTGCACATGACGTAGTTCGCCGCCAGCATGGTGATGTTGTTGCGGGCAAACTTCTGGCTGATGCGCATCACGATGGACACCAGCGAGGAGGATATGATCGCAAGGATCAGGTAGATCATGCAAAGCTCCTTTGAAAAAGCGCCGACCCCGTAAGGAATCGGCGCCATGTGTTGCATAAGGACAGCCATCCAGCCCGCGCGATAGCGAGCGCGGAAAGACGGCATCAAATCACACCCCGACAAACACGCGGTCGGTCTATGCCGCAGCAGTCAACGCAATCGCGGGCCGGGTGCAGCGTCACGCTGCTTAAGCGTTCAGCTTGGCTTCCAGCGCTTCCTTGATCTTCTCGTAACCGGGCTTGCCCAGCAGCGCGAACATGTTCTTCTTGTAGGCCTCAACGCCGGGCTGATCGAAGGGGTTCACGCCCAGCAGGTAGCCGCTCAGGCCGCAGGCCTTCTCGAAGAAGTAGCACAGGTAGCCGAAGTGATAGGCGTCCGCCTGGTCGATCTCAATGATGATGTTGGGGGTGCCGCCGTCCATGTGAGCCATCAGGGTGCCCTGGTAGGCCTTGGAGTTGACGAACTGCACGGACTTGCCAGCCAGGTAGTTCAGGCCGTCGATGTCCTCCGCGGCCTCCTCGATGAAGGCCTCGGTACGGGGCGCCTTCACCCAGATGACGGTCTCGAACAGGTTGCGGGTGCCGTCCTGGATGAACTGGCCGATGGAGTGCAGGTCAGTGGAGAAGTTCGCGGCAGTGGGGAAAATGCCCTTCTGATCCTTGCCCTCGGACTCGGCGAAGAGCTGCTTGAACCACTCGCCCATCATGGTCAGGGCGGGCTCGTAGTTCACCAGGATCTCGGTGTTCTTGCCCTTGCGGTACAGGATGTTGCGCAGGGCGGCGTACTGCATGGAGGGGTTGCAGTCGATGCAGCCTTCCTTGCAAACCTCGCGGGCCTCGGCAGCGCCCTTCATCATGGCCTCGATGTCGATACCGGCGGCAGCGATGGGCAGCAGGCCCACAGCGGTCAGCACGGAGAAACGGCCGCCCACCTCCTCCGGCACAACGAAGGTCTCGTAGCCCTCAACGTTGGCCAGGTTCTTCAGCGCGCCGCGAGCCTTGTCGGTGGTGGCGTAGATGCGGTCCTTGGCGCCTTCCTTGCCATACTTCTCCTCCAGCATCTTCTTGAAGACGCGGAAGGCGATGGCGGGCTCGGTGGTGGTGCCGGACTTGGAGATGATGTTGACAGAGAAGTCGCGGTCGCCGATGATCTTGATGATGTCGTTCAGGTAGGAAGAGGAGATGTTGTTGCCGGCGAAGTAGATCTCGGGGATGCCCTCGGGACGCACGCCGTTGTACATCTGGCCGTTGACGAACTCGATGGCCGCGCGGGCGCCCAGGTAGGAGCCGCCGATGCCGATGACGACCAGCACTTCGCTTTCGCCCTGGATCTTCTTGGCAGCCTTCTGGATGCGGGCAAACTCGTCCTTGTCGTAGTTGACCGGCAGATCCAGCCAGCCCAGGAAGTCGTTGCCAGCGCCCTTACCGCTCAGCAGAACTTCGTTGACAGTCTTCATCAGGTCCTTCATATTGTCCAGTTCAGCCTGGTTCACAAAACCGTTGACGCCGGTGAGCTTGAGTTCCATCGCCATGGTGATCGCTCCATTTCTTTATGTCGTAATATTGCAGATTGCAGGCATATCATGCCATGATCATTATACCGCGGATACGGTTGATTTGCAAGGGGGGGACGTCATCCGCCGCCTATTTTTCACGCCGTGAATGTGACGTGGCACTCCCCCGCGGCAGCAAAAAGCGCTCCCCGGTTTCCCGGAGAGCGCCGATATGCATTTGCGCAGAGGAAGTCGGGCGATCAGCCGTCCTTCCTGCTATGCTGCGATCAGGATTACTCCTTCACGCCGCCAACCGCAACGCCGGCGATGATGTACTTAGACAGGCAGAAGTACACGATCAGCAGCGGCAACGCCGTCAGCGTCAGGCCCAGGTAGATGGAGCCGTAGTCGGTACGATAGATATCGCCGCGCAGCTCCTTGACCATCATGGGCAGCGTCTTCATTTCAGACTTGGACAGCAGCATCAGGGGGGTCAGGTAGTTGTTCCAGGAACCGATGACCGCCATGATGCCCATGGTCGCCATTGCGGGGATCATGATGGGCATAACGATGCGGTTGTAGGTGTAGAACTCGCCTGCGCCGTCGATACGGGCCGCTTCCACCAGCGACACCTGGAAGTTGGCTTCCAGATACTGCTTGAAGAAGAACACCGTAGAGGCCGATGCAATGGCCGGGATGATCAGCGGCAGATAGCTGTTGGTCCACTCCAGCTGGTACATGAACATGAAGAAGCCGGTACCGGTGACCTGGCCGGGGATCATGATGATGGCCAGGATCATCGCGTAGAGCAGCTTCGCGCCCTTGAACTTGTACACCGTCAGGCCGTAGGCGGTCAGGGCGGAGAAGTACACGCTCAGGATCGTGGAGCCAAAGGCAATGATCGCGCTGTTCTTGAAGCCCAGCATGACGTCAAAGTGCTTCGCCTGCAGCGTATTCCAGTTGATAGACAGGAACTTGGAGGGGATCAGAGACACGCCGCTCTGGATCTGCTGAGAGTTACGGGTCGCGTTGACGATCATCAGCCAGAAGGGCAGCAGGCTCAGCACGCTCAGGGAGATGCAGAGCACATAGATCATCGTGCGCTTGGTATTGGTCACGGTGGTGCAGTGCAGCAGCAGCGCGGCCAGGGGCATCAGCATCAGCGCGATGGCCAGCGGCCAGTTCATGACCGGCGCGCTGAAGGGCAGCTTGACGGGGATCGCGCGCAGGCGCAGCACCGCAAAGCTCAGCGCCAGGAAGGCGATCAGATTCGCAAAGCTGGCAAAGGTGTACAGCTTGCTGACCAGACGATCGCCGCCGGCCCAAACCAGGCCCAGGGCAACCACCAGCATCGCTGCGCCCACCCAAATAGCTACGTAGAAATCGGTAAAGCTTGTGGGGTAGAGCGCGCCGCCCTGGTTGATGATCTGCATATCCAGCTGGATCTCAGCAGGCAGCTTGCCAGGCAGCAGCGCGAACGTCAGGCCGGAGGCAGAGTCGGCCTGCTCCAGCTCGGCCTTCTGCGCCAGAAGCTCATTGACGTTGACCTGTTCCTTGTTGACCTTGCCCAGCTGCTTATAGACCGCATCCTGGGTCTTCTGGACCTTGGCAACATCCGTGCCTTCAGCAGCCATGGCGTCGATAGCCACCTGCTGACGGACAATCTTGATCATCACGGTGTAGCGCTCGTTAGACACAGCGAATTCCTTATCCAGATCCGCAGAGGTCACGTTACCGGTGGCCTTCTGCTCCTCCAGATCGGCACGCTTCACATCCAGCGCAGACTGCCAGTTGACCAGCTCGGTCCACACATCCTGACGGTTCTCAAAGGCAGGCTTGGCCGCTTCCATTTCCGCAGCCAGCAATGCCGGCAGGCCTTCCGTCGGAACGGCCTCGATCGTCACGTCCTTGACCTTGTTGTTCTCGCGCACCAGCTTATCGGCCGCACGGGTCACGGAGCCTTCTTCCTTGACGATGTCCTCCATCAGGGAGATCATCGTGTTATCCTCAAACGTTGCGATGGGCAGGAACAGGCACACCAGGGACAGGATGATCAGAACGGAATAGATAATTCTGCGATTCTTCTTCATTGCTCCTACCCCCTTACTTAATCTTATGCGGCTTGGCATCGCGGTCCTTCATCAGCGCGGAGAGGATCAGCGAGCAGATGACGATGATGCCGAACAGCACGACGGAAGCCGCGCTGGCGATGTTGAAGTTATTGGGTGCCTCGAAGCCCTGCTGGTAGATGAAGCGGGCGACGGTGTTAGTGGTGTAGTCCGGGGCGCCCTGGGTCATCAGGTGAGGAATATCGAACATGGTCAGGCCGCCGACGAGGGAGGTGACCAGGTTGTACAGCAGGATGGGCTTGATCAGGGGCAGGGTGATCTTCCAGAAGGTCTGACGGGAAGAACAGCCGTCCACCAGGGCCGCCTCAAACAGCGCAGGGTTGATGCCCATGATACCGGCGATCATGATGATCATGGTATTGCCGTACCACATCCACCACTGGATGAAGGACACCGTGCCGCGGGCCGCAGCAACATTGCGCATGAACTCGAAGGGGCCATTCAGCAGGCCGAACTGCTGCAACAGGGTATTGATGGGGCCAACGGGGTAGCCCATCAGCGCCATGAACAGAATACCGATGGTGGCAGCGGTGATGATGTTGGGCATGAAGATCAGCACCTTGAAGCCGCCCTGGAACCGCAGGCGCATACGGCTGTCCGTGAACCAGCTGGCCAGGATCAGCGCCATGCTGATCTGGGGCACGAAGTTGAACAACCACATGATGACGGTGTTGCCCAGGGACTTCCAGAAGAAGCCTGCAATCTCCGTATCAAAGGCAAAGAGCTTTGCAAAGTTGTCAAAACCGATGATCTTGTTGTCCAGCACCTTCGCCCAAGTCGCCGCATCCGTCAGGGACGTGCGGAACGTAAAGAAAATGGGGTACAGCTGGAACACCAGGAACACGATAACAAACGGCGCCACAAACAGATAGCCGTACTTATCGTAGCTGATAGACTTGCGCTTGACCTTTTTCCCGTAGCTAATGGGCCTGCGCTGTTCCTGTCGATTATCCTCTGCTTCAAGCGAATTGAAATCGTTCTGCATGATAGCCATTGATACAATCCCAAGGCCGAAAAGTGTTAGAATAAGGTAAGTAATTTCATTTCCTTTTGCCGTATGGCCCCATTTTGTAAAGCATTCCTTTACGGTTATCCCCCTGGTGTACCACCAGTAAATGCTGTAAAAAGGAACCAGAACCAGACACAGCATTTCCTTCCAGCAGCCACGATCATCTTCCGTAATTGCTCTGATGTTTTTGACCAGCAGATAGTACCAATAGATGCCGTAGATGCCAAAAGTAATGATTGTCAGCAAGATGCAAGCTGCAATACTCCGTGTACTTATCGGGTATATGAGCTTATCCATCTTGTCATTGGGCGCATTTGCAGTAATCTTTTGCATTCTTCCACCCCTTTTGCATGTTCATGATACTACCCCCGGCGGGGTAAAATACCTGATTCTTCCGCTGGATTCTCCGCACCGGAAGAACCCGGCGGAAGAATCAAGAAAAGGGGCTGCCTCTGCCCCAATGAAGTTGCAGGAGGCAGCCCCAGGTGTTGCTTATCCTAGTATCGCCTATGCGATTAGATTACTCAACAACCAGCTCGGGGAACTGGGCAGTGACCTGAGCCTTGAAGTCGGCAATGCAGGTGTCCAGATCCTTCTCGCCCTTGGAGTAGGGAGTGGTGACGAAGTCAGACCACAGGGAGTTCATCTTCTCGTCGTAGTCGGTCATGATGGAGCCGTTGGCCAGGTTAGCAGCCTCGGCGAAGATGGAGTAGTGGTCCTGGCCGCCCAGGAAGGGGTTGGGAGTGCCGCCCTCGGCCAGAATCTTGTCAACCACAGCGTTGGAGCCGACGAAGTCGCCGGAGTCCTTAGCGTAGGTGTACAGGAACTCTTCGCTCATGGTGAAGAACAGGATGAAGTCCTTGATAGCAGCCTTCTTGGCATCGGAAGCAGCCTCAACCTTAGCAGCGTTGGCGCCGATCCAGGTGCCGCCCCAGCTGTAGCCCACAGGGCCAGCGACCATGCGCCAGTCACCGTAGGTGCCGCCGTCGGCTTCGCAAGCAGCCTTCATCTCTTCGTCGGTCATCTTGTCGTTGGTGGTCAGGCCGCAGTTGGGCTTCAGGGTGTAGTGCAGGCCCCAGGTGGGCAGGAAGAAGCACAGGGTGGTGTCGGTCTTCATGCCGGCGAACCAGACCTCGGACCAGGCGTTGCCCTTGTTGGACAGGTCGTCCTGCTCCAGCTCAACAGCCAGATCCAGGTAGTCGTACAGGATGGGATCGATGACCAGCTTGCCATCGACGACCCAGCCCTGCTCACGGCCGAAGTTGAAAGCGTTCCAGATGTCGCCAGCGCCAACGACCATCTTGGTCGCGCCTTCGGACTTCTCGTTCACAACAGCGGCGGTCTCCATGAACTTGTCCCAGTCAGCAACCAGAGCCTGGAACTCTTCGGGAGTGGTGACGCCCAGGTACTTCTCAGCCAGGGAAGCACGGTACATCAGAGCGCCGGGGGTAGCCTGCCAGGACAGACCCTTCAGTTCGCCGGTGGCAGTGTTGGTGCCGATCTGCTTCATCACGGGGATAGCAGCAGCCACGTCAGCCTCGGTGATGCCAACCTTGGACAGGTCAGCGGTCACAGCGGAGTTGACGTACTTCTTAACGAAAGCAGCTTCCAGGGTGAACACGTCGGGAGCTTCGTCAGAAGCAGCGGCGGAAGCCATGATGGCGTCCACCTTGGAGGTGTACTCACCACCGTCGGTGGGATAGATGGTGTAGTTGATCTTCACATTGGGATGAGAGGGGGCATAGTACTTGTTGATCATGCCTTCCAGCTCATTGGTGAAGGACCACACGTTCAGGGTGATCTCTTCTTCGGCGCCAGCAAAGCTCATCATGCCCAGGAGCATCATGACAGCCAGAACCATGGAAAGGATCTTCTTCATAGGGGGTTCCTCCTTGTTTTTTTGCAGCTCGCGGCTGCATTTTTATCAATAAACAGCACCACAGCACTGTTTAAAGACGTCTTCCAGAACCGGAGAAATGGGGCGCAACGGTGCCCTTTGGCTTTCTAAACCGGTTTCGTGTAAGCATAGTATACATGAATGGTTTGCAAAAATCAAGATGTTATTTTGTATTTTTTCACTATTTTTTCGTCCAACTTTCACATATTGAGTCCGTTTGGAAACGTTAACATCGTGCATTTTCCAACGTTTTCGCTGCTTTTTCGGTAGAGCTTTCAATCCCACAAATTTTCTGCACTTTTTCCGTACTTCCATCAAATTTGTTTGTTCCTGCTTGGGACAGGCGTCCCATTTCTTCATATCCTATTGACAAACTGCATTGCACATTCACAAAAAGGACTCCCCTTCCGGAGAGTCCATGTAATCATGCTTTCTGTTCCATCTTCTCCAGCACATCCTGGAGGGTGATGTTCTTCAAATAATCCTGAATGACCCGGTCCAGCCCCTCCCAGATGTAGAGGGTCTCGCAGCCGTTGCAGCGTTCGCAGTCGTTGGGCGCATGATCCAGGCAAGCCACAGGATGCATGGAGCCCTCGACACATTCCAGCACGTCATACACCGTGCAAGTCTTGGGATCCGTGACCAGCCGATATCCGCCCTGATGGCCGCGGGTGCCCTGCATCACGCCCGCCTGGGAAAGCACCAGCGCGATCTGCTCCAAATACTTCTTGGACACATTCTGCCGCTCGGCAATGTCCTTCAGGGCCACAGGGCCAGTCTTCTGGTGCTGGATCATATCGATCATCATGCGCAGTGCGTAGCGTCCCTTGGTCGAAATCTTCATGCGTACCGTTCCTTTCGAAACAAGCGTTATTTATCATTCCTTCTAATTATAGCATATCTCTTCCCGCATTGCAACCGTTATTCCGGGGAAGTTTCTGCATTTTCCCAGGCAGGCATCTTCCGCGGCGCCGCGGGCATTGCATTTTCAGGAGGAATATGCTATGATGCTTGCGCAGAGCGCGCCGGACGCGCTCACACCTTACAGCCGGAGGACAGATATGGCCCGTACCCTCTCCCCTGCCGCGCGCATGGAGCGCTCGATCCTCACCGACTTCCGCAAAACGCTGTGGAAGCCTTTCATTGCTGCCATCAAGCAGTATGAGCTGATCCGCGAGGGCGACCGGATCGCCGTGTGCATCTCCGGCGGCAAGGATTCGATGCTGCTGGCCAAGCTCTTCCAGGTGCTGCACCGGCATACCGCGGTGCCCTTCGAGCTGGAATTCATCGTGATGGACCCGGGCTATAATCCCGTCAACCGGCAGAAGATCATCGATAACGCCGCGCAGATGGAGATCCCCATCCGCATTTTCGATTCGGATATTTTCGACGCCGCCACCAACGCTGAACGCAATCCCTGCTACCTCTGCGCAAGGATGCGCCGCGGCTTCCTCTATGACCGCGCCCAGGAGCTGGGCTGCAATAAGATCGCCCTGGGACATCACTTCAACGACGTGATCGAGACCACGCTGATCGGCATGTTCTACGGCAGCCAGCTGCAGGCGATGCTCCCCAAGCTGCACAGCCGCAACTTTACGGGCATGGAGCTCATCCGCCCGATGTACATGATCCACGAGGACACGATCAAGGCATGGTGCGCCGCGAATGAATTGTCCTTCATCCAGTGCGCATGCCGCTTTGTGGAGCAGCGCGACCAGAGCCTGGACGGCGTGGGCGACTCCAAGCGCCAGGAGGTCAAGGTGCTGCTGCGGCAGATGCGGGAGCGGGATCCCGATGTGGAAAAGAGCATCTTCAACAGCATCCACACTGTCACCCTGGATACCTTCCCTGGGTGGAAGATCCACGGCGAGAGCCACTCCTACCTGGAGGAATACGACCTTTGGCCGGACACCTTCCGCGGGATGACGAATCCAAACAAATCCGAATGAGAGGCCATGCGCCTCTCTTTTTTTGCTTGATTCTTCTTACCTTTTGCAGCATTATTGACGGCATACAATCATTCATGTATACTATTTAGGTAAGAATTCCCCAGCAATTTCATCATGGAGGTCGGCTCGGAGAGGGCCGATCAGGAAAGGAGTTCCCCTATATGAAGAAATTCCTCGTTCTCCTGCTGTCGCTGCTGATGGTTCTTTCCCTTGCCGCGGCAGAGGATACCGTCACCACCTACGATTTTGAGTCCGGCGTGCCCAGCCAGTTCCTGCAGAGCGGCTCCGCCACTCCCAAGGCCAGTGATGCTGTTGCTCACGGCGGCGCATCCTCCCTGTATGTGACGAACCGCTCCGGCAACAACTGGGATGCCGTCGACCTGAACGCCAAGGCCCTGGGCATCGACGTGGGCGTGCCCGCGAAGATCACCGCCTGGGTCTACGTGGACAGCGATGAATCCGGCACCTTCGTGATCTCCAAGGCCGGCGGCGATTATGCCATTTTGGGTTCCGTCAACTGCGCCGGCAAGACCTGGACGGAGATCACTGCCGAGATCGATCTGGATCAGCCGGTGAACATCCGCTTCCAGAACCTCTCGGAAAACTGGAACAACGCCGAATACTACATCGACGACATGGTCGTCACCGTGGGTCAGGCGCCCGAAGCCGCAGAGTCCGACGCGCCCGCGCTCAGCTACGAGTCTGACTTCTCTGCCGGCACCGATGGCTGGTATGCCCGTTCCGCGGGCGGCGCTGCCGTGTCCGTGACGGACGAACAGGGTCTGCTGATCACCGGCCGCACCGCCACCTGGAACTCCCCCGGCCGCGATTTCGAGCTGACCACCGGCAAGACCTATGCCCTGTCCGTGCTGGTGAAGCAGGACGAGTTGGATTCCACCGGCTTCATGCTGTCCATCGCCCATAAGCGCGACGGCTCCGAATCCTACGAGAACCTGGCCACCTGCACCGCCAAGAAGGGTGAATGGACCCTCATGCAGGCCACCTATGTCGCCGGCCGCTACGACACCTATGTTTTCTATATTGAAGGCGGCGCGGAGGACACCTCCTACCAGATCAAGGACTTCACCTGCCATGAGCAGACCCTGAAATACGGCAAGGCCGGCATCCCCAGCCTGAAGGAAGTCTATGCCCCCTACTTCGTCTTCGGCACCGCCGTCACCGGCAATGAGGTGCTGGACGCCGACCGCATGGAGTTCTACAAGAGCCAGTTCGACATCTTCACCCCCGGCAACGAAATGAAGCCCGACGCGCTGATCAACATTGCCGGCTGCAAGTCCGCCGTGCGCAAGACCGGCGACGAAACTCAGGTCGTGGTTCACTTTGATCGCTGCATCCCTCTGCTGGACTGGGCTCAGGAGAACGGCGTGAAGGTTCACGGCCACACCCTGGTCTGGCACTCCCAGACCCCCAAGCAGTTCTTCCACGAGGGCTACAACACCACCAGCCCGCTGGTCTCCCGCGAGGTCATGCTGGGCCGTATGGAGAACTACATCAAGCAGGTGCTGACCTGGACCGAGGAAAACTACCCCGGCGTGATCGTCTCCTGGGACGTGGTGAACGAGGCCGCCGCCGATTCCGGCCGCCAGCTGCGCAACTCCCTGTGGACACAGGTCGTGGGCCAGGACTTCATCAACCGCGCCTTCGAGTACGCCCGCAAGTACGCCGCTCCCCACGTCAAGCTCTACTACAATGATTACAACTCCGAAGTGACCATGAAGGCCCTGGTCACCCGCGACATCGTGGACAGCCTGATCGAGGACGGCACCATCGACGGCTACGGCTTCCAGAGCCACTACACCGTCGGTTCCACCAACCTGTTCTACGTGGAAGTCGCTTTCAAGGAGATGGCCAAGCGCACCCTGAAGGACGGCACGCCCCTGCTGCTGCGCGTTTCCGAGCTGGATGTGGGCATCCCCTCCAACACCGACAGCAACTGGCAGTCCCAGGCCCGCTACTACAACGACCTGTTTGAGATGTACAAGCAGTACGCCGGTCAGCTGGTCGCTGTGCACACCTGGGGCACGGTGGACAACCTGAGCTGGCGCAAGGAGAACTATCCCCTGCTCTTTGACGGCATGAGCCAGCCCAAGCCCGCTTTCTACGCGATCGTAGACTGATCAAAGCATACGGAGGGATATGCCCCGCGCATATCCCTCCTTCCTTTTTCGCAAGAAATTTCAAAAAAACTTAAAATTCCCTATTGACAAGAAAAAAGAAGCATGCTATTATATAACACGTCGCCATGACAGGAGCGATACGGAGGTCGCGCGAAGCGTGATCAACGCGAGTCGGGAGCATAGCTCAGCTGGGAGAGCATCTGCCTTACAAGCAGAGGGTCACAGGTTCGAGCCCTGTTGTTCCCACACACAATTTGGCCCGGTAGCTCAGTTGGTTAGAGCGCCAGCCTGTCACGTTGGAGGTCGAGGGTTCGAGCCCCTTCCGGGTCGCCATACATATGCCTCGGTAGCTCAGTCGGTAGAGCAGTAGACTGAAAATCTACGTGTCGGTGGTTCGATTCCGCCCCGCGGCACTTTATGCGGTAGTAGCTCAGTTGGTAGAGCGCCACCTTGCCAAGGTGGAGGTCGCGAGTCCGAGCCTCGTCTACCGCTCTCTTTATTAACAAGATTGGAGGCAACTCCAACTTTACATAGCCCATGCTGCTCCGGCAGCAAGGACAACATGGTGCCATGGCCAAGTGGTAAGGCAAAGGTCTGCAAAACCTTTATTCCCCAGTTCGAATCTGGGTGGCACCTCCAAATCAAAAGCCAGTCCAAACGGACTGGTTTTCTTTTTGCTCATACTACCCCTGCAACGAACCCCGCTCCGCATTCGCCGAAGGCGAAACTCCCGGAGTGTGGCGCGATTCTTCCCCTTGCACGCCACTCCAAAGCGTGCTACAATTAGCTTTATAAGGAGGTGGGTGTGAAATGGTTAAAGATACTTTTCAAAAGGAACAGCAAATAGATCCCATCCCAATGCCGTCTTATGATGAAATCGTTAAATCATTATATGACAAGGAACTTGTTTATTCCGATGCACTGAAGATTTGCAAGGTTATATATAACAACGACAAGTCGAAGCGATTTGTGGTTTTAGAAAGTAACAAAGGGTTTTTCAAATATACTTACGAAGAAATATGTGTGATTGATGAGCTTGATTGGACTTCCCATTATTGCTATATCAAAGACACTAAACCGGGTTGGTGGGAGTCCAAGGATCGTTCTTTCTCTTATTCATTCTTCGGAACAGAAAAAGAAGCTATGACCGCTTTGAAATCAGACCCTGTTTTCAAACAGTATTTTGAACGATTTGAGTGACATCGTTTTTGTCAACTCACCCCATCAGGACGATCAGCCACAAGCTGGTCGTCTTTCTTTTGTTTGCCTCCCGTCGGCGCACACAAAAAGGCCTCCCCGCTTCGGGGAGGCCTTGCCTATACCGGATTATTCGCCTTCGATCACCGCAAGCATCAGGATGCCCACGATGATGATGCCGATGAACAGGTACTGCTTCTTGGACAGCTTTTCCTTCAGGAAAATGCGGGACAGGATCAGCGACACCACGCACACCGCAGAGATGATGGGAGCCGCGATCGCGCCGTTGCCGCTGGCCATAGCGTATACGTAGGTCAGCTGACCGGCGGTCTCACACACAGCAGCCAGAGCCTTGTCCTTCTGCTCCACCATGCTGCCGAACTTGATGCCCTTCACCTTCATGAAGATGAACATCACCAGGCCCACCAGGGCAAAGGTCAGCTCATAGGAGGTATTGGCGATCACTTCGATCGTATCCTCCGTTGCGCCGATGGCCAGCAGGGGGCTGGTCTCCATCTCCAGGAAGTAGATGTCCAGCACGCAGCCGAAAGCGTCGATGAACGCGTAGAGGAAGGGCATGCAGAAGGCGATGATCGCCAGCTTCTTGCCCAGGCGCTGACGACGCTTCAGGTCGCCGGAGTTCTCCAGGAAGCCGATGCCCACCACGCCGACGGCGATGATGCCGATGGCCACCCAGACCAGCGCATCCAGCTTGTCGCCCAGGAAAAGCACGCACAGGAGCGAGCACATCGCGCCGGAGGTGTTCTCAATGGGGTCGGAGATGGATTCCTCGATGAAGCGCATGCCGAAGAAGGAGAACGCCATCGACAGGATGTAGCACGCCGATACCGGCAGGTAGGCCCACAGGTACTTCAGGCTGTAGCCCATATCCTCGGTCAGCAGGGTGAACACCGCATGGATGCCCATCACCAGGCCAACCATGACGCAGATCTTCAGGTGAGAGTACTTTTCGCGCTCAACGGCTCCCTTCTTGTAGAACAGTTCAGCCAGGCCCCACAGCAGGGTGGTCGCCAGCGTATATACAAGCCACATTGTCATTTTCCTCCGTATCAAATCAATTTATAAGGCTTCCATCAGACTTGACACGGCGCTCATGGTGAGCCCATTTGCGGACAACAACATCGGAAGCCGCCAATGGCATACCACACTTCCATCGCCACTTCCCTCCTTTGCATATCAAGCGGCTAAAGCCGCATTGTTATTGTAGCAGAACTTTCGATTGTTTGCAATGTTTTTTTGCATCCTGCATCCAAGGGGTTCTCTTGTCGCTTGACACCCACCCGCGAAGCAGATAAAATATAGGTAATCACATCCGCGAGGTGATACAAATGAACCTGGAAGCATTCTTTGAATCGCTGCTCGAATTGGCCACCACCGTTGGCCTGAAGATTCTATACGCCATCCTGGTCGCCTTCGTCGGCCTGAAGCTGATCAAATGGCTGAAGAAAAGGCTCCCGAACTTCCCCTTCATGCAGAAGATCGACGCCGGCCTGCGCTCCTTCATGTGCTCAACCGCCGCGATCCTGCTCTACGCGCTGCTGTTCATCAGCGTGGCGATGATCATGGGCATCCCCACCACGTCCTTCATTGCGGCGCTGGCCTCCTGTCTGGCAGCCATCGGCCTGGCCATGCAGGGTTCCCTCAGCAACTTCGCCGGCGGCCTGATGATCCTCATGTTCAAGCCCTTCCGCACGGGGGATTACATCTCCGCCCCCGACCTGAACGTCGCCGGCACCGTCAAGGCCATCACGGTGGTGTACACCGTTCTGCGCACCTATGATAACATTGAGGTCACCGTGCCCAACGGCACCCTGGCGAATTCCGTCGTGCAGGATCTGTCCATCCCGGAAACCCGCCGCTGCGACCTGACCTTCCGCATTGATCCCTCCACCTCGCTGGATAAGGTCGAAACCGTGATCAACGAAGTGCTTGCCACCAACGAGAACGTCCTCCCCGACCCTGCCCCCTCCGTTGTGCTGACAGAAGTCACCGACAGCGCCATGATCTACGGCGTGCGCATCTGGTGCCCCGGCAGCAAGTACTGGGACACCCGCTTTGCCCTGAACCGCTCCATCAAGCTTGCCTTCGACGAAAATGGCATCATCATGCCTCACCAGCAGGTGGATGTGCATGTGCAGGAAAAGCAGGTATGATCCCCTGCAAGGAGGCCACATGAAAATCCAAATCAGCGACAACCTGATCCGCCACTATCTGCGCAACGTGTACTTCATCAACGGCCACAGCTACGCGGGCAAATCCACCATGGTGCGCATGCTGTCCGAGCGCTACGGTATGATCCACTGTGGCGAGAACTACCACGACGCCTTCCCCCGCGAGAAGCTGGACCGCTGGAAGCAGCCGGGACTTTGCTACTTCGACACCATGTCCGGCTGGGAGGAATGGCTGAACCAGACCCCCGAAGAGCATTTCCGCTGGGTGACCCAGGTTTCTCAGGAGTGCATCGAGATCGAGATCCTCGAATTGATCAAGCTTGCCGCGAACGGCGACAAGATCATCGTGGACACCAACATCCCGCCGGATGTGCTCAGGGAGATCTCCGACTACGACCACGTGGCCATCATGCTCTGCGACCCGCCGGATATCACCAAGGAAAAATTCTTCGACCGCGACGACCCGGACAAGAAATTCATGATGGATCGTATCATGGAGTGTCCCGACCCGGAGGCCACGTTGGCGAACTTCAACGCCTGGGCGACCTACCATCCGGCAGTGGACATCGACTGGCAGCACACGGGGTTCTTCTCCATCACCCGCTCGGACTTTGTCAATGACACCCGCGAGGAAGTGCTGGCCCGGCTGGCAAAGCACTTCAAGCTGTGAGCTTCCTTGGCGAGGACACCTTACCTACTAAACAACGCGTCCCCCGACCGTACAGGCCGGGGGATGTTTTTATGCTTCAAAGAGGAATTCCTGCGTGTGATGGGTCGCAGGTTCGACGGTCAGCGTCAGCCGCCAGAGGGTACCGGGGTAGCTGTTCTTCATGCGGCCGTCAGTGACCTCGATGGGCTCGGCAGCCGCAGACAAGTCTGCATTCTCCGACCAGTCGATCCAGAAGCCGCTGTCCTTGAGATGGCAGCACTGGCGCTCGTGGTCGATCACCGGCTCATACCGCAGCATGAACACCCAGGTGATGGGCTTGGCTTCTGCGCAGACGATTTCATCGCGGACGCTCAGTCTGCCGCCAGCCAGACGGAAGGTGCGGCGGCATTGCTGCACGCCCGCCTCCGCCGGATAAGCCGCAGCCATGTCCAGCGCCATGCCGTCGGGGAGCTTCTCCACGTCGCGGGCGGCGTATTGGCGACCCGCCTGCTGCTCGCAGCCGCCGATGATCGGCACATTGTGGTACGCCGCGCGGCAGTTCCACAGCTCGTACCGGCGGGCAGAGAAGGTCCTTGCAGTGTAGATCATGTTGCCCGCATCCACCACCTGCATGTCGCCGTTCGCCATGATGAGGAAGCTGCCCACGTCGTTGTGGTTGTGGCTTTCGTCGTTGTGGCCGCCTTTCATGGCAGCGATCACGCCGTCCTGCTCCACCAGGCGCACCTGCAGATCAGGCAGCCAGACGTCTTTCGGCTTGATCTCCGAATCCTCCGCCTCAGCGGACTTGGAGAACAGCCGCATCAGCACACGTGACAGATGCGGGGTGTCCAGCAAGGGGGCTTCCGGCGATTCGCGCAGCTCCAGGCCCATGCGTACAAGCGCGGGATTCCTCGTCTTTTCGCCCGCATACATGAGGCGGTCGCCGCTCACAGAAGGCCGGGCGTCGCAGTCCGCAAAGTTGGCGTACCAGCCCTTGCCCAGGTAGACCAGCGCCGGGTAGGCCATCATCCGGCGGACTTTGCCGTCCTGCCACAGATCCACGCCGCACATGGATTCGAGAACCATCAGGCAATCCAGGAATGCGCCGCCGGCCATGTTCCAGTAGCCCGCGCCCTCGTCGCAGCCGCCGTCCTCCGGGACGCAATCCAGCCAGCGGTCCAGCATCATACAGGCACGGGCGACCAGCGCCGTACCGCCCCAGTGCCAGACCTTCGCCGCCATGAGGATGTTGGAGAGGATCCAGGGCGTCCAGTTGTTGAGGTCCTTGCGGGTGTAGCCCATCCACCATTCGCCGTTGTACTCCATGAAAGGACGGAGGACGCGGCGCTCCACCTCCCGGCAGATGCGCTCATGCAGGTCGGGGTGCAGCACGCCCTCCAGCAGCTGGGCGGTGAAGGACAGGATCATCGCCGTCTGGGCAGCGAAGAGATCGACGGTGTTCGCCCTTTCGTCCGGGAAGGGATGGTCTGCGTTCAGCCCCAGATGCGCGCTGATGGCCCAGGCCGTTTCCTCGCAGATGAGGACAACGCCGTCCTCCACATCGGGCAGGAACTCCTCCGTGCCCGTCAGGCAGACGTGGAGCACCGCGCTGCACAGCCTGCGGCGGCGCTCAAAGTAAGGATTCTCGCAGTCGCGGCGGCTGCCGGTGCGGACGAAGGATGCGTACATCCCCGCCGTGATCACCGGCCAGTGCTGGCCGCGCCACTTTTCCGCATAGGCAAGGAGCGCCTCCCGGTCAGCGGGGAAAATGCTTTCCCACGCGGCACGGTCGGTAATCACAGGAAACTGCGGTGCATAGCGCACTTCACCCAGAGGATGGGCAGCAAAATAACGTTCAAACATCGGCGTGTACCTCCACTTTGCTGTATGCATTCGACACCCGCCGGGCAATTCCTGCCGCTTTTGCGGATTGCTTTTTCCGCCGGGGTTTGATATACTATCATTAACGACATCCGCGAGGAGGTTAATTGAATATGAAGCTTTCCGACATCAATATCCGGGATCCCTATGTCCTTTTGCATGAAGGCAAGTATTATCTGTACGGCACCCGCGGCGCGACCTGCTGGGGCGAGTGCGACGGCTTTGATGCCTATGTTTCCGATGACCTCGAAAACTGGTCCGAGCCCATCGAGATCTTCCACAACGACGGTTCCTTCTGGGCGACCCACAACTACTGGGCCCCGGAGGTGCATCAGTGGAAGGGCGCATTCTACATGTTCGCCTCCTTCAAGGCGGAGGGCGTGTGCCGCTGCACCTGCATCCTCAAGGCGGATAATCCCCTCGGGCCCTTCGTCCCCCACAGCAAAGGCCCCATCACCCCGCCCGACTGGGAGTGCCTGGACGGCACCTTCTACGTAGACAAGGAAGGTAAGCCCTACATGGTCTTCTGCCACGAATGGGTGCAGGCCATCGACGGCGAGATCTGGGCGATGGAGCTCCAGGATGACCTGACTGCCCCCGCCGGCCCGCCGCGTCTGCTGTTCACCGCCTCCGAGGCGGAGTGGATCGTCCCCGGCCGTCCCGTGCTGGGCAAGCCCTCCTTCGTGACCGACGGCCCCTTCATGTGGCGGACCGAGGACGGCACGCTGCTGATGCTCTGGGCCGCCTTCTCCAAGGACGGCTACACCCAGGGCCTGGCCCGCAGCTCCAACGGGGAAATCACCGGCGATTTCAAGCAGGTGAAGCCCCTGTTCATGAAGGACGGCGGCCACGGCATGGTCTTCCGCACCAAGGAAGGCAAGCTGATGATGACTCTGCACTCCCCCAACAAGAAGCTGGAGGAGCGCCCCTACTTCTTTGAGGTCGTTGAAGAAGACGGCCTGCTGCACAGAAAGTAATCCGGAGGTTGCCATGAACGCCACTGCCATCGTATACACATCGGGCACGGGTTACACCGCCCGCTACGCCGCGCTGCTGTCGGAGAAACTCAATCTTCCCGCACACACGCTCGCTGACGCGGTAAAATCCCTGCCTGCCGGCACACCCGTTATCTACATGGGCTGGCTGATGGCCGGTTCCGTCAAGGACTACAAGAAGGCCGCCCGGCGCTTTGCCATCGACGCGGTCATCGGCGTGGGCCTGGGCGACACCGGCGCACAGGATGATGCGGCCCGCAAGGCATGCAAGCTCCCGGCGGATATCCCCGTCTTCACGGTGCAGGGCGGCATGGATCTTGAGAAGCTGCGCGGCCCGTACAAATTCGCCATCAAGATGCTGACCAAGGGCATGGTCGCCCAGAAGAACCGCACCCCCGGCGAGGATCGGATGCTGGAGCTGCTGCAAAAGGGCGGCGATTACGTCAGCGAAAAGGAGCTGGCCACAGTGCTGGCATGGGCGGGCAAGTAAAATCCCTACTACTTATATACGGAGGATCCCCGCATGGGAAAGTTTGAAATCAAGGACGATTTTTACCTGAACGGCGAGAAGTTTCAGGTCATTTCCGGCTCCATCCACTATTTCCGCGTCGTGCCGGAGTACTGGCGCGACCGTCTGCTGAAGCTCAAGGCCATGGGCTGCAACACCGTGGAAACCTACATCCCCTGGAACTTCCACGAGCCGAACCGCGGAGAATTCAACTTCGAAGGTGACCACGATGTGTGTGAGTTTGTCCGCATCGCCCAGGAGCTGGGCCTGTGGGTGATCATCCGCCCCTCCCCCTACATCTGCGCGGAATGGGAGTTCGGCGGTTTCCCCGCCTGGCTGCTCGCTCAGGACGGCATGCGCTTCCGCTGCAACTACGAGCCCTACATGAAGGAATTCCTCGCCTACTTTGATGAGCTGCTGCCCCGCCTCGCGCCCTTGCAGATCACCCACGGCGGTCCCATCATCATGATGCAGGTGGAGAACGAGTACGGCTCCTACGGCGACGACAAGGAGTATCTGGCCAAGCTCCGCGACGGCATGATTGAACGCGGCATCGACGTGCCCCTGGTCACCTCCGACGGCCCCGAGCACGATATGCTCGCCTGCGGCAAGGTGGACGGCGTGTTCCAGACCGGCAACTTCGGCTCCCACACCAGGGAGCGCTTCGCCTACATGCAGAGCCAGGGCATCTATCCGCTGATGTGCATGGAATACTGGTGCGGCTGGTTCGATCACTGGGGCTGCGGCAAGCACGCCCACACCGACGCTGCGCCCTCCGCCAAGGACTTTGGCGACGCCCTCGACCTGGGCCACATCAACATCTACATGTTCCACGGCGGCACGTCCTTCGGATTGATGAACGGCTCCAACTACTACGACAAGCTGACCCCCGACGTCACCAGCTACGACTACGACGCGCTGCTGACCGAGGACGGCCGCATCACCGAGAAGTACCGCCTCTTCAAGGCTGAAATCGAGAAGCGCAACGGCCCTGCGCCGGTGATCGACATCCCGGAGATCCCCCGCAAGGCCTACGGCGAGGCCACCGAGATCGCCAGCGCCCCCCTGTGCCAGCTGCTGACGGAGCGCAAGAGCACCTACAGCGTCTGCCCCATGAGCATGGAGCGCCTGGGCCAGAACTACGGCTACACCCTCTACACCACCGTGCTGACCAACGAGGACGAGCTGCGCAAGATTCAGCTGGTGGGCGCCAATGACCGCGCGGTCATCATGCTGGACGGCGAGACCATCGCCACCCTGTACGACCACGATCTGCAGCAGGCTCACAAGTTCGAGACCCCCGTGCCCGTCCGCAAGGGCGCAAGGCTGGAGATCCTGGTGGAGAACATGGGCCGCGTCAACTATTCCTTCAAGCTGGAGCACCAGCGCAAGGGCATCGATTCCGGCGTGGTGATCAACGATCATCAGAAGTTCGGCTGGAACATGTTCGTCTGCGACGAGGCGGTCATGGCCTCCCTGCAGCCTGCCGGGAAGACCAACGCAAAGGCCCCCGCCGTCCACACCCTGACCTTCCGGGTAGACGAAAAGGCCGACACCTGGCTCGATCTCCCCGGCTGGGGCAAAGGCACCGTGATTCTCAACGGCTTCTGCCTGGGTCGTTTCTGGGAGATCGGTCCGCAGAAGCGCCTGTACGTCCCTGCTCCCCTGCTGCGCGAGGGCGAGAATACTCTCACCATCGTGGAGACCGAAGGCAAGAGCGGCAAGGCGTTCCTTGTGGACGAGCCCGACCTGGGCTGACAAGAATCCTCCACCGCCGCCATCTATTACGAAATCCCGAATAGTTTTCCGGAGCAGTTGTGTCGTGCAAGGCTGCTCCGGATTTCTTATTTCACAAAATTTGCATGAAAATATCGACGAAAACGTTTGAATCCTTGTGCAGCTCCTTGTCTCATCCGGAAATCATCTTGACAGATTGACCAAATTTGGCTATAATGAAGCTAATCTGAGGCGGAAGCCACGTTTAACACACTGGATATAGGATTCCTATTCCGGTGTATTAAGTTGCGTCTGATTCTTGCCTCAAAAAAGTAAGGAGGAACCCCCTATGAAGAAGTTTGCCGCCCTGCTGCTGGCGCTGGCGATGGTTCTCGCTCTGGTCCCCATGGCGACCGCTGAAGAAGAGCCCATCATCGTCCGTTGGGGCACCCACTGGGTCGACGGCCAGGATCCCAACAAGATCGACGAGACCAAGTCCACCGATGGCAACATCGTCTACACCATGACCGACGAAGCTGACCGTCAGCTGCGTCTGGCCGCCGAGAAGGCCGTGTTGGAAAAGCACAACGTCAAGATCGTGCACGTGCAGTACGCTCAGGACACCCGTTCCGAGCTGGTTCTGTCCGTGCTGGCCGGCAACCCCTGCTGCGAAATCGCCCGCATGTGGTCCGGTTCTGAGAACACCGTCCTGGCGCAGAACATCCTGCAGCCCCTGGACGACTACGCCTACATCTTCGAAGGCGCTGAGTGGATGTGGCCCACTGCCGTGTTCGGCCATAACTACTTCATCAACACCAACGTTTCCTTCAACCAGTACTTCACCCTGCTGGTCAACCTGACCATGATCGAGCAGGTTGACGCTCTGAAGGAAGAGGACGGCACCACCCTGTACCCCATGGAGATGCTGGAGCGCGGCGACTGGACCTGGTCCAACTTCGAGGCCTACCTGGCCAAGATCGCTGCCCACTACGCCAACACCCCCGCTCCCGAGGGCGCGAAGGTGAGCACCATCGCTGCGTACGAGACTGACTACCGCTTCTCCGGCCTGGCTGCCATGTACGCCAACGGCGGCGGCATCTATGGCGACGCCGGCGTCATCGCTGACTCCCAGGAGTCCATCGACGCTATCGCCTTCATCAAGAAGCAGCTGGACAACGGCAACATGAAGGTCTGCGGCGTGTACGACGACCAGTGGACCCCCCAGTGGTGCGAGGCTGGCTATGACTTCGGCCGCGGCGCTTGCGTCTTCGGCGATTGCCCCATCTGGGTCATCAAGGGTCAGGTCGACGCCTGTACCGAGCGCGGCGAATCCGTCGCCATCATGCCCTGGCCTGCTGCTGACCGCCTGGTCACCAAGAACGCCGACGGCACCGTGACTTACTCCCCCGAATACCGTCAGGTCATCTCCGTTGGCGACATCGACGGCATCCTGAAGGGCATCTCCCCCGAAATGGTCGAGCTGACCCTGAAGTCCTACCGCACCTACTGGGAGACCTACTACTCCCTGAAGGCCGGCGTTGACAACATGGACGAGTACAAGCCCACCGTCGCGAAGGACGAAGCCACCAAGTACGGTCTGGATATCTACAACGAGACCTACGGCGACGGCATCCTGGCTGCTTTCATCTTCAACTCCGAGCTGTGCATCCCCAACGACGTGGCTGGCAACCTGGGCATGCGTGATCCCTGGGATCAGATCATGGGCAAGGGCCTGGCTGGCGTCGAAGGCATGCCTTCCTACGAAATCGCCATCAAGGCTAACCTGAACAAGTTCACTGATGTCGTCGCTGAGATGGAAGCCATCCTGGGCTCCTCCGAGCTGAACGACAACCAGGGCCCCGCCGTCACCGCGACTGGCGAGCTGGTCATCCCCGTTGGCACCGATCTGGCCACCATCGACTGGACCGCGTATTTCTCCGCTGAGGACGGCTTCGACGGCGTCATGGATCCCGCTCTGGCCGTGTACGAGACCGAAGGCCGCGTTGACGTGACCGTCGCCGGCACTGGCGAGTGCAAGGGCATCTTCACCGATAAGGCTGGCAACGAAGGCTCCGCCAAGCTGCCCATTATCGTGTACGATCCCGCCAACACCGTTACCCCCACCCTGACTGTGGTTGAAGAGCTGCCCACCATCGCGATGGACGCTGACGCCTCCGCAATCGACTGGACTGCTTACATCACTGAGGCGAAGGATGCTTCCGGTCTGGACCTGAAGGCCAAGGTTGTGGCTGACGTGTCCGTGCTGGATACCTCCATGCCCGACGTGTACCCCGTCACCCTGACCGTGACCGACTACGCCGGCAACACCGCCTCCGTCGAGATCCAGGTTGAGGTCGTTGTCGAGTAATCGAAAACGTGAAGGTCATCCCTAACTAAATCGGGCGGGCGTTTGAAAGGCTGATGCCTGATAACGCCCGCCCTTTCTTCTTTTTCGCCGGGGATCCGCCCGGCACCGATGCATCCCGCGCAGGCGGGATCGTCACCGTTGCATAACGCAGGCTCCGGGGCATACGGAGTTAAAACTGGACGCTGCATGGGCTCCGTCAGGGAGTCCGCGTTATGCAGCGATGACCGCTTCCTCTCCCAATCAACGCAAAAGGGGTGAAAATACCCGTGACCAAGAAAAAGAAACTTTGGATCACGCTGGGCGTGATCATCGCGCTGGTGGCCATCGTGGTGCTTGTCAACCATTTCACCGGCACGAAGCAAGTCGCCTACGCCACGCCCGCCATTGATACCGCCATCGCCCGCGAAGGTACTTACCAGGCCTATCTGGACGATAACGGCTATACGGGCGAGCTGTCCGCCGCTGAGATCGCGGTGGACGTGTTTGCCTTTGAAAAGAGCGAGGATTCCAATGCTCAGGCACTGACCGCCGGCGTCGATACCGGTGATGCGGGCACCGTGACCTGGAAGTTCACTGTGGCCGAAACCGGCTTCTACAACCTGGAGGTCGGCTATCTGGCCCTGGCCGGCACTACGTCGGATATCCAGCGCCGTGTACTCATCGACGGCGAGGCTCCCTACGAGGCCCTGACGCAGATCGTCTTCAAGCGCATCTGGCGCGATGAGGACATCCGCCTGAAGAACGACAATGAGATCCGCCCCAACGCAGACGAAGTCTACGAGGAGCAGATCATCTACCTGGAGGACTATGACCGCCGCTCCGGCGAGCCGCTGCTCTTCTACCTGACTGCGGGCGAGCACACGCTGTCCCTGGAGTCGGTGAAGGAGCCCATGGAGATCATCTCCCTGACCTTCAAGGCCGCCCCCGCCCTGGAAAGCTACGAAACCCTGTTGGTCAAGTGGCAAAGCGAGGGCAAGGTCTACGCAGGCGAGGCCATCATCGGCCAGGCCGAGCGCCGCGCTGCCAAGAAGGGCCAGGAGGCCACCGAGCTGTCCTACGTGAACGCCACCGCGGACATCCTCAAGTCCTCTCCCGCCATCACCGTGCAGAAGAACTATTCTGATGCGGCGTTGGAACCCTTCCACGCCTGGCACATCCTCTATCCCACCATTGGCGCCAGCAACTGGGCGCAGCCCGGCGACGCCATCACCTGGCAGATCGAGGTGCCCGAGGACGGTCTGTATACCCTGACCTTCAAGGGCCGCCAGACTTCCCGCGGCGTGACCAGCTACCGCCGCCTGTCCGTCAACGGCATGATTCCCTTCGCTGAGGCGGAGGTCATCGGCTTCGGTTACTCCGGTACGATGCAGAACTACACCTTCGCCAACGCCCAGGGCGAACCCTACTACGTCTACCTGACGGCGGGCAAGAACGACATCAAGCTGGAATGTGTGCTGGGCGGCATCGGCGGCGTGCTGAGCGAGGTGGAAGAGTCCCTGCGCAACCTGAACGCCCTGTACCTGGCCACCATCCAGATCACCGGCAACGTGCCCAGCCAGTTCATCGACTATGAAATCGCCAAGAAGGTCCCCACTTTCGTGGCAACCATGCATCAGGAGAGCGAGCGTCTCTTCCGCCTGGTGGACAAGATGGTCGAGATCACCGGCGAAAAGGGCGAAAATACCGCCATGCTGGAAAAGATGGCCATCCAGGCCGCCGGTCTTGCGGATGATCCGGAGAACATCGTCAAGGAGCTCAGCCAGCTGAAGAACAACATTTCTGCTCTGGGCACCTGGATCGTCAACATCTCCACCATGCCCCTGGAGCTGGACGCCGTGATCCTCTCCGCTGACACTGCTTCCCTTCCCGCCCCCACCGAGGGCTGGTTTGAAGGCATCATCGCCGAGATCCAGCGTTTCTGGGCTACCTTCTTCCACTCCACCACCGATCTGGTCAGCGATGACAGCGGCGAGAAGAAGAATGCTTCCATCAAGGTGTGGATGGCTTCCGCCGGCCGTGAGCAGGCGCAGATCATCCAGAACATGATCGATGAGACCTTCTCCCCCAACACCGACATCGCCGTCAATCTGCAGCTGATCCCCATGGACGTGGTGCTGCGTGCAGCCCTGGCCGGCAACGGCCCTGACGTGGTCATCGGCCTGAGCCAGGCCACCGCTCAGGACTTCGCCATGCGTGGCGCGACGGTCGAGCTGTCCCAGTATCCCGATTACGCCGAGTATGTGTCCCGCTACTCCGAGGGCGTTCTGCGCGCTACCAAGTACGGCGAGGGCGCCTACGGCATCCCCGAGCAGGTGAGCTTCCAGATGCTCTTCTACCGCGAGGACGTGCTGGAGGAGCTGGGCCTTGAAGTGCCCACCACCTGGACGGAGGTCATGGAGATGATCCCCGTGCTCAACCGCGAGAACTACGAGTTCTACATGCCCTCCACCCGCGTGGCCACCGGCCTGAATGTGTTCCAGGCAATGGTCTATCAGAACGAGGGCGAGATCTACGAGGGCGACGGCGTTGACTACGGCATCGCATCCGCCCTGCACGAGGACCCCGCGATGGAGGCCTTCAAGTGGTTCACCGATCTGTTCACCGTGCACGGTCTTGAAGTGCAGGCGGACTTCTCCAACCGCTTCCGCACCGGTGAAATGCCCGTTGGCGTGACGGATTACACCACCTACTGCACGCTGGAGATCTTCGCGCCGGAAATCAAGGGCCTGTGGAGCTTCTCCGCTTTCCCCGGCTCCGTGAAGGAAGACGGCACCATCGACAACACCTACGTATGCGATACCGTTCAGACCGTCATTATGAATGGCGCGAAGAATAAGGACGCCGCCTGGGAGTTCGTCAAGTGGTGGAATGAAACCGATCAGCAGACTTCCTACGCTACCACCCTGGAAGCCATCATGGGCGCAGCCGCCCGCTACCCCGCAGCTGACCCGAACGTCATCCGCAACCTGCCCTGGTCAAACTCCGAAAGCGCCCAGCTGCTCAGCCAGTACGGAAGTCTGACCAGCATGCCCGCCATCCCCGGCTACTACATGAACACCCGTATGATCTCCTACGCCTTCGAGGACGTTGTGGCTGATCTGGCGAATCCCCGCGAGACGCTGTACCTCAACATCCGCGATATCGACAAGGAGCTGACCAAGAAGCGCGAAGAATTCGGCCTGAGCACCAAGGAAAGTCTGGCTGAAACTGCTGCTACCAACGAGTAAAGGAGGGAGACACGCATGACAACTGCTAACAAGCTGGGCTTTGGCGCAGCGATGAAGAAATACCGCAACCAGTACCTCATGGTGGCTCCTTTCGGCATCGTGTTCATCCTGTTCACGGTGTTGCCGGTTGCCGCAGCTATCTTCCTGAGCTTCACGTCCTTCAACATGACCTCCCTGCCCGACTGGGTGGGCCTGGAGAACTACGTCACCCTCATCGTGGAAGACGATGTGTTCCTCACCGCCATCAAGAACACGCTGGTGTTCGCCATCCTGACGGGCCCTGTTTCCTACATCATGTGCTTCATCTTTGCCTGGCTGATCAACGAACTGCCGCGCATCCCCCGCGCCATCATGACGCTGGTGTTCTACGCGCCCTCCATCTCCGGCAATGTGTACCTGGTGTGGAAGCTGATCTTCTCCTCCGATACCTACGGCTACGCCAACGCCTGGCTGATGAAGCTTGGCATCCTGCAGGAGCCCATCTACTGGCTGACAACCGAAGCATACATCATGCCGCTGCTGATCGTCGTGCAGATCTGGATGAGCCTGGGCGTGTCCTTCCTGTCCTTCATCGCTGGTCTGCAGACCGTTGACCGCGCGATGTACGAGGCCGGCGCCGTCGAAGGCATCAAGAACCGCTGGCAGGAGCTGTGGTACATCACCCTGCCCGCCATGAAGCCCCAGCTGATGTTCGGCGCGGTCATGCAGATCACCAGCGCCTTCTCCGTCAGCCAGATCTCCCTGGACCTGGTGGGCTTCCCGTCCGTCAACTATGCAGGCCATACCATCATGACCCACCTGCATGACTACGGCAACCTGCGCTACGAGATGGGCTACGCATGTACCATCGCCGTGTTCCTGTTCCTGCTGATGCTCTTCTGCAACATCCTGGTGCAGAAGGTGCTGCGCAAACTCGGTTAAAGGAGGTAAGAGAAAATGGCAAAGAAAAAGAAGAGCCTTTATCCCAAGCCTCCGAAGAAGACCGGCCTGATGGCGTGGCTGCGCCGCAGAAAGCTGCGTACCCGCCGCTCCCTGGCGGTAGATATCGCGCTGATGATCTTCCTGGGCGCATTCGGTCTGTTCTCCCTGTTCCCGCTGATTTACACCGTGGTGTCCGCCTTCAAGCCCATGAGCGAGATCTTCATCTTCCCGCCCAAGCTGACGGTGGATAACCCCACCATGGATAACTTCTTCGATCTTTCCTTCATTCTGGAAAGCTTCGACGTGCCGCTCTCCCGCTACATCTTCAACACCGCAGTCATCACCGGTCTGGGCACCCTGGGCACGGTGCTGCTGGGCTCCCTGGCAGCCTTCGCGCTGGCGAAGTACACCTTCCCCGGCTCCAAGCTGATGAGTGAATTGATCGTGTACGCGCTGATGTTCTCATCCTCCGTGACCGCTATCCCCAACTACCTGATCATGACCTATCTGGGTCTGGTGGATACATACTGGGCGGTCATCCTGACGGCCATTGGCGGCACGCTGGGATTGTACCTGATGAAGAACTTCATCGGCCAGATCCCCGACTCCCTGCTGGAGGCCGCCACTATCGACGGCGCGCAGGAGTTCACCATCTACTGGAAGATCATCATGCCCCTGTGCAAGCCCGCCTGGATCACGCTGATCATCCTGTCCTTCCAGCAGATGTGGGGCACCACTGGCGGCGTGTTCATCTACTCCGAGGAGCTCAAGCCCGTGTCCTACGTGCTGAGCCAGCTGGTTTCCGGCGGTATCGCCCGTACCGGCGTTTCCTCCGCTGTTTCCCTCATCATGATGCTGGTGCCTGTGGCGGTGTTCGTCATCTCCCAGTCCAACGTCATCGAGACCATGTCCACCTCGGGCATGAAGGATTAAGGAGGCGCACAGATGATGAAACGATTCATGCTTCTTCTGCTGGCCGCCTTGATGCTCTTCACCACAGCCTTCGCGGCGGACGGCTCCAGTAATGTTTACCAGGGTTACACCTACGACTTCTTCCGCAACGTCAAGTCCACGCCCTCTCCCTTCGTGCTGTCCCAGGTGATTGATTCCACCTCCGTCGCCAAGACCGGCCGCACCATCGAGACCGTCACCGACATCGCCACCAGCGAGGACGGACGCATCTTCATCGTGGACAAAACCAACTCTATCATCTACGTCCTGGATGAGAACGGTCAGTACCTGTCCTTCATCAAAAACGTCAAGGACGAGAACAAGAAGAACGCCCAGGTCAACGGCGTGAACGTGTCCCTTACCAATCCCGAGGGCGTGTTCTACCACGAGAAGGCGGACGAGCTCTATGTCTGCGACACTGGCAACCAGCGCATTCTGGTGCTGGATGGTCAGACCTACGCCTTCAAGCGAGCCATCCTTCGCCCGGATAACATGACCGGCGAGACGGAATTCAAGCCCTCCAAGATCACCGTGGACAATGCAGACCGCATCTACACCGTCGTGCAGTCCTCCTATGAAGGCATCATCGAGCTGAATGAGGACGGCACCTTCTCCCGCTACTTCGGCGTGAACGAGCCCCAGATCAACATGATCGACTTCCTGTGGAAGTCCCTGGCCTCGGACAAGCAGAAGGAGAAGATGGGCAAGACCTACGCACCCGCCTTCAACAACGTCACCCTGGACGGCGAAGGCTTCGTCATGGCCGTCACCAGCGATTCCGCCTCTGCGGATAAGGTGTTCCGCCTCAACTACGCCGGCGCCAACGTGCTGCGTGAAATGGGCAACACCATGGTCATCGGCGATCTGCAAACGGAGAACCCCTCCGCTTTCGTGGATATCGCCGTCAAACCCTACGGCACCTACGCGCTGCTGGACAAGACCTACGGCCACGTGTTCCTGTACAACTTCGACGGCGAGCTGCTGTGCGTGTTCGGCTCCAAGGGCAGCGCGGTGGGTCAGTTCAAGACCCCCAGCTCCATCGCCTGGCTGGGCGATAAGCTCATCATTGGCGACGCCGACCTGAAGTGCGCCTATGTCTACGATCCCACCGCCTTCGGTTCCGCCCTGCTCAAGGCCGGCGAGGCATACTACAACGGCGATTGGGATATCGCCACCGCCCATTTTGAAGAAGTGCTGCGCCTGTGCGCCAACCTGGAAACCGCCTATGTCGGCATCGGCAAAAATCTGCTGATGAAGGAAGACTACGAGGGTGCGATGTACAACTTCAAGCTGGGCAACAACCGCGAGTTCTACTCCAAGGCCTACAAGGGCTACCGTTCCATCGTGATGAAAGAGAATTTCTGGATCATCGCGGTGGTAGCCGTGGTCTTCATCGGCGCTGTACTGGGCAGCGAGGTCCGGTATCACCAGAAGCAGAAAAGGAGGATGAAGAAATGAAGCTTGTAAGCAAAGATAAGCTGAAATACTGGGGCTACTCCCTGGTTCATCCCTTTGATGGCTTCTTTGAGATCCGTTTCCGCAATCATGGCAGCCTGCTGATCGCCACGCTGCTGCTCATTGCCTACGCGGTGCTCAACTGCGTCAAGTTCCAGTACACCGGCTTCCCGATGAATATGAACAACGTGGACGAAATGGACGCGCTGAGCCTGTTCATCTCCGTGGTATCGGTGGTGGCGCTGTTCACCGTCAGCAACTGGACGGTCACGACCCTGTTCAACGGCAAGGGCAAGATGAAGGATATCTTCATCGTCGTCTGCTACAGCCTGACAGTGCTCATCATCGGCGACGTGGTTGTCACCTTCGCCAGCAACTTCGTCACCACTGAAGAAGTGATGATCCTCACCTCCGTGCAGATGCTCTGCTACGTTTACTTCGCTTTCCTTGTGGTGGCTGGTCTGACCACCGTCCATGAGTACGGTTTTGGCGGCAGCATCATGTCCATCATCATGAGCGTGGTTGCCGCGGCGATCATCCTCTTCATCGGCATCCTGGTCTTTACCATGCTTGAGCGCATGATCAGCTTCTTCTCCTCCGTGGCGGAAGAGCTCATGCGCCGTATGTAAGGAGGGGCACGCAATATGATGGAAAAAATCAAAAATATCTATGGCGCGCACCCCATTCCCTGGACGCTGGGCCTCTTGGCGCTGGTCATCGCCCTTGGCGCGCTGATCTTCTACTACCCCGCCTTCTCCCTGGAAGCAGCTGACGTCCCCGTCCATGCCTGTGAACCCGTTGTCAAGGGCGAAGAGATCCCCATTGGCGGCGTGGTCACCGTTGCTCAGCAGGGCGGCCGCACCCTCGAGATCGACACTGAAAACATGATCCTCACCCTCACGGACGATGCCACCGGCATCACCTGGTCCTCCGCGATGGAGGGTGCCGCAGCGGACAACCTGGCCGCCAAGGCCCTGCTGCAGATCACCTTCCGCGGCGAGGACAACGTGGAGACCATCTGGAACACCTACCAGAACTGCGTTGCGTTCCAGGATTACAAGCTGTACCAGATCGAAAACGGCGTTCGCATCGAAATGGACATCAACGAAGGCGACTCCAAGGTGTACCTGGAGTACCTGCCCGCCCGGTTCCCCCGCGATCGCTATGAAAACTTCGTCCTTCCCGCGGTGGATCAGCTGCTGGCGGACGGCAAGATCGACGAAAAGCAGCACCAGCGCTATCTCGATATGCTGCACCAGTGCTACCGCATCAACCCCAAAGCGAACAACGCCAACCCCCTGCCCGAGGATCAGAGCTACGACCAGTTCTTCTCCGGCAACAGCCCCGCACCCTCCCTGCGTGACGCTATGATCAGCCTGGCCGGCCTGATCGGCTACAGCCGCGAGATGCTGATCGAGGACTGCGCGATGTTCGGCATCACCCCCACCTTCCATGAACCCGCCCAGTTCAATCTGACCATCGACCTCACCCTGGATGGCGGCGACCTGATCGCTCACATCCCCACTGAAGAGATCGTCTCCGGCAACGACTTCTACAAGATGCAGCGCATCGCCGTGCTGCCCAACTTCGTTGCCCTGCCCGCTGCGGCGAATAACGACGGCTTCTACATCACCCCCGACGGTTCCGGCGCGCTGCTGCGCTTCAACACCTTCGTGGGCAGCATGACCAAGTATGACCGTCCCTACATGGACAACGACTACTACGCCGATTACTACTTCCAGTCCGAGTACGCGGAAGAGCTGCGCATGCCCATCTTCGGCGTGATCAACGGCGTGGAGCCCTCCACCCACGGCATGCTGGCCATCATCGAAGAGGGCGCGGAGACCGCCAATCTGCACATCATCCTGGGTTCCACCACCGGCACCGGCAAGAAGGCCACCTACGCCGGCACCAACGCCGCCTACGTGTCCGTGGATACGCTGGAGCACGCCAAGGTGCGCATCAATGGCGCGTATGAGAGCTCCAGCCCCACCTACATCTCCGATTCCGGTCACATTGAAATGGACTTCACCGTCCGCTACAGGCCCTACGCCAGTGAAGTCACCTACTTCGACCTGGCCATGGACTACCGCGATTACCTCTCCGCCCGTTCCGGTGTGGCGATCACCGCCCCCGAAGGCCCCTCTGCCTACGTGGAGGTCATCGGTGCGCTCACCCTGACCGACCGTTTCATCGGCGTACCCTATGACAACATCACCTCCATGTCTACCTATAAGGACGTGCAGGCGATCATCGAGGCCCTGCCCGCCGGCAGCATCGTGCAGTATGACGGCGCCTTCAACGGCGGCGTGATCTCCGAGCTGAACGACGGCGCCCGTCTGGTGAAGGAAAACGGTTCCCGCGAGGAGCTGGACGCCCTGCTCAGCGCCGCCCAGTCCAAGGGCGTGAAGCTCTACTGGCAGGTGAATCTCTCCCGCGTGTACGACAATGGCCGCACCTACATCCCCTACCTCCATGCCCTGCGCGACTTCGCCAACGAAGCGGCGGAGATCTACCTCTACACCCCCGACACCGCCAAGTTCAATGGCCGGTATGACCCCATCCGTTCTTACACCCGCGTGTCACCCCGCTATCTGCCTTATCTGGCGGATGAATTCCTGGGCAGCCTGGCGGATCAGAATCTGGGCGTCAACCTTGCCATCGGCGACCTGGGCCATGACGTCTTTGCGGATTACCGCTACAATGCAGTCATCAACCCCGTGCAGGCCAATGCCATCGTGGAGGAAACGCTGGACAAGCTGAATGCATCCACTGCGCTGACGCTGAACGATCCCTCCGCTGAGGTCGCTGCCATGGCGGATTACGTCGTGAACATCTCCCGCACATCCAGCAGCTACGCGTCCTTCTACGCGACCATCCCCTTCCGTCAGCTGGCCCTGCGCGGCCTGACGAATGTGGTGGGCCAGGACGTGAACCTGAACTCCCGCAGCATGGATTACTACCTGCTGCAGTGCGCCGAGCTCGGCATGGGCGTGAAGTACACCGTCACCGCGCAGAACCCCGACATCCTCAAGAGCAGCCACTTCGAGGCCGTTTACGCCGCTGACTGGACCGAATGGCAGGATGAGATCGTCCTGGCGGCCGAAAAGTGCCAGGAGCTCAACGCCCTCATCGGCGGCCAGCAGATCACGAACCATGTTATGCTGGCTGAGAATGTGTTCCAGACCACCTATGAGAACGGCGTCGTGGTCATCACCAACTACACGGCTCTGCCCTATGAATCCGCATCCGGCGTGGTCGAGGCCGGCACTTACCTGCTCGTCCAGGAAGGAGGCGCCCTGTGAGACTTTCCTACTCAACCAAGCGCAAGCTGCTGGGCTTCACATTCCTGATCCCCTTCCTGCTTGGCTTCTTCATGTTCTTTGCCAAGCCCCTGTTTGAGACCTTCAAGTACTCCTTCAACAAGATCACCATTGATGAAGTAGGCAACATGGTCTTCACCCCCAACGGCATCCAGAACTACATCGATCTGTTCACCACCGAGGTGTCCACCTCCAAGACGCAGATCCTGCGCGTGCTGATGGATGAGAACACCAACATGCTCATCAACGTGCCGCTGATCACCCTGCTGGCGCTGTTCCTGGCGCTGCTGGCCAACCGCCAGTTCAAGGGCCGCGCCATCGTGCGTATGATCTTCTTCCTGCCCATCATTTTGGGTCTGGACGTCGTCACCGACATGATGACCATCACCACCGGCACCGACACGCTGCAGACCGGCGGCCTCTTTGCCGAAAGCTTCGTGGCCAGGATGCTGATCCGCTACACCTCCATCCCCATGACTTACCTCAATCCCATCATCGAGTTTGTGGAGAACATCTTCAACGTCATCTCCCGCTCCGGTGTACAGACGCTGGTGTTCCTGGCAGCGCTGCAGTCCATCAGCCCCAGCATGTATGAGGTCGCCAAGATCGAGGGCGCAACCGGCTACGAGACTTTCTGGAAGGTCACCATCCCCTCGATCCTGCACATTGTCGTCTTCGTTGTCATCTACACCATTGTGGACGTGTTCCTAGCCAGCCAGATCGCCCAGGAGGTCTACGCCTTCGCATTTGAACAGGCAAACAAGATCGGTATCGGCTCAGCACTGTCAGTGGTGTACATCATCAACGTGCTGCTGGTGCTGGGCATCGTGCTGCTGTTTACAAGAAAGGTGGTGTCCAACAATGGCTGATAAGGAGCTTTTCATCCCTACCCGCACCACCGTTGCGACGCCTCCGCCCCCCGGCAAGAAAAAGAAACCCCAGCTCTCCGCTGACCAGAACATCTACCTGGCCAAGAGGCAGGTGGCCGGCTTCTCATTCAACCTCATCAGCGTCATCCTGATCCTGGGCCTGTGCTTCGTGATCCTGTATCCCTTCATCCAGCTGGTGCCAACGGTGCTTTCCGCGCTGGAAGATCTGGGCAACCCCAACGTCATCTGGATCCCCGAGGAGTGGAGCACCCTGTCCTTCACCGCGGCGGCCCGCATGACCATGCCCGAAGGCTTCATGACCATGGTCAAGTCCATCGGCTTTGCACTGGTGCTGATGGTCATTCAGGTGCTCATCTCCGCCATGACCGGCTACACCATGGCCCGCGTGAAGTATAAGTGGCTCAGCCCGGTGATGTTCGTGCTGGTCATCCTGGTGTTCCTGACGCCCCGTCAGTCCCTGCTGCTGTCCCAGTACATCTACTTCTCCAACTTTGACGGTCTGGGCCTGGTATCCCTGCTGCAGAAGATCTTCCCGAATGCAGCATGGCTGCAGCATCCCGTGGCGGGCAAGGAAGGCGTGATCATGCTGATCAACCAGCCTGCCTCCCTGTACATGATGGCTCTGCTGGGCAACGGCGTGAACCAGAGCCTGATGATCCTGATCTTCTCCCAGTTCTTCAAGAACATCCCCAAGGAGCTGGAGGAGGCGGCGCTGATCGACGGCTGCGGCTTCTACAAGACCTACTTCAAGATCATGGTGCCCAACGCCATCCCCGCCATCGTGATCGTCGCCATCCTGTCCTTCGTGTGGAACTACGGCGACACCTACTACACCCGTTACTTCGACCCTGAAGGTACGCATCTGGCCTCCGAGCTGGCGACAACCTTCATCGACGCCAACAAGCAGACCCTACTGGATCGCGTCCGCAGCTGGTACGGTGTGCCGGTCACTACCGACATGACCTTTGACACCCTCAAGCAGGCCGGCGTGCTGATTTTCCTCGCGCCCCTGGTAGTTCTCTACCTCTTCGCTCAGCGCTGGCTGGTCGAAAACCTCGAGAACTCCGGTCTGGTCGGCTAAGCGAGGCTGCCCCGCGGGCATCTCGCGATGGAGTTGGCTGCTCCGGCATAGACCTGCCGCGTGCGGCTTGAGCCGGGTTCCATGGTTGACCTACCGCGCCCTCATGGCGCGGGCTGCACGGATGTGCATGATCCCTATTATTCCTGGGCCTTGCCTCGCGCAATACAGGCGAGGCAAGGCCCTCATCGTCAGACATAACAAATTCGGGATTCCGCATGCCGGATGCCGAATTTTCAAGGAGGTTCCTCCTCATGATCCGCCTGATTTCCATTTTGCTTGCGCTGATGCTGCTCAGCACGGTTCCGGCCCTCGCGGCGGAAACGCTGACCATTGACACAAGCATCACCCATCAAACGATCGAATCCTTCGGCACCAGCGGCGCCTGGTGGAGTCAGTATGTCGGCCTGTGGGACGACAAGTACCTGAACACCCAGGTAACCAACCGCCAGCGCATCGCGACGCTGCTGTATCACCCGGTGTATGGTATCGGCCTGACCGGCTACCGCTACAACCTGGGTGCCGGCAGCGCCGACAGCGGACTGGGAAATTACTGGGATCCCAACCGCCGCGCCCAGTCCTTCGAGGTTGCGCCCGGCGAGTACGACTGGTCCAAGGATGAGGGTGCCCAGTGGTTCCTCAATGAAGTCGTCCGGCTGGGCGCCGCCGAGGTCACTCTCTTCTTCAACAGCCCCCTGGAGCGGCTGACCATCTCCGGCACCGCCCAAGTCAAGAAGGGCGCCAACAAGAACATTGAGCCGGAAAACTATGCGGAATGGGCCATTTACGCCTGCGACGTGGCGGAATACTTCATCAGCCAGGGCGTGCCGGTCAAATTCCTCTCCCCCATCAACGAGCCCCAGTGGGCCTGGGATGACGGCCAGGAGGGCTGCCACTACGAGCCTCAGCAGATCGCCGGGGTGTACCTGGCCTTCCTGGAGGAAATGCAGAAGCGTCCTGCGCTGGCAGGCGTGGAGCTTTCCGGGCCCGAAAGCGGCGAATGGGGCGGCCAGACGCCGCAGTACGTCTCCGCGCTGCTGAACAACGCCACCCTGCGCGCCCACTTCAAGGCGGTGGATTGCCACTCCTACTGGTCCAACACCCAGTCCAAGGTGAGCTTCCGCAACTACATGACCGTACACTACCCAGACGTGAAGATCCGCATGAGCGAGTGGTGCGAAATGGTCAACGGCACCGACCTGACCATGGACAGCGCCATCAATCAGTCCAAGGTCATCCAGGAAGATCTGACCGTGCTGAATGCGGTATCCTGGTGCACCTGGGTGGGCGTTTCCCCCGGCGGGTACCGGGACGGCCTCATCCACGCGACGGAAAACGGCGCGGGACAGAAGACCATCGTTCCGCTGAAACGCCTTTGGGCCTACGGCAACTACACCCGCTACATCCGCCCCGGCTTCACCCGCGTGGAGACCACCGGCGCCAAGTCCGCCTATCCCATTGCCTTCACCGGCGAGCGCGACGGCAAGCAGCAGATGGTCATCGTGCTGGTGAATGACCAGTTCTCCTCCCAGTTCGTGAATCTGGCAGGCGATTTCTCCGCCTACGCCAAAATGGAGATCCACGAGACCTCCACCGCCCGCGACCTTGCCCGCACCTACTCCGGCGCAGTCAAGACGGAAGTAACCCTGCCCATGCAGAGCGTCATCACCATCGTGCTGTCTGAATGAACCGCCAGGAGCCTTCCCCCTCAGGAGGGCTCTTTTCTTTTGTAAATTACCGCCGTTTTGGGTTGACTGTACACCGTTCCTCGTGTATCATTAACTTATCAAACAACGAGAAAACGGAGGCCTTGCACATGGAGTATCCTTTCCACGTACACGACGTCCAAATTTCCGATCCCTATGTGCTTGCTGATCCCGTGAGCGGCAAGTACTACCTTTACGCGGCCTTTTTCAGCCCAGATCGTTTCCCGGGGCAGAAGCGCCGCGGGGCTTTCCATGCCCTCGTGTCGGAGGATCTGGTCAACTGGTCCGAGCCCATCCAGGTTTTTGACGCGCAGAACACCGGCTTCTGGGCCGACCTGGATTACTGGGCCCCGGAATGCCACATCTGGCAGGGGAAGTACTACATCATCTCCTCCTTCCGTGCAGAGGGCACATTCCGCAGATGTCAGTGTCTGGTGGCGGACAACCCACTGGGTCCCTTCAAGCCCGTGCAGCAGGAGCCCGTCACCCCCAAGGGCTGGCAATGCCTGGACGGCACACTCTATGTAGACAAAAAGGGCAAGCCTTGGATGGTCTTCTGCCACGAGTGGCTGCAGGTCTACGATGGCCAGATCTGCGCCATCCCCATGTCGGATGACCTGGGCAGCGCCATCGGCGATCCCATCGTGCTCTTCCGCGCGTCGGACGCACCCTGGGGCGCACGTCTCGCTGGGCAGGATGCCCACAACGGCTTCGTCACCGACGGGCCCTTCCTCCACCGTCTGCCGGACGGTAAGCTCATCATGCTCTGGTCAAACTTCTGCAAGGAGGGCTACGCGACGGGTTACGCCGTGAGCCGCTCTGGCGAGATCTACGGCCCATGGATCCAGCAGGAGGATCCCCTCTACGCGCTGGACGGCGCTCATTCGATGCTCTTCCGCACCTTTTCTGGCCAGCTGATGATGGCCCTGCACTGCCCCAACATCCACCCGAGGAAGCGCATGCTGCTCTTCGAGATGGACGAAAGCCGCGGAAAGCTTTGCATCATCAACGAATGCACCGGCAATTGGTTTGGCGGCATCGGCGGGAACACCAACTTCCGCGGCTACCGCGAGGCCCTCAGGGAGGAGCCAGTTTTCTCCAAACCCACGAAACTCTAAGGTCGGGCCTTAGCCCGACTATCGACAGCCAATGCTTGCATTGGCGGAGTGTAGCCAGCGCTCAGCCTCATGCTGAGTGATGGCCGATCAATGAAAGGAATGTACACCCCATGAAACGCATTTTCGCCCTGCTTCTGTGCCTGATGCTGCTGCCTGTTGCAGCCCTGGCGGAGGAAGCGGAATCCGACGTACAGATCATCACCATCACCTGCACCGGCGACACGACGCTAGGCAGCAGCAAGCGCGTGCAGACCAAGTTCGCCGATGCGTCCTATCAGGCGTACATCGAGAAGTACGGCTACGCGTACCCCTTTGAGGGCATCAAGCACCTGACGGAGAATGATGACATCACGCTGGTGAACCTCGAAGGCGTGCTGTACGAGCCCAAGGAGCTCTCTACCAGCCATCTGGTGTTCAACGGCCCGCAGGATTACGCCAAGATCCTCACCGAGGGCAGCGTCGAAATTGTCAACCTGGCCAACAACCACACCGACGACTACGGCAAGCCCGGCTATCAGTCCACCGTGGAAGCGCTGCAGGCGGAGGGCATCGCCTACTCCGGCGATACCGACTTCGGCCGCGATCTGTTCTGGTTCGACTTTGACAACGACGTACGCATCGGCTTCATCGGCCTGCTGCCCAGCTACCGCGGAAAGAATCCCGCCAAGGTGGAGCAGGACTTCAAGAAGCTCAAGGATGCGGGCTGCGATGTGATCATCGCCTCCATTCACGCCGGCGTGGAAGGCCAGGCCACCCACTCCCAGATGACCGACACCTACCGCAAGCTGGCGATGTCCCTGGGCGCGCACATCGTGGTCGGCACCCATCCCCATGTGCCCCAGGGCCTGTGGGTGGAAAAGGGCGTGACCACGCTGCACTCGCTGGGCAACTTCTCCTTCGGCGGCAACACCGGCGTGAATGAGGCCCTCTACTCCCCCGAAAGCATCATCGCCCAGATCGACCTGCACTTCAAGGACGGCGTGTACATCGGTCATCAGGTGACGATCTGGCCCATCATGACCACCGGCGCCCAGGAAGGCTCAGGCATGGACGGCAAAGGCTATGCCAATGACTACCGCCCCATCCTGGTGGAAGGCGAGGCCGCCCAGGCCATCATGAAGAAGGTACAGAAGGATACCACCTTCACCCTGAACCCCTATGTGGACGGCAAGGGCGCAGTGCAGGATTTCGTGCCGTGGCCCGGCAACTGACAACAAGCATATGAGGTGCTGTTATGGGTAAAAAGATAAACCTCAATCTGGACTGGCGCTTCCATCTGGGAGATATGAACCTGGGCGCACCGGTGAATTCCCCCGACTTCATGGGTATGAACGACGCCGCCTGGCGCGTCGTGACCCTTCCCCACGACTGGTCGGTCGAGCATCCCTTTGACCCCTCCCACGCCTCCGGCACCGGCTATCTGCCCGGCGGCACGGCGTGGTACCGCAAGCACTTCGAGCTGCCTTCGGATGTGCAGGGCAAGCGGGTGCGTATCACCTTCGGCGGCGTGTACAAGCACGCACGGGTGTACTTCAACTCCAACCACGTAGGCAACTACGCCTTTGGCTACGGCACGTTCACCTTTGACGTGAGCGAGTTCGTCCGCCCGGGCGAAAACGTCATTGCCGTCCGCGTGGAGCACGAGCAAGTGGCGGATTCCCGCTGGTTCACCGGCTCCGGCATCTACCGCGACGTGACCTGCGAGATCAGCGACATGCGCTGCTTCGCGGACAACGGCGTCTTCGTCACCACCAAGGACGTGGTGGACGGCAAAGCCATCGTGAACGTTGCCTACGAAACCCTTGGCGGCTGCGGTGCTGAATTCGACGTGGTGGATACCGCAGGCAACGTGGTGGCCTCCGGCAAGGCCGACGGCTCCTGCGGCGAGTGCGACATCATGGTGGAGAATCCTGCGCTGTGGAGCTGCGACGAGCCAAACCTGTACACCCTGCGCGCGAAGGTCATCGCGGACGGCGCAGTCACTGACGAAACCTGCGTGCGCTTCGGCATCCGCACCATCCGCTTTGACGCGGACACCGGCTTCTACCTCAACGGCGTGAACATGAAGCTCAAGGGATTCTGCGTCCACCACGACGCGGGCTGCCTGGGTGCGGCGGTGCCCAAGGCCGTGTGGGCGCGCCGCCTGCGCAAGCTCAAGGCCGCGGGCGCGAATGCGCTGCGCACGTCCCACAATCCGCCGGACACCCACCTGCTGGATCTCTGCGACGAGATGGGCATCCTGGTGCAGGACGAGGCCTTCGACGAGTGGGAGGGCGCGAAGAACAAGTGGTGGCAGGGTCACAACGTGTACCCGCCCAAGCGCTACGGCTACGCCGAGGACTTCCCCCAGTGGCACAAAATTGACCTGGAGGGCATGGTCAAGCGCGACCGCAACCACCCCAGCATCATCATGTGGTCCATCGGCAACGAGATCGACTACCCCAACGACCCCTACGTCACCCCGCTGTTCAACGAGGTGCTGGGCAACAACGACGCCAACAAGCCCAAGGCCGAGCGCATGTACGATGACCGCAAGCCCGACGCGGGCCGCCTCGCGGTGCTCGCCAAGCGCCTGGTGGACATCGTCCACGCCATTGATACCACCCGCCCCGTGACCAGCGCGCTGTCCTTCCCCGAGCTGTCCACCCGCACCGGCTACGCGGACGTCCTGGATGCCTCCGGCTACAACTACAAGGAGCAGTTCTACCAGGAGGATCATGAGCGCTTCCCGGGCCGCGTCATCTACGGCAGCGAGAACGGCCACGGCGGTAAGGCCTGGCGCGCCGTCAAGGACAACGACTACATCTGCGGGCAGTTCCTGTGGACGGGCGTGGACTTCCTCGGCGAATGCCACGGCTGGCCGGTGCGCATCAGCCAGGCGGGTCTGCTGGACCTGGCCGGCAACGAGAAGCCCCTGTACTACATGCGCAAGGCTTTCTGGACCGACGAGCCCTTCGTGAAGATCTCCACCCAGTCCAACAAAGGCGAAAAGTGGCATGGGGTTTGGGGCGAGCGCTTCGTGTGGGACGGCAACGAGGGCGACCCGATGTACGTCTCCGTCGCCACCAACCAGCCCGAGGCGGAGCTGTTCCTCAACGGCGTATCCCTGGGCAAGAAGGAAGTCTCCCTGGACACCGAGTGCCGCGCCACCTGGGAAGTCCCCTATGCTGCGGGCGAGCTGAAGGCCGTCGTGAGCGGCGCGGAGGACACCCTCTGCACCACCGGCAAGGCCGCGGAGATCGTGCTGACCGCCGACAAGGCTGCCTTCAAGGCGGACGGCCTGGACGTGATCCAGGTAGAGGTCGAGCTGCGTGACGCTGACGGCAACCGCACCGCACAGGATGAGGTCATCAAGTACCAAATCCTCGGCGACGCGGTGATCCTGGGCATCGAGAACGGCATCCCCGACGATCTTACCCCCTATGCGGAGAAGTACCGCTCCACCAAGCAGGGCCGCGCCATCGTGTACCTGCGGGCGGGTACTCTGCCTGGCGATGTGACGCTGCATGCCTACACCATGAGCGGCCTCAATGCCAGCATCACCCTTTGTCAGGCATAAATATGACCGGTTCCCGCATGGGGGCCGGTTTTTCGCGCAGTTTTTACATTTCCCGCACCCCCGCGGCAGCATTTGGCATTGCGCATCCCCCGCGCTTTATGATATAATAAATGGGTTATGAGCCGAATCCCCGATACGAAAGGATCGATCCCATGCTGAAGCGCATTTTCTGCCTGCTGGCAGTTTTGATGATGCTGCTCCCCGCTGCGCTGGCGGAGGACGCAGCCAATCCCACCATGGAGGCCGGCGCATTCCCCGTGCTGAACGAGGAGGGCTTCCTCGACGTGGGCGAGTTCGTCTACGAAAACCCGGAAGCCGGCGTGTGGCGCTATGTGGATGATAGCCTGAAGGTGGAGATCTACCGCCGCCACGGCAAGAATGAGAAGGGCAGCAACCTGACCTGGTACGAGGCCGAGGTGTGGAGCCGCAACGGCGAAACCTGGCAGCTCTTCACCAACAACCCCGGCAAGCACATGAGCGGCAATGCCTGGCCCTGGATCATCGCGCAGAAGAACCAGACCGTCCTGGCCATCAACACCGACTTTGCCCAGCACCGCTACCCCAAGAAGGACAAGTCCGTGGGCATCGTGATCCGCAACGGCAAGGTGTTCTCCGACAAGACCAAGAACACCACCCATAAGGCCTGGCCTCCGCTGGATGTGCTGGCCCTCTACCCCGACGGCCGCATGGAGATCTACGAATCCGCCGAAAAGACGGCAGATGAGTACCTCGAGATGGGCGTGACCTCCACGCTGTGCTTCGGCCCGTGGCTGATCCGCGACGGCCAGCTCAACACCGAGGAATTCGCCACCATGAACCTGGGCAATAACCCCCGCACCGCCATCGGCATGGTGGAGCCCGGCCATTATTTCGCCATGATGCTGGAGGGCCGCGACAAGACCCGCAGCGTCGGCGCGTTTCTGGACTTCCTGGCCGAGCGCATGTACGAGAAGGGCTGCACCCTCGCCTTCAACCTGGACGGCGGCGAAACCTCCTGCATGCTGTTCATGGGCAAGCAGATCAACGAAGTCGGCGGAACGAACAACGCCGGCGGCAGCGCCCGCCGCACCACGGAGATCCTGGGCATCGGCGTGAGCGAGCTCGTGCCGGACTACGAAGGAAAATAAAATTACAGCCAGCCTTCCATGCACGGAGGGCTGGCTGTTTGTTTGCCGTTTGGAGGATCAGTTGCCATTGTCTACGCCGTACTGGTAGCGAGTACCGGTGGCGGCGGGCAGGCTGGAGGCATTGTCCCAGGTGTGATCCTTGGACATCAGTTCGTCCGTCAGGCCGAAGTAAATATGCTGCTCCGTGCCGCCAACGGGATCATCCCAGGTGACGTCCACATGGTACCATTCGCCGTCCAGCTGGACGAGGTTCCAGGCATGATCCATGCTGGAGGACACCACCGCCTTGTGGGAAATGCCGACCTTATCCAGCAGCATGGCATAGGCGTCGGTATAGCTCTGGCAGACGCCCTCGCCGTAGACCAGCACGCCCTCCGCGCCGAAGAAGGTGCGGTACGAGCTGTAATCCGCGTTGTTGATCAGCCAGTCATGGAGGGCCAGGGCCTTCTCAAAGTCGCTCATGCCGGGCTTGATGACCTGGCTGACCACCCGGTCGACGGCCTTGCTGCGCACGCCGCAGTCATTAAACACACAGGTAAGGATCCAGGTCACCTTGGGCGGCAGCTCCACATATTCCAGACTGGTGCAGCCCTCAAAGGCTGCGATCTCCATGAATTCGATGCCATCGGGCAGATCGACCTCTGTCAGCGCCGTACAATTCATGAACGCACAGCCCGGAAGTGTGGTCAGGTGGGACGGCAGCACCGCTTCGGTGAGGCTGGTGCACTCTGCGAAGGTGTATGCACCCACTTCCAGCACCGTATCGGGAATGACCAGGGACGTCAGCTTCTCATTGCCTGCCAGCGCCGCCTGCCCCAGCTTGGTGATGCGCGCAGGAATGGTGAACTCCGTCAGCGCCATGCCGTAGAAGGCATAGGGCGGAATTTCCGTCCAGGCGGAGGGAATGTCCACACTGGGGATCTTCGTGAACCAGAAGGCACTCTCGCCGAGGCGCTCCAGGCCATCGGGAATGGTGAGGTTTCTCAGGCTGGAATCATACTTGAACGCATCGTTGCCAATAATTCGCAGCGAATCCGGCAGCTCGACCGTTTCCAGCTCGTACAGGCCGCAGAAGGCACGCTCGCCAATCTCCACCAGCGAGCTCGGCTCCTGGAATGTGACGCTGATCAAGTCCTGATGGGCAGCCCACATACCGTCCGTGCCGATCTTCGTGACCGTGCTGGGAATGGTGAGGTGGTAGCACAGGCCACAAGCATAATTGCCCACATCTGCACAAATGATTTCCGTCACCGGGAGGCCCTTGTAAGAAGACGGGATCGTTACATGATCGCTGGTGATACCGGCAAAGCGCTGCTTCAAAGCCGCAGTGCTGCCATTGACCTGGAAACCCAGCGCCACAATATCCGCCCCATAGAAGGAATCCCACGCAAAAGCACTCTTGGAGGACAGATACAGCGTCGCATGCAGATTCTCGCAGTAGCCGAAGGCATATTCACCAAAGAAGGACGCATCCTCGTTGATGGTCATGCTTTTCAGCTCCGTGCAGTAGTAAAACGCATTGTTGCCATAGCTTGTCACCTTCTTGCCGCCCCGCACAACAGTGAGGCTCGGGCAGTGCTCAAACGCATTGTCGCCAATGGTCGTCAGCCCGGCAGGCAGGGTAACCTCTGTCAAAGCAAGCTGCTTGAACACGCCCGCACCGATCTCTGTGACCTTGCAGCCTTCGATCGTATCAGGGATGGTGATCGTTGTCGTGTCCCAGCCGCCCAGGTACCCGGTGATGGTCGCCGTTCCATCCGCGTTGATGGTATAGGCAAAGTCCGTTACCGGAGCCGGCTCCGTCACTGCAACGTCCGTGCCGTCAAAGGCGTCTGTGCCGATGTGCACACCATCCGCCACGACGGTACCTGCCAGCTCGGTACAGCCAGCAAAGGCGTAATCGCCAATGCTGGTCACGCTGTCCGGCAGAACCAGCTCCGTCAAGCCAGTGCAGCCCTTGAAGGCACTGTCGCCGATCGTCGTTACCCCTTCCGGGATGACCAAAGTGCCGGTCAGCTCGGTACAGCCTGCAAAGGCATTATCTGCTATGACTGTCACGCTGTCCGGCAGCGTCACATCCGCTGCAGCGGGCAGCGTCCACAGCAGCAGGGCTGCCATGATCAGCAGCAGCTTTTTCATCGTGATCCTTCCTCTCATGTGCATGGATTCGCCTACATTTTACCACAGCCACTCCCGCTTGACAAGGACTGATCGTTTCCCGCCAATCGGGAGAAAATCTCCCCGCGCAAGGCCTGTTCTTCCCCGGCGGAATGTGCTATCATGCTTGCAGAAGCCCCACTACAGCACGAGGTGATCGCATGAATCTTGGTGAAAACATCCGCCGCGCGCGACTGTCTCGCGGCTTGACGCAGGGCGCGCTGGCAGAGGCCCTCGGCGTTTCCGACCGGGCCGTCAGCCGCTGGGAAACCGGAGTGGCATCCCCCGATGTGACGCTGCTGACCCGCCTGGCCCTGACCCTGGGAACCTCCGCAGACGCACTGCTGGGGGTGGATCCCCTACGCATCCAGGGGGAAATACTGGCCGCCACAGCGGAATGTACCCGGCTTTTGAACGCCGGGGAGGCTCCCGCTGCTGTGACGCTGCTGCGGGAGAAATCCGCCCTGTACCCCAACCAGCCGGAGCTGATGGTCTACCTGGCCCGAGCCCTGCTGGCGCTGAAAAGGGAGGAGGCCCTCCGGGAAGCGATCGCCCTGTGCCGCGCTGCGCAGGCCTGCGGGATCCCCATGCGGCTGAGCACCACCTACGGCTGCAAACAGGTGATGGCGCTGAGCCTGAGTCGCCTTGGCCGCAAGGAGGAAGCAGCTCGCCTTGTGGAGGACGAAATGCCCGCCATTTTCGTCAGCCGGGAGCTGCTGCTGCCCCGAGTAGCGCCGCCAGAACGGGCAGCGCTCATCCGCCGCAGCAATGTGGATCTGCTTGGCAACTTGCTCATCAGCACGCTGGAGAAGCTTTCTGACACAAATGCCGCCTATGGCAGCGCAGCCCGCGCCATCGCAGACAGTCTGGCGCTGCTTCCCTGATCCACGTAAAACCGCCGCACCTCCTCCCAGAGATGCGGCGGTTTGATTATGCCTCATCATGCAGCGGGTTCCACAATCCCCGCACATAACACCACAGGAACAGCCCAAACAGCAGCAGATTATGGGCGATCATACAAGCCCAGGCGCTTACCAAGCCCATGCCAAGGGCCTTGGTGCAGATCAGCGTGCCAATGATGCGCACCAGCCACATGCCGCCCACGTTGAAGATGAAAGGCAGCCGCGTGCGGCCCACGCCCTGCATCATGCCCTCCACAATGATGGAGAAGCCATAGAAGGGCTCGGAGACCGCGACCATCCGCAGCACCGTCACACCCAGGGCGATGACCGCTGCATCCGCCGAGAACAGGCGCACCAGCGGCGGCGCAAAGGCAAACAGCGCCCCGCCGGAGAGGATCATCAGCCCCACCTCAATGGGGATGAACATCCGCGCCAGCTTCCGCATGCGCCACGCGTCCTTCGCGCCATAGGCATTGCCTGCCAGGGTCGCAGCGGCGGTCTGCATGCCGTAGCCGGGGATGTAGAACAGGCTCTCCACGGTGTTGGCCACCGTGTGGGCAGAGGTCGCCACCTCGCCCAGGGCGTTGATCATCGCCGCAAAGGCCACATAGCCCAGGGACGTACCGAAGCGCTGGAACATATTCGGGATCGCCACCCGCACCGTGGGCCGCAGGATGTCCATATCCGGGCGGAAACGCTGCCCGCGGGGCGATACCATCGGGTGCTTCCACAGCACGACGGTGATGTAGATGCCGCCCACCGCCACGGAAACCGCGCTGGCCAGCGCCGCACCCACCACGCCCAGCCCTGCGCCGGGCATCATGAAGGTCACGCCCAGCACCGTCAGCGGACGGGTTTCATAGATCAGCAGGAAATTCAGCGCCACGTTGATGATATTCACCCACACGCCGACCTTCATGGGGGTCTTGGTATCGCCGGCGGCGCGCAGCACGGTACCGAAGATGATCGTCGCCGCGCGGAAGAGCATGGGCGTGTACAGGATGAAGAAGTACTGCGTGGCCAGCGGGCGGACGGATTCCTCCACCTGCATCCACCGGGGCACCAGGCCGCTCAGGCCCAGGGTGATCGCGGTGAATACCACGCCTGCCGCCGCCGTCACGATGACGGCCTGGGCGCTGGCCTTGGCCGCCGCATCCTTGTCCCCGGCGCCGCAGGCACGGGCGATGAAGGACAGGAATCCCACGCCCCAGGCGCTCACCATGCCGCCAATGAGCCAGCCCACCGTGGTCGTCGCGCCAACAGCAGCCATCGCGGTGGTGCCGAGGCTGCCCACCATCGCCGTGTCGATATACTGCACAGCCGTCTGCATCAGCTGCTCCAGCATGGTGGGCCATGCCAGAGCCAGGATGACGCGAACCGTCTGTCCGTCAATGTGTTTGAGCCACCTGCGCATACGCTGTGTCACACTCCATTTGATCATGCCATTCCAACCTATTGAAGCAGATTTGTCCCCGCTTGTCAACCGGTTTTGCAGCTTTCGTCGCCGTTCCTCTTGATTCTTTCGCCATTTTGTGGCATTATATGGGGGTGCGAATGCAACAACAGCTGTTTTTCAATCACCGTTGATACTCAGTTGACGTCCAGTTGACGCATCTGTGCTACACTCAGGGAGTATCCCACTCCCTGACCGACGTATGCGAAAGGAAATCACCATGGTCAAGATCATTTCTGACAGTACCTGCGATCTCTCCCCTGAGCTGATCGCCCGCTACGATATTGACGTTCTCCCCCTGCACATCATCCTTGGCGAACAGGATTATCTGGATGGCCAGGGCATCACGCCGGAGGAGCTCTACCGCTGGTCCGACGAGAACCGCACCTCCCCCAAGACCGCTGCCATCGCCATGGCGGACGCCCTCGCCGCCTTCAAGCCCTACGCCAAGGAGGGCCGCGAGGTCATCGCCTTCACCATCTCCGGCAGCATGTCCTCCACCTACAATGTGATGCGTATCGCCGCCGAGCAGATGGACGCCGAACGCATCCACGTCATCGACTCCAAGAACCTGTCCACGGGCGTGGGCCTGCAGGTCATCGCTGCAGCAGAAATGGCCGCACAGGGCAAGTCTGCGGCGGAGATCGCGGAAGTCATCAAGGCGGATCGCGCCCTGGTGCGCGCTTCCTTCGTGGTGGATACGCTGACCTACCTGCACCGCGGCGGCCGCTGCTCCTCCGTGGCAGCGCTGATGGGCGGCGCGCTGAAGCTGCATCCCCGCATCGGCGTGGCGGAGGGCAAGATGAGCGCGGGCAAGAAGTACCGCGGCCGTATGGATCGCGTCATCCGCGACTATGTGGCCGACATGACCGACGACCTCAGGCAAGCCCGCAAGGAGCATGTGTTCATCACCCATTCCGGCTGCGATGAGGAGACCATTTCCGCCGTGCAGCGCATGCTGGAGGAGCTCCACCACTTTGATGAGATCCACGTCACCCGTGCGGGCGGCGTCATCTCCAGCCACTGCGGCCCCGGCACCCTGGGCGTGCTGTTCATCGCCGGGGAATGATTTGCGAGGTACACCTATGAAGCTGCGTCCCCCTGTGATCGATTACCGGAAAGTCCGGCTGAACAACATCCTGTCGCCTGAGTACCGCCATGTGCTGCTTCTGCTGTACTGGCTGGGGTATCTGCTGTCCTTCATCTTTATCGAGCGGCTGACCCCCGCGGCACAGTACCACACCGTTTGGTGCCCGCTGGATGACATGATCCCCTTCTGCGAGTGGTTTATCTTCCCCTACATGTCCTGGCATGTGTCGCTCTTGTGGATGAGCCTGTACACCCTGGCCTACGACGTCCCGGCCTTCAAGCGGTTCATGTGGAACCTGATCCTCACCACCGTGATCGCGGTGACGACCTACATCGTCTGGCCCAATCAGCAGCTGCTGCGCCCGGATCTCACCGCCCTGGGCCGGGAGAATCTGCTGACCAAGGCTGTCGGCATCATCTACACCGTGGACACCAACACCAACGTGTGCCCCTCTCTGCATTGCATCGGCGGCTTCGCGATCCTCTTCGCCGCGCTGGACATGCCCCAGTTCCGCAAAAAGGGCTGGCCCGTGTTCTTCGTCATCTTCGCGCTGATGATCTGCGCCTCCACCGTGTTTATGAAGCAGCACTCCATCGTCGATTTCTTCGCCGCCCTCCCGGTGACCCTCATCGGCTGGCTGGCAGTGTATCTGCCCGCGCTGCTGAAGGCACGCAAAAACGCTTAATCTCCACCGCCCGACACATATCTACGGGCGGTTTTCGCTTTTTTCTGATCATGTTGGACAAAACATCCTTCACAGGTGTCTATATAGGTGCAAGGAGGTGAACGCAGTGAGTACGGCAAACCGTGACGACACCCTGTCCGAATGGCTGGAGGAGTATGGCGACCTGATCAACCGCACATGCTGCCTGATCCTGGGCGACAGGGCGCTGGCAGAGGACGCCGCGCAGGAGACCTTCATCCGCGCGTGGAAGTCGATGGCCCAATTCAAGGGGGATGCGTCCCCGAAGACATGGCTCACCCGCATCGCCATCAACGTCTGCCGCAACGTTCGCCGCACGGCCTGGTTCCGGCGGTTTGACCGTTCCGTCACCCCGGAGGATTTGCCCCTTTCCGCCCCGGACGAGGACAGGACGCTGCTCCTCACCGTCCAGCAGCTGCCGGAGAAGTACAGGCAGGTCATCATCCTGCGGTACTATCAGGGCATGAGCCTGGATGAGGCCGGTCAGGCGCTGGGCATCAGCCGTTCAAGCGCGCATCACCGCTTGCAGAAGGCGCTGAAGCTTCTGCGCCTCGACTTTGACGAAGGGAGGGACGAGCATGACTGAACGTGATCTGGAACGAGTACTTGCCCAAAGCGTGCAGGACGTGCACCTCTCCGACGCAGCCCAGCGGAATATCCGCCTGGCGACAAAGGAGGAACGACCTGTGAGAATGAAGAAATTTGCGGCCATTGCGCTGGCGGTGGTGCTGATGCTGAGCGCCAGCATTGCCGTGGCGGAAGAGCTGGGACTGTTTGATTTCCTGGCACGGAAAATGGGCCAGACCGTACTGCCCGGTGCAAACGAGCTGGTGCAGAGCGACGTGGCCTATGGGGAAACTGACGATGTGACCTTCACCGTGAAGCAGGCGGTGTATGACGGCAAGTCCGCGTCGCTGCTGGTAGAGATGCGGGCGAAGGATGAGAAGACCTTCCTGATGAGCAACACCTGGTCGCCGGATGAGCAGATCGGCTGGTATGAATACTTCATGGAAGGTATCACCCCCAACGATGAACGCACCTTCGTCCAATATGCTGCAGACAACGGCTATACCCTTTTTGCCAGTGCATCCATGAGGATCGACGCGGGTGATGAATCCCAGATTGAGGAATGGAACGATAACGTGCTGACAGTGCTGTACTCCTTCAGTGCGGAAGGCGACGAGCTGACGCTGCCCATTGAGTTCCGATCCCGCACCTACACCTACGATACCACCTACCACATGGATGAACTCCAGCGTATTCCCGACGAAATCACCTTGAAAGCTGCCGACCCCATGTGGACCGTCAGCAGCAGCGAGACCTTCGACGCACCGGGCTTCGGCATCCGCGTGGATGGCATCACCATCACCGGCACACCTGTGCAGAGCTATTGGACGCTCACCTACACCGTCACCGATGTAGAAATCGCTCGCAACCTGGGCTGGAACGCCAACTTGGTGGACATGAACAAAGAGTACCTGACCCGCGGCGTGCTGGGCATGGGTGGCGGCGGTCTGCCGGAAAAGAACGGTCAGCAACTGACCTACTCTGGTACCTTCGGCGCGATGGAACAGCCCCCCACGGAGCTGATGATCCTCCTGCGCAACTGGGATGATTTCGACCTGAACGAGTACTTCCCCATCACCCTCAAGTAACGTAAAAGGCCCTCTCCGCACGGAGAGGGCCTCATTCTATGCACTTTACGCCGCGCCCAGTTCGCGATCCACCTTGCGCAGTATCTCCCGGGTGCTGCCGTAGGTCAGGGTCTTCAGCGCTGCCTCCACAGGCAGCACCAGCACGCCCAGCACCTGGGTACGGTCCGCCACCGGGGTCTGGTCGGCATACTGCGCCACGAACCAGCTCACCCGCTTCACATCGCCGCCGGCGATGGGGTACTCATCCACCATGACGGGTTCACCGCCGTGGAGGGTGGCCGTCACGCCGGTCTCCTCGCGGATCTCCCGCAGGGCCGTCTGGGCGAGGGTCTCGCCGGGTTCCACATGACCCTTGGGCATGCCGTAGCTGCCGTTTTTTTCGCGCACGAGCACATAGCGCCGCTCCCCGTCAACGACAGTGTACAGCACCGCGCCCGCAGAATGTATCATCGCCATGGGTCACACCCCCAGCGCTTTCTTCAGCCGGAGGATGCCCTCGGTGATGTTGCGGCGCGGACAGCCGATGTTGATGCGCAGGAAGCCATCGCCGTTGTCGCCGAAGAACTTGCCGCCGGTGAACTGCACGCCCGCCGCGATGGTGCGCTGCTGCAGTTCCTCCTCATTAAGGCCATAGGCCCGCAGATCAAGCCAGCCCAGATAGGTGGCTTCCATCGGGGTGAGGACTGCCTTGGGCAGATGCTCGGCGACCATGGCCGCCAGATGCTTGCGGTTGCCGTCCAGGTAGGCCATCAGGCCATCCAGCCAGGCGTCGCCCTCGTTGTAGGCGGCGCGGGTGCCCTCCAGGGCGAAGATGTTGCCGCAGGTCACGCCTGCCTTGGCCATCTGGGCACGGAAGGCGCTGCGTATGCTTTCATCCGGGCAGATGCAGGTGGCCTGCTGCAGACCCGCCAGGTTGAAGGTCTTACTGGCCGCGCAGAAGGACAGCACATTCTTCTGGGAGACCGCCAGCGCAGGCACAAACTTGCCAGGCGCATACACAAAGTCCGCGTGGATCTCGTCGGACACCAGCGGCACGTTGTACTTGTCCAGCAGCTCGATCAGGGCGGTCAGCTCGTCCCGCGTCCAGGCGCGGGAGGCAGGATTGTGGGGGCTGCAGAGGATCATCAGCTTGGCGCCCTGCTGCAGACGCGCCTCCACCGCCGCCAGATCCATGTCGTAGCGGCCGTTGGCATCGCGGGTCATCGGCGCATCCGTGAGGGTGCGGCCCGTCGCTTCCACGCTCATGCGGAAGGGGCCGTACACCGGGGACTGGATGATCACGCCGTCGCCGGGCTGGGTCAGAGCGAGGATGGCCAGCTTGATGCCGGTAACCACGCAGGGCATCAGGGTCAGCCAGTCCGCCTCGATGGCCAGGCCGTGGCGGCGCTGCCAGAAGTCGATCACCGCCTGATAATCATCAGCCTCCACACCGGTGTAGCCGAAGGTGGGATGGCCGGCGCGGCGCAGGATGGCCTCCTGCACCGCAGGCGGGCTGGGAAAATCCATGTCCGCGACCCACAGGGGCAGCACATCGCCGTGCTCCTTGCGGGCCTCGTCCCACTTTTCGCAGCGGGTGCCCATGCGGTACAAGCCCGCGTCAAAATACTCGTGATCAAACTTCATCATGTGCAGCCTCCTGCTTCTTCGGTTCGCTTGCTTTCAGCACCCAGAATCCAGCGGATTTATCCAGCTTTTCGACTTCGTTAAACAGGGTTTTGAGGTATTTCATGCAGCTTTCCGCGCCCTGCTGCTTGCGGATGACAAGGTAGAGCGCGCCGCTGCCATTCAGGCTGACAGCCGCGTCAGCAAACATCTTGTAGATGACCTGCTTGCCCGCGCGGATGGGCGGATTGGTGACGATGGCGTCGAACTTACGCCCCAGCACTTCCGCCATGCCGTCGGATTCAAAGACCTCCGCCGTCACACCGTTGCGGGTGCAGTTTTCCTGGCACAGCCCCAGGGCGCGGCGGTTCACGTCCACCATGGTGACCTTTGCATGCTTGTTGGCCTTGGCGATGGCCACGCCGATGGCCCCCCAGCCGCAGCCGATGTCCAGCACGTCGCCAGAGAGCGCGGGCAGCGCATCCAGCAGCAGCCGGGAACCCACGTCCAGCTCGCCCTTGGAGAACACGCCTGCGTCGGTCATGAAGTTCAGCCCATACCCTCGATAAGGAAAGGCGCAGGGCACCGGCTTGGATTCGCTGGTCGGATCAGCGGTGTAGTACTGGTCGTTCATACATTTCGCTCCATTTGTGCGTCTTGGTACAGCGCGGACAGCTCCTCCGCGGTCAGCTCGCGCCACTCGCCCTCGGGGAGATTCGGATCCAGCACGAGGCTGCCGAAGGTCTCCCGGTGGAGCTTCGTGACCTCGCGCCCCACGGCGGAAAACATGCGCTTAATTTGATGGAACTTGCCCTCATGGACGGTCACGCGGCCCGTTTGGGGCGCGACAATCTCCAGTGTGGCGGGCTGCGCATCGAAGTCGGACAGGTGCAATCCTTCGGCGAAGGCAGCGACATGGCTTTCATCCAGCGTCCCGTCCACCTCGGCGAGGTAGGTCTTGTCCACATGTCGGCCCGGCGACAGCAGCCGGTGGTTGAGCTCGCCGTCCGTGGTCAGGAAGAGCAAGCCGGTGGTGTCCTTGTCCAGGCGGCCCACAGGCATGCAGCCGATGGCGTTGTACACCTCCGGCAGCAGATCCATCACGGTGGGCTGCTTCTTGTCGCGGGCAGCGGTGAGGAGCCCGGCAGGCTTGTGCAGCATCACATGGCGATTCAGGCGGCCATCCACGGGCGCGCCGTTCACGGTCAGGACGGCGGTGGTCTCATCCACCTGCATGCCCGGCTCCTTCACGGGCACAGCGTTGACCTTCACGCCGCCCTTTTTCACCAGCTTCTGCACCTCGCTCCGGCTGCCGATGCCCAGCGTCACCAGCCAGCGGTCAAGCCGCAGCATCGTTCTTTTCCTCAGCCATGTTCAGATACACGGCGGGCAGCAGGTTCTTCAGCGGCAGCAGCGGGAACAGCAGCATCACTGCCCCAGCAGCCAGCATGGCGATCTGCCTGCCATTGAGGGCAAAGGTCTCCGGGAAGGAGAAGTCCTTCAGGGCGGAAATCAGGGTCAGCGCGTAGTCCCCCAGAGTCGCGACCACGACCGCCGCAAAGGGGATCACCAGCACCAGACCCGTAAACCACAGCGCGGTCAGGCCCAGACGGCGGCCCTTGAGCACCTTGCGGTTCCCCATGGCGGCGGCATGACGGCTGCCGGAGTGCACCGCACAGCCCACCAGGATCAGCAGCGCGCTGGCGGCGATGGCTGCGATGATGATCATCAGGCCGCCCACCAGGTCATCCCCGCCCACGGCGGAACAGATGCGCATCAGCGTCAGCACATCCAGGCCCCAGTGGCCTTCATACGCCGCGTACAGCAGCACCGCGCTGGTGACGGTCACCACGCTCCACAGGAGGATACACACCGCACCCTTCAAGCCGCGCAGCAGCTTGCGCCAGTAGCCCTTCGTCGCGATCAGCTGCAGGCTGAACACGCTGCCGCCGTGCAACATTTCCTGCAGGGCAAGCGCGTAATTCTGCCGTGCAGGCAGCACGATCAGCAGGTACATGGGGATGGCCAGATACGCCAGCGGCGCAAGGGCCTTGTCCGCCAGGAACATCAGCGGACAAAGCGCAATGCCGCGCAGCACCAGCTGCACCAGCAGTGCCAGACACAGCTGGGGGAAATTCTTCTTGTACAGGCGGAAGCTTTCCTTCCAAACAGGCTTCATTTTCATGAAAACGCCCCTTTCACGACAAAATGTCCATATGCATTCATCTTATTATACACTTGAATCGCGGGAATTGCAATTCATTATCGGTTTGTGGTAGAATGTTTCTACATGAAAACCACCCCGGAGGTATCCGCCATGCCCCTTCGCCTGACGCTGACCGGCCTTGCCAGCCAGTACATCCACATGCCCCTGGCGCCCTTCTGCCTGAAAAAGGCGGTGGACGAAGCCTGTCCCGATGTAACGACCACCATCTGCGACCTGAACATCAACGACACCCAGGAGGATCTCCTCAGCCGGGTGATGGCCACAGCGCCGGATGTGCTGGGCATTTCCATGTACATCTGGAACCGGGAGTGCGCCCTGCGGCTGATCCGCCGGGTGAAGGCGCTCAAGCCGGAGGTTGTGGTGATCGTCGGCGGCCCGGAGGCGACGTTCTCGGTGGACGATACCTTACGGGAGGCCCCCATCGACTACCTGCTGCGCGGTGCCGGCGAAGAAAGCCTGCCTGCGCTGCTGCGCATCATCATGCATGGCGGCGACCCGGCGGAGGTGCCCGGCGCATGCTTCCGCACCGCAGATGGGCTGCACACTTCCCTGCCCGCCCCTGCACCCGCGCCCCGCAGCGACCTCTATGACGACGCATGGCATGCCGCCCTCAACGGCCGCATGGCCTATGTGGAGACCTCGCGGGGGTGTCCGTTCCAATGCGCGTTCTGCCTCTCCGGGAATAAGGAGGCCCCCGACGCCCGCCAGGTCGCGTTCATGCCGGTGGATGAAGCCCTCGAACTGCTGATCCGCATCGGCAACAGCGGCTGTGACACCGTCAAATTGATCGACCGCACCTTCAACTGCCACAAGGCCCGCACGGTGGCGCTGATCCGCGGGCTGATCGACGCCAGGGCGGAGGGCCGCATCGGCAAGGTGTGCTACCACTTCGAGGTAGCGGCGGATCTCTTCGATGACGAGGCCCTCTCGCTGTTAGCGACGGCTCCGGCAGGGCTGTTCCAGATGGAAGCGGGCCTGCAGACCTTCCACGGCGCAACGCTGGACGCCTGCGATCGTCACACCGACATGGATAAGCTGGTGGATCGCATCCAGCGCCTGCTTGTACCCGGCAACATTCACCTGCACATCGACCTGATCGCCGGCCTGCCGGAGGAGGACTTCGCCACCTTCGGACAGAGCTTCGACCAGGCCTTCTTCCTCAAGCCCCATCAACTGCAGCTGGGTTTCCTGAAATTCATCCACGGCAGCAAGCTTCGCATGGAGAAATGGGGCGCGCGGTTCGCTCCCGACCCTCCCTACGAGGTGCTGTCCACGCCGTGGATCAGCTACGCCGAGCTGCGCCGGCTGCACGACGCCGCCGAAGCCGTGGAGCGCATCCACAACAGCGGGCGTTTCATGCTGGCGGAGCAGCTGGCCCTCAACACCGGCATCCGCCCCTTCGAGCTGTACCTGCTCCTGGGTGAGCGCATGGCCGCCCGTCAGGGCCGCTGGAGCCTGGACAACCTGACGCGCCTGGTCTACGATGTGTTCCTGTCCCTGGGCGTGGAGGAATCCGCCCTGCGCGACGCGATGATCCTCGACCGCCTCGCCACGGACAATACCGGCTACCTGCCGCCCTTCCTGCAGGGCGACCCATCCGCCGTGAAGGCCGCTGCCCGCGCTTACCGCGAGGCACACCCAGATATCCGGCATCCGCGCGTTGCCGTGCTGTCGGATGGTTCTGCCATCGCTGTGTGGGCGAAAAAACACCCCGTCACGCAGCGCGGCGAGGTACATATCGTTGAATTTTAAAACAAATTGTAAACAAAATCAAGCGTCCTCCCTTGCCATTTCAGCATCCGCATGGTACACTATAAGCAAATACCACGCAGGAGGACAAACGAATGATGAAGCGCATAGTCTCGATGATCCTGGTGCTGCTGATGCTCTTTTGCACCGTGGCACACGCCGATTACAGTAGCACGCTGGACAGCATCTACTCCAGCTACCGCAGCGGCAATACCCGCGCAGACAATGTGTATCAGCAGATCGTCAACGGCACCTACCGTTCCTTTGAGGCTGCGTATGTGACTGCTCAGATCCTGGACACCCGCGGTCTTTACAGCAGCACACTGGACAGCATCTATTCCAGCTACCGCAGCGGCAACACCCGCGCCGACAACGTGTATCAGCAGATCGTCAACGGCACTTACCGCACCTTCGAGGTCTGCTATGTGATCGCACAGATCCTGGACACCACCGGTTCTTACAGCAGCACGCTGGACAGCATCTACTCCAGCTACCGCAGCGGCAACACCCGCGCTGACAATGTGTATCAGCAGATCGTCAACGGCACCTACCGCACCTTCGAGGTCTGCTATGTGATCGCACAGATCCTGGACACCCGCGGTCTTTACAGCAGCACGCTGGACAGCATCTATTCCAGCTACCGCAGCGGCAACACCCGCGCAGACAACGTGTATCAGCAGATCGTCAACGGCACCTACCGCACCTTCGAGGCCTGCTACGTGATCGCGCAGATCCTGGACACCACCGGCTCCTACAGCAGCACGCTGGACAGCATTTACTCCAGCTACCGCAGCGGCAATACCCGCTCCGACAACGTGTACCAGCAGATCGTCAACGGCACCTACCGCTCCTTTGAGGCGCTCTACGTGATCGCCCAGATCAAGGACCGCTGATTTTCGCACAACAAAAGACTGCCGCACATTGTAGACTGAACCAGTAAAAACGGACAATAGACAAAAAGCCCCCTATGTAGGATAATAACTACATAGGGGGTATTGTCATGACCAAAAGAAACTACACACAGGTAAAGGAACTATTACCAG
>JAZNSI010000006.1:0-103293 GCA_045591175.1 Clostridia bacterium
ACCGCTATATCGACTTCTACAACAACGAGCGCATCCAAACTAAATTCGGAGTGGCGCCGCTCTCGCTTCGCCTCTCCGTCTGATCCTTTTGGCCTTACATAGGGCCCTTTTTGTGCAGTCCGTACATTCTGGGGCGGTCTACGGTAGCAGATCGTCTTTTTCTTATCGGGTTTCAACCATGCAGATAGCCTGGGCGCTGATGCCTTCCTCACGGCCTTCAAAAGCGAGGCGCTCGGTCGTGGTCGCCTTCACATTGACGCGGTTCAAGGGCAAATTCAGAGCAACAGCTACATTTTCGCGCATCTGCGGAGTATAGGGAAGCAGTTTTGGCTTCTGCGCGACGATGGTCACGTCACAGTTGGTGACTCGTGCATGGTGTTCTTCCAGGAGTGCTACAACATGCTCCAACAGCTTCATGCTGGAAATGCCACGGTAGCGTTCATCGGTATCGGGAAAGTGCTTTCCGATATCACCCAAGGCCATTGCACCAAGCATTGCGTCCATCAGCGCATGGAGCGCCACATCAGCGTCGGAATGTCCGAGCAAACCCAGGTGATGGGGAACCGTCACACCGCAGAGGATCAGCTCGCGATCCTCGACGAGCCGGTGTACGTCATATCCCTGGCCGATACGCAGGGAAGGGAAGTCGTGGGGCAGGAAGGCTTCAGCCATGATCATGTCCTCCGGCGTTGTGAGTTTGATGTTGCGACGGTCGCCAAGGGTAAGCCGGACGGATTCACCCAGGCGTTCAACCAGGGAGGCATCGTCCGTGCCAATGAACTTCTCCTGCATAGCGGCCTTGTGGGCTCGGCAGATGAGGTCAACGGTGAATCCCTGCGGCGTTTGCACAGCGCGAAGCGTGCTGCGGTCTGGTGTGCCAGTGACGATCTCTGCGCCATCCACTTGTTTGATGGTGTCAACAGCCGGAATGGCTGCCACACCGGTTCCGCAATTTTCAACGGATGCCATACAACGGCGAATAGTACCTTCGTCCACCATGCAGCGTGCGCCATCGTGGATGAGCACATGGGTGCAGCACGCCGGCAGGGCGCACAGGCCATTCCAGACAGAGGCTTGCCTTGTGTTACCGCCTGCAACGATGGTTACAGGCAGCCTGGCAGCCTCCATGGCTTCGCGCATATCCGGAATGTCCTCCTCGCGGCTGACCAGCACAACGCCCTGTACATGCCCCTGAAAGGCCTTGACGGAGCGCACAATGACCGGTTCGCCCTGCAAGTCAAGCAGCACCTTATTGCAGCCTGCGCCCATACGGCTTCCGCTGCCGCCTGCCAAAACGATTGCATACCACATGGTTCAGTCCTCCGCCTGACGCTCGCTGGCCATGGCCGCATCCTCTTCAAGGATGCGATAGAGATCCGCTGCGCCTTCTTTACGGACGGTTGCTGGCACAGAAAGGATCTCATATTTGCCGAGATGATCGCCAAACCGGATGGTCATGATGTCACCGGGCTTAACTTCGGCGCCGGGTTTCGCGACCTTGCCGTTGAGGGTCACGCGGCCACCGGAGCACGCCTCGTTGGCAACCGTGCGGCGCTTGATGATACGGGAAACTTTCAGATATTTGTCAAGACGCATGATCAATCACCTCAATAAAGAAAAACCCGCAAGCAACGCCTGCGGGCCGTAAGCCGTAATTACTTGTTGACAGCTTCCTTCAGGGACTTGCCAGCCTTGAAGACGGGAGCCTTGGAGGCGGGGATGGTGATCTCCTGGTCGGGAGCCTGGGGATTGCGGGCAACGCGCTCGGGGCGATCCTTCACCTCGAAGGAGCCGAAGCCAACGATCTGCACCTTGTCGCCCTTGACCAGGGACTCGGTGATAACGTCCACCACAGAGTTCAGAGCCTTCTCAGCGTCCTTCTTGGTGAAGCCGGTCTTCTCAGTGATAGCGGCAATCAGTTCGGTCTTGTTCATGATGATGTTCCTCCTTAATGTACCTATGCGTTATGCATGGCGGGCATATGCCCTAAAACTTGATGTTGCTGCATACTCTGCATTCCACAGGATAACCGGCGGATGCTATGACTATGCGGGGTTACAGCTCATTTAACATGCTGGCTTTGACCCTATTCCAGTATACATCCATTTCCGCCAATGTCAAGCCCTCCAGCGATTTTTCGTCGGAAATGATGAGGTTTTCCATGGCTGTAAAGCGTCGGATGAACTTCTCAGTTGCGGATTTCAGCAGCAGCTCCGGCTCCTTACCTGCCAGGCGGGCAACATTGACACAGCTGAACAGCAGATCTCCCAGTTCTTCACCCGGATCACGGCCGGCCTCCAGCTCCGCAAGCACCTCATCGGCTTCCTCGTGGATCTTGGGCAGCGCACCAATGGCGTCATCCCAGTCAAAGCCCACCTGGGCGGCCTTCTTCTGCACCTTGGCAGCCCGCATCAGCGCGGGAAGTCCCTGACTGACGTCGGCAAGAACGCTTGCCTGAGTTGTCAAGCCCTTTTCGATTTTCTTAAGCTGTTCCCAGCTCTGGCTGACTTCATCAGCAGTGTCGCAATGAACATTTCCGAAGATGTGCGCGTGACGGTAAATCAGCTTGCTGACGATAGCGCTGGTGACGTCATTGATGGTAAATTCCCCGATCTCACGGGCAATGTCTGCATGAAATACGATCTGCAGCATCACATCACCCAGTTCATCCGCCAGGTGATCCATATCATCTTCGTCGATGGCACCGACGGCCTCGTAGGCTTCTTCAATCATGTACTTACGCAGGCTCTCATGGGTCTGTTCACCATCCCACGGACAGCGCTGACGGAGCAGGCGCATCACCTCCAGCAGATCTTCAAAGCAATAACGTTGGCGCTGTTCAATGGCCATTGCGGGGACATACAGGCATACAGTATGATCGTAAGTGTGCTGACGGTCTAGCTCCATCAAATGGATCACAAGGGGTTTACGGTTGATTTTCGCGCTGGTGGGGAAGATGACAATCTCGGCTTCGTCACCGTAGATGTCGCTTAAGTGCAGCTTCAGGTCACAGGCAAGCATGCGATCAAAGAGCTCGGTGACAAGCAGGGGGGTGGAGGGATCCGGGGAAGTCTCCAATGCATCCATGGCCGGGAGAATACGCACCTTGCCGCTCTGCTCGAACTGTTCAGGAAGCAGCGCCAGACAGCTGTCCGCCATCGTCACCCCGGGCAGAATGGTCACCCTGCCATCTGCAGGACAAGTGGCTCGAAGGGCTCGGACAGCACCGTCTGTCTGGGCATCGATGACAGCAAAAGTCACGGCTTTCTCAGCGGCAGCAGCCCACAGACGGCGTGCCATCTCCGCGTGCAGAGCGTCGAAATCCTCGTATTCGTCGTAAAGCGTATCGAAATCGGTGAAGGATACGCCTTCTTCGCGCAGCCATTCCACCGCGCGATGACGGGCGGTTCGCAGGATCAGACAACGCGCCTTACGGAGCGCGTCGGCAGTTTGGAGCGTCAGTAGTTTAGGATCGCCGGGGCCAAGTGAAACAACGGTAACAACAGGTTTCATAGCGAGTACCTCTTACTTTCTGCGGCGGAAAGCGCGCAGATCCTCCTTGGTGATTGCTTTGATAGCCAGAGCAGCGACCGCGAAGACAACTACGCCGACAGCGACGTCGACCAACAGCATCAGCCGGCCGCCGGGCAGCAGCTCACGCATGGCGAATACGACAACGCCCATGGCAGCAGTAGCGATACCGGGACGGACGATCCAGCCCATCCAGTTCATCTTCGACTTCGTGTACTTGAGCATGTAGTACAGGTTCGGCACCATGGACACGGTGTAGCACACCAGCGATGCGATGGGCGCGCCGTGGATGTTGATCTCAGGAATGGCGATCAACACATAATTGAGGACGATCTTGCAAACCACGCCTGCGACCAGTGTGTACATGGGGATGCGCTGCTTGCCAAGGCCCTGCAACACGCTTGTCGTCGCCTGGACAACGGTAAACAGGATGATGGTCAGGCCGGACATCGTCAGCAGCTCGCCGCCGAGGACGAGTTCTTCCTCTACGATGCTACCTTCATAGAAGAAGCGCATCAGCGGCTCTGCAAGGACGCTCATGCCAATGGAGCAGGGGAGGCCGATCAGGAAGGCAAAGCGCATGCCCAGATCCGTCTGGCGGACGATCTGCCGGTGATCTTCAACAGCCTTGGCGGAGGAAATGGCTGGCACCAGCGACATGCTGACAGCCAGCGCGAGGGCCGTAGGAATATTGATGATGCGGATTACCGTGCCGGAGAAAAGTCCGTACACAGATGCGGCTTTACCGGCTTCCATGCCGGTAGACATCAATCGACCCACCAGCATAGTAGAGTCAATATACTGGGACAAAGGAACGATGCAGGCGCCGATGGTAATCGGCAGGGAGATGCCCATCAGCTGCTTGGCAATGCTGCTGCGGGATTCGGGAAGTTCGTTCACTAATTGGGGCAGTGAAGCAAACGCTGCTTTGCGACGGAAATAAAGGATAATCATGTAGAGGAGCGCAATGCCTTCCACGATGGTGGTACCCAGCAGCGCACCGGCAGCGCCGTACTCGATGCCAATTTTGCTGCCAAAGTAGGCCATTGGCAGCGCCAGGAACACCTTGCCGACCTGCTCAATCAGCTGGCTGATCGCGGTAGGCGTCATATTCTGCTGGCCCTGCATAAAGCCACGGAACGCGCTGAGCATGCACACCAGCAGCACGCAGGGGGCGATCACCTGGAAGCCGATGCGGCTCGTGGGCTGGTCGGATGCAACGGCGAGCAGATTGCTGCCTGCCAGCATAATGATCGTCGCCACGCTGCCAACAGCAGTCAGCAGGATCAGCGCCGTCTTGAATACGTTCCTGGCACTGCTGGGATCATCCTTGGCAAGGCTGCGGGCAACCAGTCGACTGACCGCCACGGGTAGTCCGGCAGAGGAGATCGTCAGCATCAAATTGTAGGCCGGGAACACCGCGTTATACACGCCCAGCCCCTGGGTGCCGATCATCCATGTCAGCGGAATGGAATATAGAACGCCCACCAGCTTGCAGATTACGCCGGCCAGGCCAAGCACTGTCATGCCGCCAATGATCGACTTTGACTTGTTCGTCATAGGATGCATCCTTTCATCGGTAATGCTGTATCCTATTATACGCCTCTTTCCTGATTTGCACAAGGGAGAAACAGAAAAAGGGGGATATCCCCCTTACTGTTCCATCTGCCGGCCAACAATGCCAGCAGCCGTTTCGGCCACCTTGATTTCCGTATCGCCCATACGCACGCCGTTCTCACGGCTCATCAGCAGCACAGCGCCGATGGCTTCGCCGTCCGCGATGATCGGGCTGATGACCTGCGCAGTATAAGCGGCGTTTGCGTCCTCCTCGTTGGTAACCGCCATGGTGCGGCCCCCTTGCTGACGGTTGAGGGTCATGGTCTGACGACCGGCGATGGCGGTCTCCAGGTCATGGGAGATGGGCTTGTCCCACAACTCTTTGCGTGAGACACCGCTGGCAGCAACGACCTGATCACGATCCACGATGACGGCAATATGCCCCAGCGAGCGGAACAAGCTTTCCGTATAGTCCTTGGCAAATGAGGACATCTCGCCAATCGGACTGTACTTTTTCAGGATGACTTCTCCGTCACGGTCGGTATAAATTTCCAGCGGATCTCCTTCACGTATGCGGAGGGTACGACGGATCTCCTTGGGGATGACGACTCTGCCCAGATCGTCGATTCGGCGAACAATGCCGGTTGCGCGCATAATGCATGCCTCCTTGATTCGATTGAGGAAATTGGGGTTCGCGGCTATTGTAGCCTGAATCCCCAAGGATGATGCTGGAAGCTGATGGCAGATTGTGCTTGATTGCGTCTGTGATTGTGGTATAATGAGAAGAACATGAATTTCAGGGAGGCGTCTTATGAATATGAAAATCGGCCGTATGCCCCACGGTAGACTGAATTCCATTGGTGATGTGCCCGGTGTGCGCATTGGCCACTGCACCATTAATAATGAGCGCCATAAGACCGGCGTAACGGTGGTGCTTCCTTGTGAGGATGATATTTTCAAGCGGAAGATGGTCGCTGCCCAACACGTGCTCAATGGCTTTGGAAAAACAGCCGGCCTGATGCAGATTGCGGAGCTTGGCACGCTGGAAACGCCCATTGCGCTGACAAATACGCTGAATGTCGGCAAAGTGCACGATGCAATGGTGGAGTACATGTGTCGTCAGGCGGAGAATGACGGTTATGCCATTACTTCCATCAATCCGGTGATTTGCGAATGCAATGACGCATCCCTGAATGATATTCGGCACCGCGCCGTAGAGCAGGAGCATGTGTTTGCTGCGATCGAATCTGCTGCCTCCACCTTTGCAGAGGGAGCTGTCGGTGCGGGAAAAGGCATGACCTGCCATGACTTGAAGGGCGGCATCGGCTCATCCTCACGGCAGATTGAGATCGACGGGGAGATCTTCCACCTGGGCGTATTGGTGCAGACCAATCATGGTTCCCTGAGCGACCTGCGCATCGACGGGCAGCCCGTTGGTTTGGACATTGAGCGCCGTATTCATGAAGATACCCCTGATCAGGGCAGCTGCATCATGATCGTTGCAACAGATCTGCCACTTACAAGCCGTCAGCTGAAACGCATCATACGCCGCTGCAGCGTTGGCCTGGCGCGCCTTGGAAGCTACATTGGTCATAGCAGCGGGGAAGTGATGATCGGCTTCTCGACTGCCAATCGAATCCCGGAGAAAGCGGGCTGCTTCAACCTGCTTTGCATCCATGAGAGCCAAATCAACAAAGCTTTCCGCGCTGTCGCAGAGGCCACAGAGGAGGCGGTGCTGCGCTCCATGTACTACGCAGGTTCCGTCACCGGTTACAGCGGCAAGGTCCGCCGGAGCCTGTCCGAATTCTGGCAACCGTAAGAAAAGGGACGGTCTATGCCGTCCCTTATGATGTTCATTTTAGTTGTGCCTGCCACAGTTCCCAAGTGGCATTGCGCATCAAATCCTCCTACAAATACACGTCTGTATCGTGACCTGCGAAACAGATGACGAAGGGATGCGGTGCATACACAATACCAACATCATTGCTGAGTCGGTCATCTTCACCCGTTTTGTGCGCAATGGCTACCTCGCCGCAGATGCGCCCGTTCAGCTTGTGTTCCACCTGCTGGAGCAGCAGCGTATCAATGGCCGCCTTGCAGACCGCTTCGCTGACGAATTCGCCGCGGTACAGCATTGCCAACAGCTGACCGATCTCGCGAAGGCAGATCACATTCCGCAAGCCGGATCGTGATGCAGCCCGGTCAAATAGCTTCCGGTTAAGCTGCGTTTTTTGCAGGCCCATGCGTTGAAAGCCATCCTGTGCGCCGGGAATGGTGCTATAATCGATCAGTTTGTTGGTTGCGGTGTTGTCGCTGATGGAGATCATCAATTTGCACAGCGTGCGAACATCCACTTCAACACTGCCGGTGAAGAGCGTCAGCGCGCCGCAGATAGGCACTTTGTCTTCCGCGGAGATCGTTAGCTTGTCGTCCATCGACATGCGTCCGGCAGCGCATTCTGCCAGCACGTGCATGTACAATGGCAGCTTGATAACACTGGCGGCACCGAAGATGTCATTCTCACGGACTCCATATTCCAAACCGGTGTTTAAGTTCAAATAGTAGAAGCCCGTGTGGCCGGGAACCTGCTCCATGCGCTGGCGGATGCTTTCAAGTACCTGCATTTCGTTCATAGCGATCCCTCCTGCACTTATCATAACAGATGCTGAGCGCAACTTCAACGGAGGGCGATTGTTCTTTCGATGCATTTTACCGCCGCGAGCCGCCGTTGTATGTTACAATGGAAACACTTCATACAGGAGGAATCACAAATGGATACCAAGCTTTGCGTTGATTCGCTCTCCATGCCATTGCCGGAGGACATCCTGAAGCGGAAGTGGGCCGGTGATCTTGAGGGAGCCATCAAAGCGATCGATCGTCGTTTGCAATTGGAATTGCCGGCTATGCTCCGCGCCCGTCTTGAATGTGAACGCGAGCGCATCCGCCGCCTGCCGACACAGTATCCGTGGAATAAAGCCCAAGCCCTTGCCAAGCTGCGCGAGCTTGTGCCAAGCGTGACAGAGGAACAGTTCGATGCATGGGAGCTGGATGGGCGCATTGATTTTATCTATATCAACGGCGAGAAACGCTACTTCCTGCGATGCCACCGCTCGATTGCGAAGCATCCGGAGCTTGTGCGCCAGGCGGGCAGGGAAGTCACACCGGAGAATGATTGGCTTGATCCGATGATCGCTGAAATCAAGCAGCAGGGGAGTCTTTCCTACCGCATTACGCTGGATACCAGCATCTATGTGGAAAAGGAAGACTTTGTACCGGGGGAATATCTGCTGCATCTTCCTTTTCCGGCAGTTTCCGCACAGCAAAGCGACATCCGGCTGCTTGAAGGCGATCCGGACGGTATTTCGCCGGAGAACGCTCCTGCACGCACCTTGCATTGGCAGCGTCAGCTGAACGAATGGCATGAATTTGAAGTGAAGTACTCCTATGTGAGCACCATCAAGTATGCAGATCCGCTCAATCATCCTAAACCTTCGCAACCTTTGTATCCCGATGCGATGCCGCCTTGTGAGGGCGATCTGGCTGAGGATGGTGCATTCACGCGCTTTACGCCCTACCTTCAAGGACTTGCTGCTGACATCACAAAGGATGCAGCATCCGATGTGGAGAAGGCGTGGAAGATCTATGAATTCATCACCACAAAGATCGATTACGCTTTTATGCGCGATTACTTCCAGATCGACAGCCTGAACGAATACTGCGCAGTTAATCTTCGCGGCGACTGTGGTCTGCAGGCGCTGTTGTTTATCATTCTTTGTAGGATCAGCAGAATTCCGGCTCGCTGGCAGAGTGGTCTTGCTGTGGAACCGGCTTATACCGGCGGACATGACTGGGCGCAGTTCTATTTGGAGGGCTGGGGCTGGCTATTTGCGGACTGCAGCTATGGCGGCAGCGCTTATCGCTACGGTGCAAAGGAACGGCATCAATTCTATTTCGGCAACCTTGATCCGATGCGTATGGTGGCAAACCGCGTTTTCCAGGCAGAAATCAGCCCCGAATTGTCTGTACTGCGCGTAGATCCTTACGATAATCAGGGCGGGGAAGTCGAACGCATCGGCGCGCCCATGCCTTTCAGCATGCGCCAGATTGACGGTAAAGCCCGGCTCATCAGCTATGAGAAGCTTTGATTTACCATTGTTTGCATTTAAAATCCCGACTATATGCAGAACAATTGGCGCGGCTGTCGAAAAAACTGTTAAATTACACCCGAATTTGCATTTTTTCTGTACATCAATTGCAATCCTATAAAATGTATGGTATGATACATGCTATCGGAAAGAGATCCGATATGAAGAGAACAGGAGGACAATCACATGAAGAGAATGATCGCCTTTATGCTGAGCCTGGTGCTTGTGGTCTGCATGGCCATCGCGCCCGCTTATGCTGAGGAACCCGTGGCTTACCGCACGCTGTATTCCGGCGAGATCACCTCCCTGAATTACCTGACTACCGCAACCGCCAACGAATTCGCGCTGGCTGCCAATGTGATCGACACGCTGGTTGAGTACAACAAGTACGGCGAGGTTCAGCCCTCCCTGGCCCTGAGCTGGGAGTATGATCCTGAGAACCTGACCTACACCTTCAAGCTGCGCGAGAACGCGACCTGGGTGAAAGCTGACGGCACCTACTACGCGGACGTGGTCGCTGAAGACTTCGTCACCGCCGCCAAGTACATCCTGGATGCGAAGAACGCCTCCTCCACCGCCAACATCTTCTACTCTGTCATCGCCGGCGCTGAAGCCTACTACCTGGGCACCAGCACCCCCGAAGAGGGCAAGGAGCCCTATCCTGTGATGGACTTCGACACCGTCGGCGTCAAGGCGCTGGACAAGTACACCCTGCAGTACACGCTGGTCGAGCCCGTGCCCTATTTCCTGTCCATGCTGACCTACGTTTGCTTCATGCCCGTGAATGCTGACTTCCTGGCTGAAAAGGGCGCTGACTTCGGCGTTGCTACCAGCAACGAGAATCTGCTGTACTGTGGCGCTTACATCCTGGAGACCTTCAAGCCCCAGGAGAAGCGCGTCTACGCCAAGAACGAGAGCAACTGGGACGCTGCCAACATCTTCATTGACCGCATCGAGCAGCAGTACAATAAGGAATCCAGCACTATTTCTCCCGAGCTGTTCAGCCGCGGTCAGGTGGATGATGCTACCATCACCTCCACCATTGCTTCCGAGTGGCTGGCTGATCCCGAGAAGGCGGATTTGATCCGTCCTGTGCGCCAGAGCGGCTTCTACACCTACTTCTGGGCGTTCAACTTTGATCCCAACTTTGACGCCGCCTATGAGCCCGAAAACTGGAAGATCGCTGTTAACAACGAGAACTTCCGTCAGTCCATCTACTACGGCCTGGATCGTGTAAAGTCCAAGCTGGTCATGGAACCCGATAATCCCGAATCCATCCTGTTCAACACCGTGACTCCTCCGGAGTTTGTTTCCATCAACGGCGTTGACTACACCCAGATGGGCGCCCTGGCCAACATCACCGCCCTGGGCACTGAGACTTTCAACGAGGAGAAGGCCCTGGAGTACAAGGCTGCTGCCATTGCTGAGCTGCAGGCTGCCGGTGCGACCTTCCCCATTAAGATCCTGATGCCCTACAACCCCTCCAGCTCTTCCTGGGCTGAGGAGTGCGTTGTTGTCGAGCAGCAGCTGGAAGGCCTGCTGGGCACTGACTACATCGACATCGTGGTCGAGGCTGGTCCTTCCTCCGGCTTCCTGAAGGAGGTCCGCCGTTCCGGTAAGTACGCGCTGATGAAGTGCAACTGGGGCCCCGACTACGCCGACCCCAACACCTACACCGATCCCTTCTACGATGGCACCTACAACTGGCCCGAGCTGGCCACCGAGTACCTGGACGAGAACGGCGTGAGCGAGTACTACAAGCTGGTTGACGCTGCACGCGCGATCACCGACGATCTGCAGGCCCGTTACGATGCTTACACCGTTGCGGAGGCTTTCCTGATCGAGAATGCCCTGATCGTGCCCTACGGCTACGACAATGGCGGCTACACTGCTTCTCGCCTGAATCCCTTCGAGAGCCAGTTTGCTCCCTTTGGTATCTCTAACGAGCGCTACAAGGGTCAGACCCTGCTGGATGCTCCCATGAGCACCGACCAGTACTGGGACGCCTATGACGCCTGGCTGGAGGAGCGCGCGAAGATCGCCGAGGCTGCTCAGTAATCAGCGGCAAACCAAACAAAACAATCATACTGCCCGGGCGGCGCAATTCCGTCGCCCGGGCTCCCCTTGTCGTTTGGGGATTTCCCTTATTTGGTGTTTATGGTAACACCCATGCCCGAAAGAGGGCGTGTATCGCCCGTTAAAGGTTGTGAACGTTTATGCTGAAGTATTCCCTTAAGCGGCTTGCCTCATCACTGATCACACTGTGCATTATTATCACAGTGGTTTTTGTGCTGCTCCGGCAGATGCCCATCGAAGGTTATTTCGACAATTTCGAAAAGGCAGACCAGGCAACGATCAACGCCAAGCTTGAACAGCTGGGCCTGAATGATCCCATCCCTGTGCAGCTGTGGAATTTCTTTGTGGATCTTTTCCACGGTGATTTGGGCACCTCTGCGCGTTACAGCGCCGGCGCCTCTATTTCTGATATCATCGTCAAGAAAGCTCCCATTTCCATCAAACTTGGCGTTCTCTCCATGGCGCTTTCGCTTTTGATGGGTATTCCGCTTGGCACGGCGATGGCTCGCAGCAAGGGGAAATTCTGGGATAAGCTGGGCACGGTGTATATCGTGTTCATCAATGCGGTCCCGGCGGCAGTGTACTACATTTTCATCCAGATGTATGGCACCAGCGCGCTTAATATCCCGATGCTTTTTGACGAAAGCAACCTTGTCACCTGGATCCTCCCGGTTGTGTCCATGTCCCTGGGCAGCACTGCGTCCTACGCGATGTGGCTGCGTCGTTACATGGTGGACGAGATGAATAAGGATTACGTCCGTTTGGCCCGTGCCAAGGGCGTGTCGGACAAGAAAATCATGATGAAGCACGTGTTCCGCAACGCTTTTGTGCCCATGATCCAGTACATCCCCACTTCGCTTCTGTATACGATCAGCGGCTCGATCTACATTGAATCCCTGTATTCCATTCCCGGCATGGGCGGCCTGCTGGTGGACGTTATCGGCCGCCAGGACAACCCCATGGTTCAGGCGATCGTTATGCTGTACAGCTGCATCGGCATCGTCGGCTTGCTGCTCGGCGATCTGCTGATGGGCCTGATCGATCCCCGTATCAGCTTTGTGAAGAAGGAGGGTGCCCGCTGATGTTCAGCATCAAGGATCATAAGAGCGCAAAGCTCGAAAAGGCGCTCTCCGAGCAGCTTCAAAACGAGCTGAATCAGCCGGAAATCAACGAGGATGAGCTTTTCGTACTGGCCGATTACGATGCATCTGCCGGTGAAAAGAGCGGCTATTCCAACTATTCCTACTGGCAGAGCACCCTGCGTGTGTTCTTCAAGAACAAGGTAGCGGTGTTCCTGCTTTGTGTGCTGGTGGCATTGCTTCTGTTCACCATCCTGCAGCCCTACCTGCCTGGCCAGTATCCGGCGAACCTGATCAACAATCATCCTCAGTCCGGCAAACAGTTGTCCAACCTCGCGCCCAGTTTCTCCACTGTGATGATGACCGCTCCTGAGGGCGCTATCCTCAACGGTCAGGAAGTGAAGGGGTACGAAGGCTGGTACGCCGTGGACAATGTCCTGGCCAGCCTGAAGGCGCGTACCAAGTTTATGGTCGTTGAGTATGGCGATGACTGGTGCAAGATCGAATACGACGGCAAGACCGGTTATGTGAAGAACAACTTCCAGACCAAGCTCAAGCTGCCGGACGATCCGACTGCCGTCCCTTACGAGAGCCGCTCAAACTTTAAGATCGACATGTACTCTGCTCCTGTGGAGTACACCAACAATGGCAGTGCGCTCTACGCAGAGGCTTCTGCATTCACCAGGAATGACGACGGCTCCCTGACCGCCAATGCGGATACCGAGCTGCGCATCCTGCCCAGTGAGCATTCCTTCTGGTTCGGTACCAACAACATTGGCCAGGATCTGTGGGCCCGCGTTTGGAGCGGAACCCGCACAAGCCTGTTCATTGGCTTTGTCGTGGCCTTTGTGGAAGCTTTTGTGGGGATCCTGGTTGGCGTTTTGTGGGGATACGTCCGTAAGCTTGACCGTCTGCTGACGGAGGTTTACAACGTCATCGATAACATCCCCAACACCATTATCCTCATCCTGATCTCCTACATCATGAAACCCAGCCTGCAGACGCTGATCTTCGCAATGTGCCTGACCGGATGGCTTGGCATGGCCCGCTTCATCCGCAACCAGATCGTCATCATCCGTGATCGCGATTACAACCTGGCCTCCCGTTGCCTGGGCACCAGCACCTGGCGAATCATCCTGAAAAACCTGCTGCCCTATCTGGTGTCTGTCATTACGCTGCGCATGGCGCTGTCCATCCCCGGCGCCATCGGCAGCGAGGTGTTCATCACCTACATTGGCCTGGGTCTGCCGGTCGATACCCCCTCTCTGGGCAATCTGATCAACGAGGGCCGCAAGCTGATCACCTCCGCCTCTCTGCGGTATCAGCTGATTTTCCCGGCTATCGTACTGTCCATCGTGACCATCTCGTTCTACATCATCGGCAACGCCTTCGCGGATGCTGCCGATCCCAAGAATCACGTGTAAGGAGGTTGAACGGACGTGGAAAGAGAACCCATCCTTTCGGTGCGGGATCTGGACGTGAAGTTCAACCTGCGCGGACGCAAACTGCATGCCATCCGCGGCGTGTCCCTTGATTTGTACAAGGGTGAGAGTCTTGCCATCGTAGGCGAGTCCGGCTCCGGCAAATCGGTTTTTGTGAAGACCTTTATGGGTCTGCTGGACGCCAACGGCTGGATCGACGGCGGCTCCATCATGTACAATGGAGAAGATCTGACCCAGTTCAAAACCGAGAAGCAGTGGCTGAAGGTGCGAGGCAAGGAGATCGCCATGGTCCTGCAGGACCCCATGACGAGCTTGAATCCGCTGAAAACCATCGGCGCGCAGATCATGGAGGCCATTGAACTGCATCAGGGCCTTCACGGTGAGCAAGCACGCAAAGAGATGATCTCCATCCTGATGGATGTGGGCATCACTGAGCCGGAACGCCGCGCTAAGCAGTATCCCCATGAGTTTTCCGGCGGCATGCGTCAGCGCGTTGTTATCGCTATCGCAGTGGCCTGCCGGCCGAAGATCCTCATCTGCGACGAGCCCACCACAGCACTGGACGTGACTATCCAGGCGCAGATCCTGCGGCTGATCCGCAACCTGCGCGAGAAATACCAGCTGACCACCGTGTACATCACCCATGACCTGGGCGTAGTCGCTAACGTTGCGGACCGCATTGCCGTCATGTACGCCGGCGACATCATTGAGCTTGGCCTGTGCGAAGAAGTGTTCTATCAGCCCAAGCATCCCTACACCTGGGCGCTGCTTTCCTCCTTGCCCCAGATGGGCGTGAAGGGTGAGCCGCTGTATTCCATTCATGGTACACCGCCCAATCTGTTCCAGGAGATCAAGGGAGATGCTTTTGCCCCCCGCAATCCCAAGGCACTCAAGATCGACTTTGAGAAGCGGCCTCCGTATTTCGAGGTTTCTCCCACACACAAGGCCCGCACCTGGCTGCTGGATCCCCGTGCACCCAAGATCGATCCACCGGAGGCCGTTATGAAACTTGCCACGGAAGGAGTGAAGGGCTATGACTGATCAGCAGCGTGAAATCCTCCTTTCCGTCAAGAATCTGGATGTTTGCTTCGGCAAGAAGCGCAAGCCCTTCAAGGCGGTTGACAATGTCAGCTTTGATATCTACAAGGGCGAAACCTTCGGCCTTGTAGGCGAGTCCGGTTCCGGCAAGACGACGATCGGCCGTGCCATTGCACGCATTAACCCCACCTCCGCGGGCGAGATCTGGTTCAAGGGTGAGAAGATCAACGGCAAGATTTCAAAGCAGCTTGACAGACAGGTTACCCGTCAGATTCAGATGATCTTCCAGGATCCCATGGCGTCGCTGAACGAGCGTGCCAAGGTGGATTACATCGTGTCCGAAGGCTTGTACAGCGGCGCACGTATTTCCGAAGATGAGCGCAAGGCCCGCGTGGAAAAGGCGCTGGCTGAGGTTGGCCTTCTGCCGGAATTTGCGACCCGCTTCCCGCACGAGTTCTCCGGCGGCCAGCGCCAGCGCATTGGCGTCGCCCGCGCGCTGATCATGCAGCCTGAATTCATCATTGCAGACGAGCCAATTTCCGCGCTGGATGTATCTATCCGTGCGCAGGTGCTGAATCTGCTCAGCGAACTCCAAAGGGAGCGTGCGTTGACCTATCTGTTCATTTCCCACGACCTGTCGGTTATGCGCTTCATCTGTGATCGCATTGCCGTCATCCACAAGGGCGTGCTGGTAGAACTGGCAGAAACGGAGAAGCTCTTTGAGCATCCGCTGCACCCCTACACAAGAGCGCTGTTGTCCGCCATTCCGCTGCCCGATCCGGCGCGGGAAAAGAACAAGAAGCTGGAGGTTTATGATCCCAGCCAGCATCAGTACGAAGACGACAAACCCTCGTGGGTGGAAGTTGAAACCGGCCACATGGTATGGGCAAACAAGCAGGAAGTTGAAAACTACCGCAAGATCCTCAATGCGTGATCCGGCGGATATACCACACGCAGCAGGGATCGCCGTCGGCATGTGCCGGGCGGTCCCTCTTGCGTTCATGAAAGAAGGGGAGTTATGATCTCCTATGAAGAAGCGACCTCGCGCTGCTGGGCGGAAGTTGATTTAACGCGCTTGGTGCAGAATTACCGAAATGCGCTGGCACACTTGTCTCCGCCAACGCAGCTCATCTGTGTGCTGAAGGCTGACGCCTATGGCCTCGGCGCTCCAATGGTCGCCAAGCGGTTGTGGCAGGAGGGGCAGCGCATATTTGCGGTTGCCTCCTACAACGAAGCTGCAGAGATTCGCAAGGCGGTCCCGGAATGTGAGGTTTTGATCCTCGGACTGTGCGGCGACGCACAGATGGCTCGTGCAATTCAGGCAGATATGCTGCTGACCGTATTTTCACAGAAATATGCAGATGCAGTGATTCGTGCTGCACAGACAGTCGGGAAGAAGGCCCGCATCCACATCAAGCTGGAAACCGGTTTGAATCGTCTTGGATTTGAACCGGAGGAAGCTACCGCTGTTGTTGAAAGCATTGTTGCCAGCGGGCATGTAGCGCTCGAAGGCTTGTTCACACATCTCGCACTGCGGGATAAAGATTCCGACCGTAAACAGATCTGCCTCCTGACTGGCGTACGTGATGCGTTGATGGGGCGCGGCATCACGATCCCCATGGTGCATGCTCTGGACAGCATCGGCATGGTACGTTATCCCGAAGATCATATGGATGCCGTCCGTACCGGAGCATGGCTGTATGGCGTATATCCCAAACGGTATGAGCACCCCGAAGAAAGCCAGCTTGCATTGACGGTCAAAACGCGCATTGCGCAACTGCACGCCGTTTCTGCCGGAGAGTGCCTTGGCTACGATGAAACCCATCCGATTTCCCGTGACAGCGTGATCGCCACGTTGTCCGCTGGGTATATTGATGGGTATCCGCGGCTCAACAGCGTTGGCGAAGTTGACGTCTGCGGCAAACGCGCGCCGGTGGTCGGCCTGGTATGTATGGATCAGATGATGGTGGACGTCACCGATATTCCTGAGGCTCTGGAGGGGGACACAGTTACGCTGCTGGGCGGCACTATCGGTGTGGACGAGTATGCAGAGTGGGGAAAGTTGAACCGCAATGAATCCTTGGCTCGTACAGGCAAACGCGTGCCCCGAGTGTATTTTGAAAATGGTCAGGTCATCGAAATCATTGATACGCTGGCGTAAGGAGGCGCAAACATGAACGATCAGCTGCTCAAATCTCTGGTGGACGCAGAGAAGGACTGGATCATCAATCTGCGCCGCACGCTGCACCGCATCCCGGAAAACGGCTTCCAGGAGTTTAAGACCCAGCGCGTCATCATGGAGGCGCTGGACGAGATCGGTATACCTTACACGACGGAAAAAACCTGGGTGATCGGCCTGATTGAGGGCGAGCATCCCGGTGAAACGGTAGCGCTTCGAGCTGACATGGATGCACTGCCGTTGAGCGAACCCGACGGCTGCCCCTTCAGCTCGGAGCATGAAGGCATGATGCATGCCTGCGGTCATGACGCCCATGTGGCAATGGCCCTGGGCGCTGCCAAAGTTCTTTACGGCTTGCGGGAGCATATTCACGGCAAGGTAAAGCTGCTCTTTCAGCCCGCGGAGGAAACCGACGGCGGCGCAGAGCCGATGGTGAAAGCCGGCGCAATGGAGAATCCTCACGTGGACAGAGTGTATGGTATTCACGTCATGCCGCATTTGCCGGTAGGGAAGATCGAAACCCGCGCAGGGACGCTTAACGCCTCCACCGATACGGTCAAGATCACCATCCGCGGAAAATCCGGACATGGCGCATATCCTGATCTGGGAACAGATGCGATCGTTTGTGCAGCGCAGGTCATTACCGCCCTGCAGACAGTGGTGTCCCGCAATGTGTCACCCTTGCAAAGCGCTGTGTTGACCATTGGCGTGATCGAAGGCGGAACGGCACAAAACATCATCTGTGATGAAGTTCGCATGCGTGGTACCCTTCGCACTGCCAATGCTGAATTGCGAGCAATGATGAAGCAGCGCATCGCTTCCATCGCTGAGAGCGTTGCGCAGGGAATGGGCTGCGAGACTGAAGTGAACATCATCCCCGGATATGCTGCCCTGGTCAACGATGACGCCGAAGCTGAGCGTGTCAAGCGCATAGCAGGCCGCCTTCTGGGCGAAGAAAACGTTGTGAACAAGGCTGCGCCCAGCATGGGCGGGGAGGACTTCTCCTTTTTCAGCGACTGTGCGCCGGGTGCGTTCTTCCACGTGGGCTGCGTCAGCCCTGAATGGATGCCTGCTCCGCCGCTGCACAGCCGGGATTTCCACATTGACGAGAATTGCCTGACCATCGGCACGCTGATGCACGTTGCGCTGGTGCTGGACGGCACATATTGAGGAGGATACAACATGAAGAAGCTCTTTATTTCCGCGGACCTGGAAGGCACTACCGGCATCACCCATTGGGGAGAAACGGAGATCGGCGGCTATCTGTACAACCATTTCACTGCGCAGATGACGCGCGAGGTCGCTGCAGCTTGCGAGGGCGCGCTTTCTCAGGGGTATGAGGACATTCTGGTGAAGGACGCCCATGACTCCGGACGCAATATTGATCCTTCCAAGCTGCCGGAGCAGGCGCGCATCTTCCGTGCCTGGAGCCGTCATCCTTATTCGATGATGTTCGGTCTGGATGATACCTTTAGTGGTGTTGTGTTTACCGGCTATCATAATGCAGCCGGCACCAATTCCAATCCGCTTTCCCATACCATGAATCGGCAGAACAATTTCGTCAAGATCAACGGCGTGATCGCATCCGAATTGATGATGAACAGCCTGACGGCGGCTTATATCGGTGTACCGGTTTACTGCGTGTGCGGCGATAAGGGCCTGTGCGACTGGATCCAGTCTGTCAATCCCAACATCGAGGTCGTTCCGGTCAGCGAGGGCACTGGCAATGGCTCCATGTCCATCCACCCCGATGTTGCCGTCCGTCGCATCAAGGAAACCGTCGCCAAGGCTGTGCAGAAGGACGGCAAGGACTGCATGTTCCCGCTGCCGGAGCATTTCCATGTGGAGATCAACTTCCGTGAGCACTACCGCGCCTACGACGGCGGATTCTATCCCGGCGCTACCCAGTTGGATGAGAAGACGGTCGCGTACGATTCCGATGACTGGCTGGACTGCCTGAAGTTCTTCCACTGGGTGCTGTGAGGAGACGCATATGATCTATGGCAAAAAGCTGAAATTTGGCGATACGATCGGACTCATTGCGCCCTCTGGAGCAATGCGCACGGAAGGCGCTATCGAACGCGCCGTAGCGGAAACGGAACGCATGGGCTTCAAGGTGAAGCTGGGTGAAAGCGCCGGCAAGAAGTACGGCTATCTTTCTGGCTCCGATGACGTCCGCGCAAGGGACATCAATGCCATGTTCGCAGATGACGAGGTCGATGCGATCTTCTGCATCCGCGGCGGGTACGGTGCAATGCGGATCCTGGATAAGCTGGATTACGAACTGATCAAGAAGTATCCGAAGATCTTTGTCGGTTTTTCCGATATCACCGCACTGCATATTGCGTTGCTGAACAAGTGTGATCTGGTGACTTTCCATGCTCCTATGGCTGTGGGTTGGTCAAATGGCCCGCTGGATGATTTCTCTCGTGAGAGCATGTACAAGGCGCTCATGCACGCAGAACCCATGGGCGCTTTGGTCAATCCGCCGGAATACCCTCGCCAGACGGTCAATCCCGGCAAGGCTGAGGGCATGCTTGTTGGCGGCAATTTGATGCTCATTGCAAGTTCCCTGGGTACGCCCTGGGAGATCGACACCAGGGGCCGTATCATCTTCATTGAGGAAATCGGCGAGCGTACCTATTGCGTGGATCGCATGCTGACTCAGTTGCGCCTTGCAGGTAAGTTCGATGAGTGCGCAGGCGTAGTCTTCGGTGATTTCGCTGACTGTCCCATCGAATATCCTGAATTTGGCCTGACGCTGGAGGAAATCATTCGGGATGTGGTAGCCCCCTGCGGCAAGCCGGTGTTTACAGGGCTTCGCTGCGGCCATTGCACCCCGAAGCTGACGCTTCCTTTCGGCGTTAAGTGCCATATGGATGCGGATGATTGTACCCTCACCGTCCTGGAGGGCGCTGTGACGGAATAAGGAGAATCTTATGCAGATTGATGCGACTGCGCTTGATGCGCGGATACAGTACCTGATCAAGAAGGAACGCCTGCCCGGTGTAACGGTATGCATCAAAGGGCCGGAAGGAACCGTGTTCGAGAAGGCCTATGGCTACAAGGATGCCGCGCTTTCCGTTGCCCCCGACATGGACACCATGTTTGGCATCGCTTCCATGTCCAAGTCCATCACCTGCCTGGCGCTTTCCATCCTGGAAGCTGAGGAAAAGCTGAGCTGGAATGACCCGGTATGCAAGTATTTCCCTGCATTTCGAGTCCCCGGCGCGCCCCGTGACACCGTTACGCTGCGGACGCTGGCTCAGCATACAGCGGGTATTCCGCCCATGGAGCCGCTGGAATGGTCGATTGCTGTCAACAGCATCAACCGGAGCGGCGAATGGATCGATGCCATGAGAGCGAGTGCACCCAATTCCATGGCAACCATCGACCAAATCATTGAATACATCGCTAACTGCGAGTATCCCACCGTTGGTGCACCAGGGGAGAACATGTCCTACTGCAACGAGGGCTATGCGATCCTCTCTTACATTGCAGACATGGCAGCTGGTATTCCTCTCGAGCAGTTCTGCATGGAGCGGATCTTCCTGCCCCTCGGTATGACGCGCACCATCATGGATGATGACTGCAGTTCTGCCCGCGAGCTGTCTGGCGGCAATATCACGTCACTGTTCGAGAGGGAAAACGGGGAGCTTGTTTGCGACGATAACTGGAGCGTTCTGCCGCCCTTCCGCGGCTGTGCGATGGTGAAGTCCACCGCGAGAGATATGGCGGCCTACTACCGCTGCCTGTCCAACTATGGCGTCCACGATGGGAAGCAGGTGCTTCCTCGTGCGGCGGTAGAAGCAATGATTGGCCCCTCCATTCCCGCACAGGAGATCGCCTGTTACGGCCTTGGTTTGTACAAGCGGGTCAAGTGCGGTCATACCATCTGCGAGCACAGCGGCGGTCTGCATGGTGTTTCCACCAAGGGTGGTCTGCTGCTGGGCGAGAGCTACGGCTTTGCAGTGCTCTGCAACTGTGGCGATGAAGACATGGACGACATCATGTGGGCTTGCTACAACGCCGTGATGGAGCTTCCGCTGAACACCTGCCATCGCTGGTTCATTCCTGTTGGCCGCGATTTTGCTGATCCTGACATGCTCCTGGGACGATATATCGGTCATGAAGGCGTGCCTTCGATCGTGAACGTACGCATCGAAGACAACCAGCTACGCGCCATTGTCAACCATCGCGATTTGAAGCTGGTATACTGCGGTGGCTTGCGCTTCCTTGGCATGGATCCAGCAGATGATACCAGGGTGCGTTCCCGTTTGGAATTCTTCACCCGGAATGGTCATGCCTGGGGCGTTCGCGTCGGCAGCCGCATCTTCGGCATGGAATAAATCAAGATATGCGCAGTTCCAACAGGGGAGCTGCGCATATCTTGTTGTTGCAAAAAACGCGTCAACATGCGATAATATATCGCACCAATCTGCAAAGGAGGACCCGTGATGTCATACGACCTGAGCGCCCCTCTTGTGATCGGGATTTCCTCCCGTGCACTTTTCAACCTTGAAGAAGAGAACGCTGTATTTGAAGAGCATGGCCTCAACGCTTATGCTGAATATCAGCGTCAGCATGAAAAGGATGTGCTGCTGCCCGGCCCGGCGTTTCAGCTGGTGAAGGCTTTCCTGAACCTCAATCAGTTGAGCAAGGACGCCCGCACCGTGGAAGTTATCATCATGAGCCGTAACAGCCCGGAAACGAGCCTGCGCATCTTCCATTCCATTGAGCACTACGGCCTGGACATCACTCGTGCAGCGCTGCTCAGCGGCGCAGAGGTCGCACCCTACCTGAAGGCCTTCAAGACGGATCTCTTCCTTTCTGCCTATGCGCCAGACGTGAAGCAGGCTGTTGACAACGGCGTGGCAGCCGGTATGATCTTGACCGGTAAACAGCACGCCAATTCAAACGAGGCCATCGGCCAAATCCGAATTGCCTTTGACGGCGACGCAGTCCTGTTCTCAGCGGAGGCAGAACGCGTCTTTAAGCAACGCGGCATCGACGCTTTCAACGAGCACGAGCAAAGCAATGTCGACAAGCCTTTGCAAAAGGGCCCCTTCGCCAACTTCCTGAAGACGCTGTCCAATCTGCAGAATATCTACAAGACCCAGGAGCAGGCACCCATCCGTACTGCACTGGTCACCTCCCGCAGCATTCCTGCCCATGAGCGCGCCATCAAGACCTTGCGGGGCTGGGGCGTCCGTGTTGATGAGGCATTCTTCCTGGGCGGTGTGCAGAAAAAGGACATCCTGGCCTCCTTTGGCGCCCATATTTTCTTTGATGATCAGCATGCCCATGCGGATCCGGCATCCGAGGTCGTACCCTCTGCGGTAGTGCCTTATCGCAATGGCGATGATCCCTCTGCTGAGTTTATCAGGTAATTCAATCATCTCTGTGCATCAATTCTGCGCAGGGATGATTTTTTTCTGCATAGATGGTTGACAAATCAGGACCGTCGGGATTATGATAAAAAGAGCCGCAGGAGCGTTGATTCCTGCAAATCAATGAAAGGAGCGACTGACCACATGGACGGTGACCCGTATAGTAACAACATGATGACGGCCAGGCGCTCCAGGCCTTGCGGAGGCTGACTGCGCTGCCGTCATAAGAAAGGACGAAATGCGCATGAAAAGGATTTTCAAAACCGTTGACGACCATTTGACGGAATGCACCACGCTGGAGAAGGGCTCCTGGATCCATCTGCTCAATCCCTCCCGTGAAGAGGTGGAGGGCCTGACAACCCGTTTCCACCTGGATCCCACCTTCCTTCCGGCCGCACTGGACGAGGAAGAATCTGCACGAATTGATTACGACCCTGACAAACAGCAGACGCTTATCCTCGTTGACATTCCTTATGTCGAAGCCGAGGGCAGTGGCTACGTGTATTCTACCATTCCTCTTGGTATCGTGCTGTGTGACGAGGTGATCATCACCGTCTGCACCCGCGATACGCCCATCATCAGTGACTTTACCGAGGAGAGAATCCGCAATTTCTGGACCTTCAAGCGGGCGCGCTTCATTCTGCAGCTGCTGCATCGCAACGCGGGCCGCTTCCTTTCCTACCTGAAGCAGATCGACAAGTCCAGCATGCTGGTGCAGGAAAAGCTGGAAAAGGCCAGCCGCAATCAGGAATTGCTGCAGATGATGAAGCTGGAGAAGTCCCTGGTTTACTTCAATACCTCGTTGAAGGGCAATGCCCTGGTACTTGAACGCCTGATGCGTCAGGATGTGCTCAAGCGCTATCCCGAGGACACCGACCTGCTGGAAGACGTCATCATCGAGAACAAGCAGGCCATTGAGATGTGTTCGATTTATCGTGACATCATGTCCAACACCACGGACGCCTTTGCATCCGTTATCAGCAACAACCTGAACATCACCATGAAAACGCTGACCTCCCTGACAGCGCTTCTGTCCATCCCGACGATCATTGCATCTTTGTGGGGGATGAATGTCGCCGTTCCTTTTGCGGGAACCGCATGGGGATTCTGGGCTGTGCTGGGATTGGCAGTCGTGCTGGCGATCCTTGCAGCGGTGTATATGATCCGCAAAAACATGTTCCATTGACGCAGAACTGCCCGGTTGTTTGCCGGGCAGTTTTCTCATATAAACTATCGTTGAAAGAAAATTGATGCTCAGTTAGTATTCATCTTGTAACATGATGAATGAGTAGAGATAGATTGAATCAGGCAGGATATTCACGTAAGTGTGCCGAATATATCTATATTAGCAGTATTGCTTCCTTATCGAATTTCTGCGATGTTATACTCATCTATTGCCTGCAAGGAGGCTGCAAATTATGCTTCACAAACTGATCGACAGGATCGAAATGCGGCTCGGCCGCTACTCCGGCATCCGCAACCTGATGACGATCATCGTTGCTGCCATGGCGGTTGTGTATGTATTTGACTATGTGCTCGGCCCTGTAGCGGGCTTCTATTTGAGCAGCTATCTGGCATTTGATCGCAGCCTTATCTTCCGCGGTCAGTTGTGGCGCCTGATCACCTTCGTGGTCACGCCGCCGCAGGAAAGCCTCCTCTTTATCGCCATGCAGCTGCTGTTTGTGTATTTTACCGGCAACATGCTGCAGAATCGCTGGGGGACGCTGCGCTTCAACCTGTTCTACCTGGGCGGCATGCTGGGAAGCCTGATCGCCGGTATGATTACCGGGTATGCAACAAGCTATTATATCAACTTGTCGCTTCTGCTGGCAGTGGCAATTCTGTACCCGATGATGCAGGTCAATCTGTATGGCATCCTGCCTATCCGAATGAAATGGCTGGCGCTGCTGGAGGTTCTGCTGATCCTGCCGGGAATTATCAGCGGCAGTTGGGGACAAAGGATTGCGATCCTTGTGTCACTGCTGAATGTGCTTCTTTTCCTGGGTGACAGAATGATCGATCAGGTCAAGGATGCCAAGCGTCGTTATGAGTGGAAGAAAAACTGGCGAAACGGTACTTGGCGATAAGCACGAACCGAAAGGAGCGTTACATGTTCAAAATCCTGATTGCTGAAGACGATGCAGAGCTTCGGCAGCTGTTCACCCACGTGTTGAACAAGAATGGCTACGATGTTACCGGCGTGGATAATGGCAAGAAGGCCCTGGACGCGCTTTCAAATGACTACTATGACATGGTGATCTCGGATATCATGATGCCTGTGATGGACGGTTATGAGTTAGTACGCGGCCTGCGGGAGATCAACAAAACCATCCCGGTCATGATGATCACTGCCAAGGATGCTTTCGATGACATGCGCATGGGCTTCCTTTCCGGCTCCGATGACTATATGGTCAAGCCGGTAAATGTGAACGAAATGGTGCTGCGTGTAGGCGCTTTGCTGCGCCGTGCGCAGATGATCACAGAGCGAAAGCTGACCATCGGCAATACGGTGATGGAGTGCGACTCCATGACGGTGCTGCATGAAGGTGTCAGCAGCGTATTGCCGCAAAAGGAATTCATGCTGCTGTATAAGATGGCCTCGTTCCCGGGCAAGATCTTCACCCGTCAGCAGCTGATGGACGAAATCTGGGGGTACGATTCCGGCACCGACAGCCATACTGTTGACGTCCACATTGGCCGACTGCGCGACCGTTTCAGGGATGAAAAGGACTTCCGCATCGTTACCATGCGCGGCGTGGGATATAAGGTGGTCAAGCAATGAGCACACATGCACAGAAGAAAGACAAGCTCCTGAATATACGGTTACTGTTCATATTGGTCACACTGGCGGAGATCCTTGGTACGCTGGTCATTGCAGGCCTTCTTTCATGGCTGTCCAAGACGATCCTCAACCGCGTCATCGATGTACCGGATATACTATGGCTGCTGATTTTCAGCGTGATCATCGGCGTTACGGTTTCAATCGTGATCAACATTATCCTGCTGCGGCCAATCGTAAAGCTTTCTAAGGCCATGAAAAAAGTGGCGGCAGGCGACTTCGGCATCCGGATTCAGTCCGACGCGCGCATTCAGGAGATTCGCGATTCCTATGCGAGCTTCAACCTGATGGTGCAGGAATTGGAGGCCACAGAGACGCTGCAGACAGACTTCGTCGCCAATGTTTCACATGAGTTCAAGACGCCTATCAATGCCATTGAAGGCTATGCAACGCTTCTGCAGGGCAGCAGCGAAGGCGAGCAGCAGGAGGAGTATGTGGAACGCATACTTCTCAACACGCGCCGATTGTCCACCCTGGTAGGGAATATTCTGCTGCTGTCGAAGGTCAGCAACCATGCCATTCCAATCGCCAGGACTACCTACCGGCTGGACGAGCAGATTCGTCAGGCTATACTGCTGCTGGAGCCGCAATGGTCAGCACGAAATGTTGAATTTGACGTCGACATGGACGAGCTTACCTGGAGCGGCCCCGAAAACCTGATGCACCATGTGTGGAGCAACCTGATTGGTAACGCCATTAAGTTTGGTCCTGATGGCGGCATGGTGAAGGTTTCTCTCAAAAAGACCGACGGTCGGTTTGTTTTCACAGTGGATGATGAAGGGGAGGGCGTACCTGAAACGGAGGTACAACGAATCTTCCATAAATTTTATCAGCTGGACAGTTCTCACAAGCAGGAAGGCAATGGCCTTGGCCTGGCTCTTGCTAAGCAGATCATCGACAGCTGTAATGGCGTAATCAAGGTAGAGAATATCGTAGGCGGTGGCTGCCGCTTCATCGTGATTCTGCCTGAGTTTACTTAAGGGAAAGAAAATGAGGAGGTTTTACCATGAAACGTTTGCTTTTGATCCTGGTCGCCCTGGCACTGTGCATTCCTGCTTTCGCTGAAGAGCCTGCAGTGGAAGTCGTGCTCTTTGATGGACAGGCTTCCGTGCCCGGCGCGTGGCAGCTCATCACCAGCGTACACACCACGAATGCATCCGGCAAATTTGATCCCTATGTGATCACCGAAGGCGGCTGCTTCACGGTGGAATACACGGGCACTCCCAGCGGCGTTTATCTCGCTTTGTCCGAATGGACGACCGGTGTATGGGCACAGGCGGATGGTCCTGCAGCCTGCGTGCAGGAGGGTGATGTCTGCAAGGCGACCTTCACCTATGAACAGTGCGTCGAGGCCTATGGCAGCTCCGACTTTTCGGACATTGATGCTGTCTCCGTAGGCTCCGCCAATGCCGAGGGCGCAACGACAGTGACCAGGATCGTCTGGCAAGGCAATGCACTGGCAGACGAACTGAGCGGCCACACCGTCCTTTTCCGCGGGGCTGCTACCTCCACCGCTGTCAACACCAATATGATGTACTGCTTCACGAAGCATGTAGGCGGCGACTTTGACGCGTCCCAGATCGGCGTTGGCGCGCGCGTATACGCGGAGTATTCCGGCCAGAAGAATGGCGTCTACCTGGCGTTGTCCAGCCATTCCGGCGCGACCCATTGGGCGCGTGTCGACGCCTCCGAAGTGGTTGACCTGGGCAATGGCCTCTATGGCTCTTACTTCGATTATGCCGCCATGGTGCGCGCCTGGGGCAAGAATTTCGCACGTTTGGATCAGTTCACCGTGTTCTCCAACACTGCCAATGAAGTGAAGCTTCGTAAGTTGACTTACATCCCCGGTGATCCTACTCCCGTGGATACCACGGACGGTCGCTGGGTGCGCCCTGATACCGGCATCGCCTTCATTGGTGACAGCATCTGTCAGAATGCTCAGCTCATTTACGGCGACTGGAATACCATCCTTGGCCGCACTGACTGCTGCAATTACGGCATCGGCGCCCAGACCACGATGAATCTCGTTGCACGTATTGATGAACTTGCCCAGCGTGATTACAGCATGGTCGTGTTCATCTGCGGCATCAACGATATTGGCCGCGGCTATACCAATGAGGAAATCGTCGGGAACTTCGACGCGATGATCAACGCCATCCGTGCAAATAACCCCGACTGCCAGTTCCTGCTGGTAAGTGTCCTGCCCACCACCAAAGCATTCTACGCCGGCCAGCAGTGGAAGATTAACGAGCTGAATGATGCCTATAAGGCATATGCAGAGGCTCATGACGGCGTTACCTACGTGGATGTGTATTCTTCCTTCACCTCAAAGGAGGGGGCATATGCATATCCGGAGCTGCTTTCTGACGGCCTCCACCCCAATGAGGCGGGCTACAAGAAGTTCGCTGAGATCCTCGTGAACTACCTGCCTGCGCAGGAGTGATCGACTCAATTTCACCAACAGATGGTGCAGGAGCGATGCTGCACCATCTGTTTTTATCATTTGGGCGTTGATTTTTCTTTCGAAGTGTGATAGCATGTTGTATCGTAAGCAAAGCTGTTTTCCTTAAGGACTTTCATTATTTGCGTCCGACTGGTAATTGTTGCCATTTGTGTTAGGAGGTGTGCTGATGCATTATACGCGCGAGGATGGTTGCCGCGCCTGGTTGACCTATGGCATGTTCCGCGCAGAAAGCCTTGCAGCCCTCCTGGAGAAACATGGCAGCGCCGAGGCGATCTACGACAAGTTCCGGAAAGACGGCAGCACTTTTCTTCATCCCTATGTGAACGAATACGGAATCAGCAAGCTGACCGAACAGGCGCAGCGTGATAAAATGCATGAAATGATGGTCACCATGCAAAAGCTGGAGATGGGCATCATGGCCCAGGATGACCCGGACTATCCGGACAGCTTACGCAACATCCAGGCACCACCGCCGCTGCTGTTTTATCGCGGGGATCCATCATGCCTGCGCGGAAAATGCGTCGCTGTCGTCGGTTCACGAAAGGCATCGCCTCAGGGGATGGATGTGACTACGCGCCTTTGCAGCGAGTTAAGCAGCGCAGGTGTGTGCATCATCAGCGGCCTGGCGATGGGCATTGATACCGCCGCTCACGAAGGGTGCCTGGAAGGCGGAAGCCCTACAGCAGCGATTCTCGGTTGCGGCATTGATGTTGAATATCCTATTGAAAACGTAGAACTGAGGGAGCGCATCATCAAAAACGGCGGCGTGCTGTTGAGCGAGTATCCACCGGGATGTCATGCAAACAGGCATGTGTTTCAGGTGAGAAATCGCATCATATCGGGTTTGGCAAAGGCTCTGCTGATGATGGAAAGCCGAATACAGTCAGGCAGCATGCTGACAGTGCACCACGCCCTTGATCAGGGCAGGGAAGTGTACGCATACCCCGGCGTTCCCGGCACGGAATGGGCCGAGGGTGCGCATCAGCTATTGCGTGAGGGCGCGAATTACTTCACCAGCGCCCAGGATATTCTGGAAGATCTCGGCTGGGATGCAAATGTGCCGATTCTCCGAACGTCGCAGAAAGCAGACCTTCCGCCGATGTCGGAAGATCAGCGCAAGGTATTCGCTCTGCTCAATCAGGGCGAAATGTCCTTCGATCAGCTGGCTGCAGAAACCGGACTGCCAACGCCGACGCTTTCCGTCGCCTTGACGATGCTGCAGATGATGGGCATCATCAAAGCGATGCCCGGAAAAACCTATTGCCGTGTTTGACACGGTTCACCTATTGAAGTTATCTGGAGGCAATGAATTATGGCAACGACCAAGCAAAAGCTCATTATTATGGAGTCTCCCGCCAAGGCGCGCACGATCAGCAAATTCCTTGGCAAGGGCTACAAAGTAGAGGCGTCGCAAGGCCACGTCCGCGACCTTCCCAAGAGCCAGATCGGCGTGGATGTGGACGACGATTTTGCACTGAAGTACATCACGATTCGAGGTCGCGGCGACATTCTTACCCGTATTCGCAAGGAAGCCCGCAATGCGTCCCAGATCTACCTCGCAACTGACCCGGATCGCGAGGGCGAGGCCATTGCATGGCACCTGGCAGGCATACTTGACATTGACATCAATAAGCCCTGCCGCATCGAATTGCATGAGGTGACCAAGAAGGCCATCCAGAATGCGCTGAAGAACCCCCGTAAGATCGACATGGGACGTGTGGATGCGCAGCAGGCCCGGCGTGTATTGGATCGACTGGTGGGCTATAAGATCAGTCCGCTGCTGTGGGCAAAGGTCAAAAAGGGCCTTTCTGCCGGCCGTGTGCAGAGCGTGGCAACCCGTATGGTCGTCATGCGCGAAGCAGACATTGAGTCCTTCATTCCCGAAGAGTACTGGGATGTTCTTGCGAAGATGAACATTCCCAATGGTCGCGGCCGCAAGGCACAGTTCAGCGCGAAGCTGGCATCCATTGACGGCGTTAAGGCGGAGATTACCACTTCCGAGGACGCCCAGAAGGCCGTTGATCGCATCAATAACGCGCATTTTGCCGTTTCCAGCATCCGCATGGGCGAGAAGCGCAAGTCTCCCGCTGCTCCTTTTACGACCTCCAGCCTGCAGCAGGAAGCCAACCGCAAGCTTGGCTTTACGACCGCCAAGACCATGCAGGTCGTGCAGCAGCTCTACGAAGGTGTTGACCTGGAGGGCGAAGGCACCCAGGGTATTGTCACCTATATCCGTACTGACTCTGTGCGCATCAGCGACGACGCACTTTCAAGCCTGCGAGACTTCATTGGTGATCGCTTTGGCGGCGATTATCTGCCGGAGAAGCCCAATGAGTACAAGGGCCGCAAAAACGCCCAGGATGCCCATGAAGCCATCCGTCCCACGGACGTCAATCGTACACCGGATAAGGTAAAGGGCAGCCTGACCAAGGAACAGTACAACCTTTATCGCCTGATCTACAATCGCTTCCTGGCCAGCCAGATGAAGCCCGCCGAATACGAGACCATGACCATGGAACTCACCGGCGATGGCGTTGCGCTGCGCTTCTATGGCGAACACAAGAAGTTTGCCGGCTTCACTTCCGTGTATGAAGAAAGCATGGATGAGGAGATTGCATCCTCGGAGACCACCTTGCCTCAGCTGAAGGAGGGCGATGCTGTCACCGTGGAAGACGTGATCAGCGAGCAGCACTTCACCCAGCCCCCGAGCCGCTACAACGAAGCATCGCTCGTCCGCGCGCTGGAAGAGAAGGGCATTGGCCGCCCCTCCACCTACGCGCCGACCATCACGACCATCATTGCCCGCGGCTATGTCAGCCGTGAAAAGAAGCGCCTCTATCCCACGGAGCTGGGCCGCATGGTCACCGCGATGATGGAGGAGTACTTCGAGGACATCGTCGATACCGAGTTCACTGCCGATCTGGAAGACAAGCTGGATACGGTGGAGGAAGGCGGCGTGGACTGGAAGGAAATCATCCGTGAATTCTATCCCGGGTTCAAGAAATCCCTGGATGTGGCTGAGCAGCAGATCGAGAAGGTCGAAATCAAGGATGAACCCTCTGACGAGCCTTGCGACAAGTGCGGCGCGATGCTGGTCTACAAGATGGGGCGCTTCGGCAAGTTCCTGGCTTGCCCCAACTTTCCGGATTGCCGCAATACCAAGCCGATCCTCAACTACATCGATGCCCCCTGTCCCTCCTGCGGTGCTCGCCTGATGGAGAAAACAAGCCGCAAAAATCGCAAGTTCTTCGGCTGCGAGCGCTATCCTGAGTGCGATTTTGTCTCCTGGGAGAAGCCCGTGGTGGAGAAGTGCCCTCAGTGCGGCAGCTTCATGGTTGAAAAGCGTGGCCGCAAGGGCGAGATGTGGCATCTGTGCGCAAATGAAACCTGCCATTGCCGCGTAGAAGTGGCCAACGACGACGCTGCGGAGATGGAGGGCCTGGATGACTGATCTTCACGCAACTGTTGTAGGCGCCGGCTTGGCAGGCTGCGAGGCAGCCTGGCAGCTGGCCCAGCAGGGCATCCATGTCACACTGATCGAAATGAAGCCGGAGAAGATGTCCCCGGCGCACCACAGTCCTCAATTTGCGGAGCTGGTATGCTCCAATTCCCTGCGTTCAGATCGCCTTACAAACGCAGTGGGCCTGTTGAAGGAGGAAATGCGCCTCTGTCACTCGCTGATCATGGCAGCCGCTGATGCGTCCCGCGTTCCTGCTGGCGGAGCACTGGCAGTAGACCGCGACACCTTCTCCGGCTATATCACCAAAGCACTGACCGAACACCCGATGGTGACAGTTGAGAGCAGGGAAGTGACCGATATCCCTGATGGCCCCGTCATCATCGCCACGGGCCCGCTGACAAGCGACGCCATGAGCAACGCCATCGCTCGTCTGCCTGGCCTTGACACGCTGAATTTCTACGATGCCGCAGCTCCCATCGTGACGCTTGAATCGCTGAACATGGAGCGGGTTTTCCGCCAGAGCCGCTACGGCAGGGGGGACGACTATCTCAACTGCCCGATGAATGAAGTGGAATACAACGCCTTCGTGGATGCGCTGCTGGAAGCAGAGACCGCTGAAATCCATGGGTTCGAGGAATCGAAGGTTTTCGAAGGCTGCATGCCGGTGGAATCCATGGTGCGCCGCGGCCGCATGGTCCTGGCCTTTGGCCCCATGAAACCCGTCGGCCTGGTTGACCCTCGCACGGGCAAGGAGGCCTATGCTGTCGTACAGCTGCGTCAGGACAATACGACCGGCACGCTGTACAACCTGGTGGGCTTCCAGACGCGCTTAAAGTGGCCAGAGCAGAAACGGGTCTTCGGGCTCATTCCGGGGCTGGAGAACGCCGAATACGCTCGCTATGGCGTGATGCATCGCAACACCTTCCTGAACTCTCCTGGCTTCCTGAACGCGCATTTTGAAATGATCAGCCGTCCTCAGTGCTACTTTGCCGGCCAGATGACCGGCGTGGAAGGCTACGTGGAAAGCGCCGCCAGCGGCCTTGTCTGTGGCCTGTCTCTTGGACGCGATCTACGCGGCCTGGGTACTGTTGAACTGCCCGGCATCACCGCCCTTGGCGCGATGGGGCGCTATGTGTCGACGCCCAACAAGCACTTCCAGCCAATGAACTGCGCCTTCGGCCTGATCGATGGCCTGATCGTTGACAAGCAGCACAAGAAGATCCGCAACAAGCAGGAGCGTTACACGGTTATTTCGGAGCGCTCGCTGACCTTCATGCGCGACCGGTGCAAGGAAATCTACGGCGACTGATGCTTCATGCTGATTTCATGCAGAAGCGCTATGATTTCATTGGTACTGAAGAACTTGCACCAACGTCTGTTACCATCCCGGAGGAATAATCATGAGTATTGAACTGAAAGGCACAACCATCTGTGCCGTGTGCAAAGACGGAAAGATCGCCATTGCCGGTGACGGTCAGGTGACCATGGGCGAGAGCGTGATCTTCAAGTCCAACGCCCGCAAAGTACGCCGTCTTTATGGCGGCAAGGTCGTTGCAGGCTTTGCTGGCACCGTGGTAGACGCCTTCACCCTGTTTGACAAATTTGAAGAAAAGCTGACCCAGTGCAACGGAAACCTTGAGCGTGCAGCTGTAGCGCTGGCCCAGCTCTGGCGCTCCGAGCAGGGAATGCGTCAGATGAACTGCATGATGATCGTTGCCGACAAGGATCAGCTGCTTGTGCTTTCCGGCACCGGCGAGGTGATGGAACCTGACAGCGGCGTTGTAGCCATTGGCTCCGGCGGCAATTATGCGCTGTCCGCAGCCCGTGCGTTGGCGGAAAACACCGATCTTTCTGCACATGACATCGCTGAAAAGGCGCTGCACATCGCGGCCTCCATCTGCGTGTACACCAACGACAACATCATCGTGGAAGACGTGTAAGGAGGTCGAGGAAGCATGGCAGAGTTGACGCCCCGTCAAATCGTCCGCGAACTTGACCGGTACATCGTCGGTCAGGATGAAGCAAAGAAATCCGTTGCCATCGCGCTGCGCAACCGTTACCGCCGTTCCATGGTGGACGAGAAGATGCGCGAAGAGATCAGCCCGAAGAATATCCTGATGATCGGCCCCACCGGCGTTGGCAAAACCGAGATCGCACGCCGCCTGGCAAAGCTGGTCGCCGCACCCTTCGTGAAGGTCGAGGCCACCAAGTTCACCGAAGTCGGTTATGTGGGCCGCGATGTGGAGAGCATCGTGCGTGACCTGGTGGAAAACGCCATTCGCATGGTGAAGGATGAGCACATCAAGCGCGTCGAGCCTCGTGCCAAGGTGATCGCTGAAGATCGCCTGGTGACGCTGCTGGTTCATCCGCCAAAGAAGCCGTCCAATGGTGGGGGACTGAGCCTTGATTACCTGCTGGGCCGCAAGCCCGCCGTGCAGGAGGAGTGCACTGACACGCCGGAAATCGCGCATAAGCGGGACGATGTCCGTCAGCAGCTGATGCGCGGCGAATTGGAAGAGCATGAGCTGGAGATCGAGGTTGAGGAAGCCGCTCCGACCCTTGAGGTAGGCGGAAATGCGATCAGCCTGGGCGACATGATGGGCAATATGATGCCCAAGAAGACCCGCCTGCGCAGGGTGAAGGTCAAGGAGGCCCGCCGCATCCTGGAGGATGAGGAATGTGACAAGCTCATTGACATGGACAACGTGACCGAAGAGGCCATCTTGCGCGCGGAGCAGCATGGCATCGTCTTTATTGATGAGATCGATAAGATTGCCGGCCACCGCGCCGGCAGCGGCCCTGACGTTAGCAGGGAAGGCGTGCAGCGCGACATCCTGCCCATCGTGGAGGGCAGTACGGTGAACACCAAGTATGGCCCTGTCAAAACTGAGTACATGCTGTTCATTGCCGCGGGCGCCTTCCATGTGGCAAAGGTCAGCGACCTGATTCCCGAGCTGCAAGGCCGTTTTCCGGTGCATGTGCGGCTTCAGTCTTTGACTCGCGAGGACTTCCAGCGCATCCTGACGCAGCCCGACAACGCCCTCACGCTACAATACAAGGCACTGCTGGCTGTTGATAAGGTTCACCTGAGCTTCGAGAACAGCGCCATTGAAGCCATCGCTGAGGCGGCTTTCACTGCCAACGAGACATCCGAGGACATCGGTGCTCGCCGTCTGCATGCTGTCTTCGAGCAGCTGTTGGAGGACATATCCTTCAACGCAGGCGACGAAGATATGCCGCCCATCGAGCTGACTATCAACGGCGATTATGTGCGCAGCCATCTTTCCGGCGAAAATAAGCCGATTGACATGAAGAAGTACATCCTGTAACAAAAATACCCGTCTGCAGGGCTTTGCAGGCGGGCTTTTTCGTGGTATAATAGGGGAGAATCCATACAAAAGGACTGATGATAATGTTGAAGCTCGGTTTTATCGGTGCCGGAAACATGGGCAGCGCGATTCTGCGCGGCCTGATCAACGCGCAATATATCACCGCTGATGATATGGCGATCTGTGATCTGAGCGCCCGGAAGCTGGAGGAGCTCTCCGATGAGTTTCCCGGCTTGACCTGTACGGAATCCGATGTGGAACTGGCAGAGATGTGCGACATGATCATCCTGGCGGTGAAGCCGCAGTACATGGCAGAGACAATCGAGCATATCTTTGATGAACTGAGCACTAAGGCTGTCATCAGCATTGCTGCAGGCTGGACCGTGGATCAGCTCGCTGAAGCACTGGAGGGTTCCGGCGCGACCTATTTGCGTGTGATGCCCAATACGCCCGCCATGGTAGGCGAGGGCATGACCGCCATCTGCGACGATACCACCTTTGATCAGGATGACTTCGATTTTGCCAAGGGCATCTTTGATGCGGTGGGGCGCTCTGTCGTTCTTCCGGAAAGACTCTTTGATGGCGTGATCGCCATCAGCGGCAGCAGCCCTGCGTATGTGTTCATGATGATTGAGGCTATGGCGGATGCCGGCGTGAAGGAAGGCCTTCCGCGTGCTGTGGCCTATGAAATGGCTGCACAGACGCTGCTTGGCAGTGCCCTGATGGTGCTGCAAACCGGAACGCATCCCGCTGCGCTGAAGGACGCCGTTTGTTCGCCTGCTGGCACCACCATTGAAGCGGTCGAAGAATTGGAACGTAAGGGATTCCGGGCCGCCATTATGGACGCTATGAAGGTTTGTGCAGACAAGTCCCGCGCCATGTCAAAATAACGCATGCATTTTTATACATTATTACCATAAAAGGGGAGTCATACATTGTCCGAGACCCGTCCTCGTAAGAAGGTCAACATTTACACCGATGGCGCCTGTTCTGGCAATCCCGGTCCTGGCGGCTGGGGCTGTATCCTGGAATTCGGGCCGCACACCAAAGAAATGAGCGGTTACATGGCTGGCACGACCAATAACCGTATGGAACTATTCGCCGCCATCAGTGGCCTGGGTGCGCTTAAGGAGCCCTGCGACGTCACGCTGTATTCCGACAGCAACTACATGGTACAAGCCTTCAACGATCACTGGATCGAAGGCTGGCAAAAAAGGGGATGGAAAACGTCCTCTGGCGGCCAGGTGGAGAATCAGGATCTGTGGTTCATTCTGCTGGCCCAGACGCGCAGACACAACGTAACCTTTGTAAAGGTGAAGGGGCATGCAGATCATCCGCAGAACAACCGCTGCGATGAGTTGGCAACTGGGGCCATCAAGGAATTCCGCCGCATCAACGCGCTGGATGAAGAATAAGCTTGCCTCTGCACAGGGGATACAAATTGATATATCTATTCGCTAAACCACAGTTTTACGAATAGATGGGCATATTTTGAAGGGAGGAAAAGAGTTTGGCTGAGAATCTCAGCTATCGCGAGAAAATCGATGCAGAACGCATTATGCAGATTCGCGCCATCGCTCGCGAACTTCCTCCTGCGTGCGCAGACTTTTTCAGCGCGATCGCTGTCACAACCGGCACATTTACACGGTTAGCATATGCAATCGACCTGAAAACCTTCTTTCAGTTTCTTCAAACTGAACGCTACAAGTTTTCGCATAAGCCGTTGTACGCGTTCACAAACGAAGATCTCGCTCTTGTAAGCCAAAGTGATTTGACCGCTTACATCGAATACCTCACCTTCTACTATAAAAGCGAACCAGATGGCGATACACCGGTCAAGGCGCTGGCAAACCATGATTTGTCCATCAAGCGCAAGCTGTGTTCGATCCGTTCATTCTATGACTATCTGTTCAAGAATAGCCGAATCCCGTCAAACGTTACGACGCTTGTGCCGCTGCCCAAGATTCACGAGAAGCCAATTCTGCGGCTTTCTTTGGAAGAAACGCAGCGAATGCTGGAACAGGCTGCAACTGGCGACGGCCTTACGCCACGCCAGCAAGCGTGGCACAAACTGACAGTCAAACGGGATTTCGCGTTGCTTTCGCTGTTTTTAGGCACAGGCGTTCGCGTTTCCGAGTGCGTTGGCCTGAATATTGCGGATGTGGATTTGGAGGACAATGCCTTTCTGGTGACTCGCAAGGGCGGTAATCAGGTTGTGTTGTACTTCCCGCCCGAAGTTGCTGAAGCCTTGGCGGAATACATGGCAGAGCGCGAAAAAGTCGACGCCCAGCCAGGCCATGAGGATGCGCTCTTCCTGTCCATGCAAAAGCGGCGGATCACGCAGCGCGCCGTGCAGAATCTCGTAAAGAAGTACGCCGCCGTGGCTGCACCGCTGAAGCCCCACATCAGCCCACATAAGCTCCGCAGCACCTTTGCTACGAATCTTTACAACAAAACCGGAGACATCTATTTGGTGGCGGATGTGTTGGGTCATTCCTCCGTGGATACGACCCGTAAGCATTACGCAGACATGACTGACGCCCGCCGTCGCATGGCTGCTGAGCAAGTTGAGCTGCCCACCTTTCATGATGTATCTGCAGACAATGAAAAATGACGCCGAGTTTCAGCGCTCAGCGTCATTTTCGTTTTCAAGGCGAATCCCTGCAATGGTAACTGCACGGAAATCCACCTCGTCCCCCATGCATTTCATGCAATTATCGCAGATCTTCTCGGGATCCAGATCGCAGCGATCACACTCGCCGCAACCATCGCAAAGCTTGCCATCGTACAAAAGACATTCCTTTTGCTTGCCCATTTCTATCGCCTCCACGCACAGTATAGCACAAATATTACTTTTACGCAAATATCGAACAACTGTTTGATTTTTTGCAAAACCTGTGCTATAATGTCAGTAATCCCTCATCATTACAATGTAAGGTGGTAATACTATGCAGCGACCCCGTGGCGATAATCAGCAGCGCATCCTTGATTTCATCAAATCTGAGATCCAGACCAAGGGCTATCCCCCGTCTGTGCGCGAAATTGCGCAGGCTGTGGGGCTTAAGTCCACTTCTACCGTGCACGGTCATCTGCAGCGCCTGGAAAAGCGCGGTTTGCTGCATCGTGACGCTATGAAACCCCGCGCCATGGAAGTCATGGGCGATCCCAATTTCGTGCGCAACAACAGCACGGCCGTCCCGGTCGTGGGCCGCGTGACGGCAGGTTTGCCGATCCTGGCGGAAGAGAACCTCGATGAGTATGTTGCGATCCCCGAGGTGATGCTGGGTGAAGGCGAACATTTCATCCTGCTTGTGCGCGGTGATTCCATGATCGAAGCCGGCATTCTGGATGGCGATTATATCGTAGTCAAGCGCTGCGCTGAGGCGCTTAATGGCGAAATCGTGGTTGCCATGATCGACGATTCCGCCACCGTAAAGCGCTTCTACAAAGAGGACGGCCATTTCCGCCTCCAGCCTGAGAACAGCTCCATGGAACCTATTTATGCGGATGAAGTGACTGTTCTGGGCAAGGTTGTTTCTCTGTACCGGCTCGTGAAATAAGACGCACCTTTCCTCCTTGCCTGAACCTTCATACACAAGAAAAACTCTGTACAGGTTTCCAAAGAACTTGTAAACGGGTTTGATGTGTAGTATGATAGTGTCGTAATGTCGCAAGGAGGATTTCATATGGAGCACACGCAGAAACAGCACCGCATTTCGATCCCCAAATACACCCTGGGCGAAGAACTGATGAACAGCATCACCCATGGCATCGGTGCGGCCCTCGGTATCGCAGCGCTGGTGTTGTGCATCGTTAAGAGCTGTAGCCCGCTGGACGGGTACAAGCTGGCATCCAGCATTGTTTTTGGCCTCACAACAACCCTGCTCTATTTGATGAGCTGCCTTTATCACGCGTTGAAGGTCAATCGTGCAAAGCGGGTTTTCCGTGTCATTGATCATTGCACTATTTTCCTGCTGATCGCTGGCACCTATACGCCGTATACATTGATTACACTTCGTGGCCTGACCGGCTGGCTGCTTTTCGGCGTTGTGTGGGGCGTAGGAATTCTCGGCATCGTGTTGAATGCCGTAAGCCTTAAGAAGTTTGCAAAGCTGTCTGTAGCATGCTATATCGCCTTGGGATGGGTAGTCATTTTCGCGAGTAAACAGCTGATTTCGGCCCTTGATCGCACAGGACTTTGGCTGCTTTTAGCCGGCGGGATCGCCTACACCGTTGGTGCAGTTCTATACGGAATCGGCTCCAAGAAGCGCTATTTCCACTCGATTTTCCACTTTTTCTGCCTGATTGGCACAGCGCTGCATTTCTTTTCGATCTACTTTTTCGTATTGTAATGGAGGTTCTCCATGCACCAAGAGATCCTGTGGCCTACGGACAAACAGGCGCTTTACGTCTTGCTAGAACAGCAGTTGACCGCCTTGGTGGATGCTTGTCCGCCTGTGTCGGCACTTGCCAATGCGGCAGCGCTCCTGTGGGATGCCATGCATGACATCAACTGGGCTGGCTTCTATCTGCTCAAGGAGGATATGCTGCATCTCGGTCCATTCCAGGGAAAAACAGCCTGTACGATGATTTCACTGGGACGTGGCGTATGCGGAACTGCAGCCGCTGCACGTGCAACGCAGCTCGTGCCGGATGTGCATCAGTTCCCAGGGCATATCGCCTGTGACAGCGCGTCCAATTCGGAGGTCGTGATCCCGTTGATCAAAGACGGCACTTTATTAGGCGTGCTGGACATCGACTCGCCGATACTTTCCCGCTTCGATGCCGAGGACGCCAAAGGACTTGAAAAGCTATGTACCGTCCTGATGAATGATGTTGACTGGTCGAATGGACTGCTATAATTGAAAAGGGCAGAGGAGCAATATAACTCCCCTGCCCTTTTAATTTGTTATCCCTGATAGCCAAGGCTTGCCATGAATCGTTTGAAACCATTCAATCCATTCTCATCCTGCTTGTAAACGCCGGCATCTGCCAATACCTGCGCGCAAACCTTTGCCACTTCCTTGCGAAGAAGAGCTGCTGCGTCCTCATGATCCTTGCACAGACCATTCTCTGCGACGATCTCCTGCACCCAGTCATAATGCTTCGCGGACATATCGCTGTCATCCGGCCGGATCATCGCACGTTCACCGGTCAGGAAGGCTTCCAGCTCGGCCAATTCAGTTTTGAGACGACCAGGAAGAATGAACAGGCCCATCACCTCGATCAGGCCGATATTCTCCTTCTTGATGTGATGCAGCGGTGCGTGCGGATGGAAGATGCCCAGCGGATGTTCCTCGCTGGTGCGATTATTTCGAAGAACGAGGGTCAACTTGTACGCCTCTTCCTCTTTGCGCAGGATGGGCGTGATGGTATTGTGCGGCGTTCCATCCGTTTCGGCGAACACATCACAGGCCGCGTCAGTCCAAACGCGCCATGCGTTCAGGATGCGTTCCGCTTCGTTGATGAGTGCAGCTTCATCCTTGCCGCACAGCTGAACGGCAGACATGGGCCAGTCGACAATGGCAGCCTTTACGCCCTCCACCGGGGATGTCAGCGTTGATTTCACAGGCGCCTTGTCCATCGGGAAAGCGTAGCAACCGCCCTGGAAATGGTCGTGATTCAGGATGGAACCGCCCACGATGGGCAGATCAGCATTGGAGCCAAGCATATAATGGGGCACCTGGCGAACAAAGTCAAACAGCTTTTCGAAGGTGCTGCGGCTGATCTTCATGGGGGTGTGCTGGCTGTTGAATACGATGCAGTGTTCCTCATAATAGGCATAGGGCGAATACTGCACATACCAATCCTGACCCGCCAGCTTGATAGGCACAACGCGGTGATTCTGGCGCGCAGGGAAATTGCTGCGGCCACGATAACCGGGATTCTCCACGCACAGCATGCACTTGGGATAACCCACACTGGGCGCGTTTTTCAGCTTGGCGATCTCCTTGGGATCCTTCTCCGGCTTGGACAGGTTGATCGTGATTTCCAACTCCCCTGCCGGACTATCAGCGAAATAGCGCACGTTCTGTGCAATCGCATCCACCTTGATGTAATCGCAGGCACGGCACATGTTGTAGAAGCGATCGGTGGCCGCTTCTGCGTTACCGAGGGCTACGTCCGCCAGAAAAGCGTCACGCACTGCCTTGGGAGACGGCGTAAGCAAGCCCATCACGCGGGCAGAGAACAGATCGCGGGCATAACCCATGTCCTCGATCAGGCCCTTCTCAACGGCCAAATCACACAGCTGCGCAAGAAGCCTGGTCGCTGTCGCAGGGATGCTCTCCGGGAGTTCAACCGCCCCTTCAGGTGCGTCCAGATCCATTGCATCCAGCAGCAGATTACGATAATAGGGGCGATCGACCGACTCTGTCAGCTGCTTATCCTCGGCAAAAACAAGAAGCTCTTCAATCAACTGAGTTGCCTTCACAGCCCAATTCATCATGCTTCAATCCTCACTTCATCAGCGAAAAACCGCTGTTATTCAACTGTAGATTATACAGGAAAACAGCGGTTATGTCAATTTCTTTCCTATGAAACGCTTACCAGCTCAGTACCTCATACCCGGTGTCGGTCACAAGCACCATCAGTTCCCATTGAGCTGACGGCATGCCGTCAGCAGTATAGATCTCCCAGTCATTTTCAATGCATCCGCATACATCGGGCATGCCCATATTGACCATCGGTTCAATGGTGAATATCATGCCCGGCGCAAGTACCATGCCAGTTCCCCGCGGGATCGTATAGCCCACCCAGGGGTCTTCATGGAACTCAATCCCCACCCCATGACCGCCGATTTCTTCAACGACAGAGTACCCGTTTTCCCTTGCGTGATCATTGATGGCCTGAGCGATATCTCCCAGGCAGGCATAAGGCTTGACCTCACGCAGACCAAGCTCCACACATTCATGTGCAACTTCCACCAGCCTGCGCTTCTCCGCGCTGACCTCACCAATGCAGAACATCCGCGAAGAGTCGGAATAGTAGCCATTCAAAATGGTGGAACAGTCCACGTTAATAATATCGCCATCGGACAGCAGCACGTCATCGGAAGGAAAACCATGGCAGACCTGATCGTTCACTGAGGTACACACACTGTATGGATACCCCTTGTACCCCAGCGGCGCAGGGAGGCCGCCCATCTGCGTCGTCATATCATATACCAACTTATCGATCTCGCTGGTCCTCATGCCGGGTGCGATCCGCTTTTCGATTTCGTCCAAAACGGCTATGTTGATCTTTGCGCTTTTACGGATCAAATCGATCTGCTCCGGCGTTTTGATCATGGCATGGGTCGGGATCTCGCGACCAGCAGCATGCAGGGACAGCAGATGGTTATCCATCTGCGCATGGCAGCTTTTATACTTTCTGCCGCTGCCGCACCAGCATGCGTCATTGCGGCCCGGAAGAACGCCGAGGGGTGAAAGCATGGCGCAGCACCTCCGTATCACTTCTTAGGCGTTCTGGTCTCGCCCATGCAGAACACAGCGATCACGCCCGGGCCAGTATGCGCGCCGATGACAGATCCAACATAGGAGATTCGAATGTCGCAATTAGGCAGCGCAGCCTTGAGCAAATCAGCCAGCTGCTGTGCTTCTTCCAGACAGTCGCCATGGGAAATGTGAATCATCTGTCCATCGGGGTTCACGATGTCGGCAACGATATGCTCCGAGAGGACGCGGATACTGCGCTTGCGCCCCGGGCATTTCTCGTATACTGCCAGCTTGCCATTTTCGTCCACATGCATGATGGGCTTGATACGCACCAGGCTGCCGACAATGGCGCTGGCGGCAGAAACGCGTCCGCCACGGTGGAGGTGCATCAGATCGTCTACCGTGAACCAGGCAAGGAAATTCTGGACATTTTGCTCCACCCAGGCAGCATTGTCCTCAATGGACATTCCCTTCTCGCGGTTTTTGATGGCATAATGCACCATCAGGCCCTCGCCGGCAGATGCCTGCAAGCTGTCGATGACCAGGAGTTTGCGCTCCGGATAATCCTCACGCACCTCCTCGGCAGCCGTAAAAGCCGCAGAACAGGTGCCGCTCAGGCCGCTGGAAAATGCGATGGTCAGCACATCGTGGCCGGCGCCCAGAAGCTCGCGGAAGCAGTTTTCCCACATTTCTGGAGTGACCTGGGCAGTCTTCAGCAGCTTGCCATTGCGCATGGCATCATAAATCTCATGGATGCTCTCATCCGTTCCGTCGGATACATAAGCTTCGCCATCCATCAAATAAGACAGATCCAGGATTCGCAGATTCTCCTGCTGATCGATCCAGGACTTGGTCATATCGATTGCAGAGTCAGTGACAATCCAGTACATAGTTCTCCCCCTGAATATGAAGATGATGGGAACAGTATAGCACAGAAATTCCGAAAGCACAAGTTTTTTATAACCCGATGTACAGTTTTCGAGTTTAAAATGGTTTGCCCGTCTTTTTCAGCGGAGCATCCTCAGCAGCAGGCTGCACACCAAGAAGCGCCTCAAGTTTTTCCAGTGTAAGCGATCCCACCGCATTGTAGATGATAACTCCCTGCTCGTCGATAATGACAGTGTGAGGCAGCATGGTGGATCCGCCGTAATCGCGGATGATGTCGCCTGTTTCATCCAAGGCAAAGGGCATCGTGTAGTCAAACCGACTCAGGTACTCGGGAACATCATCCGTTACAAGGTCGGAATGAATGGCTACAACGCTGACTGTTTCCCCGTACTTCCGATAAATCTCATCAAAGTAAGGCAGTTCTTCGCAGCATGGCGTACACCACGTAGCCCAGAAATTCACGATCACGATCTTCCCTACCTGCTCACTGAGTACAAAAGGCTGATCGCTCCCATATACGGGTGCCGCAAAATCGGGCGCTTTCATGCCGACCTCGCTGCCAATAGGAAGTAGTGATTGTTCAGTATTCTCTTCGTTCGTAATGGGTACTTCTGCTTCCGCTACTTCACCAGTGGGCCGATTGAATCCCCATAATGCAGCAAACAGCAGAAGCATTGCAGCTGTCCATGCAAGAATTCGTCTCCGACTGATAGTCTTGCGTGTTTCGGTGCCTTGCTGAGTCATTTGCGGTGCGTGGATGACATACTTCCCCGCCCTGAAGGTGATTGCCTGCGTTGGACAATCTTCGATGCACTCTCCGCAGTGAATACACTCCTGGTCTCCAACATGCCGCACGTCCATCTTGCAGCGAGCCACGCAGCGTCCGCAGTTAACGCACGCAGCTGCATCAACCTTTACGCCAATTACTGCCACCTTGCTGAACAGGCCATAGATCGCTCCCAAGGGGCACAGGAACCGGCAGAAGGCACGATAGATGAACACGCATGCGCCGACTACCAAGAGCATGATCAGGAACTTGCGCGTAAACAGCAGGCCAAGCATGCTGTACTTGTCCGCGTTCACGGGGTTAGCCAGCAGACCAACTGCACCCTCAAGGGTACCGGCTGGACATATATACTTGCAGAACGCCGGCAAAGGGTATCGTTGCGACGCATACCACAAGGGAATCCCGATCACAAAAACAACCAGGATCACATACTTCACCCAACTGAATGCCCTGGTAAGCCTTCCTTTCGGCACCTTGGGTGTGGGGATCTTATGCAATAGCTCTTGCATCAAGCCTACAGGGCAGAGAAATCCGCAGATCGTGCGGCCCAGGATCAACCCATAGAGCAGAAGAATACCCAGTACATACGTCGGCGCACGGCTGCCAGAAGACGCCACTGCATTTTGCAGCGCACCAAGCGGACAAGCTCCGACTGCGCCAGGGCAGGAATAGCAGTTAAATCCCGGAACACACAGCATCTTGCTGCTGCCGGTATAGATGTCACCTTTTATAAAGCCTTTGACGTGTGCGTTGTACAGAAGTGCGGTATAAAGCTGGATCAGCCTGCGCTGGGTGGGCAGATGATTCCGTAGCCATTTCAGCAGCTTAGCCAAGACCAATACACTCCGTACAGATATTGATTGCTTTGACCAATACATCCCGCAAACCGCCGTTCATCACACCCAGCACGATGAAAACAATAGCGATCACGAGAATAATGGCGCGCAGCCGGACAAGGTGGGCTTCACCAGGAAGCTGGCTGCAATACTCCTTCTGCCTGATAGAACCGCAGCGAATACCAGCTGGTGCGCGCCATTCCTTAACGAAAACCGCATGCAAAATGAACGTCCCTGCACAAATCGCACCGCACAGCGCCAGCGGAAACGCGATGTTTCGCAGCCGCGCAGCGACATCCTCCCATTGAAACACGCTGCTGAGGTACACACCCTGGGCAGTACGATTCTCCGGAGCGTTGCCGTCCATGTAGATATCAATGCACTGCCAGGCCAATAGCAATAGTGCCGCTGCAACGGCGATTGCAGTGATCCAGCGCATGCAGGTAAGCAAGTGCCGCATGAAATCCACTCCCTTTATCATGTATATGCAACTCATATTATACCATGCGCACCGACCTGTGACAACCTCACAGCTCATGCCAGAATAGAAAATCGCTCCCATCGCTTGACTTTGTAGTTGTCAACAGATAAAATGAACTATACCTATTAAGGAGGAACTGCTATGAGATTACTCACGCGCATTTTTGCTCTCACAGTAACGATTACCCTGCTGATTGGCTGCTGTGCCTTCGCACATACTTCCCTTGCGTATTCAAAGGGTGACCAGATTCAGGACTTTACCTTCACCACTTATGATGGACAAACCCTTTCCTTCTCCGACGTATTGAAGGAGAAGGAAGCGGTGATGATCAACATCTGGGCCACCTGGTGCGGCCCCTGCAGAAATGAATTCCCCTTTATGCAGGAGGCCTACACGCAGTATCAGGACAAGGTCGAGATCATCGCGCTGAGCAGCGAGCCCACCGATACCCCGGACGTGCTGAAGGAATTCGCAAATCAGTACGGACTGACCTTCAAGATCGGCCAGGATCCGGTAGGTTTCCTTTCCGCGCTGCGTATGAACAGCATCCCCACGACGCTGATCGTTGATCGTTTTGGTACCATTTGCTTTGTTGAATCCGGCTCGCAGCCGGACACTGCCTCCTTCACGCGGCTGTTCGATGTCTTTCTGGGGGATCAGTACACGGAATCCATCATTTTGGATGGCGTTCCGCCCATGAAGCCCGACATTCTCCCGACGAGTGAAGCTGAACTATCCGCTGTTTTGGGCGCAGTCGCTATCAATCCTACCAATCAATACACCTGGCCCATGGCTGTTGCTGACCAGGACGGCCGCACGGTTGTTCAGTCAACGAATGCCGGCCGCGATGCTTCCAATGCTGCTGTAACCGTAGAGCTTGAGGCTCGCGTCGGCGATGTAGTTGCGGTCACCTTTAAGACTTCGACGGCGCCGTTGTTTGACGTGATGAAGATTTCACTGAATGGCAACGTTGTGAAGTCCTTTAGCGGCGAACACGACTGGATGACCTACGCCATTCCGGTGTCAGCTGATGGCGTACAGACGTTGACGCTTGCCTACGCGAAAGACGCGACCGGAAGTTCTGGCAAAGACACGATTTGGGTAGATCATGTTGAGGTCTTGTCCGGCAGTGCTGCTGAAGCTGCGCTTGCAGCAAATCCGCCCTACCCAGTTGCCGCAGCATGCACGCTGACCATCACCAATCCCGAAGCCCGTGAGATTACGATAACCGACCCGAGCGGTGTCCTTTATACCAACTTCGGTCATGCTAAATACTATGTTCTTAACAGTGATACGGCCACCTTTGCTGCAACGCTTACCGCAGAATACGAGCCGGAAACGACCCTCTTCTATTGCGACTACAATGGCAGCATCACGCCTGTGACCGCTGGCATGACAAGCGATGGCTACGTTGTCAGCGCAGGCGTGGATTCCGCCGAAACCACCCATTACACTTATACGTCCATGCTTCTCTATCCAAGCCCCACCACTGCGCCCACGCAGACAGTTGTGTATTTCAAGGATGAAGCCAACCTGAATCTCTTTGTCAATGGCAACCATCTTGGCAGCTGGTGCTATGTTGACAGCGAGGTCAATGTATCAACGGCGGAGAAAGCAACTGGCAGTTCCTCCTACATCCTTCAATGCATGGATCAGGATGGGCAGCCGGTTCCCGGCGCGATGCTGCAGATCTGCAACGACAGCACCTGCGAAGTCGTGACCACCGACGATAATGGTATTTATACCTTTGCAGCAGATTCCTACGCATGGGAGATTCATGTGTTGAAAGCGCCGGCAGGCTATACGGCAGATTCCACCGATGTTGTCATTGCCCCCACTACCGGCGGAGAAATCGTTTTCACCTTCACAAAAAACTGAGCAACACAAAACGGAGCACATGCTGCAAATGCATGTGCTCCGTTGCTGTATTTAGCGCCAGTATTTTCCGTCCAATTCACGGTATTGAATGGCCTCAGCAATGTGTGCCGTTTGGATGCTGGGTGAACCTTCCAGATCCGCGATGGTACGGGCAACTTTCAGCACACGTCCATAAGCGCGCATGGACATACCCATCCGTTCCACAGCCATGTGCAGTATAGTCTCTGCCTCCGGAGTCAGCGGACAGTAACGACGCGTCAGCTTGGAGTCAAGCTGCGCATTGCAATGGATGCCGTCCTTGGCGTAGCGGGCCTGCTGGAGCTCACGAGCTTTGCGCACGCGGGCGCCAACAACCGCAGACGACTCCCCTGCCGTGCCGTTGTTGATCTCCTTGACCGGTACCGCATCCACCTCGATCTGGATGTCGATGCGATCCAGCAGCGGGCCGGACACGCGATCCAGGTAACGACGGATCTCATGCTTGGAGCAGCGGCATTGTTTCTGCTTGCTGCCGAAAAAGCCACAGGGACAAGGATTCATGCTGGCAACAAGCATAAAACTGGACTGATACTGCGCCTGATTCTGTACGCGGGTGACGGAAACAACCCCGTCCTCCAGCGGTTGACGCAGCGCCTCCAGCGCATTGCGGCTGAATTCAGGCAGCTCGTCCATGAAAAGTACGCCGTTGTGTGCCATGCTGACTTCGCCAGGGCGGGCATTAGAACCGCCACCGATCAGGCTGGCCACCGACGCACTGTGGTGCGGCGCACAGAAGGGACGCGTAGCCATCAGTCCACTGCCCGGCGTGAGCTTGCCGGCAATGGAGTGAATTCGGGTCGTCTCCAGTGCTTCGTCAAAGGTCAGCGGCGGCAAAATGCCCGGCAGACAACGCGCCAACATCGTTTTGCCCGAGCCCGGCACGCCGATCATCAGCATATTGTGGCCGCCAGCAGCCGCGACCTCCAACGCACGCCGTGCGCCAAGTTGCCCCTGCACAGAGGCCATATCCATCAGGCATGTAGCAGAAGACACGATCTCCTGATAGGAGCGCTGACACTGAGCCGGGATGCGTTCCTTCCCTTTCAGGTGCATGGCGACCTGCCGTAGATGGTTGGCGGGATAAACGCGGATTCCCTGAATACACGCAACTTCTTCCGCATTTCCTTCAGGCAGGATGACGTCAACGATACCCTGTTCGCTGGCGCTGATGACCATTGGCAGTGCACCGCGCACAGGCTGCAAAGAACCGTCCAGCGACAGCTCGCCCAGCATCAGCGTATTGGTCAGATCCATCTGCTCCAGCTGGTTAGAGGCCATCAGCACACCCACGGCAATGGGCAGGTCAAAGGCCGGGCCTTCCTTCTTCATATCAGCAGGAGCAAGATTCACCGTCAATCGGGAAATTGGCATGGAAAACCCCGAATTCCGGATGGCTGCACCTACACGATCCCGGCTTTCCTTCACGGATGCATCCGGCAAACCGATGATCTCCAGCGCAGGCATTCCATTCGCTGCGTATACTTCTACCTTGACCGCAAAACCATTCACGCCATTCAGACCATAGCCCAATGTACGTGCCAGCATGGCGGCACCTCCGTTCATTTGTTCGTCCATTGGCAATATTGTATCGCAAGTCACGTCAAATTGCAATGCGAACACGCAAAATCCCTCCCACCGTTTGTTGCGGCGGGAGGGACGCTTTTAATGGTGATACACATTGGGGAAGATCGGGATCAGCTCCAGGAAGTCGTTCAACTTGATCAGCAGATCATTGTTCCAGTAGCTGTCCAGCTTACTCAGCCAGGGATAATCTCGGACGAAATCCATCCAGGCATTCGGCGTCATCACACCGCTGGCATACGGGAAGAGCAGGATGAACCAAATAAGACACAGCCACAGGTAGAATACACAAATCATTTTGCCCGCGCTGGGCCACTTCTGCGTCACATGATGCAGCAGCAGCGTCGTCCCCAGGATGAGGAAGGGTACGCTGGCGAAATAATGGTAAATGTATGTCCCGCGAGGTACCAGCACCCAGGGCAGGAATTGCGCCAGCAGGCCGACCAGGATGAAAGCAGGCGCAATATCCCAGTCACGGCGGAAGAGCTGCATGGTGCCTTCCTGGCCCGCAATGGCGTAGCGATGGCCCTGAGCCCAGCGGTACAGCGTGTACGCGATGCCGACAAGGCCAACACACCATACCCAGGGATTGCCGAAGCAGAAGATGGCGTAGGTCATCCCTTCCGGCTTAAAGGCAGCGGAAGCGTAGTACATGGGCGTTGCCATCACCGGCCACTCATACCAGGGCGAATAGAAGGTATGATCCATTCCCAAGCCCGGCGTACCGTGATAGGACAGCATGCTCTGCGTCTCCTGCACAAGCATTTTGAAGAAGCCAAGGATACCGTTCACCGTGCGATCCGCAAAGCGATCCACATAGGAAAGAAGGTAGATCATCACCGGGATTGCAATGAAGAACAGCAGACACCACAGGCAAAGCACCAGCACTCGCTTGAAGCTGCCCTGTGCCCTGCGCTGGAGTATGCTGCTTTCCTCCTCAGTATACGGAGAGCCGTTCGTAAGCATACCGCCCGCCATGCGTCCCAGTCGCAGATGCCGCAGACAGGTCCAGAAGTATATTACCGCCAAGCCTATGCCTGCATACACACCGATCCACTTACTGGCCACGCCGCAGCCCATGAAGAAGCCGCTTAGGGCCAGATCCGGCAGAATCCTCCGCACATCCGTAAGTACGATGTCCCGCTGCATGAACCGTAGCATGAAGAAGCAGCTCAGCATGATGAACAGCACCGGATAGCTGTCAATGGTCGCGATGCGCGTTTGTGTGAAGTGCATGCAGTCCAGGGCCATCAGCAGCATGGCGATGCAAGCCATATCCGTGCGCTTCGTCAGCTGCTTGGCCAGCAGATACATTGCCGGCAGCATCAGGATGCCGCACAGCGCACCCGCAAAGCGCCAGCCAAAGGGCGTCATGCCGAAAAGCCCAACAAACCAACCCATGATGATCTTCCCCAGCGGCGGATGCGTCCACTCGTATACGGTAGAATCGTTGAGCAGCTCGTAAGCCGTGCGGGCGTGGTAGATCTCATCAAAGTAGGTGGAATTCCACCAACCGGGCTCGCCTTCCAGGGTATCTTGTTCGTCGAAGAGATTCGCGGGGTCGGTATAGTAAGGCGATTCTGAATTTTCATTAATCCGGCCAATGACAGCAACACCAGGAATCACATTTCCCTGCGCATCCTTGAAGATGATTTCGTTGATGATCAGTCCCACCTGTTTGGGATCAATGCGCACATAACGTCCCGAGAGCTTCTGCACATCCGCAAAATCAGATGCGGAGACAAAGGTCGGCTTTCCGTTGGTGGTGTAGCTGGGGTTGAGGTACTTCCACTGGAAGCACTGTCCTTCCGCCATCTGCGCAGGATACTCCTGCGACCAGCCCTCGCCCTCCACGTCATCGCTTACAGCAACAGCGAAATTGCTGTAGCTGACCTGGCAGAAGTACAGCATACTGAAATCGTCATAATGCTGCCCCAGGTCAATGGTGACATACTCGTCATACGCAGAGGATTTCCATGGATTCTGCGGCGCCTTTGTCGAGCCAAGTGTCGTCAGCGTCACAATCGCATAGATCACCGTAACGATAAGCATCAGCAGCCCATCGCGCCGCGTAAGTCCGAGCTTCGCATCACCCTGATAATTCAGGGGGCTGCAGGGCGCTTTCTCGTATTTCTGCACCGGAACAACCGTTTCACCGAGGGTCGGCGCCAGTTTTTGCGGGCATTCTTCCACACAAACGCGATGGCACAGCCATACGCTGACCAATGTGAAGGTTGCATTCAATACAGACAGGATATTGGCGAGGGTGGTATTGTCCGCATTCAGGTGCCCCATTGCAGATCCGAGGCGCAGCGAGTTGTCAAGAATGATCCCCTCGTTGATGAACAACACGCAGGATGCTCCAATCAGCAAACCGAAAATGCGCCGATCGCGGCGAATCGCATAGGCCATGCCCAGCAGGAAGATCGCCGGGAAGAGATATCGCTCGTGCATCTTGATGCCGAACACATACAGCAGCAGGAAAATCACTGCGCCGCAAAGGGGCAAATTCTGCAGTTTTCCGGACCGGATAAACATCGGCAGCACGATCACGAACGCCATAGACATGGTGAACCAGCCCAGCAGTGTCCAGTTGCAGCCGATGATCGCCAGCGCCAAATACGCAACCGCATAGAGGAGCAGCAAAGCAGGTTCAACAAACCATGCCCGCACCTTTCCGCGCTGCTGGTACGTCAAATAAGCAGTCCATGCGAGGGAGAACAGCAGGAAGAACAGCACAACGCCGGTGGAGGCAGAGTTCTCAATGCCGTCCCAGTTCGCGCCAGCCAGGTAGTAAATATTGGCCGTGTTGACCGTCGCATGATTGTAGGAGCTGAGGGTCTCGATATACTGTTCGATCAGCCAAATCGGCGACTCCTGATTCGGACTGAATGGCAGTACGACCGCTAGGAACACAAGCACCGACAGAAGTAATCCGATTCCCAGGTCCTTCACAACTTTGCTGCCGCGTCGCACCCAGACAGCGCGAAGTGCTTTCAAAACCGCGCTAAGAACAATCGCTTGACCAGTATGCCCTTCGCTTCCTTCCCGGCTGCTTTTCTTGTCGTCTGGAACGGCAATCTGCACAATTTCCATAACGATCGCCACAAGCCCCAGGAAACCCAGCATCAGTGACTGTGGCTTCACAAGGATAGCCAGTACGTACAACGGCAGCACCAGCATCCATTTACGGTGCATCGCAAAATACGCCACCAGCATCAGCAGCATGCACAGCACGCTGTCGATCTGGCACCAGGCAGCACTGTTGAGGAAGGTTGCCGGGTTGAATGCGAAGATCACGGCAAGTATGCCAGCCTGGCGGCGGCTGGATTCATTGTCAACAGCCAGCCGGTAGATCAGCATCGCAGCGATCAAATCACAGGCCATCGGGATCAGCTTATGCACGAAGGCAGCCGACACAACGCCACCGAGAGCCCTCGCAAGCAGCCCGTTTGCGCCCATGATATAGATATAGCCGGGAGTGTAATCGCACCAGTTGGATTGATAGAACATTGCTGGGCCCACGTTCATCATGGTGTTTCCCCAGGCGGTGAAGCAGTTCACATCCACCTGGTAGCCGTCAACGTTCAGCGCAACAATGATGCGTGCCAAACCAGCCAATACGATTCCCGCAATCGCAAACAGCGGCATACCGCGAGCATGCCCCTTACGCTCAGCAAGCTCACGCAAGGCTTCTTCGCGCCGGTCAAGCTGCATATGCCGAAGCAGCCAGAGGGAAACAGCTGCATATACACAGCCGATCACGATCAGCCAGGGCCAGAAGGGCGCAGCAACACTTTGCTCAGTCGCCGCAGCGCCCACATTCGGATTGGCTGCCTGCTTGATGGTGTACCATGCGTCAATAACTGGATCCCCCTGCAGCTCGGTGACCTTCTCCAACGCGATATCATCGAATGATGCACGGCCCTGGCTCTCGCCGCTGTATCCGCCCACGCGGACAAAGACCGTCAGCTCTTTCTGGTCGCTGTCTGTACGGCCGTAGGTTTCAATGTAGCGCCATTCGCCATTTGTTTCGTATACGCTCTCGGAAAAGACATACACGCCGCCAATAGACAGATTTGCGGCATGGCCCGCATCAAGAATATCATCCGCGAGAATCCAGCCGGACAAGCGGTAAGTAGTGTTGGGCTCTACCTCGACGGTTTGAGCAAAGCGGGCGTCATTCATGTCGTAGTTTTCCACGACAACGGCATATTGGCCGGAATGAGCTTCCTCCGACACGGCAAAATTGGATATTCCCGCGCGGGTGATATAGGCTTCCGTCGTCCAGTCAAGGGGCATCCCCTCAGTTCCCAGCTCCTCAAAGCCAGGATTTTTGAGCAGGTTAACGGATTCCTCCGAAATTGCCGCGGAGGATACAAGCAGCATCGCCGCACATATCAGCAGCAGAAGTCGCCTGAGCAAATGTGATCACCTCAATAACAAGTACTCTCGACGGGCAAAGCCCCTTTTGTGTCACTCCGCCGCCATGAAGGCATTGGGAACATGCACGACGCCATCGCGTGTGATCTCAACAACGTCAAAACGAACAGGATGCTCCATCCATTCATTCCGGGCGAGGAAAGCCAGCGCCGCATGGGTCATTCTCCGCTGTTTTGCAGGCGTAACAGCCAGGAGGCCCATCCCTGCCCTTGCGCCCGGACGAGCCTTGACCTCGACAAAAACAACGTATGCCCCATCCTGCATGATCAGGTCGATCTCTCCATCTTCCGCACGAAACCGACGGGCGATGGTCGTCATCCCCTGCCTTTGAAGATACGCCTCAGCACATGCTTCGCCATTCAGGCCTGATTCAAACTGTTTCATCGCAGAAATTCCGGATAAAGCTGCGCCGGTGCGCAGGACAAGGCCCGATAGCCTTCAGGGCTGCGATGTGCTCGGGGGTGCCGTAGCCCTTATTGCGGGCAAAACCGTATTCCGGATACTGCTTGTCAAGCTCAATCAGCTGCCTGTCACGGGTGACTTTTGCCACAATGCTGGCCGCTGCGATCGCATAGGAATTCGCGTCGCCCTTGATTATGGCAACCTCTTGCCCGTTGAGCCCCAGCCCCGTAACCGCATCAATCAGGAAGACGTCCGCAGGAACCTGTGCCGCTGCTTCGCGCATTGCTTTCTTGGTGGCTTCCAGGATGTTGATCCGGTCAATCTCCTCAGGGCTTGCCTGACCGATGCCGACATACAGGGCGTTTGCCATAATCTCCTCGTACACCTTTTCACGGCGCATCTCGGAGAGCTTCTTGCTGTCATCGATCCATGGCAAGACAGGCTTTTGGGGCATCACAACACAAGCAGTGACCACATTGCCGGCCAGTGGACCGCGGCCGACCTCATCAATGCCAGCCACTACACCGATGTACTGTGCATCATTGTCCAGCAGCATCTGCGCATGGGCAAGGCGGTCAATCTTCGCCATGTTCTTCCTCCTTGGTGGCTTCGGCAGGCTTTTCAGCGCCTGGAATCGTCAGGCGCGGACGGGGCTTCTGCGGCGTTTCCAGCGTGATGCGCCCCAGCTTGCCTGCGCGGAATTCATCCAGCACCACGTAGCAGCAGCGATCATAGTCGCAGATACCGCCCTTCATCAGGAAACCGCGGCCACGGCAAACCGCCTCCATCAGCTCCTCCCCACGGAGAGTGGGATCCTTGATCCGGAAGCGTTCCATCACCTGCTCCGGCTTCACTGCCAGCATATCCTGCAGCAGATGAATAGTCAGCATTGCCAAATCGACGACATCGTCCTTCACCGTGCCGATATAGCACAGGCGACGTGCCGCAAGCTGATCATCCAGTCGCGGCCACAGAAGGCCGGGCGTATCCAGAATATCCAGGTAAGGCGTAATACGCACCCATTGATTGGAGCGCGTCACACCGGGGCGATCACCTGTCTTGGCGACACCGCTGCCATGCAGCTTGTTGGTAAAGGTGCTCTTGCCCACATTGGGTACGCCAACGACCATGGCCTTCACCGTCTTTCGGACGCCTTTCGCCAGTGCACGCTCCACAGTTTCCTTGGCGGCTCGCTCGATGACCGCCAGCGCGTCCTTTGCCTTGCCATTGGCCGCATTATAGGGGGCGCAGTCAATCCCCTGACCGCGGAAATAGTTCAGCCATGCGCTGGTCGCCGCCTGATCCGCCAGGTCTGCCTTATTCAGCAGCAAAACGCGCTTTTTACCGGCGATTAGCTTATCTAAATCCGGATTACGGGAGGAATAGGGCAAGCGTGCATCGCACAGCTCTACGACCACATCTACACGGCTCAGCTGCTCCTGCAGCTGCCGCTTGGTTTTCGCCATGTGTCCAGGATACCAGTTAATGTCCATATCTACACCTCGGTGGTTATCTGTCGTTTTCATCGGTGCTGAACATGCAGATGCATACAAAACACCACTATATTATCATACCACGAATCGCCAAAAAATAAAAGTCGTTTTCAAGAATTCACGACTTCTTTACAATCGCATTGTACTGCTTTTGACTTCGTTACAAATAGGGGTAGAAAAAAGGCGCTGAATGTCGTATAATGTAAAAGGCAGAATGCTTGATTCTTGAAGCAAAGGAGGCATACGCATGCAGCAAAAGCAACCCGAACGGTACTATCCTGAGTACCAGCAGCCCACCAGCTATCGCTTTGCGAGCAATCGTCCTGCCTCACAGCAGCCGATGCCATCGGACGTTCCGCACGCACAGGCCAAGCACCGCCAGAAGGATGGAAAACCCCGCCGTCGCCGCCGCATTTTCACGCTGTGGAATCTGTTTGCTGTTATCGGCATCATCACGGTCATTATCGAAGCAATCCGCTATGTAATCATTCCGCTGCTGGTGATGCTTGAACCCTGGCTTGAAAAGCTGATGGGAGGCGTGTTATGAAGCACCTTCTCAAATGGCTGGCAAAAATCGCCGCAACGGTGATCACCATTGCTTTGCTGATCATCTTTTTCCCCCATATTTCCCGCTTCGCCAGGGAATTGATGCCGGATGAAGCCGGCAGTGCAATTCGCGCCCGGGCTGTGCTGGAAACCCGCCTGAGCGATTCTGCGCGTCTTGAAACGATGCTGGCAGAAGAAGACGGCCTGCTGGAGTACGACATTAAAGCCGCTTTCATCGGTTCAGTGGCAAAAATCACCGTCAGCTATACCTACAAGGGCTCCTTTGGCATCGACTTGCAGAAAGTCACTGTGCAGATGACGGATGACCACACCCTGCTCTGCACGCTTCCCCTGCCAGAACTGCTTCAGGATGATTTGGTGACCAAGGAAATGTTCGCCGATGATTTCTGGTATCCCGGTTTCACAAAGGATGATTACAACCGGCTATTGACAGAGGAACAGGCGCATTGCCGGGAGAAATTCCTCAGCGGCAGTCAGTATGATGACTTGCTCAGGCGCAGCCAGGCTGCTTTTGAGAAGACGGTGTCATCCTGGCTTGCCGAGACCGGAACAGCGCCGCAAATTCTCTGCCAGTGGGCAACTTACCCACCTGATAATTGACTGCTCAATAAGGAATCATCCTGCTTTGCTACGGGTGATTCCTTCGATTTTACATAAATACTTGACAAAAACATCAACGAGAGTATAATATATGCATATTTATACGTTTCTTGCGTATAAATCAAACATTTGGAGGAAAAACAATGTCGCTGAAAGTATTTATTGACGGCAAGGAAGGCACCACGGGCTTGCGGATCTTTGAGCGCATCGCTACCCGACCTGATATCGAGGTGCTGACGCTCCCGGAGGAAAAGCGCAAGGACCCCACAGCCCGTAAGGAAGCCATCCACGCTGCAGATATCGCTGTTCTGTGCCTGCCGGACGCTGCGGCAAAGGAATCCGTGGCTCTGGCAGAAGGCAGCAAAGCCCGCATTCTTGACACCTCAACGGCACACCGTGTGCAGCCTGGCTGGGCTTATGGTTTTGCTGAGCTGTCAGCCGCACATCGGAATGCGATCATCAACGGCAGCCGCGTCTCCGTTCCCGGATGCCATGCCAGCGGCTTTGTCAGCCTGGTCACTCCGCTGACGATGGCTGGTTTGCTCCCGAAGGACGCAGCGCTGTCCTGCTTCTCCCTGACCGGCTACTCCGGCGGCGGCAAGAAGATGATCGCTCAATATGAGGCTGCTGACCGTACCGCTGACCTGAACAGCCCTCGCCAGTACGGTCTGACCCAAGTGCACAAGCACATCCCGGAGATGACCGTCATTCCCGGCCTGAGCGTGCAGCCGATTTTCGCCCCGATTGTCGCTGACTCTTACAGCGGCATGGAGGTCAGCATTCCCCTGCATGCCTCACAGCTGAATTGCAAACACCCCATGGATGAAGTCCTCGCCTGCCTGAAGGCGCATTATGAAGGCTCCCCCATCGTGAATGTTCTTGGCCAGGCTGAAGTCGATGCAATGGGCGGATTCATCCCCTCGAACGCGCTGTCCGGCAAGGATGGCATGCAGCTGATGGTGCTTGGTAACGACGAGCGGATCCAGCTGGTTTCCCTCTTTGACAACCTGGGCAAGGGTTCGTCCGGCGCGGCGCTGCAATGTCTGAACCTGATGACCGGCGTTGAAGAGACCATGGGCCTTAACCTGTAATGTAATTTCGGAGGTATAGTTATGCAGCATATCAATGGCGGCGTTTGCGCGCCCAAGGGCTTCAAGGCAGGCGGTGTACACTGTGGTATCCGCAAGAGCCGCGTCAAGCGCGATCTGGCGCTGATCCTCAGCGAAGTCCCCGCCTCTGCCAGTGCGGTATATACCCAGAACCTGGTCAAGGGCGCCCCTATCTATGTCACCCAGCGCAATTTGATGAATGGCATCGCTCAGGCTGCCATCTGCAACAGCGGCAACGCCAACACCTGCAACGCAGACGGCGAAGACGTTGCCTGGCAGATGTGTCAGCTGGCCGCCAACGCTGCAGGTCTAAAGCCTGAGGATGTGATCGTGGCTTCCACCGGCGTGATCGGCCAGCCCTTGCCCATCCAGCCTATTATTGAGGGCATGCCTGCCCTGTACGCTGCCGTCCATGAAAACGGCAGCCAGGAAGCCGCAGAGGCCATCATGACCACCGATACCCGCCTGAAAGAGGTTGCAGTATCCTTCACGATTGACGGTAGGGAATGCAAGCTGGGCGGCATCGCCAAGGGCAGCGGTATGATCCACCCCAACCTGGCGACCATGTTGGTGTTCCTCACCTGCGATGCCGCCATCGCTCCCCATATGCTCAAAAAGGCGCTGGCGGACAATGTACAGGACACCTTCAACATGACCAGCGTGGACGGCGATACCTCCACCAATGACATGGTATGTATCATGGCCAACGGCATGGCTGGCAATGCCATGATCGCTGCGGAAGGCCCCGCCTATGATGCATTCTGTGAGGCCCTGAATGAAGTGACCACCACCCTTTGCCGCATGATCGCCAAGGACGGCGAAGGCGCCACCCGCCTGCTGACCTGCTGCGTCACCGGTGGTAAGACGCCGAAGGATGCCAAGCTTGCAGCAAAGGCCGTGGTGTGCTCCAGCCTGTTCAAGGCAGCCATCTTCGGTGCGGACGCCAACTGGGGGCGCGTCCTTTGCGCGCTGGGCTACTCCGGCGCGGATATTGACGTCAAGGCCGTTGATGTGACCTTCCGCAGCTTGAAGGGCGAGATCACGGTCTGCAAGAACGGCACTTCCCTGCCCTTCTCCGAGGAAATCGCCAAGGAGATCCTGCTGGAAGACGAAATCGACGTGCTGATCACGCTGCACGACGGCGACGCCAAAGCGACCGCCTGGGGCTGCGACCTGACCTATGATTACGTCAAGATCAACGGCGACTACCGCACTTGATGAAGGAGAATTGTGATGAGTGAGACAATTTCGGCAATGAACAATGCCTCCCGCGCTCAGGTGCTGGTGGAGGCGCTGCCCTATATCCAGAAGTACTACGGCAAGGTCATCGTGGTCAAGTACGGCGGAAATGCCATGATCAACGAGGAGCTGAAGCATGACGTGATGCGCGACATGGTGCTGATGAGCCTCATCGGCGTCAAGGTCGTGCTGGTGCATGGCGGTGGTCCGGAGATCTCCAGCATGCTCAAGCGCGTGGGCAAGGTTTCCGAATTTGTGGACGGCCTGCGCGTGACAGACGAAGAAACCAGCGAGATCGTCCAGATGGTGCTTGCCGGTAAGATCAACAAGTCGCTGGTGGCCAAGCTGGAGCTGCTGGGTGGCCGTGCAATGGGAGTTTGCGGCATGGACGGCAATCTGCTCAAAGCCAAGCAGGTGGATCCCCGCCTGGGCTATGTAGGCGAGATTGAGAAGGTGAATCCCACCCTCATCAACGACCTTCTGGAGAAGGGTTACATCCCCGTTGTGTCCACCATTGGCACCGACGCCAGCGGTCATGTTTACAACATCAACGCTGATACGGCGGCATCTGCCATTGCCGGCGCGCTCAAAGCGGAAGCGCTTATCTCCATGACCGATACCGTCGGCTTGCTGATGGATCCCAAGGATCCGGAAACGCTCATCCGCCGCATTGACCTGGCCGGATGCGATGAGCTGATGGAAAAGGGCGTTATCTCCGGCGGCATGATCCCCAAGGTGGAGTGCTGCACCAACGCCATACTGGATGGCGTGCGCAAGGTGTTCATCATCGATGGCCGCGTCCCCCACGCCCTGCTGATCGAGTGCCTGACCGATGAAGGCGCGGGCACCATGTTCAAGCGGGAGCTGGATCCGCATTATCTGGTAAAGTAAGGTGATTGAAATGCAGACAACCAAGCACAATGACCTGACCTATGTTGCCAACACCTATGGCCGCTTCGACGTGGCGCTGGAGCACGCTTCCGGAGCTGAATATACCGATGAAGCGGGCAAAAAGTACATTGATTTTGGCACCGGTATTGGAGTAACGCTCTTCGGCGCACAGGATCCTGCGTGGACCAGCGCCGTGATCGAGCAGCTGAACACACTGGGACACACCTCCAACCTGTACTACACCGCGCCTCAAACCAAGCTGGCCAAGATCTTGTGTGAACGCACAGGCATGAAGAAGGTGTTCTTCGGCAATTCCGGCGCGGAGGCCAATGAATGTGCCCTGAAGATCGCCCGCAAATACGGCGAAGCCACAGGCCGCAGCACCATTGTCACGCTTTGGAATTCCTTCCACGGCCGCACGATTGCTACGCTGGCTGCCACGGGCCAGGACAAATTCCATGCCCATTTCGGGCCTTTCCCTGAGGGTTTCCGTCACGTTCATGCCAATGATGAAGCGGAGCTGATCGAAGTATTGCGGTCCGGCGAGGTCTGCGGCATTCTGCTGGAAATGGTGCAGGGCGAAGGCGGCGTCATTCCGCTCGACAAGAGCTATGTGCAGCTGGCTGAAAAGCTCTGCCGTGAGAATGACGTCCTCTTCATGGTGGATGAAGTCCAGACCGGCAACGGGCGCACCGGCAGCCTTTATGCCTATCAGCAGTTTGATGTGACGCCGGATGTTGTGACCACCGCAAAGGGCCTTGGCGGCGGATTGCCCATTGGTGCTTGTATGATGGGCGAAAAGTGCGAATATGTCCTGGGAAAGGGCGACCACGGTTCCACCTATGGCGGCAACCCGATATGCGCTGCCGCCGCACTGAACGTGATCAGCCGTTTGGATGACGCGCTATTCTCCGGCGTGAAGACACGTGAAGACGTGATCCGCACGGAGCTGAGTTCCCTTGAAGGTGTGGAAACCATTACCGGCATGGGCCTGATGATCGGTATTCTGCCGAAAAAGAAGACTGCCGCTGAGATCGCTGCGGCTTGCATGGCAGATGGACTGCTTGTCCTGACAGCCCATGAGAAGGTACGCTTGCTTCCTCCGCTGAATATCAGCATGGATGATCTGCACACGGGCCTGGAAATCCTCAAAAAGCATCTCGCATGATTGAAAACCCCCGCAGGCTTGATTTGGCCTGCGGGGGTCTTTCATGCATTCCAACTGGAAAAGGCGCTCGCTCGCTTACTGGCTTGGGCAAAGCGGCTCAAAACCGAATTATACTGATGACGCTGTATATTCGCAGGTGTGATGTAAGATGGAGCCGTATTTGGCTGGATGCAGCAGTGAGCACTTTCATCAGGCGGGACAACATACCGACCGTCGGTTTGTTCAGCTTCCTCCAGCGTCAAAACTGGTGATTGCTTCTGCCACAAAGACCAGTATTCCTCCTCAGTCAACACTCCGAAAGGCGATAATGCAGCAGCATAGTTCATGCGGTCACCCCTTTCTCTATCTGTCAACAGAATATGCAGGAGTTTCCCCACTGTGCGGCGAATAATACAGCATAATGCTTTGGAGGCGATAATATGTCTGATATCAAGCTCGTTTGCGGTAAATCCACCGCAACCATCTGTAGCAAGGGTGCTCAAATGACCTCCTTCAAGGGCAACGATGGACGCGAAGTCATCTGGCAGGCTGATCCTAAAGTATGGGCCAGTCACGCGCCGGTGCTCTTCCCCATCTGCGGCATCCCGAAGGATAGCAAGGTGATCATTGACGGCGTGACCTATCCCATGACCAAGCACGGTTTTGCCCGTGAAGCGGAATTTGAAATCGCAAAGATCGGCGACGATTTCGTGGATCTGGTCCTTACCCCGAATGAGACCAACCGCCCCATGTATCCCTTCGACTTCGTTTTCCATGTGGTATACACGCTGCGGGAGAACGGCTTCCGCACCGATTTCGTAGTTGAAAACAATTCGAACCGCGTCATGCCCTTTACTGTCGGCGGTCATCCGGCGTTCATTGTGCCCATGGAGGAGGGCTCCGCCTTCACCGATTACCAACTCGTATTCCCCTGCAAGGAAAAAGGCCGCAGTCTGCTTGTCGCCACAGGTCTTGTAGATGGCGAGGAGATCATCCCCCTGGAGAATGGCTCTGTTCTGCCGCTCAGCCATGCTTGGTTTGACGATCGCGATACGCTGGTGTTCCCCGAGATGAACAGCCGCAGCGTCGATCTGGTACACAAAAACAGCGGCAAGGGCCTGCGTATCCACTATCCCAAGATGGAAGTGCTGGCGGTGTGGTCCAAGCCACACGCAAACGCGGATTATGTCTGCCTTGAACCCTGGCATGGTTTGCCCAGCCTTGCCAATGAGAGCGGAAACTTTGAGGAACGCCCCTACGTGACATTGCTGCAGCCTGGCATGAGCCATCAGTGCGGCTACGATGTGCAGCTGATTTGATCACATTACACAAAACATCCCGGGAATCTGCATCTGGCAGACTCCCGGGATTCTTTATTACCAGTAGAGCTTCAAAGCCCCCTGCAGCACGCTGAACTTCGCGCTGTCGATGTTCGTGATCTCACCGTCGATATTCAGTCGCATGCCCTTGGAGTAGATCTCCACCTCACGACAACGCTTATGAGTGGTAAAGCTGAATTTGTCGATGCCGCCCATCAACAGCGAAGGGACCAGGAAAGGAAGCTTCCAGCGAGGCTGATGTTCGGCGATCACCAGATCGAGCAGGCCATCATCTGCGCTGGCCTCAGGGCAAATGGCGATGCCGCCGCCGAAAAAGCGGCCATTTGCGATCGAGCAGATCAGCACTTCACGTTCTTCAGTGTGGCCGTCTACCGTGAATCGCACATAGACGGGCTTGTAATGGGCAATGCCGCGAATGAGTCCAATCAGATACGGCAGCAGGCCGCGGCAATACTTCTTGGCCGCAGTGGTGTAATCCAGCACGGTCACGTCAAAGCCAGTGCCACATACGTTCAGGAACAGTCGATCGTTCAGTCCGCCCACATCCACCGGGCGGGCATCATGGGTCAGGATGAACTCAAGAGCATCCAGGGGCTTCTTGGGGAGGCCGACTGTCTTGATAAAGTCATTGCCCGTGCCAGCCGGAATGATGCCCATGGGGACGCCTGTGTTCATCAGGCCGCAGGCAACCTCGAAGGCCGTGCCGTCGCCGCCGACAGAAATCACGCCGGTGCAGTCATCTGCTGATGCAGCCTGACGCGCCAGGTCAGTCGCATGCCCGGGTTTCTCCGTCCTGACAAAGCGACAGTCGATTCCGCGCTTGTCAATTTCCTGCTTCAGCATCGTCTGCACCTTCAAGGCATGCTGATTGCCAGCGGCAGGGTTCACAATGAAAGTCAGCATGGGCATCCTCCCCGTTCATCCTTTGACAAGCATCGACATGATTCGTCATGCCGGCTTTGTAAAAAGCGGCGCTCCGCTTTGACACGGAACGCCGCGATGAATGCGATTGTATTACGCGTTCATGATCTTCTCGGCGATCTGCTTGCCGGTCAGGCCGTACTCCTCCAGGAGGTGAGCAGGCTTACCGGACTGGCCGAACTCGTCGTTGATACCGATCTTGAGGAACTTCTCCAGGCCCATGCCGCACAGAGCAGATGCAACAGCATCGCCCAGGCCGCCGATGACGGAGTGCTCTTCCACGGTGAACACCTTACCGCACTTGGCGGCGTACTCACGGGTCAGCTCATCGTCGAAGGGCTTGAGGGTGTGGTGGTTGACGATCGCGGCGTCGATGCCGTTCTCCTTCAGGATCTCCGCAGCCTCCAGGCAGTGCTCCAGCATGATGCCGCAGCAGAAGATCACGACGTCCTTGCCGTCCTTGATCACGTTGCCCTTGCCAACCTCAAAGGGACGCTCCTCGTACACGGGAGAAGGCAGACGGGCGGTGCGGATGAACACGGGGCCGTTGATCTTGGCAGCAGCCTCAACGCACTTGTAGCACTCGTTGGCGTCGGAGGGCACAAACACGGTCATGTTGGGCAGCACGCGCATCAGGGCGATGTCCTCGATGGCCTGGTGAGAACCGCCGTCCTCACCCAGGGTGATGCCAGCGTGGGAGAAGCCCAGCTTCACGTTCAGCTTGGGGTAGCAGACGCCATTACGGATCTGATCGTAGGAACGGCCCGCAAACACCGCGAAGGTGGAGCAGAACGGGATCAGGCCCATGGTGGAAGCGCCGGCAGCCATGTCGACCATGTTCGCTTCGGCAATGCCGCAGTCGATGAAGCGGTCGGGATAGGCCTTCTTAAAGCCGTTTGTCATGGTAGCAGCAGCCAGGTCAGAATCGAACACGACGACCTTGTCATTCTCAGCGCCCAGCTTGACGATGGCCTCGCCATAGGCGACGCGGATAGCTTTCTTTTCCATCTTCTTACGCCTCCAGTTCCTTCAGTGCAGCTTCGGTCTCGGCAGCGTTGGGAGCCTTGCCGTGCCAGCCGACCTGGCCCTCCATGAAGGAGACGCCCTTGCCCTTGGTGGTGTGCAGGTGGACCAGACGGGGCTTGCCGGGAACGGCGGGAGTGTGCAGAGCAGCAAGCACCTGCTCGATGTCATTGCCATCGGCCACTTCGATCACGTCGTAACCGAAAGCACGCCACTTGGCGCCGATATCGCCCAGGGACATAACTTCGTCATTGGTGCCGTCGATCTGCATCTTGTTGTGGTCGAAGATGACGGTCAGGTTGTCCAGGCCATAGTGGGCAGCGGCCATGGAAGCTTCCCACACCAGACCTTCCTGGCTCTCGCCGTCACCGATGATGGTGTAGACGTGGCAGGGATTGCCGGTCTTCTTCGCGCCCAGCGCCATGCCGGCAGCGATGGAGATACCCTGGCCCAGAGAGCCGGTGGAAGCATCCACGCCGGGGCACTTCTTCACATCAGGATGGCCCTGCAGGATGCCGTGGAGCTGGCGGAACTTATCGAACTCTTCGGGACCGAAGAAGCCGCGCTCGCACAGGGTGCCGTACAGACCAGGAGCCGCATGGCCCTTGGACAGCACGAAACGGTCACGGTTGGGATTCTTGTCGTCCTTGGGGTCAACGCCCTTCATGACGTCAAAATACAGCGCGACCATTGCTTCGGTAGCAGACAGGGAGCCGCCGGGATGACCAGCGCCAGCCTTGTTGGTCATGGTGATGATGTTGCGGCGGACGCGCCGGCAGACATCCTTCAGTTCCAGAATATCCATCAGAAGTACCTCCTCTATTGCTCTCGCCTTTGGCGAAACAAGGAATTTCCGTACGGAATCATTATATTATGAACGCAAGGTTGTGTCAATGCATTTTGCGTGATAATCTTCTCAGTTTGTGTCATGTTTGCGCATTGTCGTGGCCAGCGCTTGTTTGACCGTCGCGTCCGGACTGCTCATATATTGCTGCAGCAGCTCATGTTCTGTCAGCTGTCCCAGCAGCTGCATGGATCCAGGCTCGAAGATGAGATACATCCCCTGCCGGCGCTGCGGCAGACGCTTCACCAGCCCTCGCAATGGCTGATTTTCCATTACGCTGATCCAGATTGTTTTCTGCATCCCCCGTTGCTCCAGCAGGATCTTCCTGTCCATAAAGCTGCGCATCTCCGCCATCGCCTGTGTTGTAGTTGCCGCATGTGCGCTGTAAAGCAAACAGCATCCCGCAAAGGCCATAGATAGATTCCATCCACCAAGGCGCCAGGATGCGTAGATATTCAGCGCGATCATCGCAAGACCCAACGTTGAAGTGAAAACGCGCATCACCCGATACGCAGTCTGCACAGGCAGCAGGCATCCAAGCAGCATCGTCGCGAGCCTTCCGCCATCCAACGGCAGCGCCGGCAGCAGATTCAAAAGTAGGATCGACACGTTGGATAAAAACAGCAGCCGTCCGACGTCAAACGGGATGATCCCATTGCGTGTCATGCCTACCGCAAAAGCACAGAGCATGCCTGTCATCGCAGGGCCCGCCAACAGCATCACGGCTCGTTTCACTGGCGTCAGCCTGTTTTCATCCTCCAGCCGCATAACCGCGCCGAGCGGGGTGATTTCAATGCCATGCGGGGCCTGTCCAAACGCTGCGGCGCATGCGGCATGGGCAAGTTCGTGCAGCAGAATAGACCCAAACGCCAGCAACGCAAACAATCCGTGTCCCGTCAGCCACGCATATGCCAGATATAGCGGCAGTACCGGATGTACGCGCACCTCCGTAGCACCAAGCGATACTATACGCCATGTTCTCATTGCGGCAGATACTGCGTCGGGTCAACGCTTTTGCCGTTACGGTAGACCTCCATGACGAAATCTTCCCCCGGCAGCAGCGTGCCAATCACATCCCCTGCCGAAACCGCATCCCCAGTCTGCACGCTGACCTGGGACAGATTGCCGTAGGTGCATCTGATCCCATCCAGCCCCTCGATCTGCACCATAAGTTCATCATCCAACCCATGATACACCCCGACGACCTCGCCCCCGGCAGATGCTGCAACTGCAGACGCGGTCGTCCGCCAGGAGAGCCATGGCTCCGCAGCCGACCACGCGTGCACCACCATTCCCCCGCTGACAGGTGCTGCCAGTTTCGTGCTGCTCTCGCCGAAAACCAACACAGCTTCCGGAAACAGCGTGCTGACAAAGCTCAACTTGCCCAGCTGGTCATCCAATAACGACTGGTCAGTGGCGGCAGTCAGGATCGCATCCGTTGCCTCATTCAGCGTCGGGATCGCCCCCGTGCGCAGCGTCACCGCACACAGAACAAGCGCGGCGGACACAGCAAGATTCTTCAGCAGCCGCTCCCCCGGCTTCCTCGGAGGCTGTTCACGCCATTCGACTTCCAGCGTCTTCGTCGCCTCCGGCGCAAGGGGCCGCACCCGCACTTTCATCGGGGAAACCTGTGTTTCACGCATGCAAAAACCACCTTTCCTGGCACACTCTATGCCTGAAAAGGTGGTTTTCATGACTTACTTAGATATCCAAGGCCTTTTGTTCAACCATGCGCTGCAGCGCCTGCGCGATGGCAATGCGCCCGTGGGCATAGGTCAAGCCGCCCTGCATATAGGCAGTGAAGGGCTCGCGCATGGGAGCATCGGCGGACAGCTCCACAGATGCACCGGATACGAAGGTACCCGCGGCCATGATGACAGGATCGGCGTAGCCGGGCATATCCCAGGGCTCCGGAAGCGCCATGGAGTCAATGGGCGACGCCATTTGAATACCCTGGCAGAACGCGACAAGCCGCTCAGGCGAACGCATCTGGATCGCCTGGATGATATCCGCGCGGGGCTCGTTGGACGCGGGCGTGGTAATCATGCCGAGATCCTCGAACACGCGGGCCGCGAGGCAGGCCGTCTTGATCGCCTGCGCCACGGTATGGGGCGCCATGAAAAGCCCCTGATAGAAGGGCTGATAGCTGGCCGCATAGGAGCCGACCTCCAAGCCGATGCCAGGGGCAGTCAGGCGGTAAGAAATGCGCTCGATCGCATCCTTACGGCCCACCACATAACCGCCGGTAGGCGCAAGGCCGCCGCCAGGATTCTTGATCAGGCTGCCAACGCAGACATCCACGCCGTAATGGGTGGGTTCCTTTTCACAGACGAACTCGCCGTAGCAGTTGTCCACCATCAGGCGTACGCCGGGATGCTTGCGGTGAAGCATGTCCGCCAAGGCAGCGAAGTCCTCCGGCATCAGGGAAGGCCGCCAGTCATAGCCGCGGCTGCGCTGTGCAATGACCAGCTTCGTCTTCGGCGTGATGGCAGCATCAACTGCATCCACGTCGATCTTCCCGTCCTTCATGGCCACCTGGGAGTAGCTCACGCCCATCTCCTTCAGCGAACCAACGGGCGCTTCGCCTTCGCCCCAGCCAATGATGCCTTCCAGGGTATCATAAGGCGTGCCGGTGGCGGAAAGAATGTGGTCGCCGGGCAGCGTCAGGCCGAAGAGGCACAGGCTGATGGCATGGGTACCACTGGCAATCTGCGGGCGGACAATGGCCGCTTCCGTACCGAAAAGGTCGGCAAACACCTTCTCCAGCGTATCACGGCCCACATCATCGTAGCCATAACCGGTGGTGGGTGCAAAATGACGATATGCGATCATGTGCTCCTGAAACACCTTGAGGACGCGGCGGGTGCCATGCTCCTCAATGGCGTCAATCCAGGCAAACTGCTCTTTCAGTGCAGCCTCAGCGCTGGAAATTCGTTCCTGAATGGTCATAATTCATGCTCCTTGTGTGAAGAAGTTCTCGAGTTTTTCATAAGCATCCGGCTGAAGGGAGTCCACCCAGCATACATCCTCCTCACGGCGCATCCAGGTCAACTGGCGCTTGGCGTAATGGCGGGTGTTCAGCTTAAGCAGATAATCCGTTTCTTCCCAGGTGGATTCGCCCCGGATATATGGCACGATCTCCTTGTAGCCGATGGCCTTCATCGCCTGGCAATCCGCGGGAACGCCGCTGTCCAGCAAGCCGCGCACCTCATCCACCAGACCCTGCCCGATCATCTGGTCGACCCGCTTTTCAATGCGTGCATACAGCAGTGCACGATCCATCGTCAAAGAAGCCACACGGTAAACGAACCGACTCTCTGTCTGTAATTGGGGCTGCTTTGAAAATGGCACGCCTGTCAGGCGATACACTTCCAGCGCCCGGACGGCCCGGCGCACGTCATTCAAATGGAGACGTGCAGCAGTCTCGGGGTCGACCGCCTCCAGCATATCATGGAGCCGCTGCTTGCCGCCTTCTTCCGCGGCGAGGGCCTCCAACTCTGCGCGAATGCTCTCGTCCGCAGAAACTTCCCCCATCGCCATCGGCTGACGAAGCGCACGCAGATACAGGCCCGTGCCGCCGACCAGCAGCGCACGCTTCCCACGTGCGTGGATATCCGCGATGCATTCTTCTGCCAGCTCCTGATAACGGGCAACGGAGAATGCCTCCACGGGATCCGCCACGTCCAGCATGTGATGCGGAATGCCCGCCATTTCCTCTTCCGTAGGTTTAGCAGTGCCGATGTTCATGCCGCGGTAGATCTGCATGGAATCCATGCAGACGATCTCGCAGTCATATTCCTTCGCCAGGCGGATGGACAGCGCGGTCTTGCCGCTGGCGGTAGGGCCGGTCAGCACCCAACAGATATTCTTGTCCATGCACACCTCACTGGGGACGGCGGAATCGCCGGTCAATATCGGAGTGGCTGAGCGCCACGATCAACGGCGTGCCGCGGGGACTGGTGGGCGTGATGTTCTTCTCCACCATGCGGACGACCAGCTCGCGGATGTCATCCGTATTCAGCTTCTCGCCGCGCCGGACGGCCTTTTTGCAGGCGATTGCAAGAATGCCAGCACGCCGTTTTTCCAGAGACACCACACCTCGCTCGCTTTCCAGCTGATCCAGGATCTCCCGCAGCAGATCCGCCGCCTGGGGTTGTCCCAGGATCATCGGGATGGAACGCACCGCCACCTCCGTTTCGCCGAAGGTCTCCACGGTCAGTCCAATCCCCTGCAGCAACGCCTGATGTGCTTCCAATAGCTGCTGTTCCCGACGGGTCGCCGGCACAATCAGCGGAATGAGCAGCTCCTGGCTGCAGCTTTGCGTGTCCAGCGCTTTCATCATGCGGTCAAAGAGCAGTCGTTCATGCACGCCCTGCTGGTCGATCAGCAGCAGATGCTCATCGTATTCCACCAGAATGTAGCTGTTGAAGGCCGTGCCGATCATACGCAGCGGCTTTGCCTGCTCCGGCAGGAAGCTCTGCACAGGGGCAGCTGATTTATCATTGTTCTTTGCCACGTCATACACTGGCGGCAGCTGCTGATAGGACTGCATGAACGCCTGCACCGCCGTGGGAGGCTCGTTGAGCATGGGCGACTTGGGCCGATTGGCCGGCTGAAGTGGCTTCATGGCCTGTATTGACTGCAGCGGCTTGGCTTGCGGAATCGGTTTTGGCGGAACTTCCGGCTTGTTTTCACCCGACTTGGCAGGTTCTTCCGCCTTCAGCACAGGAGGCGCCACGGGAGCCTTCTGCACCGTGGGCTGCTCAACCTTAACGATCGGAACGGCGGTCACAACAGTTTTCTTTTCCACAGGGATGGTTTCCTGCTTCTTGACCGCTACCGGCGCAGGTTCCGCCACCGTCTCCGGCGACAGTTTCAACAAGCTGGGCTTCTCCAGCGGAGACTTGTCCACGAAAGCGTCACAGATGATTGCTTCCACGGCCTCCGCCAAGGCAAAATCATTCTGGAAGCGGCATTCAAGCTTGTTGGGATGCACGTTCACGTCCACCATGTCATAGGGCATGGTCAGGTGCAGCACGCAGCTGGGATAACGACCCTGAGGCAGCCGCTCCTTGCAGGCAGCTTCCACCGCCGCGGAAATCACGCCGGACTTCATGTAGCGCCCATTGATGAAGAAGGACTGATGGCTGCGGGTCGCGCGGCAGGCGTCCCCCACGCCGACAAAGCCCTTCACAATCACGCCGCCCTGATGGCCGCTGACCTCATGCATCGTACGCATTTCCTTGCCATAGATGCTGAACACGGCAGAGGACAGCTTGCCGTCGCCGGCAGAATGATACAGCGTCTTTCCCTGGCTGATATACCGGAAGGAAACATCCGGCCGGGACAGGATCAGGCGCATCATCAGGTCGGATACATAGCCGGCTTCCGTGGCAGGCTTTTTCAAAAATTTGAGGCGTACAGGGGTATTGAAAAACAGGTCGCGCACCACGAAAGTCGTTCCTTCCGGGCAGGCAGCCTCCTCGATGCTTTCGATCCGTCCGCCCTGGTTGACCACCTTGACGCCGCTTGCGTCATTGCGGGTACGCGTGGTACAGGTGACCTTCGCCACTGCTGCGATGGAGGCCAGCGCTTCACCGCGGAAGCCGAGGGTTTGTATCGCCGTCAGCTCCTGAGCGCTGGTGATCTTGCTGGTGGCATGGCGTTCAAAAGCCATGCGGATCTCGCTTTGCTGGATGCCTGAGCCATTGTCCGTCACACGGAAATAGCTGATACCACCGTCGCGGATCTCCACGGTGACGGCGGTTGCGCCTGCATCAAGGCTGTTTTCCACCATCTCCTTGATGGCCGCTGAGGGACGCTCGACGACTTCGCCGGCAGCGATTTTGCCGATGACCTCGTCCGACAGCAGACGAATCTTTCCAGCCATGTGCTTCCTCTCTTTCAAAACAGACTTCAGTATGGTTTTTACAGACTTTCGGTCGGTATTACAGTTTTCTTGCCTTCTCGCGCAGCAGGAAGAGCTTGTTAATGGCATCCATGGGCGTGAGCGCCATCACATCAATGGACTGCAGCTCATTGATGATCTCCGTCTTGGCGAAATCAAACAGGTTCACCTGCTCGTCTGCGCGCTTGGGGCCCTCTTCCAGAATGTTCTGGCCGATGCCTTTCTGGTTGATGTTGCTGACCTCCAGCCGCGCCTGGATCTCATGTGCACGCACCAGCACAGGATGCGGTACGCCCGCCAGTCGCGCTACATGAATACCGAAGGACTTATCCGCACCGCCGCGTACGATCTTACGCAGGAAAATCACATCTTCGCCATGCTCGCGCACAGAGATGCAATAATTCTCCACACCCTCCACGCGGCCTTCCAGTTCGGAAAGCTCATGGTAATGGGTCGCAAAGAGCGTCTTGGCACCGGACTTCTGCTTGTCCGTCAGGTATTCCACCACAGCCCAGGCAATGGCAAGGCCGTCAAAGGTAGAGGTACCGCGACCGATCTCGTCCAGGATGACCAGCGACTTTTCCGTGGCGTTGCGCAGGATATAGGCCGTCTCGCTCATTTCCACCATGAAGGTAGACTGACCGCTTGCCAAGTCATCCGATGCGCCGACGCGGGTGAATATCCGGTCGATGATCGGGATCTTCGCTTCATCTGCAGGCACAAAGGAGCCGATATGCGCCATCAGCGCAATCAGCGCGACCTGCCTCATGTAGGTGGACTTGCCCGCCATGTTCGGACCGGTGATGATGCACATGCGCTTGTCGTCCCCGTTCATCACGGTGTCATTGGGCACAAAACCGCCGTCGCTCATGGACTGCTCCACCACCGGGTGGCGGCCCTCCACGATTTCCAGCGCCCCGTCATCGGTCATCTGCGGGCGGACATAACGATTATTCACTGCCACGCGAGCCAGGGACAGGAGAGCGTCCAGGGTCTTGAGCGCCATCGCAGTCTTCTGGATGCGGCTGATCTGGGCTGCGATCTTCTCGCGGATCTCCGTGAACAGCTGCAGCTCCAGACGCACGGACTGCTCCTGTGCGCCAACGATCTTCTGCTCAATCTCCTTCAGCTCCGGCGTCATGTAGCGCTCGCAGTTGGCCAGGGTTTGCTTACGGGTATAGCGCATGGGTACCAGGTCGTAATAGGACTTGGTGACCTCAATGTAGTAGCCGAAGACCTTATTGTACTGCACGCGCAGGTTGCGGATGCCAGTTTCCTCTCGCTCGCGCTGCTCCAGCTCGATGATCCACTGTTTACCACTGGTGGACGCAGTGCGATACTCGTCCAGCATGGCGCTGTAGCCGTCGTTGATGATACCGCCCTCGGTGATGGTGATGGGTGCATCCGGGTGGATGGCAGCACGCAGCAGCGCCGTCAGTTCCTCCAGCGGATCAAGATTGCTCAGGATCTCCTGAATGGCATCACTTTGACAGTCCGTCAGCAGCTCGCGGATGCCAGGCACCTTTTGCATGGATGCGCACAGCGCCAGACAATCGCGGGCGTTGATGGACTTATACGCCACCTTGGACAGCAGACGTTCGACGTCATATACGCCCTGCAGTTCCTCCAGCAGCGTCATGGTCAGCACATGCTGACCGGAGAACTCCTCCACCGCATCCAGGCGGCGCTCGATCTTTTCCCTGTTGATCAGCGGCTGCTCGATCCAGGAGCGCAGCAGACGGCCGCCCATCGCCGTAGACGTCTTGTCCAGCAGGGACAATAGCGTTCCCTTCTTGTTACGTCCGCGGATGGACTCCGTCAGCTCCAGATTGCGGCGGGTGTTGCGGTCCAGCAGCATGGTCTCGCTGCCCTGATAGATGCGCAGCTCCGTGATGTGCTCCAGCGCATTCTTCTGGGTTTCGGAGAGGTACTTCATCAGGGCGCCGGCAGCGCAGGCGGCGGACTTGTACTCCTCGGACAACCCCAGGGGCGACAGATCATTCAGGTGGAAATGGCGGCAAAGCGCATCAGTCGCGTTGGCCAGCTGATACCAGGTGGCAGGCTGCTCCGATGCGGTCATATCCTCCCGATTCAGGCATTCGCGCAGCTTCACCATGTCGCTGACGATGATCTCCATCGGCGCAATGCGGGCCAGCTCGTCCGCCAGGGTATCCACAGGGTTCATCACCTCATGGACGTAGAACTCACCCGTGGACACGTCCGCAAAAGCCAGGCCCGCCTTATCCGATGCGAAGCAAATGGACAGAAGAAAGTTGTTAGCCCGCTCATCCAGCATATTGCTCTCGATCACTGTGCCGGGGGTGATGATGCGGGTGATGCCGCGCTTCACCAGACCCTTTGCCAGGGCGGGATCCTCCATCTGCTCGCAAATCGCGACCTTATAGCCCTTGGAGATCAGCTTCTCAACATAATTGTCGACAGCATGATAAGGCACGCCGCACATGGGGGCGCGCTCCTCCAGGCCGCAATCGCGTCCTGTCAGGGTCAGCTCCAGCTCCCGGGACGCCGTCTTCGCATCATCGAAGAACATCTCATAAAAGTCGCCCAGGCGGAAGAAGAGCAGGCAGTCCTTATTCTCCGACTTCATCTGGAGATACTGCTGCATCATAGGTGTCAAGCCAGCCATTGTATTCCCTGCCGTTTCGTTGTATTTATCCTTTGATTACTGACCGCAGCCGCCGCAGGAGGCACAGTTGCCCGTACAGCCGCCCGTTGCGTCCTCCACCTCGCCGGTGATGACCAGGCGCAGGATACGATTCACATTGTCCATCATCTCCTGAAACTTGGCCTGAGCTTCGCGCATGTCCTTGACCATGGTGCATTCCTCCATAGCCTTCTCGGCATTTTGCAGCTCCTCGCCGGCCGCAGCGACCTTCTCCGCGTCAAACTCCGGAGAGCGCAGCAGCAGCTCCACTTCGTTGCGCTTCTCCATGTAGGCAGCGATCAGTGCCGTGGCGTTCTCATCCTTGGTGACCTGGTCTTCCAGGCTGTGCATGGTCTGGTAGGTTTCACTTGCAACAATGGCTTCGGCCAGGGCCTGAGCCTTCATCATCACTTCACGCATGGTTCTTTCCTCCAATTCAGTCGATTCGCTCTGCCATGAGCGTGTTGTTCTTCATGGCTGTCACCCGCACGCGGACGATCTTGCCGATGTCTTCCTCCGTGCCGGGCAGGGTGATCCCCACGCCATGCTTACCATGGCCGGATACCTGCTTGTCGCTGCGGCGGCTGAGACCCTCCACCAGCACTTCCTCCTCCATGCCGATAAAGCGGGACATGGCCTTGCGCTGGCCCTCTTCCTGCGCCGCAATGAGCCGCTTGATGCGGTCAGTCGCCACATCCTCGAGGATCTGATCCGGCATATCCGCAGCAACGGTGCCTGTACGGGGCGAGTAAATAAAGGTGAAGGCGCTGTCGTAGCCGACTTCCTGCACGATGGACAGGGTATCCTGGAACTGTTCCTCCGTTTCACCGGGGAAGCCGACGATTATATCCGTCGTCAGTCCAATGCCCGGAACAGCTTTGCGCAGTTTACGCACCTTGTCCAGGTATTGTTCCCGGGTGTAGCGGCGATTCATACGGCGCAGGATCTCATCATTGCCGTGCTGCACCGGTAGGTGGAACTGGGGCAGAATGTGCTTGCATTCCCCCATGACCTGAATCAGTTCGTCGGACAAGTCCTTCGGATGGCTGGTCATGAAGCGGATGCGTTCAATGCCGATAGCATCCAGCTCGCGCAGCAGCTTGGCAAAGCTGACGTCACCCGCCAGCCCCTTGCCGTAGCTGTTGACGTTTTGGCCCAGCAGCATAATCTCCTTCACGCCGGACACCTTCAGCTCGCGCGCCTCCTTGAGGATGGCCTCCATCTCGCGGGAACGTTCCCTGCCGCGCACATAGGGCACGATGCAGTAGCTGCAGAAGTTGTCACAGCCATACATGATGGTGATGTAGGCAGCATCGGTGCGAAGCCGCTTGATGGGCAGCTCCTCGGCGATGGTATCCTGATCCTCCACCACGACCACAGCGCGGTCGCTGTTCAGCGTGTTGTAAAGCAGCTCCGGCAGCTTGTACAGGTTGGACGTACCGAAGGCCAGGTCAACAAACTTGTACTGCTTGAGGATCTTCTCAGCCATTCCAGGCTGCTGAATCATACAGCCGCATACGGCGATGATCAGCTTCGGGTTCTTCTTGCGGACTTCCTTCAGCCAGGTCACATTGCCCAATGCACGGCGCTCCGCATTATCGCGGACACAGCAGGTGTTGAAGATGACAAAGTCCGCTTCGGTACGGTCAGCTGCCTCGGTCATGCCCATGTCACTGAGCATGCCAGCCAGCTTCTCCGAGTCATGCGCATTCATCTGGCAGCCATAGGTCACCACATGGTAGGATGCGGGACGATCCGCCATCGCACCGACCATCGCAGCATAATGGCGCTGCTCAGCCAGTTCCTCCGCGGTAATATGGACAGGCTTTCTTTCAGCCATGATTATTCCTCCAGTTGGGTTTCCCTCTTGTAGACTTCCCGGAGTGCCGGTCGGGTGCGCTTGCGCGTCATTTCCACCAGCCCCAAGGATGTAAAGCCATGCACGACGGTCTTGACACGATCCGCAGCAAAGGCTTTGTTCAGTGCTTCCAGCACCGCATGATGATGCTCCCGGCTCACCATATCGATCATATCAATGATGATGATCCCGCTGATGTTGCGCAGCCGCACCTGCCTTGCGATCTCCTCACAGGCTTCCAGGTTGGTTTGCAGGACAGTATCGGAAAGTGCCGCTTTGCCGGTGAATTTTGCCGTATTCACGTCAATGACAGTCATCGCTTCGCAGGGATCGAATACCAGATTGCCGCCGCTTTCCAGCCATACCCGGCGATCCAGCGCCTTGAGCACCTGGGTGTTGATGCGGGCAACATCAAACAGGTTATCTCCCATCACAGTCACAGGGGCATACGCGGAGAGCGTTTCGGCCATTCCGGCGTCATTGACACAAATACGATCAATGCCGCGAGGATGATAATCCGCCAGCACCAGATCCAGCGTGGTACGCGGCTGATGCAGCACAGAGGGCACATGGGCCGTGGGAGCTTCCTTGCGGATACATTCCCAGCGCGCACGCAGTTCATCCACCTCGGCGCGGATGGCAGATTCATCTGCATTCTTAGAAGCCGTGCGCATGATCAGGCCAAATTCGTCCCCGGAAATGTCCCGCGCCAGTTCTTTCAGGGCCTTGCGGTGCTTTTCCTTCACGATGCGCGAGGATACAGCCGTCATGCGGTTCAGCGGCGAAAAAAGCACATACTCTCCGCACAGGCTGATATCACGGCTCAGGAAAGCGCCCTTTTCACCATGGGCTTCCTTGCGCACCTGCACCAGGATGTTCATGCCCGTCTGCAGCTTGGGCAGATCGCGGGCCGTTCGTTCCTCCAGAGGAAGGAATCCAGCCCGCTCCTGGCCGATGTTGACGAAGGCAGCCTTCATCCCCGGGATGATCCGCTCCACGCGGCCGAGGTAAATCGCCTCAGCCGAAGCATCTTCATCAGCGGGCAGATACTCTACCAGGCAGCCATCCTCGACGACGGCGATATCCAGACCCTCCGTGCTGCGAATGTACAGTTCTCGCATCACAGCGTCTCCAGCGGAGCCAGCGTGCCGCTTTCATCCAGGCCAAACAGGCCATTGCGAACAACCATTGCCCGAGGCACCTCAATGCCGCCGAAGGCACTCAGTGCCTCCAGGAGCATGTTGGGCTTGCAGGCCAGACGCTCGGTCAGGGTCATCATGGCATGCAGGACATGGCCCTCGCCGGTCAGCTCCAGCAACAGCGGACGAATATCGGTCTCCTTCATGCCGGACTTGGTCTTGCGCATGGTGATGATGCTCTCCTGCGCCAGGAAAGCCGGCAAAGCCGCGACCATCTTTTCGCCGGCAGCCTCGTCCAGGACGGTGATGGTGTAATCCGCCGCCTGCACCTGCGCCATCAGCGCGATGTGGCGATCGTCGATCACCTTGGCAAAGGACAGCTGCATGTCCGGAGGCATGGCGCCATTCATCGCAGACACGAATTCCTCCGGAGACACCTCGCGATCCAGCTGAACGTCCATGATCTCCTTGCGGCCGGCAGCACCGGTGGACAGGGCGGACGCGAAGGTCAGCAGAATATGGGGATTGAAGCCCTTTGAATAGCTCACCGGCAGCCCGGAACGACGCAGCGCACGCATCACCGCACGCTGGATGTCCAGGTGGCCGATGTGGCGCAGACGCTCGGACTTCTCAAAAACAGCGATCATCCGCAAAACGAACACACTCCCTTGTACCGCTGCAGGCCGCAGCCATTGCAGCCCTGACGGCAATCCTTGGTGGTAGCGGCCTTGTCAGCCTTCTCCTTCTCGCGCCATAGGAATTCCTTGGTCACGCCGCAGTCGATGTGATCCCAGGGCAGGATCTCATCCTTCTCACGGCGGCGGAAGGCATAGAACGCCGGATCAATGCCGGTCTCCTCAAAGGCTTCGCGCCAGGCATCGTACTTGAACAGCTCTCCCCAGCCATCGAGGATGCAGCCCTTTTCAAAGGCGCGCAGAAGCACCTTGCCCATCCTGCGGTCACCGCGGGCAAAGCAGGCTTCCAGATAGCTCAGGTCGCTTTCATGGTAGTTGAAGTTCGCGCCCTTGATGGCCTTGAACTTTTCACGCACATGCTGCTGCTTGGCCTTGACGACCTCCTGGGTGTCCTGGGGCTCCCACTGGAAGGGCGTGAAGGGCTTGGGCACAAACACCGAGGCGCTGCAGGTCACACGCAGGCCCTTGGCGCGCTGGGCCTTGGGCACAGCGAAATACTGCTTGACGACCTTGCCCGCCAGGTCAGCAATACCGTCCAGATCCTCATAGGTTTCGGTGGGCAGACCCATCATGAAGTACAGCTTCACGCTGGACCAGCCGCCTTCGAAGGCGTCGCGCACCTTCTCGATCAGGTCATCCTCGGTAACGCCCTTATTGATCACGTCACGCAGGCGCTGGGTGCCAGCCTCAGGCGCGAAGGTCAAACTGGTCTTGCGCTCCTTCTGGGTCTCCTCCAGAGCATCCTTGAGGATGCTGTCCAGGCGGAGGCTGGGCAGGCTGATTGATACGCGCTTTTCCTTCAGGCGACGGATCAGCGCACGGATGAGCTCCGCCAGGCAGGTATAATCGCCGGAGGACAGGCTGGACAGGCTGATCTCGTCATAGCCCGTGGATTTCTCCAGGGATTCCGCCAGCTCCACCAGCTTTTCCAGGCTACGCTCGCGCACGGGACGGTACAGCATGCCCGCCTGACAGAAGCGGCAGCCGCGGGTACAGCCGCGCATGATCTCCAGCATAATGCGGTCGTGGATGATCTCCGTATAAGGCACGGGGATCTCTTTGGGGTAGTAGGCGCTGTCCATGTCGGTGATAATGGCCTTGAGCACCTTTTCGGGAGCCTCGGCACAGTTGGGCTTCATGGACGCGATGGTGCCGTCCTCATTGTAGGCAACGTCGTAGAGCGCAGGCACATACACGCCTCGCACACCCGCCAGCCGCTTGAGGATGGTCATACGGGCAGCGCCCTCTGCACGGCCCTCCATGATCACGCGGTTCAGCTCAATGATCTGCTCCTCGCCGTCACCCACCATGAAGGCATCGATAAAGTCAGCCAGGGGTTCGGGATTGAAGGCGCAGGGGCCGCCCGCCACGATAATGGGGGCATCCTCGGAGCGCTCCTCACGCATCAGCGGAATATTGCCCAGCTTCAGCATCGCCAGCACATTGGTGTAGCTCATCTCGTACTGCAGCGTAAAGCCCACCACATCGAATTCATTCAGTGCCCGGCGATTTTCCATGGAGAAGAGCGGCACATTCTCCTCCTCCATCAGCGCCTTCATGTCCACCCAGGGCATGAAAACGCGCTCGCACAGCATATCCGGCTGTGCGTTGATGGCGCCGTAGAGGATCTTCATGCCCAAGTGGGACATGCCGACTTCGTATGTATCCGGGAAGCAGAAGGCAAAATGCAGCTTTGCCGCCTCCCAGGGTTTGATGGCCGTATTCATTTCGCCGCCGGTGTAGCGAGGCGCCTTCTGCACCTTCTCCAGCATGGCTTCGATCTTATCCTGATAATTCAAGCAGGGAGTCCTCCTTTGCCGTTCAAAACGCTGCATCCCAAAGGACATATTACAGCACCTTATAATGTACCATTTTTCGCGCCGCGGGTCAATGGTTTTTGGCGAAATCGCAGAAAAAGCCAGCGCGATTTCCCACCCCAAATCGGGCATACTGACCGTGGAGGTGACGCACATGAAACATTTGTTTTTCCTGGGTGCTTTGGGGTATCCGATGCTGGAGCTTGCCTGGCGTAAACGGACACACTATTCAATGTCAGTTGCAGGCGGGTTGTCTGCGCTGCTGATTGGCCGAATTCGGAAGCTGCCGCTTTCTTTCCCGGCGCGAACCCTGCTTTGCGGCCTTGGGATCACAGGCGTAGAATGTGTGTGCGGACGCATCTGGAACAGACGGTATCAGGTCTGGGATTATCGGCGCATGCCGCTGAATTACCGCGGACAGCTGTGCCTGCCATACGCGCTGGTTTGGTGTGGTCTTGGCGCCGCGATGATGCTGATCCTTGATGCATTTGAACATCAAAAACAACCGGGCGGCTGAGATACCGTCCGGTTGTTCCATTCTCATGAGTGACGCGGGTCCTCGCCATCCTCTGGCTTCTTCCCGATGAGGCCGCCTGTCATTTCCCGCAGATTGCGCCCAGCCTTATGCATGCCGCGCTTCATTGATCCCGCAGACAGAATCGCCATGCCCGCTACACCAAGGCCCAGCAGAATGAGCAGGAAAACCACGCCGCTGCCGATCCCACTTTCCATGTTGGCCAATGGATCTGGTTCCCCCCGCGTAACGCCGCCCGCTTCAAGCTGCGGGCTTTTCACATCTGCGGTGATGCGTCCGGCGCTGCCGATGATGCCGCCATACAGCGCTCTGTCAAGTACGTCCGCCATCATGGGCATGCTCGCCAGCACGCGCTCCTTTTCAAGCGTATAGGTGCCGCATTCGAAAAGTATACTGCGGGGCAGCAGGTCCTGGTTAAAGGCGCCCTTGCCCATGTAAATATCCTTGATCAACCCAGGATAAATCCTGTCCGCCACGGCTTTGATCATGAGCGCAAAATCTTTGTTGAGCTGGGCATTCTGGTTTCCGCGCCCCACCAGCAGGCGGATTTTCGACGCCTCCTGCCCGCCGATGGTCACTTCGTAGGACGCAGGATCAGGGATCCCATCCCGGTGAATGTCGATCAGGCAGTCGGGACGTGCTGTTTTCAGCAGCTGCACCGCTGTTTGCCGGGAGCGCCGGTATGCGCCCGCATCATGGGGATGATGCAGCGCCTGCGCCACGCTTGCCTCCACGCCGTTTGCGTCCAGCGCATCCGCCAGCGCCTGGGCGACCTGGTAAATCGATCCCCGCTCCATGGTGGAATAGTACCCATCACTGGGCTCGTAGGACTCATCGCTGTGGGTACAGTACAGAGCAATTCGACGGGCAGCAGCACTTGCTGCAACCGCAAGATCATAGTCCAGCCATTCCGTGGAGGGCAGCGTGACCGTTCCCGTATGCTCAGCCATCGCACGACCATCTTCCACAGAGAGGATGCGATACGCCTGGTTGTCGCTTGTGATGTAACAGTCCCCTTCTGCGGGTTCTGTAGCCAGCTGGGTCAGCACTTGGCCTTCTGTGCTGATGATATCCCAAATGCGCGCATCTTCTGCATTCCCGCACGTCATCATCAAGCATGATATCAGGATGACCGATATCAGAAGCCGCTTCATGACCGGCCTCCGTTTCCGGCGGTGCGCATCCGGACAAACCGCTCAATGCTTTCGCCGACCAGCTCGCAGAACAGCACCGCGATCACCCCGCTGACAACCGTAGCATCCGCGATCCCCGCGCCGCCAAGAACAAGCTGCGTCCGATACCCCTGCAGCCACAGGACGAGCGTCGCCCCGATGTCCGCAAGAAGAATCCCCACGACGCCGCATACAAAGGCAGCGCGTCTCGAACGGCCAGCCACCCAGGCCACGATCCCCCCGCACAGGCCGTAGATCCACAAGGGATCCACCGGCATCGCCTCCGCCTCCGCAGGCATGAAAGCGGACAACGCATAGACCACACTGCCGGTCACCAGGCTGCCCAAGAGCGCACGCCAGCGTTCCTGCGAAGTGTCAGCCTTCATGAGGAGCCACCCGCATACAGCCAGCGGGATGACAGAGCCGCCCAAGCTGACAGACACCATCCCCAGCGTGATATTGGGGAGCAGAGTACCCGCAAGCATCCCACCGATAACAACGAGCGCCTGGCGGTCTGTCAGGTACATTCTGTCTAGCACGCGCTGGAGGAGTCCGCAGAACACAAGGATCGCCAGAATGGTCAGCAGCATCATTCCTGCCGGCATGGTTATTCCTCCTGAAATTTGTCTCTTTCGGTGGAAGTATGCCCTAAAAAGTTCAAGAATATGCGCATTTGCGGCCACTTTGCCCTTGACGATATGAAAACAATTTGTTAAAATTGTATGAGGTGGTACTATAACTATTTTTCCCTGCGTTTTATCAGCTGATGTGTGGAGGCATACAGATGAATTTTGATCGCAGCCTTATTTTCTGTTACCTGGAAGAAGACAATATCCAGCGCGCTTATTTCCGCGTCCGCCCGCTGCTGACGCTCGAAGGCGACGTGCGCCAGGAAGCAGTCCAACTCTGGCCCAACGAAGGAGGTCTGCGCATCGTTCCTGACAGGAATGAGCAGCACACCTTCAAGAACCGCATGCGCACGCTGGGCTCTTATTGTGTTGTGGATCTGCGCAATCAGCCGGTGGAAGCCGGAAAGATCCGCACGAATAAGAATTACCGGCCTGACCGGGGCGAGGTCAATCAGTACATCCTGTATTCCGACACTGTGCACGAGCTGCCGGAGAACACCTTCTATCAGCTTCTGGACGGCGCTGCGGCGGATTATGCCCATCTGTCCAAGGAGTCCGTGACCCCCATGTTCTTTATCCGTCAGGAGGACACCCTTTATGGCCCCGTGAGCCGGACTTCCACTGAGCCGCCTGAGCCCGCCCAGGAAGCTGCCGGCATGCTCTTTGAGCTGCCCTGTCCCGATGGCGTCACCCGCATGATGCTCTGCATGGACAACAGCAGTCCCGCAGAAGACAAGACCGCTCCCGCCGCTGAGGCTGCCTCCGCCGAAGCTGCGCCCGCTGTCCCGCAAACGGAAGAAATGCCCGCTGTTGCAGCGCCAGCCGAACCCACGCAGGAATCCTCTGCCGAGCCTGCAAATGTGGCGCTTCCCATCGGCGAAACCCTGCATATCCTTGATCAGACGCAGGATCACGAGGAAACCATCAAGCAGCTGGACAAGCCTGTATCCTCTGGCGCAAATCTGCTGCATGAAACGGCAAGCGAAGCCTTCGCCGTGTCTGCCCCCAAGCCTGAATCCCTCGGCGGAACGCCCCTGATCCGCACGCCCCTGCATGTGTCCCAACAACAGAACAAAAACCGCACGCAGGAGGTCATCAGCAACCAGTGGAACGTCGGCAAGTATGAGCCTCCGGCCCAGAATCTGCCCCACGGTGTCGCCATGCATCCTGTTACAAATCCCGTCGAAGCAGCTTGCACGCAGTTGCGTGAAGCCTGGAATGCCTCCAGCGCCCACGACCAGCTGACGGCCTGCATCCTTTCTCTTGACGGCGTTCGTTCCATTCTTGAAAAGAAGCTCTGCGCCGGCAGCAATGGCACCATGATGCAGCGCGTTCTGCGCCAGCGTCTGCAGGATCTTGAGGCTGAACGGCTGACCGCCCTGTGCGAACTGGATCGTGCCCGCCGGGACGTGGACGCCTACAAGCAGGAGCTTATCACCGGCCTGAGCAGCCGTATTGCCCGCGAGACCGACAAGCTGGAAGCGGACAAGGCTGCCGCTGAAACCCAAGTTTCCGCCCTCAAACAGGAGATCAACGCGCTGACCCTTCAGCGTGATGCCCTGCTGGCCAAGGTGAACGAGATCCAGAAGGCCACGCTGCCCGAGGCTGTTGCCAAGCTGGTTGCGGACGTCCAAATGGCCGCACCGGTTTCCGGCTTTCCCCTGCGGATGAGCCCCGTGTCCGGCAACGATGCCGCCCTGGATGAGATGGTTCAGCGTCTGCAGAACGCCTGTACCGCCTCCGGTCTGCAGCTGGAACGCAATGCAGCGATCGCGCTGCTGGTTCTGCTGGCGATTTGCCCGCGCGTTGGCTTCGTCTGTCCCACGCCTGCACCCGCTGCGACGCTGACCCGCAACCTGACTGCCGCAATGGGCTGGCAGAGCAGCTTTGCACATCAGTACGCAGCCGAGCAGCAACCTTTGGTCGGCGCCAAGCCCGTCGATGCAACGCCGGCACTGCTGATGACCAGCCTGCCCGCCTACGCCCCCATCGCTGGGGTCAACAAGCTCTTCCTGGGCCGCAGCACCGCGAACCTGACCCGCAATGCCGCCTACGACGTAAGCCAGTGGCCCATTTGGACGCTGCCTGCACTCCCCTTCGTGGACGAACTGACCACCCCCTGCCAGCCCGTGAGCCAGGCGTCCCTGACCGCACTGACCGAGAAACCCGTCGTCTCCACCCAGGAGTTGGACACCCTGCTGGGCCCGATCCTGAAGGCAGCGATTCCCCTGAGCGGCTCCGCACGCAAGGATATGTACCGTTTCGTATCCATCTGCGCGGGCCTGATGGAAGGCGCGCTTCCTGTCGCAGCCGACTGGGCCGTGTCGCTGTGGGTGGTTCCTGCCTTGGAACGCGGCACCCGCCAGCATCAGGCTGTCAAGGCACTGCTGGACGAGTATCCCCTCTCCCTTGCAAAACTGTAAAACAAATGCCCCGGCGCTCACAGGATCGCCGGGGTTTATTCTGTCAGTGCATCCGCGATTGCCTGCGCGAGATACGGCACACCAGCCAGTACTTCGGCAAGCGTGTTGGCATTCATTCCGCACTCTATCAGCACGCAGCAGTCATCCACATGCTGGTTAAATCGGCCCGTTTTCACCTTCACGTCCCTGGCAAGGGAACTGCACTGACTGTTGAGATTCGCCGTGATGCGCTCTGCAATGGCGAGGTTTGCTTCCCAGTCAGGTTTGACGGTGTATCCGCCGGTAGTACCCTTACCGATCAGCACCATGAATCGGGCCACGTCCTCACCGCCAATGGATACAGTGCGTTTGATGCCCGAAGTTGAGGCAATAGCGTCCCTGTGCAGGTCGATGATCAGGTCATACTGCTCCCCTGCCTGCATACGCTTCTCCAGCATGCTCAGGGAGCGCTCATACGCATCGTCCATGGTCGGCGGCTCAAAGGCGGTTGTATCGTGGGTCACCACCAGTCCGAGCGCTTCCAGGCTGGCTGTCAGCGCCTTTCCCACCGCTACAACATTGTGCTTTTCATCCTTCGTGCGCCATTTCTCCAGCGGCTGATACGAATCATCCTCCACCTGCTCGTAGGCTTCATAAGTGTGGGTATGGTAGATCAGAACACGTTTTCCAGCATAGCTGGGCGGCGCTTGCTCCTCCCGGAGAATTTCCACCACAAAGCCTGTCCCACCGATATTTTCGCTCGTTTCCTTCGCGACCTCCACCGTGAAATCCTCCGCCTGCGCGTGGATTCCGCATGCGCACAGGATCATCAGCAGCAGTATCATCCGCATCCGTCCACCACCCTTCTGTTACACTCTATTCAGCGTAAGCAGCAGCTATGCGTCAATGCAGATAATGAGTCAGCTCATCGATGGAGAAGGCAGGCTGAAGCGCACTGTTGACGGCAAGCGCCAGCATATCCGCCAAACCGGCGACCAGCTCGTCAATGTTGCGCGGTGTGACCACCAGATCCGCCTTTGCCTGTCCGACCAGCTGCTCTGCCATCGCGTGGGCATCATCGTCATTCTTTTCGGTGGACAAGATGTTCTTCAGCGCGTCGCGAACAATGGTCGACGAATAAACCACCATTGGGATACCCATAGCGATCACGGGAACATGCATCGTTTCCTGTGTGATGCCCATGCGGTGATTCCCTACCCCGCTGCCGGGATGAATCCCGGTGTCCGTCAGCTGAATGGTCGTACCGATGTGGCTTGTTTCCATGGCCGCAAGGGCATCCACCACCAGTACCGCCGCAGGCTTGAGCCGCTCCACCAGGCCGAGGGCCAGCTCGGCGGTTTCCACCCCAGTGATGCCAAGCACGCCCGGACTCATGGCGCACACTCCTCGCAGGGAATCCTCCTGCATATGGCGCGTCACCAAAATCCCGCTGACCACCCGGTCCCCCAGCGCATCCGCCGTCATGCGGCGATTGCCCAGGCCCAGCACCAGCACATCCCCCTTGGGGGGCAGCATGATCCGCAGCGTCTGCGCCACCTGGCGGGCAACTTCGATCCGTTCCTCCGGGGATAGATTGGGCAGCTCCGGGTGGGTCATCGTCCAGTAGGTGCCCTCCGGCTTACCAAGGCGATTGGCAGCTGCTGCAGTGTGAATGCGCACCCAGGTGATTTCCGCAGAGCCCTCATGCTGCGTCTGCACCGCTACGCCTTCGCCAAGGCCGCCGGGGTACACCGTTCTCTCCATCGCAAGATCTGTACGATAATTCATACCAGCTCACGCTCCTTTTGGCAGCAGTATGCGCAAGCAGAGCCATTTCCATGCAGCACACAAAAACGGAGGACGCATCTGCGTCCTCCGTTTGTCATCAGCCGATGATCTCACCCTTTGCGTTGAACAGCGGCAGCTTTTCCAGGTAGATGATATCCTTGCGCTCCTGCGCCTCGCCTTCAGCCAGGATGGTCATCTTGCCGACAATATCGCCGCCAGCCGTCTTGACCAGTTCTTCCAGCGCATGCAGGCTCTCGCCGGTGGAGATCACGTCGTCCACGATCAGCACTCGCTTGCCCTTCATCATCGCGGCGTCCTTGCCATCCAGGTAGAGCTTCTGCACGGCGGTGGTGGTGATGGACTTCACCTCCACGCAGACCACATCCTGCATGTAGAGCTTCACGCCCTTGCGGGCCAGCATCCACTTGGCGTCGCCATTGAGGCGGGCCATCTCCTGGGCCAGCGGAATGCCCTTGGATTCAGCAGTGATGATGTAGTCGTATTCCGGCGCCCTGGCAAGCAGCTCGCGGGCACAGGCGGTGGTGAGCTCGCAGTCGCCAAAGATGACGAATGCGCCGATGTACAGATCATCGTTCACGCGGCAAATGGGCAGGTCACGCTTCAGGCCTGCAATGGTCATGGTATGGGACAGCATGGAATCAACCTCTTTTCTGTGTCGTTGGTGTATTGAAATCTTACTTATGGTACAGCTTATGGGTCTGATACTGAGGGTCACAGGTGAGATTCACGCCCAGGCGCTTGAAGGTATTGTTGTCCACCGAGGACAGGATGACCGTGGAGTGTACCTCGCAGCCCCGCAGCAGCGGCAGCTGCTTCATGGCGACAGCCGCGCGCTCATCAGTGGCCGCGCAGATGGACAATGCCAGCAGAATCTCGTCGGTATGCAGGCGCGGATTGTGATTGCCCAGGTAGTCGCACTTGAGGGACTGGATGGGCTCAATCACGTGCGGGGAAATCAGGTGCAGCGCCTTTTCCTGACCTGCAAAGGCCTTCAGCGCGTTGAGCAGCAGCGCCGCAGACGGGCCGAGCAGCTTGCTGGTCTTACCGGTGATGATGCGTCCGTCCGGCAGCTGCATGGCCAGCGCAGGCGCGCCGGTTTCAGCAGCACGGCTACGCGCTGCTGCGATCACAGGCCTGTCATCATCGGACAATCCGGATTTCTGCAGCAGCATCTCCAGCTTTTCCACCTCGCCCTCGGTACCGCTGCCCTTGCGCAGCGCACAGCGGGCAGAATAATACCGGCGGATGATCTCCTGATGAGCAGCTTCACGGCAGACATCGTCATCCACGATGCAGTTGCCCACCATGTTCACGCCCATGTCCGTGGGCGATGCATAGGGGCTGGCGCCATAGATCTGCTCAAACACCGCGTTGAGCACCGGGAAGATCTCAATGTCGCGGTTGTAATTGACGGTGGTTTCCCCGTAGGCCTCCAGGTGGAAGGGATCGATCATGTTGTGGTCGTCCAGATCCACGGTGGCAGCCTCATAGGCCACGTTGACAGGGTGCTTCAGGGACAAATTCCAGATCGGGAAAGTCTCAAACTTGGCATAGCCCGCCTGCACGCCACGTTGATGCTCCTGATAGAGCTGGCTGAGGCACACGGCCATCTTGCCGGAGCCGGGGCCAGGCGCAGTCACCAGCACCAGCGGACGGGTGGTTTCCACATACTCATTGGCGCCGAAGCCTTCGTCGCTGACAATGTGCTTGACATTGTAGGGATAGCCCTCGATATTGTAGTGCTTATACACCGCAATGCCCAGGGACTCCAGGCGCTGCTTGAAGAGCATCGCCGTGCGCTGCTCGCGCCAGCGGGTCAGCACCACGCTGCCCACATACATGCCAATGCCGCGGAAAGCGTCAATAAGTCGCAGTACCTCCGCGTCGTAGGTCACGCCGGAGTCGCCGCGGGTCTTGTTCTTCTCGATGTCATCAGCATTGATGGCGATCACCAGCTCTGCCTGATCCTTCAGGGTCAGCAGCATGGAGATCTTGCTGTCCGGACGGAAGCCGGGCAGCACGCGGGATGCAAGCGTGTCGTCAAACAGCTTGCCGCCCAGTTCCAGATAGAGCTTGCCGCCAAATTTCGCAATGCGGTTGAGGATGTGCTCGGACTGCATTGCCGTGTATTTATCATGATCGAAGCCAATTCGCATACCGGATCGCCTCCTGATAATTATGCCCATACGCATAGATTATACCACGTCCCAAAGGTCGATACAAGGGAACACACGGTTTTTTCTTGTACTCTTTTTGTCACTGAAATCCCTTGTCAGAATAAAGGTTATGATATAAAATAGAATCAGGATCTGTGTAGTCCGTTATCTCCAAGGAGGCAGCCCCCTATGGATATGCTCAGCACCATGCTTCACCGCCGGAGCGTCCGGCAATATACCGACGCCGCCATTCCCCAAGACAAGCTGGACGCGATCCTGTATGCCGGACTGGCTGCCGCGTCCTCCAAGAACCGCAGGCCCTGGGAATTTATCCTGGTGGAAAACCGCGATACCCTTGCGCAGCTTTGCGATTGCCGCCCCGGCGCTGCGAATCTGCTGGGAAAGTGCAAGGCCGCCATCGTTGTTGCTGCCGATTCCGATATGGTGGACGTCTGGGTGGAGGATTGTGCCTCCGCCATCACCCAAATGCACCTGATGGCGGATGCCCTCGGCGTGGGCAGCTGCTGGCTGCAGGTGCGCCTGCGCAAAGCGCCCGACGGCGTCACCGATACCCAGGACGTCGTACGGAGGGTGCTGGGCATCCCGGAGAAGTACAGCGTCATGGCGATCCTGACACTGGGCATGCCCGCCGATCACCCCGGTGCAAAAGCCGTCAGCGACCTCCCCATGGAGAAAATCCGCCACGAACGATTCTGACAAGGAGCTGCGTTTATGAAAATCATGTTCGTCCGCCATGCGGAGCCCTGGTACGCCATTGACTCCCTGACGGAAAAGGGCCGCCGCGAGGCGGAGCTGCTCTCCCGCCGCCTGTGCAAGCTGGACGTGAAGGCATTCTACACTTCCCCCCTCGGACGCGCACGGGAAACGGGCCGCTATACCCTTGAGAAGCTGGGGCGCGAGGCAGAAGTGCTCCCCTGGCTGGCGGAATTCCGCGGGCACGCCATCGACCCGGAGAATGGCCGCCACCGCATCCCGTGGGACTACAAGCCCTCCATCTGGATGGAGCGCGAAAAGCTGCGCAGTATGGATGCCTGGCTGGAGGATCCCCTCTTTGACGGCGGCGACGTGGCGCAGATCTGGCAGGAGACCACGGAAGGCCTGGATACGCTGCTGGCCTCCCACGGCTACGTCCGTGACGGCCATATCTATCGCGTGGCGGATAACAGGGCGGATACCATCGTGCTGTTCTGCCACTTCGGCATCATGATGGCCTGCCTGAGCCACCTGATCGGCATTTCACCCATGAACCTTTGGCACGGCTTCTGCTGCCAGCCCTCCAGCGTGACGACCGTTATCACGGAGGAACGCGTCAAGGGCGAGGTAGCCTGGCGCTGCATGCAGCTGGGCGATATCAGCCACCTGTACGCCGCGGACGAGCCCTATTCCACCGCAGCGCTCTACCCGGAATGCTACACGGGCGTGGATTCCACCAATCCGCCGGAGTGGAAGAAGCTGGGGTACGAGCCATGAAGATCATCAGCTGGAACGTGAACGGCTTCCGTTCCCTCATGAACCGCAGCTTCCTGGATGCCTTCACCGCGCTGGACGCTGATGTCTACTGCCTGCAGGAGACCAAGCTGCAGGCGGACGAAGGCGGCCTTGACGCACCCGGATTCCTGCAATACTGGAACTGCGCAGAACGCAAGGGCTACGCCGGAACAGCGCTGCTCACCCTGCGCGAGCCTGCCGGGGCCTACTGCGGCATCGGTGCTGATCCCTTTGACGCAGAGGGCCGCGTCATCACGGCGGATTATGACGATTTCTACCTTGTCAACTGCTATGCGCCCCATGCCGCACCCGACCTTTCCCGACTGGAGGAGCGCACCCGCTGGGATGCCGCGCTGCTTGCATTCCTGCGCCAGCTGGATGCGGAAAAGCCTGTGATCCTCTGCGGCGACCTCAACGCCGCGTATAACGATGCAGACCTGAATGGCGCAGGCCAGGGCATGCACGTCCCCGGCTACACCCAGGAGGAGCGCAGCGGCCTCACCGCCATTCTGCAAAGCGGATTCGTGGACGCATACCGCCATTTCCATCCCGGCGAAAAAGCGGGCGCCTTTGCGTACCGCAGAGGCATCCGCGCGGTTGGGCTGGATTACTTCCTTGTTTCCAGCAGGTTGCTGGATCGTGTCGCGGATTGCCGCGTACATAATCGTATCAAGGGCTCCGATCATTGGCCTTTGGAGCTGCTTCTGCTGGAATAAGCATCAAAAAAGCCGGACATTGCGTCCGGCTTTTCTTCTGCACATCAGCACAACTCGCTAAGCAGGCTGTAATAGCGCAGCTTGTCTTCGTCAACTTCCATGCCAAGTGCATTGAATAGTAATTTGCGGTCAAATTCACGCACCTTACCGCTAAATTGCCCGGTGGAATTCGCCCACATGCTCCATAAAACTTGCTCGATATCCACCCATTTGTCTGCCACGCCGGCATAACCCAGGTCGATGAACCCGGTCAGGCCTGCATCATCGCAGAAGATATTCGGCAGGCAATAGTCACCGTGACTGAGCACCTTTTTCTCCGCCGGGCGATGCTTCACCAGCCAGTCAAAGAGCTGTGTCGGCGACGAAAACCCGCTGGGGCCATAGGTTTCCTCCTGGCGGGCCGCATCCATGGTAATGGTGCCGCTGCGGATTCCTACCTCGATCTCCCGGAACTTGGCGTCCAACGTGCGGTCTGTCGGACAGTCGGACACGTCCACCGCCCACATGCGCCGGAGTCCGTCTGCCACCAGCTCCGCCAGAAGCTCCTGGTCATCCAGAATGGCCTCATCGCACAGATACTTCCCCGGCATGCGGCTCATCAGCAGATAGCGGGTATCGTCTGCCTTCTCCGCAGCGATCACCTGCGGAACGGGCAGCTTTCCCTGCAACCAGCGCATCATGTTGAGCTCGTTGGCGGAGGAGTTGCAATCCTTTTCCACCTTTAGTACCCGGTCGGCAAAAAGTGTCACCTGCGCAGAAGAACAGCCCACACTGTCCAATGTGGACTCCCCTTGCGGCAGCAAAACGCGGATGGAATCGGGTAGAAACATGATTGCGTCCTCCTTGGAATGATGCCCCATTATAGCATAGGCGACGGCCTGCGTCAAATCTCCCCTTGCGCAACAGGGGCATATGTGGTAGAATATGCTTGGCACATGCCAAATATATAGAATCAGGAGGGTCACACCCATGACCGATATCAACAACACCCCCGAGCTGAACGAAGAAGAGTTTGACGACGTGGTCGTCATGACCGATGACGAGGGCAACGAGTTCCTGTACGACATTGCCGCCCGCATTGAGAAGAACGACAACGAGTACGTCGTGCTGGTTCCCCAGGACGAGGAGGACGACGAGGTCGTGATCCTCAAGTCCGTGATCATCGACGACGAGACCGAAGAGCTGGTCGCTGAGCCCGACGAGGCCATCACCGACGAGGTCTTCGAGGAGTTCAAGGAAATGTTCGCTGACGAGTTCAACTTTGTCGATGGCGAGGACGATGACGCCCTCTTCACCGACGCTGAGTAATCTCCGCAGGCAAGGAGGCTTCCAGCTATGTGGGATCTTGACGACGACAGCTTCATCACCCTGACGGACGAAAACGGCAACGAGGTCGATTTCCTGCTGCTGGACGTGATGGAATACGAGGGCGCCGATTACATGGTGCTCATGCCCCTGACCGACGAGGACGGCGAAGATGACGAGGAGGAGCTTTTCTTCCTCAAGGCCGAACGCACCGAGGAAGGCGAGGTCTACTCCTCCATCGAGGATGAAGCGCTGCTCAACGCTATTGCGGATGCATACGAAAAGGAATTCATCGAGAAGATGAAGGCCAGCGGCGCATCGCAGCCCGAAAGCGAAGAAAACTGATTTCACGGCAGTCACCGGCTTACCGGTGGCTGTTTTTTGATGCAAAAGGCGGACGCACCTCAATTGAAGTGCGTCCGCCGCATTGCTTACTTGGCCAGCTTCTGCTGCATGACCTCCAGCGCCTTGGCCAGCTGGGGATCGTTCAGGTCCGCAAAGTCGTACATGCCATTGTCACCGTCTGGCAGGTGAATCTCCACATCCGGCGTGATGCCGACCTTATGCACCGCGTTGCCATTGGGCGTGTAGTACTGCGCAATGGTCATCTGCATGCCCGCGCCGTCATCCAGGCCCACAACAGTCTGCACAATGCCCTTGCCGTAGCTCTGCACGCCCACGATGGTGGCGTCGGCACGGTCCTTCAGCGCGCCAGCGAGGATCTCGGAGGAGGACGCGCTGTTCTCGTTCAGCAGGATGACCAGTTCAGTATCCACCGCGCCGGACTTGGTACGGTAGTACTCACGCTGACCATCGTTGTACTGCAGATAGCAAAGCGTGCCTGCATCCAGGAAGATGTCGCCGATGGCTTCCGCATCGTCCACCCAGCCGCCGGGATTGTCGCGCAGGTCAATGATCAGGCCCTTGGCGCCCTGCTTGACGAGCTTATCCACCGCTGCCTTGAATTCCACCGCGCAGTCGCCGGCAAACTCATACAGGAAGATATAGCCGATGTCGTCCGTCAGCATGCCGGACTCAATGCGGTTGACAGTGATCTGCGCGCGGATGAGGTCAAACTCGATCTCCTCGGTGCCGCGCAGGAACACCACATGCACCGGGGTGCCAGGCGTGCCGCGCATGATATCCACCGCATCGTTGATGGTGGAGGAATTGACGTAGAGGTCTTCCACCTTGTAGAGGATATCACCCTTGTGGACGCCAGCTTCACGGGCGGGGCCATTGTCGAACACGCGGCTGATGGTGCACAGGCCCGTCAGGTAGGACGTGCTGATCTGAATGCCAACACCAGCATATTCACCCTCATCCTCCTCCCACAGCTCTGCATACTCCTCGGGCGTGTAGTAGAAGGTGTAGGGATCGCCCAGGCCCAGGAGCAGGCCATTGGCAGCGCCATCCAGCATGTCCTGGACTTCGTATTCCTCATAGTAGCCGTATTCGACCAGCTCCATCAGCTCCAGCAGGGTATCGAACTGCTTGTAGCGCTCATACTCCTCGCGGGAGATGGTCACGGTATCGCCGTCATTGCTGGCAACGGCAGCCGGAGTTTCGCCGCCGGAGGTGCCAAACATATCCGCCAGCAGCACCGTGGGCAAATAGCTGCAGCCGCCCAGCGTCACCGCCAACAGCACCAGCGCAATCAAAAGCGCAGCACGCTTTTTCATAGAGTCATCCTCCTTATGCATCAGGATTTACGGGGCGTACGCTCGCCGCTGACCTTCTTGAGCTCCATGAGGATCTTGAAGGTCACCGCGTCCTCAAAGGAACGCAGGTCAAGGCTGATCTGCTTCTGCACCTTATCCAGGCGATACACCAGCGTATTGCGGTGGATGTAAAGCTGACGGGCCGTATCGGACAGATTCAGGTCCTTCTTGAAGAACATGTCAATGGTGTAGAGCATCTCCTCATTGAACAGGCGCTGATTCTTGCGGTTGAACAGCAGGCTGTGGTAGTAGGCGCTGATGTCCTGGGGCAGCTCCATCAGGAACCGCTCCAGAATCAGGCGGCTGTACACATAGATGCTCTCTTCCGCCTTGAAAATGCGGCCCACCTCGATGGCACGGCGCGCCTCCATATAGCTTTCCCGCAGTTCGTCCATCGTATGACGGCAGCGGCCAATGCCAATGGTCATCTGGTGGGCCGTCTCGCCCATCAGCGTCTCCTGCAACGCCTGGGCAAACTGGCTGATCTCCTCCAAATCGTCCGTCTCGGACACGTCCTTGATCATCACCACGGTATGGCGATCCATGTCCACCAGGACATCCTTTTCCTCCAGGGGCGTGATGTCCTTGAGCAGATCATAGGCGCTCTCCTGGTCCGTCTGCACGATATGGAACACCAGCACACAGCGGTTGAGGTCTGCGGGCAGCTGGTACTCATGGCTCAGCGCCTCCAGCTCGCTGCCGGAGAGCTCCCCGCGCAGGGCACGGCGGTAAACATCATAGCTGCTCTCCATGTGGGAATCACCGGCATGGCCGAGGCTTGCAGCCATTTCACATGCCAGCTTCAGCAGCGCATCGCTGCCGGGAACGTCCTCCTTGCAGCTCAGCGCAAGACCGGTCTGCGGAACCGGCAGATACTTCGCGCCGCCGGTCAGGGTGATGACGCCTTCAGCAAGGGCGCTCACGTGCGCGTCATATTCACGATCGATCACCGTCACCGGGATTGACAGCCGGTTCAGGATCCCCTCGATCCGTTCAATCAAATTGCGGTCGGCCATATCTGGTCTCTCCTTCCATGCAGCCTGCCTTCAGCGCTGCATACAGCTCCATATTCGGTATTATACCACAGTTCCCGCATGAAGAAAAGTGATTTTTCGCGAAAAACGCAAGTTTTTTGTGAACATCTAACAAAAATCAGCGAAAATGCAACCCTTTTGCCCGCACAAAAAGCGACCCCTTACGCAGGGGTCGCCGATAAATCAGAGGATGAAATTACTTGCGGGGAGCGGGAACAGCCTCGGACACCAGGATGGTGCGGGAGGTTTCCTTGTCGAAGAAGTGCAGGTGGTTCACGTCGAACGCAACCTTGATCTTCGCGCCGGCATTGGTGGTGGTGCGGGCATTCACGCGAGCGATGATGTTGCCTTCCTTGCCGGTGGTGGTCAAGTACAGGTAGGTCTCGGAGCCCATCTTCTCAGTCACTTCAACGTCAACGTCGATGGTGGCGCTGGGAGCGGCAGCCAGGAAGGCGGGATCGTCGTGGATGTTCTCGGGACGAATGCCCAGAACGACCTCACGGCCGACGTAGGACTCGTCGATGAAGGCGTCGACCTTACCGGCGGGCACAGAGATCTTGTTGTCGCCGAACACGGCAACGACTTCCTGATTCTCCTTGCGCAGACGGACGTCGAAGAAGTTCATCTGGGGAGAGCCGATGAAGCCGGCAACGAACTCGTTGGCGGGGAAATCGTACAGGTTCTGGGGAGTATCCACCTGCTGCACGACGCCGTCCTTCATAACCACGATACGGGAAGCCATGGTCATAGCTTCGGTCTGGTCATGGGTAACGTAGATGAAGGTGGTCTGCAGACGCTGATGCAGCTTGGTGATCTCGGTACGCATGGCAACGCGCAGCTTGGCGTCCAGGTTGGACAGGGGCTCGTCGAACAGGAAGACCTTGGGCTCACGAACGATGGCACGGCCCAGGGCAACACGCTGACGCTGGCCGCCGGACAGAGCCTTGGGCTTACGGTTCAGCAGGTGAGCGATGTCCAGGATCTTGGCGGCTTCTTCCACGCGGCGCTTGATCTCATCCTTGGGGGTCTTGCGCAGCTTCAGGCCGAAAGCCATGTTGTCATACACGGTCATGTGGGGGTACAGAGCGTAGTTCTGGAACACCATGGCGATGTCGCGATCCTTGGGAGCAACGTCGTTGACCAGCTTGTCACCGATGTACAGCTCGCCGTCGGAGATCTCTTCCAGACCGGCGACCATGCGCAGGGTGGTGGACTTACCGCAGCCGGAGGGTCCGACCAGAACGATAAATTCCTTGTCCTTGATGTCCAGGTTGAAGTCGCTGACAGCGGTGACGCCGCCGGCGTACACCTTGTAAATGTGCTGCAGGGATACGCTTGCCATAATCGATTTCCTCCTCTGAATTCAAAATGACAGTTTGTTTGGTGAGCGGGAAACGATCCGCTCATTTCAACTGCCATTATTATAGCTGAATTTGCCGCGCTTGTGAAGTGGCCGGTTTGACAAATCTTTTCGGATTTCCTTGTGCAGAATGTTTGATAAGGGCAGTGAACGCCCAGAAACCCTATGCACTTTTGCCAAAGCCGAACCTTCTACTCGCATTGCAGCGCTTCCACCGGTTCCAAACGGGCCGCCTTGACCGCCGGCGCAACGCCGAAAGCCACGCCAAGGATCGCACCCGCCGCAAGGACGGGCAGCGCGGTACCAATGCGCAGCGATGCATCAAGCCCGATCCAGGCGCCAAAGAGGCGGATCATGCCTGCCCCCAGCAGCAGTCCCAGTGCGCCGCCCAGCGCTGCATAAGCCGCTGCTTCCAGCAGGAACAGCACACACACCTGTCCTGACGTACCGCCGATCGCTTTGATCAGCCCGATCTCCCGCCTGCGTTCCCGCACGGAGAGCAGCAACACGTTCATCACGCCAATGCCGCCGGTCAGCATGCACACCGCCGCCACGCACAGCAGCACCATCACGAAGATGCGCACAACTTCCCGCGCTGCGTTGATCTCTTTTTCCAGCGTGTCTGCGCGATATGCACTCTTCAACGCAAGGGCCGCCAATGCAGCATCGGCAACGACCTTTGTGTCCTGATCAGGCTGCACGGTGAGGGTGATCTCCGCTACCTCGCCGCCGATCGTATCCTCGAAGGTCGATAAGGGCATGACGATCAGTCCGCTTCCGGCGGCCATCGTTTGCGTGGTCAGGCCCTTGATAACGCCAACCACGCGCAATCGCCGATGTCCTGCCTGTACCCGCTGCCCCAGCGCATCACTGCCAAGCCGTTCCGCCAGGGCTTCGTCCACGATGCAGACCGCACTCCCCTGCTGGAATTCCGCATCTGTGAACATCCGTCCCTGCAGCAGCTTTGGGCCGTACACCGCCGCAAATTGCTGATCAAAGCCCGCCGCCTGAAGGAGCGCCGGCCCGCCATCCAGAAATGTCTGAACCGCACTGTAAATGCTGGCACAGGCAGGCGCGCCAGAGGCTTCATACAGCCGTTGCGCATCACCGGCAACCAGACTGTAACCCGCCTCCTTCGGGCGAATCCACACCTTGTTCACGCCGAGCTTTGCGATCTCACCTTCCACGCGGACTTCCCCTGCATTGCCGAGGGTCTGCACCGTAAGCACCGCACCCACACCGACCGCCAAGCCGAGGATGGTCAGCAGCGTGCGCATCATGCTGCCGCGCAGAGCAGACGCGGCCAGGCGGACAGCATCCGTCAGCCTCATTCTGCCGCCTCCCGCACCAGCTGTCCCTCCTGCATTTCGCCAAGGGCCACAGGCAGTCCTTCCGGCAGCTCCACCCAGGCAAACAATTCGTCCATCATCACAATTCCGGCAGGGATTTCTGTGCATCTTCCCTCATCATTGACCCACCATACGGTATTGCGCGATGTGATCGCTTCGATGGGCAGCACCATCACGTCATCGCTGCCCGCCAAGCGGACGTCCACATCCACTCTTGAGCCCTCAACACAGTCAATATGCTGTTCAGGAATCAGCGTCACCTCTGCTGAAGCCATGCCCGTCAACGGATCTGCCGCAAGCTCGCCGACAGACAGAATGTGCGCGCTGCACAGCTGCTCTCCATCCTGCATCAGCTCCGCCCACATGCCGCATTTGAGGTGCACAAGATCCGCCTGAGCCGCCACACAGATAACTTCCTGCTGATGGGATGTAACGCGCGCCAAGGGTGTCCCGGCAGCAACCGGACTTCCCTCTTCCACCAGCACCTGCCGGACATTGCAGCTTCTCTCTGCCCGCACGGCCCAGGCAGCATCCACCTGCGGAGCATTTTCGAGCCATTCTGCCCCGGCTGCCCAGGCGGACAGCACGTCCTCCCCTGCGGCAGATTCGATCCGTACGATGGCGTCGCCCTCCGCAGCACGTCCGCCCTGCGCTGTACAGATTTGCGCAACAATGCCGCTCATCGGAGCCAGCACGTATTCTTCCTCCGCATAGCGCACAATGCCGGACAGCGCCGTGACCTGATGCACATCGCCCCGCCGGACGCGAACGATCTTCACCGATGTTGCTTTTTCCCTTCCGCCCGCAAAGGAAAAAGCTGCATAAGCCAGCGTGCATAGCAGCATCGCCAGCGCTCCAACGGCCCTGCGCATCGTTTGATCCCTCCCGCCAACTTCTCCCCAAGAAGGATAACCAGCGGCGGGTTTTCCATGCATCACAAAGGCCGCAGCACGTTTTGCGCCGCAGCCTTTGCTTGTATGGAGGATAGGGAGGTATCCGGCATATACGCCGGATTGTACGAAGTGCAGCCGGCTCGGTGGTGGCGGTCCTCCCCGGCTGCAATTACAGGATAGGCGCATTATGTGAAATCAGCATGAAATGGGGATGAAGTTTGCATGGAAAAGGCTGCCGGCATCACCGACAGCCCATCTATTAACGCTTATTGATCAGTTCCTGACGCTCAGCACGGATGCTGGACACAAGGCTGAGCAGGTATTCATCCACCTCGCCCAGCATGTTGGACAGCGCGCCCACATAGTGCTGGCGCATGGCGCCGATTTCCTTCTCCGCATCTTCCCGCAGCTCATTGGCCTGCATGACCGCCATGCGGTACACATTCTCATCGGACACAGCTGCGCGGGCATTGCTCTCTGCCTCCGCCTTGATCATCTGTGCCTCCTGCTGCGCGCGGGCGACCAGCGCATTGGCCTCCTGCTGGGCCTGTGCGTAGAGCGCATTGGCTGCATTCTGCCCCTTCTGACGGATGGCGGCAGCATCGCTTTCCGCCTGCGCCTTAAGGGAATTGGCAGTGTTCATGGCATTGGCGTTGGCACGGGCGGCCTCCTCGGCAGCCTTCTTGCTGTCAGCACGGGTTTTTTCGGCCTCGCGGGCGGCCTCATCGATGGTCTTCTGGGCTTCCTCGCGGGCCTTTTGGGTCTGTTCGGCTGCATCGCGTTTTGCCGTCTCGCGGATGTTCTGCTCATCCTTGACGATGGCTGCCGCCTGCTTGACGGAGTCGGGCAGAAGCCTGGCGATTAGGTCGATATGATCGGAGAGCACCTTCTTATCCACCATGCAGCGGCCGGTGCCCCAGATCATCTGCGCGTTGGCGATGATCTCCTGCAGCTCCTTGAGCGTGGTCATCAGCTGGCGCATATCAGCGTCCTTGCGCAGCACAAAGGGATCGCGGGGGGTGTTGTTCATGTTGCCTTCCATATCTGCCACTCCTTCAGGAATTTTTATTGAAATGATTCTTCACATCCACCAGGATGCACGGCGGCACAAAGCTGGAGAAATCCGCACCGAAAAACGCCGCCTCCCGCACCGCCGAGGAGGACACGCAGGCCAGCTCCGGTTTGGTGGGCAGAAACACGGTTTCCAGCCCCGGCAGAAGCCTGCTGTTGATCTGCGCCAGGTTGGTCTCGCTCTCCAGGTCGCTCGCGCCGCGAACGCCACGCACAACGAAGTCCGCATCCATTTTGCGGACGTAGTCCACCATCAGGCCGTCCCAGGCGTCCACCTCCACATGGGGGATGTCCGCCGTTGCCCGAGCGAGAAAGTCAAGGCGCTCCTCCACCGTGAAGCACCCATGCTTGGCAGGGTTGTACATCACCGTCACCAGCAGCCGGTCACACAGCCTGGCTGCGCGGCGGATGATATCCAGATGCCCCACGGTCACCGGGTCAAAGCTGCCGGCAAAAACACAGGTACGTGCCATCGTCACGCCTCCTCTTCCGTGTGCAGGCGGAAGAAGCTCACGCCTGCGATGCCGTATTTGCGGCTGTCATACAGATCATAGCCATCGGGGGTAGCCGGGAAAGTCTTTGCCTCATGCTCCAGCAGGATCACCGCATCCTCCTCAAGCAGCGGCCTGAGCGCAGACAGCACGCCCGTCATGTCATGCATCGCATAGGGGGGATCCAGGAACACCACCCTGAATTTCTCCCCTGCCGCCGCCAGCTGACGGACTGCCATCTGCCAGTCACAGTTGAGGATGCGGCACTGTCCGTCCATGCGGAGCTTGGCTGCATTTTGACGCTCCACGGCATGGGCCGCGCGGTCAAGATCGACCAGCACAGCAAAATCCGCACCGCGACTGATGGCCTCAAAAGCCATCGCGCCGGAGCCGGAGAACAGATCCAGCACCCGTGCGCCCCGCACCTTCATCTGCAGGATGTTGAACACATTTTCCCGCACCCGGTCCAGCGTGGGGCGGGTATCCCGGCCCTGGGGCGCATCAAAGGTGCGTCCGCGGGCACTGCCAGCGATGATTCGCATATGCTTGTCTCCTTACAGGATCAGTTGAGCTGCTGCGGGCCGCGATTCTGCATGCGGGCACGGCGCTCCTTGGCTTCCTTGCGCTTGATCTTCTTCTTGCCCTGCGCAATGTTGGTATGCACATTCGTGCGCACGCTCACGCCGTTGCGATACGCAAGGCCGTAGGACAGCGCAGGCAGGAGATTCAGCAGCGGGCTGACCCGCTCCAGCACCAGCATGGCGTCCTTGTCCGCCGCGCCAAGCATATTGACGTAGGGCATCGTGGACATCCGGACCAGCAGACGAAGCGCTGCTTCCAGCGTCATGCTGCCGCCTTCATGGTAAAACGCAAGCGCATTGCCGATCTCCTGCCGGCCCTCGATGCCGCCCAGCCAGGTGGGCAGCGCGCCCAGATTGGTCATCTGGCGCTTGGCGATGCAGGCCAGCACCACCGAGCACAGCACCAGCGGAATGGAGCCGATCAGCGCGCTCACCAGGCCCTTGAGGGGGTGATAGCACATGCTGCGCTCCCAGTCCGCCACCGGGCGGCCCTTCTCTTCGCGGCTGTACATGATCTCACCCTGATTGACCGCATCCGCGCCTGCGTTGATACCATACTGGTAGAAGAACATGCACACGCCGCCCACGATGCCCAGGTTGATCACGATCGTCAGCCAGCTGGCGTCAAAGCTCATCACCACACAGAGGATCAAATATGCAATGCACATTACCACCGTGCCGATGAAGAATTTCAGCGCGCCGCCCAGCGTCGTGCGGTCAACGATATCGCCCGTCAAATACGGCTTGGTCACCTTTTCGACCTTCTGCTTCTTTGCGTTCATAAATGGGTCCTTTCATTGGTTGATATCAAAATGATGTATGCCATTGCAATCTGCGCAGGTATTCAGGCGGATGTCCCATTCTTCATGGGGAACAGTCTCCGTCCATTGCCAGCTCAGCGCGCAGCCCAGCGTTGGCACCCGCGCCGCAGACAGCAGGAAGTCATAATATCCGCCGCCCTTACCCAGCCGGAAGCCCTGCCGGTCGATCCCCTCCAGGGGGACGAGCAGCAGATCAAGCTCCTGCACGGGAATGACCGGCGCATCCTGATGGGGCGCCAGTATGCCGTATGCACCTTTCACCAGCTCGTCCAGCGAACCTACACGGCGCAGCGTCATATGTGGCGCATCCCCGCACAGCGGGAGCGCAAGGGTCTTGCCCTGCCGGAGCGCATCCAGCAGCACAGGCGTGATATCCGCCTCCCGAGACAGCGGCATGTATCCGCCGATCACCCGGGCAGACTGATACATCCCGCTTTTCAGGATATTCCGGCACAGCAAATCGCTCTGCCGTTCCCGCTCGTCCGCGCCCGGGTACTGTCCGCGAAGATACCGGCGCAGTTCCTTCTTATTCATCGCAATCATTGAGCCACCTGCGATGTACCCGCTCCGTCGCCGCCAGCAGCACCTCGTAGCTGATGGTGCCGCTCCAGTCGCCCAGGTCATCGGCGGTGATGACCGCATCGCCATCCCTGCCGATCAGGATGGCCTCGTCGCCTGGTTCCACATCTGTCAACGCGGATACATCCACCATCATCTGATCCATGCAGATGCGCCCCACCACCGGGCAGCGTACGCCGTGGATGATGACCTGCGCCTTTCCGGAAGCACAGCGATGATAGCCGTCGCCATAGCCGCAGGCCACGGTTGCAAGCGTCATGGGCTTGTCCGCGGTAAAGGTGCAGCCGTAGCTGACCTTCTCCCCAGGATTCAGCGTCTTGGCATAAGTAACAGCGGTGCGCCAGTCCAGCACAGGCCGCAGCGGCATGTCCGTCTTCACCGGTGGATAGCCATACATGCTGATGCCCGCGCGCACCATGTCCATTGCTGCCTCGGGGTAGCGGTGGATAGCCGCCGAGTTGGCGCAGTGCCGCAGGATTCCCTCCGGAAGCATTGCGGTCAGCGCATGGAAGCGCTCAAGCTGCCGGCGGGTGTAGACATCATCATCATCGCCGTCTGCGTCCGCAAAGTGGGTGAACGCGCCAGTCAATTCCACATCGGGGCACTCGTCCAGCGCAGCGAGCATGGCGCGGACTTCATCCGCCGTGCGTACGCCAATGCGTCCCATGCCGGTATCCAGCTTGATGTGCACAAAGCCGGGACGCTCATGCTTCTTCGCCCAGCGCTGCACCGCATGCACCATGCGCGGATCGGTCACCGTCATCGTCAAGTCATACTTCACGCCGTCGCCGATCTCCTGCCCGGAGGCAGCGCCAAGCACCAGCACCGGCGCCTCGATCCCCGCCTCACGCAGGATGATCCCCTCGTCTGTGCGGGCGACCGCCAGCCATTCCGCGCCCGCATGCAGCGCGTTCTTCGCCACATGCACGATGCCGTGGCCATATGCGTCCGCCTTGACGACCGCCATAAGAAGCGTCCACTGCGGGATGGCAGCCCGGATCAGCCGCACGTTCTCCCGAAGCACCGCCAGGTCGATCTGACGAACCGGATACTGCGTGATCACGCAGCTCACCTTCTTTTTGCAACATTAACAGCAGCTGACATGGCCAGCCGTATTGTTGATTATAGCATATCCCGCCGGGAATGAAAAGGGTTTCGGGCACAATTCGTGAATTTTGCCATCAGCAGCATCACGCAGCATCCACCCCCAAGCAAAGGATAGACCCGCGCCACCACCCCGGAAAACCCCAGCAGCGAAACGGCAATAATCCCGCATAGCGGCAACCATGTCCCCTGCAAGCCGCGCAGACACGCCGTCAGGGTCGAAAGGATCGCCAGATACAGACTGACTGCACAGAGCCAATAGCCAGCTTTCCCCAAACTCGAAAGCATCCGCAGGAAGGGCAGTGGCTCCTCAAGCAGTGCCGTGTGCCTAAGCAGCACGGCATTCCCCAAAGTCAGTAGCAGCAAAGTAACGCCCCCAGCCTGCCGGATGCAGCGTCGCCGGGCGGCATCATCGCACGCCGCCTGCATGAGGATGGGCACCTGGAGCGCCGCATTGAAACCTCCGTATGTCAAGCCCTGCAGCAGCGCTTGAACGCCTCCGCCATTGGATAGCCGTGCCGTCTCCTTGGGCGGTAAAAACAGTCCAAGGCTGATCATCACAGCCAGTACGGCCAACATTCCACGGCTGACCCAGGCCAGACCGGCAATCGTGTGCCGTGCCAACAGCCACGCCAGCAGCATCGTGATAAGCATCCCGATGAACCGCGCGTATCGGAGGGGCATCACCAGCGCCGCGACCTCCCCCGCGCCGGAAAGCATCGCGCCCCCTGTTGCGATCAGCAGCGCAGACAGCAGCAAGCGCCACAGCTTCCCCGGCCAGGCTTGACGCCATCCTGGTGGCAGCTGCACATCCAACAGAACGACAAGGCTACCCACAGCCAGCAGGATCCCCGCCCAGCTCCACGCGCCATGCCTTGTAAAGAATGAAGCGATCTCCCGCCCGGAGGCAAGCCCCGCGCCAACCACCGCGCCGACCAGTTCCCAAGCCAGCATGCGCATCCCCCCTCTTGGCAGGATATGCACCCGGGCACAAAAAAGAACGCACCGGCTTGCGATGCGTTCTGCTGTTTACTGTTTCTTCGCCAATTCGTGCTGGTGGATCTGCTCGTTGAGCATGTTCACGTCGCCGCAGCCCATGGTGATGGCAAGGTCGCCGGGCTTGAGATGAGCGCGCAGGTATGCCTCCGTATCATCGAAGGAGGGCGTCCACACTGCGTTGATGCCGTGGGCCTTCATGCCCTCCACCAGCATGCCGGAGTTGATATCCCCCGGGTCCTTCTCACGGGCGGCGCAGATATCCGTCACCACGGTAACGTCCGCCAGCTCCGTGCAGGTGAGGTACTCATCAAACAGGCTCTTCACCCGGCTGAAGGTATGGGGCTGCATCACCGCGAACAGGCGGCCCTTGCAGCGCTTGCGAGCCACAGCCACGGCGTTGCGCATCTCCGTGGGGTTGTGGCCGTAATCGTGGAAGACCTCCACACCGTCAATGTTGTCGGTCAGCTCAAACCGGCGGTGGGCGCCCCGGAAGCTGGAAAG
>JAZNSI010000007.1:0-14286 GCA_045591175.1 Clostridia bacterium
GCTCTACCATCTTCAGAATTCCTGGTAATAGTTCCTTTACCTGTGTGTAGTTTCTTTTGGTCATGACAATACCCCCTATGTAGTTATTATCCTACATAGGGGGCTTTTTGTCTATTGTCCGTTTTTACTGGTTCAGTCTACCGTGGCAGATCGTCCTTTTGTTATGGCATCATGTTCAGCCGAATGATAAGATCCATCGGCAGGAGCTTGATCATCCGAGCAGCGAGCGCTGCGGAAAACTGATTCATGAGGGTATCGTACTTTTCCGTGTCTGTGTCTGCGCAAACCGTCAGTCCATCCGGCATGGGGGTGATCGCTTCTGCCGGTTTGAGATCGACTTCTATAGCAAGCAAAGCCCTCTGCTCAGCATCTTCAGTCATGGGAAAAAACGCGACATTCCACTTGCTCGCTTCATCGAGCTGCTTTGATGTAAAGACCCATCGATATTGCGTCTTAGGCTGGTTGCTCGACTGAACGACGGCGAAGCTTTGCTCCTTAGGCGCCGCCCATTCACGACTGATACCAGAATACTCCGTCATATTGCCGAGGGAGGTCCTATTCAGCGTAAACTCCCACCAGTAATTCTCCGTCTGCATTCCAAGACCAATCACGATGCGTTCCACTTCGCCCGCACCGATAGAAATCGAAGCAATCTGCGCTTCCTCTCGGAGGACAGTCAGTGATACACCAACAGGCTCTTCCGCAGCATCATCCACCAAACGCAGAATATAGCTGCACTCTCCGTCATCGGCAGATTTCAGCATGTCGTCGATCCGCGAGAATGCATCGCCTGCATTGAGCCCGGCAGAGAGCAGCCACGGGGTCATAGCTACCCGCACTTCACCAGACAGAAGGGCGGAAAGCAGAGAGGCTATATCTTCTTCAGTAAACGTCCAGGTAAAACAACGCACACCGCCTTCGTAAGCAGCGCCGTCAAATGCGCCGTAAGTGATGACAGGTGCGCGCTCAGCCAACCAAGCGCGAAACACGTTTTCGGCTGAATCAGCAAGCTTTGCCCAATCCGTATCCGGCGTCACACTGGTGGAATAGGAAGCCCTTTCCTCAAGCGCATAACCTGGCAACAGCGAAGTCGTCAAATATGACATGCCATCCTGATTGTGGATCGACATATCCATCAGCTCATCGCCGCCCATGTGCACATGGGCGATTGCAGCATCGTCCTGCATGGTAAGTTCAAGGTTGAATCCATTGACGATGCGCTGTGTGATTTGAAGGATCAAATCGGCTTCGCTTTCAAAAGGCGTATCTTCGCTCTTAGGTGCCAGCATTCGAGACAATTCATCCACGAATGTCTCGCTCATTTCGGTCTTGATGGTCAGTTTGAAGGTCTCTGCCAGCGCGCCGCAAGGCAGCATGAGTGCCAGCAGCAAAGCAACAAGCTTCTTCATGGCAGAGCCTCCTTTATTCGGTCATGGGCGGAACAGCGGTAGGTTCCGCAGCTGGTGCAGTTACAGGCTCACCATTCAATGCGGCCATTGTCGTGACGGCGTTGCTGACAAAGGTGCTCAGCAGCGCGTCCTTGCGCTCCGCCGTCATGGTTAGCGCATTCTCCGCGCCTTCAGTAGACAGGGCTTGCATGGTCACCTGGGGCGTGATACGCAGTACAGCCTCGGCCTGCACGGATGCGCCAGGCAGGGACGCGTCAAGATTGTAGTTGATCTGTACCGCGCTGTTCGCCTGATGGGGATTGTTGCGGTAATCGACTGTAAACGCAAAGCTGACAGGAGCAAAATCTGCACTTCCCTCAGCAGGCGCGATGTCGCAGAAAACCGTGCGGGTATCATGGTCGAGGTACTTTTCATCCACCCAGATGCGATGGCTGGTGGACAGCTTGAAATCAGCTGTCAGCATCTGCCCCTCCACCGGCTGAATGGTCAATGTACCGTCATAGGCAGTGGTGCTTTCGTCCGGGTTGGAAACATCTGCAGACACAGTGATCGTCTTTTTTGCGCCAGTTAAGGAAATCACCCGCTCTGCGCCATTCTGGGCAAACTCAACGCGCTCGATACCGGTGAGCATATCCACATAGTCAGCACCAAATAGCGCTGCAGCAAGATCGCCTACAGACGCAGTCAGTTTCTCAGGCAGCGCAGGAACCGGGAGCGCGACCTGTGCGCTGACGATTTCGCCCTGTGCAGACATCGTGCGGGACAGCACAATATCTCCCTGCAGAGGCAGCGAATCAATGCAGGCTTCATAGAAGTACACCAGTCCGGGATTGAGGTAAGTCATGCGCTGTTCCATGGTCACATAGGGCAGCAGCAGATTCTGCAGCTCAGTGTCATAGAGCATCTGGCCGATGATATACTTCGCTTCAGCCTTCAATTCGTCCGCAGGGATCTGATACGTCACGGCCATATGAAGCGAGCCGTCCTCGCCGGTGATCGCGGCAGGCTCGTTGTAGCCCATGAGCCACAGATCCAACTGCAGGAAGTATTTCTCCAGAACCGGCAGCCAGGTACTTGTCCATTCTTCGTCATCAATGCCCAGCAGATTTGCCACGGCTTCATAGGCAGGGGCGTTTCCCTGGGCGCCGGGGGCTTTCATTTCCAGCGGGTCGAAGGCAAAAAGAAGCTCGGCATAATCACCCTGCATCAGCTGATAAAGCAGATTCACCTGCTCCACCGGAATCGCCAGCAGGGTATCCGGCAGCAATTCGCTCTGGAAATACACGCCCTCCGGATCGCCGTAGAGCCAGGTGTTTCCGACTTCCTTGCCCTCGCTGTTCTTTGCGTAAAAGCGAACCTGCCAATCATCGTCATCCGTGACGAATTCGGACATCTCGCCCTGCTTCTGACCTGCCGCGCGGATCTGAATCTGCGTAGCCGTAAAAGGCAGAAGGGCATCGAGCCATTCAGCCACACCAGACGCCGTGATATTCATATAGCCACGCAGGCCATTGCCGCCGACGAGCTGGCGGTTAAACTTCTTGGGCAGAGTATCCGCTGTATCCGCCAGCGCCACCGGAATGGCAAGCATCAGGCACAATACAAGGCACAGGAGTCGTTTCATCATATTCAGCCTCCTTGGGTTTATTTGGCATAGGATGCAGCGGCATCCATGATATTCTTCACCGCTTCCTCAGGCAGGTCGCGGAAGAAATAGGTTGCGTTCTCCCCTAGCGCATTGATCAGAGGAACGACAAGCGCCGTTGCGATCATCACCGTGGTATCTTCGCGCACAGCCGCCTTGGCAGCTTCCGTCATCGCAGAAAGGTCAATGATCCGTTCAGTCTCCGTCCATTCAAGAGGCTCGGCTCGCTTGAGATCAATGCTGATCTTCGCCTGCTCAGTCACCTTACCGGCGTACTGCTCCGTCACATTCAGCCAGCCGGTGATAACCGGCGCTTCCTCGGAGCCGGAAATCGTCAACTCCGGTGCAACGGTGATGGCAGAGTATTTCTCCGCGCCGTTCAGCTTGGTCTGGATCGTGAAATCGCCGCCCAGCACGTCCGCTTCGTCCGTATACGCATTGGATAAGTTGAATTCACCGTTCCAAACGCTGGTTGTGCCATCTTTACTTGCGGTGTATTTGAAGCTGCCGACGATTGTTCGAGCGCCCTTTTTATTTGTTGTGATGGTACGCTCAAAGGTCAGGTCGTTCTTATTTTTGCCCTTCTTGGCAGGTGTGGTCAGTTCGATGTAGAGCTTATCCATCTCTGCGTCATGACGAATGCGGCAGACCAGCTTCACCGTACGGTTGTTACCTTCCGGGCCAAAGCTGCCGTTGAATTCCACACGCAGCGGGTGATCATTCTTATCGTAGTAAACACGCAGCGCCTGCTTGCCGGAGAAGGTCATCGCGCTGATGATCTCCTTCAGCCATCCATCCGGACAGGCGTTCAGCAAGCCCTCCTTGAGGCTCTTTTCCTCCCCTGCCGCAAAGTTGAAATCAATCCGATACGCGGACTTGCCATAGCCGGAAATATTGGTATCCGATGTATAACGCTTCCCGTATTTCTCCAGCGCAGAGGGAATATTTTCCAGCATTGCCTCGCCATCCGTAATCAGGCTTTCGCTTGCAGGCGCCAGATGAAATGCTTCATAACCGCCTGCAACGGAGACTTCTTCGCCCAGCAGTGCGCTCATAGGATCGCCTTCGGCTTTGTAGGTCACTTCCGGCCTACAAGACAGGCGCAGTGCAGTGCCTTTGTACTGAAGCGTCAGTGCTTCCTTCTCTGCAACATTGATGGTTACAAGACCTTCCTCATCGCCTGTTACCAACCGCAGGGAGATGATATCCGTGATGGGGGTCAGCATCGCCAGTCGGTCATCATCGAAGGGCATATGCGTCTCTACCTGCGCTTTGAGCAGCACCTCCACCGGCACTTCGTCCAAATTCCAGTCAGCACTGTGCATCAGGAATGGGACTTCCGCATGGGCGATGTTCATCATCAGTACGAGCAGGACCAGGCATAGCGCCATGAGCCGCTTCATGCAATGCATGGATCGTCACTTTCCTTTCGGGATTCAGTCACCTTTACTCGCTTTCACGTTTCGCTTCCTCAGCAAAGGTGAGCAGCGTTTCCTTTACTTGATCGGGGTCATCCATCCGGTTGATCATACCTCGCAGCTGGGCGGCGCCGCGTATGCCGTGGACGTACCAGCCAATGTGCTTGCGCATTTCATTCACCGCTACGCGCTGACATTTCCAGCCCATGAGCATGTCATAATGCCTTAGCGCAGTCGCAATGCGATCATCGATGGTGGGCGGCGTGAATGCCTCGCCATTGAGACGGGCTTTGATTTCGCGGAACAGCCAGGGGTTTCCCATCGCGCCGCGGCCGATCATCAATCCATCTACGCCGGACTCAGTCAAATGCTTTACAGCATCGTCACCGGTAAAGATATCGCCATTGCCGATGATGGGCACCCGTACTGCTTCCTTCACGCGGCGCACCCAGTCCCAGTCAGCCGTACCGGAATACTGCTGCATCCTGGTGCGGCCATGAACGGCGATCTCCGTCACACCGCAGTCCTCTGCCATCTTTGCCATTTCGACCACATTGATGTGCTGATCATCCCAGCCCAGGCGCATCTTCACCGTCACCGGAACATGACTTGCCTTCACCACCGCGCGAAGGATCTTCTCCGCATTCTCGGGATTCCGCATAAGGCCGCTTCCTTCGCCGGAAGACGCCACCTTATGCGCCGGGCAACCCATATTCACGTCCAGGCCTTCAAATCGCCCCATCGCGCTGAGTTCTTCAGCAGCACGGGCCATCAAGTCTGCTTCCTTGCCGAAAATCTGCACAAACAGACGCGGCTCATCAGGGTGACGCTCGATGAGCGAGACAGTCGCGGGATGATTGCGCGGCGCGTACACATAGCCCATCGCACTGACCATCTCTGTGGTCGCCATATCACAGCCCTGCTCATAGCACAACAGGCGGAAGGGCCAGTCAGTAATGCCTGCCATAGGGGCAAGGCGAATACTCGTCATGCCTGCTTCCTCCCGGGGAACAGCGCAATGCGTGCGGATGCCTTGGCATATGGTACCAGGGCACACTCTGCGGTGGCACCGGTGGTTTCCGGAAGAACAGGCAGGTCAGCAGGTGCGTTAGCCTTGACCTTCCATTCCTTCACCTCATCCAGCACTGCGGTCACGCGGTTATCCTCCGCAGTAACGGACACAAATGCCTTCCGCCAGTTGTCACCCTCCACGGGCAGCGCCATCAGCACCGGGCCGCGCAGGATATACTTCCCCTGATGATGGCCGTCTTCAACGTTCAGCGACTGCTCATAGGTCAGGCTGATCACGTCGCCGTCATGCCAGGTGCGATCGAAGGTCATCATGTCGTTCTTGACCTCGCCATGATTGTCTGCGCCATTGACAGTTACCTCGGTATTGCGGCTCCAGGCAGGCATGCGCAGACGAATGGTCGCCTCAGTCTCCTTCTTGCAGTGTACTGCGATGCTCGCACCCTTTGCAGACGTCTTCACGGTGAAGATCAGCAGATCATCCTCAACGGGCACGGCGAAACGTCCAGGCAGGTACAGATTGATGTTCGCACCCTCGGCAGTCGCGGTGACTGCGGCAGAAGCCATGGCTGCATAGCCGCGCACCATGCGCAGCATAGCGCGCTCAGCATGCCCCTCATTCAGGAAGAAGCATGCATTCGCATCCACCTCCGCAGACAGGGCATTGACGCGCTGGAAAGCCAGCAGGTTATCGTCCTTCATGCAGACAGGCATGGCGTTATAGGCCATGCGCTCCAGCGCGGCAAAGGCCCAGTCAGCCTTATCGCCCATGGCAGCCGCACAGAGGGCTTCTGCCCATGCACCCAGTGCAGCGGTAGACACCACCTCAGCAGGAGAAGTGCCTTCCAGCATTTCGTCGGAGGTCAAGCCGCCGCAGACGGCGCCATGGTGGCGGTACAACCGCTCCCAGCCGTTACGGGTTGCATTCAGTTCTGTCGCAGAGCCGGAGAACCAGCCCTTCATCATCGTGCTGCGGGCGCCATCAGCCAGGGATTCCGCATGATTGATGCGGGCAAAATGGGTATAATACCCTTCACGGCTGCCGTTTTCCCTGGCAAGACCGGTCTCCAGCTCTTCCTTGGTGACGGACTTGCTGGTAGGCCGCTGGCTGCTGATCGTATTCAGCACGCTGGACCAGCCCATGGTCTGGGTGGCGACACGCTCGCACAGGGTCAGCACAGCAGACTTGCCGGTCACGCGATAAAGATTCTCCAGCAGCTCCAGCAGATCGGCAGAATAAGCCCAAATGTCGTCATCTGCCATCAGGGTATCCCAGTGCTGCACAGCAAAGGCACACCAACGGGCAATGTGCTCCAGCAGGGGCTTGCGGGCTTCGAACTCATACAGAGCCCACGCAGCACGCAGCAATGCCACAGAGTCCTTGAAGGACAGCATAAAGGAGCCATCCTCCTTCTGGGTTGCCAGCATCGCTCGGATCTTTGCGCACACCGGCTCCTCTGCAGGCTTTGCAGTCAGGATGCACGCCAAGCGGAAGGTGCCTTCGAAGGCGGTGGGGTCGTTGGTCATGGCGGTCAGCTGATAGAGCTTGTTCATTACAGCGCTCTCCATGCGGACGAGGCCGGCACGCAGCGGCTGGACATTCATCGCCGTCAGCGGCGCTTTGTCAAAAATCGGCTTCAAAGGCATAATGGATCCTCCATATCATCAGCGTAGGTACGCATAATATACCATCATTGATTATAGCGCATTTTTGCTGAAACTGCAATGATAACATCTGTAAAAATCAAAGAACCGCCCCGAAAAGAGCGATTCTTTTACAAATGTTTCAGTTTGATTTGCTCCACGGCCCATTTTGCATGGGTTGCTACTGCTTCGGAGGGGCTTTCCGTCAGTTCCAGCAGTCTGGGCAGCAGATCGCTGCGGCCGGTGCAGCCAGCGACGATGCAGGCTCCTCCCAGCACCCTGTTAATCATGGTGATCGTTGCGCCAATATACTTTCGCAGCTCAATAGCAGCAGCCTTCGGATTGTTAAGGATGTCCTCCAGCAGCACAGGAATGGGGAACGGTTCGCCTTCGGGTGCACGGTTATGTGGGCAGCAGCGCTGGCACTCATCGCAGCCAATGAGCCGATTTCCCATCTTTTCCCGTACTGCTTCCGGATAGATCTGTCCGCTGACCTGCCAGTTACGCAGACAGCGTTCCCGGTGGAATTGACCGCCTTCCAATGCGTTTGTGGGGCATGCCTCTTCGCATCGGCGGCAGTCTCCGCAATGCAAGCCATGTGTTTCTGGCTGCAGATGGTGTGTCGGCGGAAGCTTTTCTGCTGTCGTCAGCATCTGCACATGGAAGCGGCTGCCGAAATCTTCTGTGTAGGACAGCGTATTTCTCCCCTGCGTGAAGCCGTCCAAACGGGCAAATATCGGTTTGACCAGCACGTCATCTCGCCAAAGGACGCCCTCTTCTGCGTAGGCCTTGGCGATGTCGTCTGCCATGCGATAGGCTCGCTGTGAGGAATAGTAGTATGGATGAATCCAGGCATCCTCCGCATATGGGATTACCTCTGCTTCATATGGCCACAATGCCAATAGCACCGATCCTGCATCGGGGTAGCCACATTCCTGAGCATCCAGCACGATAACCCGCGCGAAACCGGCGCCGAGCAGCTCATCAATGATGCTCATGCAGCTTCCCCCTTCCTCAAAATCGGGAGGAGCCCCGTGCGGAAGCTCCTCCCGGATCAAACGATATTACTTGGTACCGAACAGGCGGTCACCAGCGTCGCCCAGACCGGGCACGATGTAACCGTGGTCGTTCAGGTGATCGTCCAGACCAGCCACATAGATGTCCACGTCGGGGTGATCAGCCTGCACCTTGGCGATGCCTTCGGGCGCAGCGATCAGGTTGACCAGGCGGATGTGCTTGCAGCCGCGCTTCTTGATTAGGGTGATGGCGTCGGAGGCGCTGCCGCCGGTCGCCAGCATGGGATCCAGCAGGAGCAGCTCGCGGTCTTCAGCATCCGCAGGCAGCTTGCAGTAGTACTCCACGGGTTCCAGCGTCTCAGGGTCGCGATAAAGGCCGATATGACCGATACGGCAGGCAGGGATCATATTCATGATGCCGTCCACCATGCCCAGGCCCGCGCGCAGGATCGGCACAATGCCCAGCTTCTTGCCGGCCAGCATCTTCTGGGTGGTCTTGCAGATGGGGGTGTCGATCTCCACATCGATGGTAGGCAGATCGCGAGTCACCTCGTAGACCATCAGCATGGAGATCTCCTCCAGCAGCTCACGGAATTCCTTGGGACCGGTGGTGGTCTGACGCATGATGGTCAGCTTATGCTGAATCAGCGGATGATCGAAAACATGAACCTTGCTCATGGGGAAACGCCTCCTTATATCTCTTGCAATGGTTGCCAAAGGATATGAACTTCAGTCATTATACTCCTTTTCGTCAAACTGTGCAAGCCCTTTTGTGTATTCTTGACACCGACGGCGGAAATACCTATAATAGCAATATCTTGAACGGAGGAATTTGCCATGTCCATCCCATACAGCCGGTACATTTTCGGCGAATTACCCTGGTACGGCGTGCTGATCGCCATCGGCGTACTGACCGCCTATGCGCTGTGTGTCCACGAAGAAAAACGTATGCAGCTCAAACGCGACACGGTGATCGATCTCGCCTTCTGGGCGATCCCGCTGGGCATCATCGGCGCAAGGGCATATTACGCGATCTTCAATTGGCAGATGTTCGCGGATGATCCATTGAGCGTGCTCCGCGTCTGGGAGGGCGGCATTGCCATCTACGGCGCGGTGATCGGCGGTCTGCTCGGCGTGCTGATTTTCGCCAAGCGGCGGAAACTCTCCCCCTTTATCCTGACGGATATGATCGTTCCCGGCCTCGCGCTAGCGCAGGGGATCGGCCGCTGGGGCAACTATTTCAATATGGAAGCCTACGGGCGCGAGATCACCAATCCTGCCTGGCAGTTTTTTCCCGTTGGCGTGCAGATTCCAAGTGCGGCGGGCTACACATGGCACATGGCCACCTTCTTCTATGAGTCCTGCTGGGATATCGCAGTATTCTCGTTGCTGTGGTTCGTTGTCCGCAAGCGCGTTGAGAAACCCGGTACAACGACCCTGTGCTATATACTGTTCTACGGCCTGGGCCGTTTCTTCATTGAAGGGCTGCGTACTGACAGCCTGATGCTTGGCCGCTTCCGCGTCAGCCAGCTGCTGAGTCTCCTGATGATCATCGTTGCGGGCGCACTCCTGATCGTCAGAACCCGTAAATACAGAAAAGCATGACACAAAGGAGGACATCATGCCTTCCACACCGCTGAAGAACCTGCTTTACCGCGCAGCGCTGCCGTTCTTTGCACCCAGCCCTCACAAGCAGATGAAACACCTTGAAGCCGGCAAGCCCCTTGCCCATCTCCCCTATTACGAGCATTTACTGGTCAAGCATCGCGTACTGGGAGCATCTCTCCTGCTGCAGGACGGCTCGCAAACCGCTCAGGTGCACACAACCGTTTACAGCCCACGCCACGCTGCCAGGGAGGATACCATGTACCGCGTGGCCTCCATTACTAAGATGGCAACGTCGCTTGTGACGCTGATGTGCGTGGATGAGGGGCTGTTCACACTTGATACCCCCATCCGTTCGCTGCTCCCGGATGTGGAGCACGGGGCGGTTCTGGACGGAATGACCGTCCGCCATTTGCTGTGCCATACTTCCGGCCTGAGGGATCTCCCTGCCATGGACAAAGCCCTGCGCGAAGGAAATACATTCGACGCAGTCCTGGCAGCAGACGGCATTTGCTCCGGCATGCCCGGCGAACGCATGGAATACTGTAACTTCGGGTTTGGCTTGCTGGGCTGTCTGCTGGAGAACGTCACCGGCATGTGCATCAGTGAGCTGTTCCGGATAAAGATCTTCGAACCGCTGGGCATGCGCGCCACTTTGGACGCGTCCACCCTCGATGAAAGCCTGATCATGCCCATCAGCCGCGTGCTGCCCTACAAGAAGGGCAATGATGTGACGATCACCAAACTGGGACGGACGCCGCTTGAGCAGCCAGATCCCCTGCGCCACTTCGGACATACGGCCGGCGCCATGTACACCGATGCCCCCTCCCTGGCGCGACTGTTGACGCTGATCGGCAACGGCGGCGTTATTGACGACAAACGCCTCATTTCCGCTGAGATGATGACTGAAATGACAAAGGTACAATCCTCTACCCCAACGCGCACTTATGGTTTGGGATTGGTTCTTTTGACACGCCCTGGAATCAGCGAGCATCGTCTGCTGGGGCATCAGGGGTTCGCCTATGGCTGCGTGGATGGTGCTTTCATCGAAGAAAGCACTGGCAGGATGGTGATCTTCTTGAACGGCGGCGCAAGTGAGGCCCGCGAAGGAAAGCTGGGCCTTGTCAACAAGGACGTCCTCACCTGGGCCTTCCGAAAGGAGTTCCCCGAATGGATGTGATCACCGCTATCAAGAAGGAGCGCGGCAAATATCGTGTGACCGTCAGCGATTCGGAGGATGTGCTGGTACCCCTTGCCCTCATGCGTGAACGTCCGCTGAAGGAAGGTCAGCCCATTAATCTGGAGGAATACGACAACTGGCTGATGGTGCGTCAGTACCGTTTTGCGCTTGATCGCGCAGTCGGTTATCTGGCTGCACGTGCGCGCAGTACCCGTGAGATCGAGCAGAAGCTCCTGCAGGCCGGCTACCGTCCCTGTACAGTGGAGATGGTCATCTACAAGCTGCAGCGTGAGAACCTGCTGGACGATGCAGATTTTGCCCGCCAATGGGTCGAATCCCGCCAGGCCCATAAACTTGGACGCACCCGCATCGCGCAGGAGCTGAGGCGCAAGGGTGTTTCGCAGGAGGAAGCTGAAGAAGCGCTTTCCGCCCTCCATGACGATGATCAGCTGGCCGGAGCTATCGCGCTGGCAGAAAAGGCCGCCGCACGCATCAAGCCCGGGGAAGATCAACGCAAAGTGGCAAACCGCATCACAGGTATGCTGGCGCGTCGCGGCTATTCCTGGGACATCGCAAAGCAGGCCATACAGCAGGTGCTGTCGGACGAATTGTAAATTTTTTCTACGCGGCGCCAATTCGATTGACAGGCATATATGCAAATGCTAAAATCTTGTTGCAGTATACTGCGAATTTGATTCAGGAGATGCAAGTATGGAGAACAATTACAGTTATGTGCAGGAAGCCAAAGAAAAACAGGATCATATCATTGGTGGCATTGTTGGCGCGCTGATCGGTGCTGTGATCGGTGCTGTGATCTGGGCCGTTGTCGGCGTTTTGACCGACACCACGTTCTGGCTGATCGGCCTGGCCATCGGCGCGATCGTTGCCTTTGGCTACGATTTGCTCAAGGGGCGCCAGGGCCCGCTGAAGATCATCACCATCGTCGTGTGCGTTATTCTCGCGGTCTTTGCAGGTGACATTGGTTATACCTGCTGGAACATCAACGCCGAATACAATGAACTGAACACGCTCCTAACCTCCGGTACTGACGATGAAATCGCGCAGTACTTCTTCACCGCAGACGCCTATGAGGAGTACAAGACCCTCAATCCACTGGACAAGAAGTACAACATTCGGATGATCAGGGATGAGTATCAGTTTTCTTCCCTGGTGGAGTTTTACAACCTCGCATACAAGGATAACAGCGAATTCAAATCCGCTTTCATGAAGGATATGCTCTTCAGCATTGCGGCTGCGCTGTTTGGCGGTCTTTCCATTGCGTTCAAATCAAATAAGAAGAACGAGACTCCGAAGACCGTGAACTTTGAGGAAGCCGGCGAGAATCCCGAAGCAACAGCGGAAGAAGATACAAACGCGATGGATGCCTAATCCGTACAATAAGCCCGAAGCAGCCATACGGTTTGCTTCGGGCTTTATCGTTGCAAAAAGAGGCCTCCGTTCGTAAGAATGGAGGCCGCTGAGTTTATGCGCTTAAGCAGCTAAACGAATTAGCCCTTGATCGCAGCCTGAGCAGCAGCCAGACGAGCGATCGGCACACGGAAAGGAGAGCAGGACACGTAGTCCAGGCCGATCTTGTGGCAGAACTCGACGGAAACGGGGTCGCCGCCGTGCTCGCCGCAGATGCCGTAGTGCAGCTTCTTGCCGGTCTCCTTGGACTTGGTGATGGCCATCTCCATCAGCTTGCCAACGCCATTCTGGTCCAGCTTGGCGAAGGGATCGTTCTCATAGATCTTGGCCTCGTAGTAGGCGTTCAGGAACTTGCCCGCGTCGTCACGAGAGAAGCCGAAGGTCATCTGAGTCAGGTCGTTGGTGCCGAAGCAGAAGAACTCGGCCTCGGAAGCCACTTCGTCAGCGGTCAGGCAGGCACGCGGAATCTCGATCATGGTGCCGACTTCATACTTCAGCTCCATGCCGGACTCGGCGATGACAGCGTCAGCGGTCTTAACCACGACGGACTTGACGTACTTCAGTTCCTTCACGTCGCCAACCAGGGGAATCATGATCTCGGGAACGATGTTCCACTCGGGATGACGGCCCTTGACAGCCAGAGCAGCCTTGATGACGGCCTTGGTCTGCATGGCGGCGATTTCGGGATAGGTGACGGCCAGACGGCAGCCACGGTGACCCATCATGGGGTTGAACTCGTGCAGAGAGGCGATGATGTCCTTGATCTGCTGGACGGTCTTGCCCTGAGTAGCAGCCAGAGCGGCGATGTCTTCCTCAGTGGTGGGCACGAACTCGTGCAGCGGGGGATCCAGGAAGCGGATGCAAACGGGATGCTCTTCCATGGCCTCGTACAGACCCTCGAAGTCAGCCTGCTGCATGGGCTCGATCTTGGCCAGAGCGGCCTCGCGCTCCTCAACGGTGTCAGCACAGATCATCTCACGGAAGGCGCCGATACGTCCATCTTCGAAGAACATATGCTCGGTACGGCACAGGCCGATGCCCTCAGCGCCCAGCTCGCGAGCCTTGATGGCGTCACGGGGAGAGTCAGCGTTGGTGCGGACCTTCAGGGTGCGGTAAGTCGGAGGCCCAAGCGGTCTTAGGAAGACAACATGTTTCCCCAACTCCTTGGCTCACAGAACGACATGGCTACGATCCGACTTGCGCCGATACGGCCCTCTTCGAAGAACATGTGCTCGGTACGGCACAGGCCGATACCCTCAGCGCCCAGCTCGCGAGCCTTGATGGCGTCACGGGGAGAGTCAGCGTTGGTGCGGACCTTCAGGGTGCGGTACTGATCAGCCCAAGCCATGATGCGGCCGAACTCGCCAGCGATCTCGGCGTCCTTGGTGGTGATCAGGCCAGCGTAGATATTACCGGTGGAGCCATCCAGGGACAGCTCGTCGCCCTCGTGGAAGGTCTGGCCGGCCAGGGTGAAGACCTTGTTCTCTTCATCCATGTTGATCTCGGTGCAGCCGGACACGCAGCAGGTACCCATGCCGCGGGCCACAACGGCAGCGTGAGAGGTCATGCCGCCGCGGACAGTCAGGATGCCCTGAGCAGCCATCATGCCCTCGATATCTTCGGGAGAGGTCTCCAGACGAACCAGAACGACCTTCTCGCCGCGGGCAGCCCAAGCCTTGGCGTCCTCAGCGGTGAAAACGATCTTACCAGCAGCAGCGCCGGGAGAAGCGGGCAGAGCCTTGCCGATGGCGGTAGCAGCCTTCAGAGCCTTGGGGTCGAACTGGGGATGCAGCAGGGTGTCCAGGTTACGGGGATCGATCATGGACACGGCCTTCTTCTCGTCGATCATGCCTTCGTCCACCAGGTCGCAGGCGATCTTCAGAGCGGCGGGAGCGGTACGCTTGCCGTTACG
>JAZNSI010000008.1:0-5483 GCA_045591175.1 Clostridia bacterium
TGATACCGTCCGGCTGGGAACCAATGTACCTCTTGACCGTCGCATAGCTGATGTCCAGTCGTGTGGCAATCTCCGCATTGCTCAGTCCTTCTTCCTCACGCATACGCATCATTTCCGCCGCAGTTACTTCACACTTCTTCAATTTCGTATCCTCCCTCAATTTCGATATACAGTCCGGGGTATTCCCCGTATTTTTTTGTCACATGGCATTCGGTCACTTGCTTGTCGTCCAGATACGCCACGCCGTTCAGCGCATCCAGCACTGCTTTTACAGCGTTGTCCACGTCCGGCTTGCGCAGAGGCAGTTTTTCGCCGTTGAGGCAGGCTTCCCGCATCCACTTGGGATAACTCTTGGGGATGGGTATCAGCACCGTCAGCCGCACGATTACGCCGCCGGTGAATGGCTGTGCATTCCTGTGCCGCAGCATGTACGCCATGGCAATCTGCTGCTCGTAGCGCTTGTCCTCGCTGGCCTTGTACATCCCCCATTTTCCTTTCCGGGGTCTGCCCTGCCCTCTCGGCTGCCCGAACCATTCGAAGGTTCTCAGTTCCATTTTGCCCACCTCCCTGCCCTGCGCTTGCGCTTGGGGTCGTTGATTTTGTCCTTGCTCTTTACCCGGTGTTTGGGCAGCAGGTGGCGAATGGCGTTGTAGCTCTCTCGAAGAATGGTGCGTTCTTCTTTGTCCATCAATGTCCCCTTGCTGCCCGCACTTGGGCGAATAGATCGCCGGAAGACTGATCCAACTGCTCCTCGGTATACTCCCGCTGGTTGTATGCTTGTGCCGACACCGTCTTTCCAGCACCGCTGTCACGCTTTTCCCACGTTCTTACAGCAGCTTTCCAATCCTTCATCGGTTGTGCCCCAACCTTCCAGCCCTTGGCAGTGTAAAAGTCCACAAATGATTCGGCATCCACACGGTTGCCTCTTTCCCGGCAGTAAGCCTTTACTTCGTCCACTGTGGGTGGAGTGAAGCGCGCGTGCGCGCCTATTTCCGTATTCGGATTCGGATTGGATTCGGATTGGATTGGATTACGGGAACATTTGATATCATCTGATATCATTTGATTGCAACTGATTTCAGCTTCGTCCATTCCCGGAAACTTGGATTTTTTTGCCCTGATCTGCTGATGCCTGTCCCATGTCTTCATCTGCAAGAAGGGTTTACCGCCTACCTCGTAGAGGCAAACCAGTTCAGCAGAGGTCAACGCCCGGAGGGCACCTTCCATTTGAGCGGGGCGAATATCCTTAAGGGGAAACAGCTTGGAAGCAAGGATTTTCGGTCTTGCATCCATCCGTCCGTAATCGTCACAATTAACAATCATCCGATAGAATACGGTTTCATGGAATGCGGATAGCTGGTCGATGTTTTCGCTGGTGCAGATGCTTTCTTTGATAATTCTGCTTGGCATCTGTCCCACCCCCTTAGAAAGGGAGTGGCTCGTCTACAGCGACGAATTGGCTTTCCTGCTGAATGGCCTTGCGTTCCTCGGCTTCGTAGCTGTCCTCGCTCTTGCTCAGAAACTCCACATCATCCGCACGAACCTCAAGGCTTGCTCTGGCTTCGCCGTTCTTGTCCGTGTAGGCACTGGCTGTAATCGTGCCTGTAACGGCCACCTTGCGGCCTTTCGCCAGATACTGACGGCAGATATCGCCCAGCTTGTTCCACGCCGTCACACGCACAAAATCGGTCTTGTCTTTTCCGTTATTCGCTGCCACGGTGAACGTACACAGCGAAGCACCGCTCTGGGTGGTCTTGGTTTCGGGGTCACGGGTCAAATTCCCGGTCAAATAGGTTTTCAGCATTGTTTCCGTCCTCCACATAATTTTTCCCGAACACTTCCATGAATTTTTCGTGTCCGTATTTCCTCTCGAACGCCACTTGGCACTTGGCTTTCAGTTCCCGGTCAAGGGTTTTGTTGAAGTGTACGCCGTAGTTGGCCATATTGTGCCAATCGGATCTCAGCCACACCCAGCATCCCCATTCCTCGCTCTTTTGCCGTCTGCCGATGCCAGCGTATATGTGATGCTTGTGCAGGTTTACATGGCTTCCTGTAACGTAGCACTTCTTTTCAGTCTGAAGCAGGCTTTCGCTCATAATATATCTCCTCGTCAACATCAGCCCTGCATATAAGAAGAATTTCGGTAAGGCCGTTGCATCTTCGTATGCTTATTTTCCTTTTGTCAAGCGCTGGGGCGATTTCTTTAATTGTCTGTCGCAAGAGTTTTTTCATTTCTGAAATTTCTTTTTCGGTGGCGTTTGACGAAAGGTATCCATGGCAACCAAGAGTTACCGTTGCTTTATTGTTGCGTTGGCTTTCGCTCACGCTTCCACCTCCCCAGCATCCTGTTCATTTCTTCATCCGTTACGGTGGGGATTCCAAGGCTTTCCGCATCCTGCACCACATATTGGATAAACCTTGCCATCTCGCTGCTGTCGAAGCTGGAAGAGCCGTAGATCAGCCGAATGTTGGTGCATCCGTCTATCTTGCTGTCCATCCTCTCGCCCACCCAGCCGGTGCCGTTGTGTTCCCATCCCTCCAGCAGTTTAGCTACCGCTTGGTTGGGCACACACACAATGGTGGTCTTGATGCCGGTCTCTTTAATCAGCCGCTTGTAGTATTCTTCCGGGCTTTCCTTGCTTTTCTCAGCAATCTTCCCGATAAGCACCCACGCATAGGCATTGGCGTTCAGGCTCCGTGGCTTGTGCCACTTCTTCACATCCAAGAGCAGCGGGAGGGTTTTGAACGCCTCCCACAAGCTCCACACATCCTCTCGGATGCCGGTAAAAGTCACGCTGTAGCTTCCGTCACGAGCCATCACAGGCTCTTGCATAAAGCACTTCACAGCCCCACCATCTTTTCAATGGCCTTGCAAAGGCTGTCAAAGTCCACAGGGGTCATGTCCTTGCTGGGAATGTCCTGCGCCAGTCCCTGCTTTATGGCTTCGCCCCGCAGTCTTGCAAAGTCAGCCTTTTTGCAGTTCATGTGCTTGCACCATCCGTCGATTGCCGTATTCACGTTAAATGTGTTGGGCGGGTCAATGCTGGTAACGGTCACGTTGCTGATAGGTGGCTTCTTCACCGTCTTGGGCACTTCCATGGCATCATCGGGCGTGTCCCCTTCGGGCAGGTCTTCCCCGGCGTAGATGTACAGCCCCAGCCCATGCCGTGCCACCGCCTTGGTCAGGCTGCGCTGGATGGTCTTGTTTACATCAAAGGATGTAATCTGGTCAACCGGGATGCTCTTGTTTTTGAAGTCCATCACGGGCAGCATTTCAATCATTTCAATGCCCTCGGCGGTAACGCCCGTCTTTACCCATGCGGTCTTGCCATCGTGGTGGTAGTTCAGCCCGTCCTTGTTTTCGTAGATGGTGTAGGTTGCATCCGGGCAGCGTTTTTTCAGTTCTGCCCATGCCCACGCCCACGAAAGATAGGTCAGGTTGTTCTTTTTTTCCGTGTGTCCGTTTACGTTGATTGCGTTGAGCGTTTCAAACAGGCTCATACCAGATACCCTCCTCTGTAATCATCTTCGTTCTGGTCATAATCGGCTTCCATCTTGCTCTGGCGGCGACGGCGACGGTCATAGCCGTATAGGTTCATATCCTGCCAGTATTCTTCGTTGGCATCAGCAAGGCGTTCAATAGCCAGTTCTGCTTCAAGCATGGTCTGTTCAGTTTTCATATTGACAATGACTCCTTATTTTGTTATAATTTGATTGTGTGATTTCATCGGCTGGAGAAGTCAGGCTGTTGGTAGCGGCCTGGCTTCTCTTTTTTTGCGACGAATTTCGAGAAACGGCCCCGACAGGTTCGCTTCCAGAGTGGTGTAACCCAGTTCCTTGAATTTCCGTAACGCCTTGCGCTTCTGCCCTTTTGCTACCACATCTGGTCTAGGTTCGCCCCGAAAATCGTAAATCACGTTCGGCACTTCATAAGCGGCCACCTTGCGGAAATTTTCGCGCTCATGCAGGTCATATTTCAGATTGCCATTGTGCAGCCCAGTCCTTTTTTCTGGCAGCTTTTTGCCATACCAGATTCGCATCACAGTTCCCCCCTTTCTTGCACACCGGCAATCCATTCCACGAATTTGTCTGCCAGCATGTACTTTACATTGCCGATTGTAACGATGGGCGCATCGTCCCTCCGAAACAGCCGGTAAGCGTTGTCCCGGCTCAGCCCCATGGCCTGCAAGTCCTTTACCCTCAAAAACAGTTTGTCCATTGTGTCTCCTCCTTTTATTTTTAGTATGGTGTCAGCGGTGAGGCTCGAACTCACGGCCTCCTGATCCCAAATCAGGCACGCTGCCAACTGCGCTACGCCGACAGGATAGCCTCCCTTTGCCGTGCTTGTTAAGGAGAATAAAGGAGGAACCATTGCACGGAGGGAGGCGGCGTTGGTGAGGGGTTCAGTACCAACCGCCTGGGCTTATAGCCCTGAAGTATGCCCGTCACCAGACGGGTGGAGCCGACGGTGGGGCTCGAACCCACAACCTGCGGATTACAAATCCGCTGCTCTGCCGTTGAGCTACATCGGCACATCGCCGGGAGGCGGTTAAAGTTTTACATGCCACGATATTTGGTAGTAAACTCCCGGCGTGTCACGCTTCCGGCGTGTCGGGGCTGTCTTCCTTCCAGCCTGTCACCGATGTTCCGCTGTCCGGCTGCGGCGCATGTAACGGTGCGCACCCGGCGGTCTTTTCCCGGCTGTCTACGGTCTTGCGTGTGCCTTGCTGACGATTTCTCGCCGCCTCCATCAAAACAATTGCGAAAAGCGATTTACTACTACTAAATGAAATGTGCTTCGTATATTAGCCACCGGCGCGGGTGAGGCCGTCCCTTCCAGTGGTGTGGGTCAAGTGTAAGTCCGCATAGCCTTGCGGTTCTGCTGAAACAGCTTCCTGTCCTCATGCCAGCGTGCAATTCTGTGGCACAGGCTTTCGCCGCCCTCCACCACTGCCACGCCAATGGACAGAAACGCCATGGTTACTACCAATGTACCCATTGTCTTTTCCTTCTTTCTAAGCACCCAAGCCCTTTTCTTTTCTCACAAGCTGTGTTATCATTTATTGGAAAGGAGGTGCTGTTGTGATTTGCCCTTTTTGCCATGTCGATGCATTGGAGCCCGAAGATTCGTTCTGTACCAACTGCGGCAATGTCGCCCTTCCAGTCAACGAGTGTAGTGAGTGCGGAGAAACGCTGGGTCAAGATGCCTGTTACTGCAACAGGTGTGGTAATAAGTCCCTCTACTTTGAAAACGACCTTGTTAAGCCTGTTTTTCCTTAAGCTCAATGGGGTCTTTCAATTGCTTCCCACACTTGCGGCAGAAGTTGCCGCCGATTGCTCTGCTTTCTTCACAGGCAGGGCAATCTTTCATTTCCAGCCGTTCCTTGGTGTCCTGTGTCTTTACGTTCATGTTACGCTCCCTTCTTGCCTGCCAGCTTGCCCATCTCGTAAGCTGCCTTAGTCATCGGCATCTTTGCGATTTC
>JAZNSI010000009.1:0-21921 GCA_045591175.1 Clostridia bacterium
CAAAGTCACTGTCCCACCCACCCCACGGAAACCGCCTGTTGCGCTGGCGGCTGAGTCGCGGAATCGCGCGAAGCCGCACCGAGCAGCGGAAGAGTCCAGGAGCCGCGGCCCGCCCCCGCGAGGCCCATGTGGGGAGGTCAACTCCGGGCAAGGACTACTTTGTGGGGACGGGGGGAGTCCAGAGGGGGGGGCAGCGCCGGGATAGAATTTTGCCACCCCCTCTGGCCCTCTTTGCTTCTTTCTCGGGAGCGAGAAAGAAGAGGCAGCACGAACGCCTATCAACAAAGAAGCAGTCAACCAAGCCACCGGGTGAACTACCTCCGGCTTCGTTCTGTCGGGGGCGGCCTCACGAATCCACCTCCCTCGAGAGGGGGCTTTGGCCGGTTCCCCTGGAGTAGGCATAGCAAGGGTGAACGGTTCCTTTGCGGCTGTGCGAGCTGTTTCTCGAATCCGGGGGATTCTCGAAAGACGCATGCTTCCTGGCGCTGCGGCGCGGAGCAGGGGCGCTGCCCCTGTACCCCGGGAGGGGCCTCCGCGGCCCCTTCCATCCCCCGTAAGGGCCTTAGGCCCTTACCCCTTTTTCCCGCTTCCTTGTTACTTGTCCTTATAGGAGGTTTTCATATGTACACCACCCGTGAAGTTCGTCTCGGTAACCTGACCGTCGGCGGCAATAACCCCGTCTGGGTTCAATCCATGACCAACACCGATACCCGCGACGCCGAGGCCACCCTCGCCCAGATCCGCGCCCTCGCCGACGCCGGCTGCGACATCGTCCGCTGCTCCGTCTACGACGAAGCCTGCGCCAAGGCCGTCCGCACCATCGTCGACGGCTCCCCCGTGCCCGTCGTCGCGGATATCCACTTCAACCACCGTCTCGCCATCGCAGCCGCCGAAAACGGCATCCATAAGCTGCGTATCAACCCCGGCAACATCGGCGGTGAAGCCAATGTCCGCGAGCTGGCCGCTGCCGCCAAGGCGCATCACATCCCGATCCGCATCGGCGTGAACACCGGCTCCATCGAGAAGGACATTCTCGCCAAATACGGCGGCCCCTGCGCCGAGGGCCTCGTCGAGAGCGCCCTCACCCATGCCCGTATGCTGGAGAAAGTCGGCTTTGAGGACATCGTGCTGAGCATGAAGGCCAGCGATGTCCGTCTGACCATCGACACCTACCAGCTGGCGGCATCGAAGTGCGATTACCCGCTGCACGTGGGTGTGACGGAGGCTGGTCTGCCGGGTCAGGGCACGATCAAGAGCGCCATCGGCATTGGCGCGCTGCTGGCGCAGGGCATCGGCAACACGATCCGCGTAAGTTTGACGGGCTCGCCGATTCCCGAGGGCAAGGCGGCGTGGGATATCCTGCGCGCGCTGAATCTGCGGACGCAGGGTGTGCAGCTGGTGAGCTGCCCCACTTGCGGGCGGACTTGCATTGATGTGGCGGGGATCGCCAAGCGCGTGGAGGAGGAGCTGGCGGATATCAAGGTGCCGCTGAAGGTGGCCGTGATGGGCTGCGTGGTGAATGGGCCTGGTGAGGCCCGCGAGGCAGATGTGGGCATGGCCGGCGGCAAGAAGGGCGGCGTCCTGTTTATCAAGGGGCAGGAGCCCATCAAGGTTGAGGACAATCTGGCGGATGAGTTGATCCGCGTCGCACGGAAAATCGCAGCGGAAAAGGCAACCCGCTAAGGGCCGAAAAAAGGGTTAAGGGGCGATTGCCCCTTACGGGCATTTGCTGGGAGTGCGTCCCCAGTGGGGACTTCGCCGAAGGCGAAAACGGGAAGCAAATGTTGAATAAAGGCCGCGGAGGCCCTGCCCGTCGGAGACCTCCGCGCCGCAGCGCCAACCCCTCAGTCAGCCTTACGGCTGACAGCTCCCCTATGAAGGGGCGCCTTGTTGCACGCGTCTTTCGAGAATCCGCGAGGATTCGAGAAACAGCTCGCACAGCCGCAAAGGAGCCGCTCACCCTTGTTCAGCCTGCCGCAAAGAAGCATCCTCTCCTCATGCCACATGTACGCTCATGCAGCGCCCACCTCATCCGACCTCACTACGTTCGGCCAGCTTCCCCTCAAGGGGAAGGCTTTTTGTACGCTTCCTTGTTGACCCCACCCGTCTGTATGCGCTATAATAAACTATCTTCACTTTATAGAAAGGAGGCTCCCCCCATGAGCTACGAAGACCTGCTTACTCAAATCTACGCCGAGCTCCCCCACCTCAAGGGCCAGCTCAACGCGCCGAAGGTCGTGTACGTCAAGGCGCAGGGCAAGGTGTACATCACCTTTGAGTCCAATGTGCTGGTGGAAGAGGCCTCCTTCCTGAAGATGGAGCGCCTCCTGCGGCGCATTTTCCCGCAAAAGCCGCTGGCGCTGCGCGTGGTGTCCCCGGGCCTCAAGGAGGACTTCCAGGACAACATCAGCGCGTACAAGCCCGTGCTGACGGACTTCCTCAAGCGCAATTATCCGGCCTCCATCAGCTGGATGGACCAAATCGACTGGCGCTGCCTGGATGACCGCATCACGCTGACCTTCCCCGACCCCTTCTCAATGACCTACATGGCCAAGCAGAACGTGGCGGCCCGTCTGTCCCAGGCGGTGAAGGACATCTTCTCGCTGGAAATTCCGGTGGAATTGACCGTCGCGGGCGATCAGGAGAAGCGCCTTGAGGAGCTGCGCGCGGAGAAGCAGAAGGAACAGGACGTCGCCATCACCGCGCAGGAGCTGGTCGAGCGGTACGGCGGCAGCGTCGGAAGCAGCGCGCCCAAGGTGGAGAAGAAGGAGCGCAAGCCCCATCAGCCCAAGGAGCCCAAATCCGACGCCGAGCGCGCAGAGGAGGCCGCCAAGGCTGCCGCCATCGCCGCGGCAGAGGAGGCCAAGAAGGCCGATATCGTCACCCCCACCATGACAGACACCGCCATCGGCAAGCCCATCATGGGCCGCGCCATCGACGACAAGCCCATCGAAATGAAGGAGCTGACCAGCGACGCGGGCCTCGTCGTCGTACAGGGCGACATCTTCAAGCTGGAGACGAAGGAACTCAAGGGCGGCGAAATGCTGCTGGTCACCTTCGCCATCACGGACTATACCTCGTCCATCCTGTGCAAGAATTTCTTCCGCTTCCGCCGGGGACAGTTCGGCAAGAAGCGCAACGAGGACGAGCCCCTGCCGCCCATCACCGCCGAAGAGCGCCAGTTCGTCATGGACAAGGTCAACCAGATCAAGGTGGGCATGAACGTCAAGGTGCGCGGCGAGTGCATGTATGACAACTTCGCCCGCGAATTGTCCATTTCCGTGCGCGATATGGTGCCCATGGAGCGCGTCGAGCGCGAGGACAAGGCCGAGGAAAAGCGCATCGAGCTGCACATGCACACCAACATGTCCACCATGGACGCCATGACCCCCGCCGGCGATCTGATCAAGCGCGCCATCAAGTGGGGGCATCCCGCCGTTGCCATCACCGACCACGGCGTGGTGCAGGCCTTCCCCGCAGCCTTCAACGCGGCGAAGAAGCAGCCCATCAAGCTGATCCCCGGCTGCGAGGGCTACATGATCGACGAAAAGGCGGTTGTCGTGAATCCCGACGACCGCTCGCTGGACGACCCCATCATCGTGCTGGACTTTGAGTCCACAGGCCTGAACACCGCCACCGACCGCGTGATCGAGATCGGCGCGGTGAAGGTCGTGGGCGGCACGGTGGTGGACTCGCTGTCCCTGCTGGTGAACCCGAAAAAGCCACTGACGGAGAAGATCGTCAAGCTGACCGGCATCACCGATATGATGCTGGCGGACAAGGAGACCGCCGAGACTGCCATCCCCAAGCTCATGGACTTCATCGGGGATGCGCCCATCGCCGCCCACAACGCAGCCTTCGACGCATCGCTGCTGAAAGCCGAGCTCAAGCGCCTGGGCCGCACCTTCAATGCACCCATCATCGACACGCTGACTTTGGCCCGCAAGATGTTCCCGGACATGAAGAGCTTCAAGCTCTCCGCGGTGTGCAAGCAGCTGCAGGTCAGCCTCAAGAACGCCCACCGCGCCGTGCATGACGCGACGGCCACTGCCCATTGCCTGAACAAGATGATCCGGCAGCTGCAGGAGGACAAGGGCCTCGCGACCCTCGCTGACCTCAATACCCTCAAGGGCGGCGCCATCGGCGACAGCTATCACGTCATCATTCTGGTCAGGACGCAGGACGGCCTGGTCAACTTGAATAAACTGGTCACCATCGGCCACCTGGAGTACTTCCGCCGCAGGCCCCATATGCCCAAGCAGAAAATCGACGAGCTGCGGGAGGGCCTGATCATCGGCAGCGCCTGCGAGGCGGGCGAGCTGTTCCAAGCGGTGCTCGCCAACGAGCCCTGGGAGAAGCTGAAGGAGATCGCCAGCTGGTACGACTACCTGGAAATTCAACCCATCGGCAACAACTACTTCATGGTGCGCGAGGGCCGGATCCCCGACGAGGAGGGCCTGCGCGACCTCAACCGCATCATCGTCAAGCTGGGCGAGGAGCTGGGCATCCCCGTTGTCGCTACGGGCGACGTGCACTTCCTCGACCCCCATCACGCCAAGAACCGCGCCATCATCCAGGCCGGCATGGGCTTTGAGGACGCGGACAATCAGGCGCCGCTCTACTTCAAGACCACCGACGAAATGCTGGAGGAATTCGCCTACCTCGGCCCGGAAAAATGCCACGAGGTGGTCATCGACAACCCGAAGAAGATCGCCGACATGGTGGAGAAGCTTCAGCTCTTCCCCATCCACCCCAAGGGCGAGGACACCTTCCAGCCCCTGTGGGAGGACGCGGCGGACAATATTCAAAATATGACCTGGGGCCGCGCGAAGGAGATGTACGGCGAGGAGCTGCCGGAGATCGTCGTGGCCCGCATCGAAAAGGAGCTCAAGTCCATCATCGGCTACGGCTTTGCCACCCTGTACAACATCGCCCAGAAGCTGGTGAAGAAGTCCAACGACGACGGCTATCTGGTGGGCTCCCGTGGTTCCGTCGGCTCGTCCTTCGTCGCGCATATGTGCGGCATCACGGAGGTCAACGCGCTGCCGCCCCACTACCGCTGCACCCACTGCCGCAAGGGCTTCTTCGACGTGGACAAGGCCACCTACAAGATGGGCGTTGACCTGCCCGACAAGGACTGCCCCATCTGCGGCCGGAACCTGGCCAAGGACGGCTTCGACATCCCCTTCGAGGTCTTCCTGGGCTTCGAGGGCGACAAGGTTCCCGATATCGACCTGAATTTCTCCGGCGAATATCAGAACCGCGCCCACCATTACGTGGAAGAATTGTTCGGCAAGGATCACGTGTTCCGCGCCGGCACGATCTCCGGTCTGGCGGAAAAGACCGCCTATGGCTATGTGGCCAAGTACTTCGAGGAGCGCGGCATCCAGGCCGGCAACACCGAGAAGGAACGCCTCGCCGCCGGCTGCGAAGGCGTCAAGAAGACCACCGGTCAGCACCCCGGCGGCATGGTCGTCGTACCCAAGGAGTACGACATCTGCCAGTTCACCGCCGTGCAGCACCCCGCCGACGACCTCGACTCCGACTTCAACACCACCCATTTCGACTTCAACTCCATGCATGACATTCTGGTCAAGCTGGACTGTCTGGGCCACGTTGACCCCACCGTTCTGCACATGCTGGCGGAGATCACCGACACTCCCACCGAGGCCGTCCCCCTGGACGACAAGCCGGTGCGCTCGCTCTTCTCCTCCCCGGAGGCGCTGGGCGTCACCCCGGAGGACATCGACTGCACCACCGGTACGCTGGGCATCCCGGAATTCGGCACCAACTTCGTCCGCGGCATGCTGGACGACACCAAGCCCTCCACCATGGAGGAGCTGGTGCGAATTTCCGGCCTGTCCCACGGCACCGACGTTTGGCTGGGCAACGCGCAGGACCTCGTCCGCTCCGGCACGGCGAAGCTCTCCGAGTGCGTCTGCTGCCGCGACGACATCATGAATTACCTCATCGACAAGGGCGTGGCCCCCAAGATGGCCTTCACCACGATGGAGTCCGTCCGTAAAGGCAAGGGCCTCAAGCCCGAGATGGAGCAGGCCATGCTGGACGCGCAGGTGCCCGCCTGGTTCATGGACAGCTGCAAGAAGATCAAGTACATGTTCCCCAAGGGCCACGCGGTGGCTTACGTCATGTCGTCCCTGCGCGTGGCGTGGTACAAGGTGCACCGCCCGCTGGCCTACTACGCAGCCTACTTCACCCTGCGCGGCAAGGGCTTTGACGCGATGACCATGATCGCCGATCCGGACACCATCCGCGCGAAGATCAAGGCTGTCAAGGAGGATCCCAACGCCTCCGCCGCCGACCACGACGCCGTCACCTCCATGGAGCTGGTGCTGGAGATGAACATGCGCGGCTTCAAGTTCCTGCCCGCCGATCTGTACAAATCCCATGTCACCCGCTTCCAGATGGAGGGCGAGAAGTGCCTGCGCGTACCCTTCACGGCCCTGGGCGGTCTGGGCGAAAGCGTGGCGGAAAGCATCGTCCGCGAGCGCGAGAAGGGACCCTTCCTCTCCGTGGAGGATCTGCGCGACCGCGCCCATGTGCCCTCCTCCATCATCGAGATGTTCCGCGCCCACGGCACCCTCGAGGGCATGAGCGAAACGAATCAGGTGAGCATGTTCTGACCAGGGGCGCTGCCCCTGGACCCCGCAAGGGACAATCGTCCCTTGACCCCTTTCGCGATTCAGTTGCGCGCCTCCGGTTCGACGATGCCCGCGTGGAAGTTGGCGCGGAGCCTGCTGTTTCTCGGCCGGCCGCTCATCGGCCGAGCTATCAGGTCGTCGTACCCGCGAACCCAAAGGCTTCCCCCCTGGCAGGAACTTCCGCCATCCCCGTCGAATATCCCTGCGATAACCTATTCAGAAGGAGAATCCCCATGGCTACACTCAACCGCGCCCGCGTCTGCACCATCGGTTCCCAGGAGGACATGGTCCGCCTGTGCCGTCTGCTGCTGGATCACTGCCAGTGGTTCGACGAGGAGGACGACGATCACCCTGATCTCTCCCTGGAGCAGCTGATCGCCCTCATCGGCAAGCACGCCCGTCTGGAGGGCGGCGACGAGAGCACCTTCTGCTACCCCATGGTCACCGCGCACCCCTACGGCGACGCGGTCGCCTCCACCTGCCGCATGACGATCCGCCGGCATCCCACCGGGCTGTATCTGGCGCTCTTCGCCTACGACAGCGAGACCCCCTTCCAGCATGAGGACTGGCTCTCCCTCCACCGGGAGCTGAAGATGCTGCCCATGATGGCCCTTTACGCCAATGATGATTTCGGCCTGGAAAAGGGCGCGAAAATCTTCGTCGGCGGCCGCGTGGGCGATGATTGGGATCGCATGGGCGAAGCCTTCCTGTACCTGATCGCGGGCTACGAGGAGGGTTATCCTCCGGAGGAAGCCGTTTCCCGCCTGCGCAAGCTCCGCAAGACCCTCGAGCGTGAGGACTTCGACATGACCATCGGCGGCATCCTGCGCGGCTGCATGGAAAACCTGGAGCAGCTCTCCGAGGATGTTTCCGATGAGGACGCCGTCGCCGCCAACATGCAGACCTTCCGCCAGGAGAAGGACTACGAGAGCCTCTTCCACCTGTACATGCGCATCATCGAGGCCGAATTGTGGGACATCCAGCACGTGGATCGCCATCTGGCCTGCCTGGAAGCCACCTACGACGCATGGGTGGACGCCGAGGGCGAGGATGAGGACGAGGATTGAGACGCAACATGGTCGATTTGCTGAAAAAGTCCTTTGTATTCAAGGGTTTCCGGAAAGTGCTGGCTGCCCATTTTGACGCGCAGACCGCAGAACGTCTCTGGCAGGAAGCCAATGAGACGCTGTCCCAGCTGCAGCAAGCGCACCCCCAGCTGGATCGCGACAGCAAGATGATGGTACTGCCTGCCGCGGCGCTCTACACTGCACTGAAGGCCCACACCCCGGAACAGGCGCTGCCCCTCCTCAGGGAATACGGCGCACAGATGGGCGCAAAGCTCGCGCATATCATCCACGGGATCACCTGTATCCCCGGCGTGCCAAGGCTGCTTTGGCGGAACATGCCCGGATTCATGCGCACCATGAGCAGCCCCGAAAAGGGGTATTCTCGGCGGATCGTGTCCGAAACGAGCAAGCTGGTGGGCGTGGATATCCTGTCCTGCCCGCTGCATGACGCGGCGGTGGCCCTCGGCGTACCGGAGGCCGCGCAGGTCATCTGTGCGATGGACAAAGCCTGCATGACCGGTTTCCGCCACATCCGCTACACGCGCACCACCTCCGTGGCAGAGGGCGCGGAGTGCTGCGACTACCGGCTGTCGTATGACCGGAATAAGCCGTGATTTAGTGCAATACGCTGACATTTCAGCCGCCCAAATCGGGCGGTTTTTATTTATGCGAAATTTTGTTCCCCTCCAAGCAGGAATATTCGTTCGCCCGTCGAATAGAACATATATTCCCTTATGGAGGTATCAACATGAACGTATACAGAGATTGCCCCACTTTCGTCACCCCGCGGTTCACGCTGCGGCTCGTCCGCATGGAAGACGCCCCCGCGCTCCTGCGCGTGTACAGCGACAAGCTGGCCCAGCCCTGCTTCAACGCCGACAACTGCACCAGCGATTTCCGCTACGCCACCCTTGCCGAGATGGAGGACTGCATCCGCATGTGGCTGTGGAATTACGAAAACGGCTGCTTCGTCCGCTGGACGATCCTGCGGCTGGACGTCCCCGTGGGCACGGTGGAGATGTTCCGCCGCGACGCGGGCAAGGACGGCCAGGGCGAGGGCGTGCTGCGGATCGATCTGCTGAGCAAGTTCGAGCAGTCCGACGTGATCGACGAGCTGCTGCGCTCCATTCTGCCCGAGATGCACGAGCTCTTTGGCTGCGCGCGCATCCTCACCAAGGCGCTGCCGCTGATGGCCAAGCGCCGCCTGGCGCTGGTGCTGCACGGATTCTTCCCCTCGAAGGAGCCGCTGCGGGGCGAAAACGGCGTGGAATACGGCTGTTACTGGGGCCGCCGGCATGCCCGGCCGTGACGCCGCATACACTCCCCCAAAGGAGTGATGCCCATGAACCAGACGAGCGAAAAGCCCTACTCGCTGACCATCGACCGCCGGGAAAAGGCCGTCATCACCGGCGTGACCGACGTGGAACGCTTTGACGAAAACGAGGTCGTCCTGACCACCCACGGGGGACGGCTGATCCTCACCGGAACGGGGCTGCATGTAGCCAGCTTGCAGCTGGAGGAAGGCAAACTGCTGGTGGACGGCGCCATTGACGGCGCGGTGTACGCCGGGAATGCGGCCAAGCATCGGGGCGGCTTCCTCCGCCGGGCCCTGGGATGACGCTGGAGGTCCTCTTCGCCCAGGCCGGGCAGTGCCGCACCTTCCTCCTGATGGTGCTGCTGGGCGCTGCGATGGCGCTGCTGGTGCATCTCTCTGGCCGGATTCACCGGCGGAACCGCTGGTTCGGCATGACGGCGGATCTGCTGTGCGCAGTCGGACTGGCCCTTGCGCTGGGACAGGTGCTGCTCGGCAGCGGCGAAGGGCTGCGGGGCTATGGGCTGCTGGGGCTGCTGATCGGCGGCGCGCTGTATGCGGCGGGGCTTGCACCTGCAGTGGGGTGGGTCATGCGAAAGCTCACGGAAGCACGGCAACATATTCGTACATAGGAGTTCATCATGAGAAGAGAATTAGGCATTGCAAGGTGCGGGCTTGCCTGCTGCCTTTGCAGTGAAAATGACCGCTGCGATGGGTGCGATTCCGGTCATTGCCCCGACGCCAGCTGGTGCGAAAACCGGAGCTGCTCCATGGCCAGGGGCCTTCCGCATTGCTGCGAGTGCACCCAAGACTGCCGGATGGGCCTGCTGTCGAAGATCAAGCCCTATGGTTTCACCCTGTTTGCCAGGCGTTACGGCGTTCCCGCCCTGCTGGACTGCCTTGAGCGGAATGAGCAACGCGGCGTCGTCTACCACCGCAAAGGCATTGTGGGCGACTATGACGACTTCACCGACGTGGAGGCGCTGATCCGCTTCATCCAAACAGGGAAGCAATGACGACCTCCGGCACAGCCCCCTGCCGGCAGTCCGCCAGAAAATTTCCGCCGCCGTAGCAGGAAAATCCCCCACCGGCGCAGAATCTGTATGATTACCATCATTTCAGATTTGCGAGAAGGGGGGGAATCACCATGGCGCGCGTGGATCGTGATCGTCGTTACATCCGCTGGCAGGGCATGGCCCTGGGCTGCGTTGCGCTGGTGATCCTCTTTTGCGTGTCGATGCATTGGGTGCGCACGGACATCGCCCGGCTGCAGACGCAGGACACCACGCTGCAGTACAGCGTCAGCGTGATGGAGATGGAGTATGCGGATCTGCTTTTGCAGCTGCAGCGCGTGGGCTCCGAGGGCTATGTGGAAAACGAGGCCCGGGAGAAGTACGAGTTCATCCGCCAGGGCGAGATCGTCTTTGCGTTTGAAAACCCCGACGTGCTCAAGGGCTACACCCAGGAAGAATACCAGATCATCATGGACGAAATGCGTGATTAACGCGGGTCTTTGCGTGCGGCAAAGGCCCTTTTTGATACCAAGGAGGGGCACATGAAGGCTGCAGTCATCGGTATCGGTTCGAATTCTGTGAGGATGCTTGTGTGCGAGGTAGATGGGGGCGAAATGCGCCGCATCCGCCGGGATCGCGAGGGAACGCGGCTCTTTGCCGGGCTGGATGCGGGGCGGATTCTCTCCGCTGACGCAATGGCGAAATCCTGCGCGGCGGTGAAACGCATGGCGGATTCCGCCCGGGATGAAGGCTGCGAGGCACTCCACCTCTTCGCCACCAGCGCCACCCGCGATGCGGCCAATCAGGCGGATTTCTCCGCGCTGCTGCTGAAGGAAACCGGCCTCACGCTGGAGATCTGCTCCGGCGAAACGGAAGCGGCGCTGTCCTTCTTCGGCGCCACCGACGGCGGGGACTGCGGCGTGATCGACATCGGCGGCGGCTCTACGGAGATCATCGTGGGCAGCGATATGGACGTGCGCTGCGGCTTCTCCTGTCAAATGGGCGCGGTGCGGCTGGCAGGCATGACGCCCATCCGCGACCACGGCGACCTCCCGGCGGTGCAGCAGGTGGCCGCCGACATCCTGGAGGAAGAACTGCGCCTCCACCCGGCGCTGACCTTCCCGCCCATCTGGCGCGGCACCGGCGGCACCTTCACGACCCTCGCCGCCATGATGAAGGGCATCCGCTGGACGGACCGCACCTACATGCACGGGACGGTGCTGACGAAGGACTTCATCCTGCGCATCGCCCGCGACCTGGCGGACATGCCCATTGAGGAGCGCAAGCAGCTCCCCGGCCTCCAGCCCAACCGCGCGGACATCATCGTCCACGGCATCTGCATCCTCATCGCCGGGATGGAACGGTTGGAGATTGAGCAGATTACCGTCAGCGAGTACGGGAATCTGGACGGCTATGTGAAGTGGAAGTACCTGAACAAGAAATAAGTAAATCAAAGCAGAAAACTTAGGGATTTTACCCTTCCCCCTCGTTCCCTTTGCCCCATGCGGCTGCAGTACAACCCGCAAAGGAGCCCGTGCGGCGATTTTGCGAAGGATTCCTTCCGCCTTGGCGGAAATTGAGAGGAATCCTGAGCAACCAGAGCCGCCCCGCATTGCAGCCGCTCAACCAACTCCAAAGGAGCAGGAGGGGGTCCGGGGGAAAGCCCACGTTGGCTTTCCCCCGGCGGCTTTGTGCGCGCGGGTCGATGACCCTTCGACGCGCGAAAGCGGCCCCCTGCCACAGAAACGCGCGGCCTCCATCCCGGAAGCCGCGCTTTCCTATTCAGTTCATCATATCAATGAGCCTTCCATACACATCATACAGGAAGGCCGCATCCTCCTTGGACTTGTGCCAAACCTTCTTGTCCGGCCAGACGAGATCTCCCGCCTCCTCCGAGGACTGGCTGCTGATCGTGATCGCCCCGCCGGGAGCGATCTCCGTCCCCTCCGGCAGCACATAAATCTGACTGCCCTTGTCGCTGACGATGTACCAGCCGCCCACGTCCGCCGCCGTCTTGCCGGTGTTGCGCAGCGTAATGCGGTCATCCTTGTTGTCCACGCCGGCAATGACGACCGTCTTGCTGGCCGCAGGGAAATCCACATAGCCCATCTTGCTGGCGGTCACCTCACCCTGATCGATGGTCACCAGGACGCCGGATTCCGCGTGCTGGGTCTGGTAAATGTCAATGCCGGCGTTGCTCAGCAGCTGCATCACCCGCCCGGAGGGAGTGTCGGGCTCGGCAGCGGTGGATGTGCTGATCACCGCGATCTTCGGCTGCACCGCCTGCAGCAGCGCCCCGGAGGTCGCGTCGTTTTCGCCGTGGTTGGCGATCTTGATCACATCACAGGCCGGGATGACCCCCGCCGCCAGCAGTTCCTCCTCCTCGGGGAATTCCATGTCGCCGGTCAGGAGCATCCGTCCGCCGCTGGCCTCGGCTATCAGTACGAGAGAGTTGCAATTCTCCACCTCCGACGCGCTGATGGGGCCGATCACCGTCAGCTTGCCGTTGCCCAGGGGCAGCTCGTCCCCCGCGCGCAGGAAGGTGACCGTGTCGCCGCGAAGGGCCGCAGCCTCCACCGCAGGGTGCTTGCTTTCCTTCTTGATGTCGGCGTAATGGGCCGGAGCGTACCAGTTCTCCACCTCGATGGAGGAGGTCGCCAGCGGGAGCAGTCCCCCCGCGTGATCCTTGTCCGTATGGGTGAGGATCACGCCGGTGAGCTTCGTCACCTGCAGCATCTTCAGCGCGCAGGACAGATCGCCCCAGTTTTCCTGCAATCCCGCGTCGATCAGGTAGGTCTCCGCGCCGCAGTTGAGCAGCAGCGCATCCCCCTTGCCCACGTTGACGGCAAAGAGGGTCAGCGGCTTGTCAGCCTTCTCATAGGGGGACTCCGCCAGCGCGGCTCCTGCCGTCAGGATCAGCGCCGTCAGCAGGCACAGCATCATCCACATGCGTTTCATTCCTCACACCTCGAATCAGAGCCGGTTGAAGCACTCTGTTACATATGTAACGTTTCTACCCTACTTTTTCTTCCCGCTTGATTGAAATTCCTTCTCATGATACAATGTTTTCACGAAGCGGCAGTGTGTTGCTGCCCCCGATCGCACCGTAAACCGAGGTGATATGATGGAATATATGCGCATTGCGCTTGAAGAAGCACAGCTCGCCGCAACTGAGGGGGAGATCCCCGTCGGCGCGGTGATCGTGAAGGACGGAGCCGTCATCGCGAAGGCCCACAACCGCCGCGAAGCCGACCATGACCCCACCGCCCACGCGGAGATGCTGGCCATGCGCCAGGCCGCCCGCATTTTGGGGGACTGGCGGCTACGGGGCTGCACGCTCTATGTCACCCTGGAGCCCTGCCCCATGTGCGCCGGCGCGATGGTGATGAGCCAGCTCTCCGGCTGCGTGTACGGCGCAGCGGACGAGAAGCAGGGCTGCTGCGGCAGCGTGTACGACCTGCCCGCCGATCCTGCCCTCGCGGGACAGACCATGTGGCAGTCCGGCGTGATGGCGGAAGAATGCGGCGAAATGATGCGCAGCTTCTTCGCCGGGAGGCGGGGATGAGCGCGCCCCTGGTGCCTCTGGGGCCTGCCTCCGCCTACGCGCTGTACGACCTGGTGGAAGCCCACATGCTCTCCACCTACCCGGACGTCACCGTGCGCCACACCAAAACGCAGACCGCCTTCGCCCGGAAGGTGCAATTTGCCTGGGTCACCCAGCCGCTGCACAGGGCGGATCTGGGCGGCATCCAGTTCTACCTGTCGCTGCCCTTTGTGCTGGAATCCCCCCGCGTGGTGCGCTTCAGCTGTCCCAGCAGGGAGCGCTACATGCACCAATTCGTCCTGCGCAGCCCGGATGATTTCGACGCCGAGCTGAAGGAGTGGATCGGCCTCTCCTGGGCGATGGTGGGGCCGGGCCGGCGATGATCAAGGAGGCAATATGAGCAGCATCCTTTGCTACATTTACCCCGACATGGCGGATTTTGAGGTGATCGTCGCGCTGCACCGGCTGCGCAACGCGGGCCGGCGGCGGATCATCACCGTCGCGGACACGCCGGACGAGATCGTGTCCCAGTCCGGGCTGCGGTATGTGCCGGACATGACCCTCGCCGAGGCCGCCGCCATCGACGCAGATGCGCTGATCATCCCCGGCGGGCCCATCAACAATGGCCAGAATGCCGTCCTGCCGCTGATCCGCCGCCTGGACGCCCAGGGCAAGCTGCTGGCGGCGATCTGCTTCGGGCCGCAGTTTCTGGGCCGCGCAGGCGTGCTGAACGTTCGCCGCTTCACCACCTCCTGCACGGAGGCGCACATCGCAGCGCTGGGCGCGGACGATCCCTTCCCCCGGGAGAATTGGGTGGATCAGCGTGTCGTGCGGGATGGCCATGTCATCACCGCCCAGGGCCATGCCTTCATCGACTTCGCCATCGAGATCTGCCGGTACTTGAACGTATACGCCACGCCGCAGCAGGAATACGCCGAGCTGGGGCGCACCAAGGAAACCGCCGGGTAAGGGCTGTGCTGCGCATGAGCTCCATCAAGCCTCGCTTGACAATGCAGGAAATCCATGCTATATTATCCCATCAAATCAAAGGAGGGACCTCTCATGGACCTGCATGACTACAAGGACGTAGCCGAAAACTACGACCTCTATCTGGACGTGATGTACCGCGAACACGACAACTACGAGGGCTTCAAGGACTTTTACCTTGACCTGGCCCGGGAATACGGCGCGGGCGGCGTGATCGACATCGCCTGCGGAACCGGCGCGGTGCTGCTCCACCTGGCCGCAAACGGCGTCGACATCGACGGCAGCGACCTGTCCGAAGCCATGTGCGACGTGGCCCGGGAGAAGGCCGCAAAGCTGGGCCTTGACCTCACCATTTTCCCAGCGAACATGACCGATCTGCACGCGCCCCGCAAGTACAGCCTGGCCATCATCGCCCGCAGCGGCTTCATGCACCTGCTCACCCCGGAGGATCAGCGCGCGGCCCTGATGCGCATCCGCGAATGCCTCGCGGACGGCGGCATCCTGACACTGAACACCTTCGCGCCCTTCCCGCCCATCCAGGCTTCCCAGATGCGCTCCACCCCCGATGATTACGAATTCCGCCTGGAATACGTCAACCGTGACGGCCATCGGGAGCGCATCTACAACGCTATCACCTACGACCCCGCCACCCAGGTGATGCATGGCAACTGGAAGTTCGAGACGCTGGATGACGCGGGCAATGTCATCGCCGAGCGCATCCGCCCCCTGGCCATGCGCCAGACCTACGCCCAGGAGCTTCGCTACCTGCTGGAGCTGTGCGGCTTTGAGGTGCTGGCCCGCTACGGCGACTACTACCGCAGCGAAGAGGACACCGGCCGGTATGTCTGGGTGCTGAAAAAGAAATAAGCATGCAAAAACACCCCGGAGACACATTCTCTCCGGGGGATTCGTTGTTTTGGTCACTTCACCACGTCGGTGTCGATGATGATCTTCTGGCAGGGGCGGCAGAAATTCGCCTTCACGCGGATGCCCGCCCACACGCCGCCATTGGCCGCGGTGAGCCTTCCCGTGCCGCCGATCATCTCAAAGAAGGGCATGCGCTTATCGCCGGGGCTGAAGATGAGGCTGCTGCGGCCGTCACAGGAGATGTTGCCGTCGATCATTTCCTTGCTGCAGTAGGGGCAAAGCATGGGAGTTCCTCCTTATTTAGCGAGTTCTTGTAATGCCAGGCGATACAGCTGCACGGCCGTCAGGCCCGGGGATTGCCGCTCGTAGAAGAGCCGCCACTCCCGCTGCCCGTCAAAGAAGCGGGTATCCCCCATCAGGCGCTTCAGGTAATACTCCGCCAGCGCCTCGGTCAGCGGCCAGGTGGCATTCCCGCGGAAGGCATTCTCCTCCCGCAGCGCGGTTTTCAGCAGGTAAATGATGAACTCATGCCCGATGAAGTACACCGCATCCATGACAGAGTGCTCGATGCCGAAGAGATCCCTCTCCGCCGTCAGGTCGATGGCTTCCGGGCCATGCGCCACGGAGGACACCATGGTCGCGGTGAAAGCCTCCGCCGCCAGCTCGCAGCCGACGACCTCCTCCGCCCGGGCGGTGAAGTCATGCGCCTCAAACCACGCCTGCACAGGGGCGATGGCAGCGGCGATCCGTTCCCTTTCCCCGGGGAAGATATCGCGGAGGTAGCTGTCCTGATGCTTCAGCAGGATCTGCGACAGCTGCCCAATCAAGTCCGTATAAGGGACGAGGCTTTCGTCGACGCCCTCGGGGATCACCCCGGCCCAGATGCTTTCGCAGATGTCCAGCAATTCGCCGTAGTAATCCGGCAGAGACTCCGCGTACCCCGCCGGGTTGAAGATCATCAGACTGTACAGCTTGCCCCAGTGCACGCCGCCCTGGATGGTCAGCAATTCGCTGTTGTCCGAAAAGACAGCCAGCTCCTCCGCCGGGTACAGGGGGCGGTACTTCGCGCCATAGTCGTTGTCGTAGCCGCAGCGGGCCACGGACAGCATGTGGTACAGATAGTTGACGTTGGGTTCGATTGCAAAGCGGATCTTGTTCATATTGCTCCTCAGCCCGGCAAGAGCGTCATCACAGCCGCCAGGATCGCCGCGATCAGCGGGAATCCCACCAGGCTGCCCACCCACTTGCCTATCATCGTTTTGCGGGGGATATAGGGCATCAGGTCTTCCGTGCCGGGGATGATCCAGGCCTTCGTGCGGCCCACCCAGTACCAGTCGATGAAGATGCGGTCAAACAGGGTCATGATCATCAGCACCGCGGTCATCTGCCAGAAGAGGTCGATGAATGTCCGCGCGCCGTTGACGAAGTACACCATCGCCGGGACGAGGATCAGCACCGGCAGGAACAGCGCCGCGCCGGCGATCGCATAATCCCGCTTGATTTTGGCCTTTGTCGTCAGGCCCAGCTGCACGGCGCGCTCCTGCACCTCCGGCTCAAAGAAGTACACCGCGCCCACCGGGCCGTTCTGGATGCCGATGATGCACACCATCAGCAGGATGAAGCACATGGCGACGCCTTCGAGGATAATCAGCATGTGGGGGCCTCCTTTACACCGACCTGCAGTAATCCAGCAGCTTGTCCGTGACGATCTCCATGTCCTCGGTGGTGCCGACGGTCACGCGGAGCCACGCCTTCAGCCGGTCGGCCTTGAAGTGGCGCACCAGGATGCCCTCCTCGCGGAGCTTCTGCTGCACATGGGCGGCGTCCACCGGGTCGGCCTTGACAAAGAGGAAGTTGGTCGCGCTCTTGAGGCACTGGATGCCCGAGCCGATCAGGAACGCGCGGCATCTGTCGCGGGCCTCGCAGACCTTGCGGACGGTTCCGGCGGTGTACTCCGTGTCAAGGATGGCCGCCTCGCCCGCCGCCTGCGCCAGACGATCCAGCGGGTAGGAGTTGAAGCTGTCGCGGATGCGCTTGAGCGCGCTGATCAGCCGCGGACTGCCGATGGCATAGCCAATGCGCATGCCCGCCAGCGCGTGGGACTTGGAGAACGTGCGGGTGATCAGCACGTTGTCGAACTCGCTGAGCAGGGGCAGGGCGTTCTCCGGGGAGAAGGCGGCGTAGGCCTCGTCCACCAGCAGGACGGCGCCGTGATCGCGGGTGTGCTCCGCCAGCTTGCGCACCTCGGCGGACTTCAGCAGCATGCCCGTGGGCGCGTTGGGGTTCGCCAGGGCGATGGGGCAGCCCTGCATCAGGCCCACCACGTCCACTTCGAACTTGGCGTTCAGGGGGACGGTCTCGTACTCCACGCCGAAGAGGCTGGCGTACACCGGATAGAAGGAGTAGGTCACGTCCGGCGCGACCAGTTTCTTGCCTGCGAAGAACGCCGCGAAGGCAAAGGCCAGCACCTCATCCGAGCCGTTGCCGCAAAAGACGCATTCCGGGCTGACGCCGTTGACCTTGGCGATGGCGGCACACAGGGCGGTGGCGTCCATGTCGGGATAGAGGCGCAGCGCGTCCGCCTGGACGGCAGCGATAGCCTCCGCCACCTTCGGAGACGGCGGATAGGGGTTCTCGTTGGTGTTGAGCTTGATGAGCTTCACATTTTTCGGCTGCTCGCCCGCCACATAGGGGACAAGGCGAAGGGCAAGTTCACTTTCGTAGGACATGTTGTTTTCTCCTGACTTGTGCGTTATTCTTCAAAGTAGGATTTGTCTGTTTTGGGGAATTTGCATTTTCTTCAATGCAGGATTAATTTGCAGCAGGGAGCCGCTTTCGCGCGTCGAAAGCGGCGCAAAGCCGCCGGGGGAAATCAAAAAAGTGATTTCCCCCGGACCCCCTCCGTCCTATAGGGAGTTGGTCGAGCGGCTGCATATGCGGGGCGGCTCTGGTTGCAGAGGATTGCCTGAATTTCCGCCTTCAGCGGAAGCAATCCTCTGCAAAATCGCCGCATCGTCCCCTTTGCAGGTTGAGCGGCAGCCGCACCGGCATGCCATCCGAACCGGAACAGATCACTCTTCAGCCGGCTTCTTTGCAACAATCTTATTCATCGCATGGCAATGCTTGACGCCATTTTCGTGCTCGTCATTAAACTTCCGGCTTTCAAACCACTTGATCTGCCAGTCCTTGTAGTAGTCCTTGATCTCCTCGCTTTTGAATACGCCGATCATAACGTCCTTCAAGTCCTCAGGAACAGGCTCTTCGTCCGTGAACAACGCCGCAATGTGGTAGCCATTTTCATTCGTCCACTTTTTCAGCAGCTCAATCGTTTGGGGCTGCTTTTCTCGTTCAATAAACTGCAGCACGCCGTGCATAATGACCAAATCGTATTTATACTTGAACTCATACGCCAGCGTATCGCATATATACGTATTGATATTCAGATGATAGCGTTCTTTCAGATAATCAACCTTTGCAATCGCGTTTTCCGAAATATCGAAAGCATCCACTTGAAAGCCCAGGCCCGCCAGGTAAAGTGCATGTCGTCCATCGCCGCAGCCAACGTCGAGGATCTTTGCGCCCTCGGGCAAAAAGGGGACGATTCCCTCAACCTCTTTGCTCGGGTTGCCAAAGGTCGATTTATCCAAATCCTTATACTCATTTTCCCAGAACGGCTTCATCATATCATCCCTTCTCTTGCTTATACCCTTCTCACCGGCACGCCCTCACCCGCCAGATAATCCTTCAAATCGGCAATCTTCATGATCCCGAAGTGGAACAGCGTCGCCGCGAGGGCCGCGTCCGCATGGCCGACGGTCAGTGCATCCCGGAAGTGCTCCATCTTGCCCGCGCCGCCGCTGGCGATCACCGGCACGCCCACCGCGTCCGCAATGGTGCGGGTCGCGTCCAGCGCGAAGCCCTCGCCCACGCCGTCGGTGTCCATGGAGGTCAGCAGGATCTCACCCGCGCCGCGCTTCACGCCCTCGACCGCCCATTCCACCGCGTCCAGGCCGGTATTGATGCGGCCGCCGTTGATGTACACGTCCCAGCCGCCGCCGGGCCGGGCCTTCACGTCCATCGCCAGCACGATGCACTGGCTGCCAAAGCGCAGCGCGCTCTCGGTGATGAAGTCGGGGTTCTTCACCGCCGGGCTGTTGATGGACACCTTGTCCGCGCCCAGGCGGAGGATCTGCTTGATCTGGTCGATCTCCCGGATGCCGCCGCCCACGGTGAAGGGAATAAACACCTGCTCGGCCACGCGGCTGACCACGTCCAGCATCGCGCCGCGCTTCTCATGGGAGGCGTTGATGTCCAGCAAAACCAGCTCATCCGCGCCAGCCTCGTTGTAGCGGACGGCGGCTTCCACCGGGTCGCCCGCGTCGCGGATGTCCACAAAGTTGATGCCCTTGACCACCCGCCCGTCGCGGATGTCCAGGCAGGGAATGATGCGCTTGGTCAGCATGATACGCCCCTCCATTCCGCAAATCGCTTCAGCATGCGAAGGCCCGCCTCGCCGCTCTTTTCCGGGTGGAACTGGGTGGCCATCACATTCCCCCGGCAGATGGCCGCGGTGAAGGTCTGGCCGTAGGTGCAGGTCGCCGCCGTCCATTCGTCGGACACGTCCGCCATGCAGTAGCTGTGCACGAAGTATACGCAGGGGTTGTCCCCCGCATCGAACAGGGGGCAGTCGCGGGTCTCGAGGGTGTTCCAGCCCATGTGGGGGATCTTGAGGCCACGCTCTTCAAAGCGGGTGACGGTCCCGGGGAACAGCCCCAGGCCCACGAAATGGCCGTTTTCGTCGCTGTATTCGAACATCATCTGCATGCCCAGGCAGATGCCGAGGACGGGCTTGCCCGCCTGTGCGGCAGACAGCAGCGCCTGATCCAGTGATGTCTCGCGGATGCGCTTCATCGCGTCCTCGAACGCGCCCACGCCGGGCAGGATGACATGGCTCGCCGATGCGATCACCTCCGGCGAATCAGTGATGACCGCCTCACACCCCAGGTACTCGAATGCCTTCTGGACGCTGCGCAAATTGCCCATGCCGTAGTCGATGATGGCGATCATGGCGTGTCCTCCGTTCTATCACATTAGTGTGCTAAAGTGTTTGACCTGCTTATTATGCCCCATCGGGGCCGGAATGTCAAGGGGATGGGGGGATGTTCCCCGTATTTATTCTGTACTTGACCATCATACCACACCGCCGCGCCCGGCGTAAAGCAAAGTACAGAAGCAATACAAAAGGAAGCACCCCTGCTGGGATGCTCCCCAAAATCATTCGTCCTTCTTGGGCCGCTGGAACTCCAGGATATCTCCCGGCTGGCAGTCCAGCACGTCGCAGATGGCCTCCAGCGTGGAGAAGCGGATCGCGCTGACGTGGCCGTTTTTGAGCTTGGACAGGTTGACGTTCGCCACGCCGACCCGCTCGCTCAGCTCGTTCAGCGACATCTTGCGGTCGGCCATCATGCGGTCAAGGCGCAGGATAATCGGCATAATTCATCCTCCTTACAGCGTCTCGTCGGACAGGGTTTGCAGCTGTTCGCCGTACTTGAAGACGTAAGCCAGCAGGAAGAACACCGCCGGGATGATCAGGAAGCTCGGGTCGAAGCTGATGTTCACGTTCACATGGCTGATCTTGTCGCTGATGAGCAAGGTGTCCATCTTCTGCACGATGAACAGGGTGAACAGGCTGATGGCCTCCATCACCTGCACAGCCGCGCCAAGGATCAGGCTCAGCCAGCCCAGCTTGCGCAGGTTCTTGCTGGTCTCGCTGGCAAAGGGCTTGCCGTCCTTCATGGGCGCGAGGATCGCGCGGATGGCCTTCACGCACAGGATGCCGAGGAAGCTGCAGCCAGCGCCCAGCGCCAGCATCGCGGCGGCCTGAATGAGCATGCGGTCGAAGTCAGGGGTGTAGGCGTCGGCCACCGTGAGCGTCAGCGGGCCGAACTCCAGCAGCTGGTCGACGTTGCCGATCATCTCGTCCGGCAGGTCAAAAACCTTGCCGACAACGACGATGCCGATGCAGACCAGGCAGGCAACAAAAGCAATCTTTAGCATGATCTCAGCGATCTTGAAAACAATGTCGATCTTGCGGGCGGTAGAAGTGAGCTTATCCATCAGGTGGTCCTCCTTTGATTTGATGGACTTATCATAGCACGCTATTTTACACTTGTCAACTACTTTTTAATGTTTTTCGTTAATTGTTTTATTTTGATGAATTCTGCTCACAGAAGGCTTCCGTCCCACAGAGAAAGAATCTCCGGTAAGCAGCGTGACGCGAAACCCATTTAGCAACGAAAAAAGCACCTCTTGACGAGATGCTTTAAGAGGGAACCGGCAGCGACCTATCCTCCCGGGCCGTGTCCAGCCAAGTACTTTCGGCACTGGAGAGCTTAACTACTGTGTTCGGTATGGGAACAGGTGGGACCTCTCCGTCATTACCACCGGTAGGGGGGTCTTCGACCCATTT
>JAZNSI010000010.1:0-123544 GCA_045591175.1 Clostridia bacterium
CTTGTCGATGTCGGCGTAGTTCATCGCCTTCGCAGAGCCCTTCTGAGCCAGCGTCATGCAGATGGCGGCGGTCAGAGTGGTCTTGCCGTGGTCAACGTGACCGATGGTACCGATGTTAACATGGGGCTTTTTGCGCTCGTAACGTTCCTTAGCCATGGGTATCTCCTCCTTATTATTCCAGCGCACCTGAGTTTTGGTACGCCCTCGTAAAACTGCGGAGTCGCCAGAAAGATCGGAGTTTCCCCCTTCTCCCCCCGGTTTCCGCTGCTTTCCGGTTGGTTGATGCGGTGCTGGAGCGGGCGATGGGAATCGAACCCACAAGGCCAGCTTGGGAAGCTGGAGTTTTACCACTAAACTACGCCCGCACGTCCCGCATCAAGCCTGACCAGACTTGTAGACCCTATTATTATAGCCAAATCCGCCCATTCCGTCAAGGGGTTGTTCTTTTTTTGTACGGGAAAACAGCGGATTTTTTGCGGGACATGCCCTATGCCATCCCCCACCCCATTTTATGCGGTATCCAGGCAGATTATTCCGCCCGGCTGCCCCGGATGTGGGCGGCGATGCAGGCTTCTATGCGTTCGGATTGCTCCATGATCGGCTGTTCGGGATCAGCGGTGATCCCCTTGCCGACGTAAAAGGTCTTTGCCGTTTCATCAATATAAACAGGCACCATGCGGATGACCTTCCCCGTGGCCTTGTGGTACATGCTGACCAGGTTCAGCCAGCCCATTTGGAGCCGCTCGGCATGGGAATCATGGCCGTCGGGCAATTCGGGGAAAATAACGATGTGCTTGCCCGCCTTGAGGGCCTTGAGGGACTTGCGCATGGTGGTCATAACGCGGGCGTCACGGCAGACGGCGATGGTGGGCGCGCTGCGCAGAACCTTGGGCACAATGGCCTTGGCGATATAGGGGATGGTCGCGCTGTACAGGGGTGCAAGCTTGCTTTCCGGCCTCCACCACCAGTCGTGGCGCACGTACTCCACGACCAGCTTCTCATCCATCATGCCCTCGTTGCACCAGATGGCCACGTTATCCCTGAGCGGGAAGGTGATGGACATGTACATCGGGCCCACCGCCCCCAGATGATTGGCCAGGAAAATGACCGGTTCCTCCCCCACCGGCTCGGCAAATTCAGCCTTTTTCACCGGCAGAAAGGGGTACGCCACCCGGCTGAGGAAATTGAACAGCTTGCCCATGCATGATGCTCCTTTGGTAAATATCAGCAGGTTATTTTACCATAGAAAGCCGCGGCTTTCAAGGGTTTGACGCAAGGTTCAACCTGGGTTGAATATTCGTCCCAGCGCACGCATACACATGCACCAGCAACACAAGGAGGACACAATATGAAGCACCGTTGGAAGCGGGCCGCGCTGGCGATCTTCTGCGCGGGGGTGATCATCGGCGCAGCGTGGCTTGTCCCGCAGCTGAGCGGGCAGGGGCGCGTCCCTGGGCTGACGGCAAAGGATCGCACCCTCCTGCGGATCTGGGTGGTGAATGCCCCCGGCGGCGGACAGGCCTGGCTGAAGAACCAGCTGCGGCAATTCGAGAAGCAGCATCCGCAGACCTCCACCTACCTGCGGACGGTATCTTCGGCAGAGCTTTCCGCGCCGGACGCTGTCCTTCCGGACGTCGTGCTCTACATGCCAGGCGATATACAGGAGCCTGCCGCCCATTTTCTGCCCCTCACCGGGGACGTGACATCCCTTTTGCGGGAGGAACTGCTGCGGTGCGGACGCTGGCGGGATCAGCAGTACGGACTGCCGCTGTGCTGGAGCGGATGGGTCCTGGCCATCGACAGCGCCCTGGAGCCCGGCACAGCTCTCACCCCTGCTCCCACGACGCTGCTGGGCAGACCCGCTGCCACCTCTGCCGCCGCTACGCCGGAGCCCGGCTTCCCCATGGAAGCAGTCCGCCAGGCGGAAGGTGCCATCCAGTCGCCCGGCGGTGCGGCGCTCTTCACGCTGTCGCTGCTGCTGGAGGAGCATCCGCCCCTGCCCGAGGGCTTCGGCACGCTGTCTGCCGCAGATGTGTACGCAGCCTTTCAGCGGCGGCAATGCGCCACAGCGATGCTCACCACAGGGCAGATCGCGGCATTCTCCGGCGTGGTCAGCGGAGGCAGCGGCTTCCCCTTCCGGGTGATGGCAGCGGATGAGGTCATCACGGACCAGGTGTGGCTGGCGTCCGTCACGGCGGATGCACCGGCGGAGGCTGCGCTGCTGCTGAGCCACCTCGCATCCAGCGAGGCGCAGAAAGCCCTCGCTTCGCAGGCGCTGCACACCGTCCGCCGCGACCTGACGCTGTATGCCGCCGGAACGCCCGCGCAGGTGGAGTCCGCCGCACAGAAATCGCTGTCCGCTGTGAACGCCTATATCCCGGCAGAGGAGGTACACGCGGCTGCATGGCGGTGCTTCACCGGGCAGACCAACCTTTCCGAAGCGCTGCTGCCGCTGATGTGACGTGCATAAATGCCCCATCCGCCGGATAGATTAAGGGCAAATCGACCCCGTAAAGGAGCAATGACGATGACACAGCCCACCTTGAAACCCCGTCATGCAGGCAAACCCGGCTGGCAGGAAGCCGAAACTGCCCGTCTTTTCACCGCCGTGAAGGAAGCAAACGCCGTCGGCGCGCCCCTGCGCAGCGTGTTCGAGTCCCTCTCCGGCGACCTGGGCCGCAAGCCCAACAGCATCCGCAACTACTATTATGCCTGTCTGCGCCAGCAGCCGGACGCAGCCTCCCGCGCACCGGCATTCCGCCCATTCACCCAGGAGGAGACCCACGAGCTGCTGCGTCAGGTGCTCATCGCCCGCGGAAAGGGCGTATCCGTCCGCGCCTGCGTGATGTCCCTGGCCCAGGGCAGCCACAGCCAGATGCTGCGCTACCAGAACAAGTACCGCACCATCCTCAAGACCCGGCCAGAGCTAATCGCTCAGGTCTGCGAGGAGCTGAAGCAGGAGGGCCTCCCCTGCCCGGATGTGGCCCCCGTACCCGCCGTTCGCATCGACCACGCCGACGCTGCCTTCTGCGATCCCGAGGACGCCGCGGCCGCCCGCCTCATGGCTGAGCCCTGCGTGCATCACATGCTGGAGGGGCTCAAGGAGCTGCTGCGCCGCGCCGCCCGGGCGGAGGTTTCCCCGGAGGAAGCCGTGCAGCAGAAATGCCGCGACCTGCAGCGCGCAGTGGATCGTCAGCAGGTACAGCATGATCTGCAGCGCATCGCCTGGGAGAAGGACTTCGACGACTGCACGGCGCACCTGCGCACGTTGATCGAAGCCCTGCGGGAATACGTCGCCCGGGATGCGGAAAGCGACAGTCTTTCCGGCGCAGTGGTGGCCCTGCAGGAGGCAGAGGGCTTCCTGGAGCGGCAGAGGCTGATGGTGCAATGAGCAATGCAAGGCTCTCCTTTTCTGGAGAGCCTTTTGCTTTGTCCCCTCTTCCCAAATCCGCCGAAATGCGCTATACTAATGAAAATGAACCGACACAGGAGGACGCCCCCATGAACATCGGCATCCGACTCCATGATACCGCCGGCACGAACCTCGCCGAGCACCTTGCCGCCGCCCGCGAGCAAGGCTTTACCTGCGTGCACATCGCCATGAGCAAGGTCATCCCCGGCTTCAAGATGGCCGACGCGCCTGCGCTGCTGACCGACGAGCTGGCCGCCCAGGTCAAGGCTGATCTGGACAAGAACGGCCAGACCTGCGTGCTGCTGGGCTGCTACTTGAACCTGTGCTCCCCCGACCTGGAGAGCCACGAAAAGACCGTCGAGATCTACAAGACCCACCTGCGCTTTGCAAAGAAGATCGGCGCACTGCTGGTCGGCACCGAAACCGGCGCGCCCAACACCGGCTACAAGACCTGCCCGGAGTGCTACACGGAAGAATCCCTGCAGCTTTTCATCGAGCGTGTGACCCCCGTGGTGCGCTACGCCGAGGAGATCGGGCAGCTGTTTGCCATCGAGCCGGTCATCCGCCACATCGTGTCCACCCCTGAGCGCTGCGAGCGGGTGCTGAAGGCGGTGGATTCCCCCAATTTGAAGGTCATCCTCGACGCGGTGAACCTGCTCTCCGAGGACAACGTGGCGGACGCGAAGGCCATCATCGCCGATGGCGTCGCCCGCTTGGGCAAGGATACGGCGCTGCTGCACATCAAGGATTTCATCCCCTACGCCGAGGAGCGCGGCCAGCAGCTCAAGGCCAGCGTCCCCAACACGGATGTGTTCTCGAACGTGGTGTCCTGCGCCGCCGGTCTGGGCGACATGGACTACACCGCCCTGTGCGCCCTGGCCAAGGAGCGCAATATCCCCATGACGCTGGAGAACACCAATCCTGGCAACGCCGTGGCAGCCCGGGAGCATCTGGAAAAGATCGGAGCGAGCCTGTAATGTCCATGGATCTGCAAAGGCTGACGAGCCTGCTCCGCCAGTGCATCCAGCGGTATGACATGATCGCGCCGGGGGATAAAATTGCCGTGGGGCTTTCCGGCGGCAAGGACAGCCTGTGCCTTTTGGCGGGCCTGGCAGCGCTGCGGCGGTTCTACCCCGTGCCCTTCGAGCTGCACGCCATCCATGTGGACGTTGGCGCAGGCATGTCGGCGGAGAACATCCGGCGCATGGCGGATTTCTGCGATCAGCACGGCGTGGCTTTCCACCATGTGCAGACGCAAATCTACCAGATCGTCTTTGAGGAGCGCAAGGAGAAGAACCCCTGCGCGCTGTGCGCGAAGATGCGCAAGGGCGCGCTGAACCAGACCGCCCTTGACCTTGGCTGCACGAAGATCGCCTACGCCCACCACAAGGACGACTTCATCGAAACCAGCGTGATGAACCTGTTCCTAGAGGGGCGGTACGACTGCTTCCCGCCGGTGACGCAGCTGGACAAAACCGGGTTGCAGGTGCTGCGTCCGATGCTCTACGTGGACGAGCGGGACGTGATCGGCTTCACCCGCAAGTACGAGCTGCCGGTGGTCAAGAATCCCTGCCCTGCCAACGGCAAGACCCGCCGCGAGGACGTGAAGCAATTCATCCGCGAGAGCCGCAAGCAGTTCCCGAACATCCGGGAGAGCCTGTTCAGCGCGGTGGAAAGGCTGTTTGAGGAGGATCGCCATGGCTGATCTGACCCTCCGCCCCATGTCCGCCTCCGAGCTGCACGCGCTGACGGCTCTGTTCGACTACAACGATGTGCCCGCCATGATCGCCGAGAATACCCGGCTGATCGAATCCGGCGCGTTCAGCATCTACCTGCTGTTTGAGGGCGATGCGCTCATCGGCGAGCTGCACGTCACCTGGCGCAGCGACGATCCCCTGGCCGCCATCGACGGGCAGCGCGCCTACCTGTCTGCCTACCGCATTCTGGAGGAACGGCAGGGGCTGGGGTATGGACAAGCCCTGCTGCGCGGTGTGATTGACGCCATCGAGGCCCGCGGCTACCGGGAGATCACCATCGGCGTGGAGGACGACAATCTCCGCGCGAAACACCTGTACCGCAAGTTTGGCTTCACCGAATTTGTCGCCCGCCGGAGCGAATCCTACCAGGGCGACAGCTATGAATACGACCTGCTTCTGCGCAGGACGCCCGCCAAGGAGGCCCACCCATGATCTACCCCATTGATCTGCACCAGGTCCCCTATTCCTGCCGGGGCTCCTACCTGGCGCTGTCGCACCTGAACGAGAATCATCAGGGCCGCGGCAATGCGGAGGGCCTGCATCTGCGCACCATCCGCAACTGCACCATCACGCCGCTGATCGCCCGCCTGACCCCGGTTTTTCCCGGCGGCACGGACTACACCGCGCTGCTGGAGGATACTTCCCTGCGCTTCACCGGCAATGGCGGCGAGATCGAGTGCTGCTTTGCCGATGACCGGACGCTGCTCTTCCGCGGCGGCCCCGGCTGCAGCCTCACCCTGGATTTCCTCACCGAAAACGGCCCCTACGACTACATCTATCCCCTGCTGCACGAGGGCCGCACCCTCTACATGGCCAACTGCTACAAGAACAACTGCCAGTACCTGATCGTCCCCCAGAGCGGCACGTGCGAGCTGGATCAGCAGTGGGAGGAGAGCAGCTCCCTGTGGTCACGGCTGTCCTTTTCGGGCGACGCGGGCTTCCGCTTTGCGCTCCTCGAGGTCGAGACGGAGTGGGACCAAGTTCTCCCCATGGATGACTTCGACGCGGCCCGTGACAACATGAGCGCAGCCTTCCGCACCTTCCGCGATGCCTTCCCTGTGCTGCCCGAGGCCTACCGCACCATGGGCGAACTGGCGATCTTCATCGACTGGAGCTTCCTGGTGCGCCCCGGCGGCTTCCTGCGCCGCGAGGGCATGCTGATGTCGAAAAACTGGATGAACAACGTGTGGAGCTGGGATCACTGCTTCAACGCTCTCGCGCTGGCCGGCAGCCATCCGGAGGCCGCCTGGGACGCCTACATCATCATGGCGGATCATCAGGACGTCACCGGCCGTCTGCCTGACAGCATCAGCGATCAGCACATCATCTGGAATTACTGCAAGCCGCCCATCCACGGCTGGACGCTCCGCCGCCTGATGGAAACCATGACGCTCACCCCCGCGCAGATGGAGGAGGCTTACGCTTTTCTCTCCCGCTGGACGCTGTGGTGGATGAACTACCGCCGCCGCGACGGGCTGTACTACTACAACCACGGCAATGATTCCGGCTGGGACAACTCCACCGCGTTCTCGCTTTTGCCGCCGGTCGCCACGCCGGAGCTGCAGGCGTTCATGATCATTCAGATGGAGATGCTCAGCGACCTTGCCCGCCGTCTGCACCGCGAGGACGACGCCCAGCGCTGGCAGGCGGAGGCGGACGCTCATCTGGCTTTCTTCCTGGAGCGCTGCTTCCGGGATGATCTGCCCGTCGCCATCCAGCTTTCCACCGGCAAAATCATCGAGAACGAGAGCCTGCTGCCCTACGAAATCCTGGTGCTGGGCAAGCGTCTGCCGGAGAGCGTGCGCCGGAAGGTGATCGACCTCGTCAGCAGCGACAAGTACTTCACCGCCCACGGCTTTGCGACCGAGAGCCCCTCCAGCCCCTTCTACCGCGACGACGGCTATTGGCGCGGGCCCATCTGGGCGCCCAGCACCATGCTGATGATCGACGGCCTGGAAAAGTGCGGCGAGGCTGCGCTGGCCCGTGAGGCTGCCCGTCGCTTTGTGGACATGACGGCTGCCAGCGGCTTTGCGGAGAACTTCGACGCACTGACCGGCAAGGGCTTGCGCGATCTGGCCTATACCTGGACGGCCAGCGTGGCGCTGGTGCTGGCACGTGACTATCTGGCATAATGAAATCCCCGGCGGAGGTTGTGTGCCTCCTGCCGGGGATTCTGTGTTTTGGGGGAAAGTTCTTCTTCTTTACAGCTGGGTGAGCTGTTTCGGCGAATCCGTTGGATTCGCGAAAGACGCGTGTAACTTAGGCGCTCCCTCCGGGAGAGCTGTCGCCGCATGGCGACTGAGAGGGCTCGCGCTGCGGCGCGGGTGCCTCCGGCGGCAAGGGACGCTGTCCCTTGACCCTGCGAAGGGCCATCGGCCCTCTCGACACCCTTTTTTGTCCCCGGCTGGGCTTAGCCGTCCTGCCTGATCTCACCGCACAGGTCGGATGTCAGCAGCTCGTCTGTGTTGTCCTGGGCAAGGGCCCACATCATCTTCGTTACGGCGGCTTCTGTGGTCAGGTCCATACCGCTGATGACATCCGTCTTCAGCAGCTGATTGCCCACCTCGTAAATCGACAGATCCGCCTTCTCATACATACACTGGGTCAGCACCAGGATGCGCACGCCCTTTTCCCGCAGCATCCGCAGCTTTTCCACCAGATTCCGGCGGATATAGTGCAGTCCGCCCAGTCCGAATGCTTCGATCACCAGGCCGCGGTATCCGGCCTGCGCCACGAAATCCAGCACATCCGGCTGGGTACCCGGCACCAGCTTGAGCAGGAACACCCGGCTGTCCACGCTGGGGCGGAACTGATAAGGCCCGGTGATCTTCTGCGGCCGCATGAACCGCACGCCTTCCGAGTCCACGATGCCCGCCAGCGAGCGGTTCACGCTGGAGAACGCATCGAAGGACATCGTGTGCGTCTTGACCGCGCGGGTGCCGTGGATCAGCTTGCGCGCAAAGCACACATACGTCCCGGGAACGCCCTTGCAGGCTGCCTCGATGGCGCAGCTCAGGTTGGTCTCCGCGTCGGACAGGGGCGCGCCCAGGGGCAGCTGGGAGCCGGTGATGATGACCGGCTTCGTCTGCCCGTGCAGCATATAGGACAGCGCCGCAGCGGTGTAGCCCATGGTATCCGTGCCATGGGTGATGACCACGCCGTCCGCTTCCTCCATGGCATGATCCACCGCGCTGGCCAGAATGGACCACTCCTCCGGCTGGATGTTGGACGAATCCATCGAGAACACGTCCCGCGGGATGATCTCCACATCCGTGCGGAAGGGCACGCTGTGCAGCATCTGGCTGGCACGCAGGGCGGGCGTCAGGCCGTCGGGCGTCTGCCGGCAGGCAATGGTACCGCCGGTGGCAAGCAGAACAATGCGCTTCATCAAAAAGCACCTCGGTGTACATGTTTTCTGCTGGATATTATAGCACGGCGGATGACAAATCGCAACGCCTGTGTTATGATATTCCCATCATGAAAGGAGCGATCCCCATGCTGTACCGTCTTGCCCGCCCGGACGATGCCGAAGCCCTCGTCCGGCTGAACGCTGCCTTCAATGAGGTGGATGACGTGACCCCCGAGGACGTTCGTCGCAGTCTGGAAACCTCCGGCGAGGTGGTGGTCGTCACTGAGGTGGATGGCGTGGCCGTCGCCTTCTGCTGCGCGCAGGTGCATCATTCCTTCTGCTATAAAACGCCGGTAGCCGAGGTCACAGAGATGTATGTAGACGAATTCCACCGCCGCCAGGGGTGTGCGGACAGCATGCTGCACTTCCTGGTGGAGCATCTTCGTGCCACCTTCGGGGTGGATGAAATCCATCTGCTGACCGGCACAAGGAACTGCGCCGCCCAGGCTGCCTACAAAAAGGCAGGCTTCGCCATCAAAGACGAGGTCTACATGGTCAAATCGATATAAAAAAGGCGGCGAAGTCCCCTGAAAAAGTTGACATCTCCGGTATTTGCGGCTATAATAGTTCGGTGAAACTGGATAAGTATGCGCCTTGGGAAACCGGGGCGTTTCTGTAACGCAGAGGATCCCCTCTGCCAAGAGAAAGGAGCAACCCTCATGGCTGAAGAAAAGCGCAATGTAATGACGGAGGAAGGCCTCCGGAAACTGCAGGAGCAGTACGATTACCTCATTAACGTCAAGCGTAAGGAAATCATCAACGCCATCGAAGTCGCCCGCGGCTTTGGCGACCTTTCCGAAAACGCTGAATACACCGAGGCCCGCAACGATCAGGCCAAGAACGAGGCGGAGATCACCCGCCTGAAGTCCATCATCGACAACGCCGTGGTCGTCTCCGAGAGCGAAATCAACACCGACAGCGTGTCCGTGGGCACCACCGTCAAGTACCTGAACGTGAATACCGGCAAGGAGTCCGAGTACGGCATCGTGGGCGCTGACGAAGCGGATCCCCTCAAGGGCCTGATCTCCAACGAGAGCCCCATCGGCATGGCGCTGCTGGGCCACAAGGTCGGCGACACCGTCGAAGTTGAGATCCCCAAGGGCTTCCTGACCCTGCGGATTCTGGACATCCACCGGTGACTTCGTCACATTTCGCGCGATTGGGTCGACTGTTTCTTCATAGACCTGCCGCGTGGAACTCGGGGCTCTACCCGGAGTGTGCGTCCGCGCGCTCATCGCGCGGGCTGCATGGCTGTACTTAATCATTGATTACAGGAGTTGTACATACAATGGCTGATTATCCCGTAACGCCCCTGACTCCGCCGCTGTCGGAGCAGGAGATCATCCGCCGTCAGAAGCTGCAGGGCCTCATCGACGCCGGTCAGAATCCCTATGAAATCACCCGTTATGACGTGACCCACCATTCCCAGGAGATCATCGACAATTTCGTGGATGATGCGGAACCTGTGGAAGTCGCCATCGCCGGCCGTATGATGGCTCGCCGCGTGATGGGCAAGGCGTCCTTCGCCTCCATCCTGGACGGCCAGGGCAGCATCCAGATCTACGTCACCCGCGACGATCTGGGTGAGGAAGCCTACGCCGCCTTCAAGAAGAGCGACATCGGCGATATCTTCGGCGTGAAGGGCATCCCCTTCCGCACCAAGACCGGCATGATCTCCGTGCACGTCAAGTCCATGACGCTGCTGACGAAGTCTCTGAAGGTACTGCCGGAGAAGTTCCACGGCCTGGTGGATACCGACCTGCGCTACCGTCAGCGCTATGTGGACACCATCGTGAACCCCGAGGTTCGTGATACCTTCCGCAAGCGCTCCAAGATCATCGCCGCCGTGCGTGAATTCCTGGATGGCCGCGGCTACCTCGAGGTGGACACCCCCGTGCTCCACACCCTCGAGATCGGCGCTTCCGCCCGTCCCTTCCGCACCCATCACAACGCCCTGAACCTGCCCATGTTCCTGCGCATCGAGACCGAGCTGGCTCTGAAGCGCCTGATCGTCGGCGGCTTCGAGCGCGTATATGAGGTGGGCCGCATCTTCCGCAACGAGGGCATGGACGCCACCCACAATCCCGAGTTCACCTCCGTGGAGACCTACCAGGCCTACGCGGATTACAACGAGATCATGGAAATGGTCGAGCAGCTCTACGAGTTCGTGGCGCTGAAGGTGCTCGGCACCACCGACGTGCCCTATCAGGGCCAGACCATCCACCTGAAGGCCCCCTGGAAGCGCATCACCATGGCGGATGCCGTCAAGGAAGCCTGCGGCGTGGACTGGACCACTTGGGCCACCGACGAGGAAGCCCGCGCCTGCTGCGACGAGCGCGACATCTACGTCGAAAAGACCGCCAAGAAGGGCGACTGCCTGGCCGCGCTGTTCGACGAATACGTCGAGGCCAACCTGATCCAGCCCACCTTCATCATCGACTACCCGGTGGACATTTCTCCCCTTGCCAAGCGCAAGCCCGAGGATCCCACCCTGACCGAGCGCTTCGAGTTCTTCATCAACGGCTGCGAGTTCGGTAATGCCTTCTCCGAGCTGAACGACCCCATCGACCAGCGCCGCCGCTTCGAGGAGCAGGTAGCAGCCCGCAAGGCTCAGGGCATCAACGCCGAGGTCGACGAGGACTTCGTCAACGCCCTGGAATACGGCATGCCCCCCACGGGCGGCCTGGGCTTCGGCCTGGACCGCATGGTCATGCTGATGACCGACAGCGCCACCATCCGCGACGTGCTGCTCTTCCCCACCATGAAGCCCATGGGCAAGAAGGAAGAGGAGCAGGCCGAGGAATAAGCTTGATCCCCCTGTGATTCTCCGCACCCTCCATGCCGGAGGGTGCTTTTCGTTGCCATGTTTGAATTTCCATGCCGGATACGACGCATTTCCGCCGTAAACGGCATCCTGGATTTCCGCGTTTTCCTTGACAGCAACCATTTTCCGCCATATAATAAGGATAGTGTCATTACGCTATTGAGGAGCGTGTTCATATGTCTCGCAGAATCATTTCTCTTCTGTGTGCACTGGTCATGCTGCTGTGCGTTCCCTTCGCGCAGGCTGAAACGGTGACCGAAACGTCCGAGAGCTTCGGACAATTTTATCGTGTACCGGAAACCACCACCTACCAGGGCGGCGTGGTCATCCGTGGTTACCTCAAGGGTGCCAGCACCACCGCTGAACAGCTGGAGCTGGCCTATGTGCTGACTTCCATGCCCTACATTCTGCTGAATCAGCCCACCACCTGGGAGGTCACAATCATGGGCGGCACGGGTGACTACACCTGCCAGGCAATCCTCTACCGCCAGGATCTGGATTCTACGGAGCGCTGGTATTACAGCGAAGATTCGCTGAATTTGACAGGCAATACCCTTGAATATACCTTCACCAGAGATGGCCGTTACTTCTGGGAATTTCGCGTGATAGATGAGGGTGGCGAGTTCTTCTCCTTCCAGACCCGCCCCTATGAAACCTACACCGAAGCAGACGAAAGCGACCCCACCACCACTGTCGGCAAGGCCAACTGGGTCGTTTCTCAGGTCATCAAGCCTGGTATGAGCGATTATGACCGTGCCCTCGCTCTGCATGACTGGCTGATTTACAACGCCAATTATGACTATACCTACACCCACCGCGACGCTGCCGGCGTGCTGCTTTACGGCACCGGCGTTTGCGACAGCTACGGCCGTGCTTACCTGATGCTGTGCACCATCGCAGGTCTTGAGTGCATGTACGTCTCCGGCACCGCCGGCGATGATCCCGATCCCGAAAATTGGGGCGCTCACGGTTGGAACATGGTCAAGCTGAACGGTAAGTGGTATCATGTGGACTGCACCTGGGATGACCCCGGCAGGGGCGGTTCGGAGAGGCATACTTACTTCTGTATTGACGACGAAACCATGTCCAAGGATCACCGCTGGAACCGCCCCGATGACATCTTCGACGAGGGCGTCCTCCCGCCCGAGGTTGAAGGCGGCGAGCTGGAGAATGACCCCGACGCGCCCGGTACGTATCACTTCGCTTTCTCCACTCTTGAAGAACTTGAAGCCGGGTTTGAGAAGCTGATCGCCGCTGGGCAGTTCTACGATACGACATACTTCAAGTATACCGGCAGCGAATCGGCAGCCGCCTTCTACCACAACAGCTACAAAAGCTGGATCACTGCAAAGATCAACGACCTTTCCAGCAGGCGTTTGCTGCAAGGCGGTTCCTGCGGCTTTGGTCTGTCGAACGGATTGTTTTACGTTACCCTCCCCTGGCGGACCAAGGCCGAGTATATCCGCATTAACGAAGCAACGCTTTCGCTCTCCGTCGGTCAGGAGAAGCAGATCATTCCTTCCGGCTACTACCCGCAGAGCAATGCCTTCACCTGGACGAGCAGTGACCCCAGCGTCGCCACGGTTTCCGCCACCTACACCACTGACGCCGGCCTGGTTGCCACGGTGACCGCCGTCAGTCCAGGCGAAGCTACCATCACCGCCTCCATCAAGGGCGGCGAGAGCGACAGCGTGGTCGTCACCGTGCTGCCCGCCTTTGCACCGGACTTCGGCTTCAACGCCGCCACCGACAAAAACGGTGTGACTCTCTCCTGGGACGCCATCCCCGGTGTGACTGAGTACCGCGTCTACCGCCGCGACAAGGGCAGCGTATTCGTCCGCAGCGGTGAAAGCCTGCTGGCCACCACCACCGCTACCCGCATCTACCTGAGCAAGGAGCAGCTGCCCAATAACGTGGAGCACGAGCTCTACATTGAAGGTGTGCGCATGGTCGGCGACCAGGAGGTGTTCAACTACCTGAGCGAGGCCATCCCCTATGGCAAGCTGACCCTGGATTACACCACCATTCTGCCCCCTGCCCTGACCGTCATTGAGGACGAGGCCTTTGAGGGCTGTGCCTTCCTGACCTCCGTCAAGATCCCCAGCAAGGTGACGCGCATCGGCGAAGACGCCTTCGCGGAGTGCACCAGCCTGACCACCATCCGCATCCCCGCCAGCGTGACCTACATTGGCGAGGAAGCCTTCCAGGACTGCCCGCTGCAATACGCAGAGGTTGACGAGGGCTCCTACGCGGAGGAATGGCTGCTGCGTCACTTCCCCAACATCCACCTGGTTTACTGATCCCATACAGACAGCGGCCTGTTCCGAAATGGAGCAGGCCGCTGTCATTATGCAATTATCGCCACAGCATAGGGTCCACGCCATTCAGCTTGCACAGCGCCTCCACAAAAAAGTAGTCGCCGTAGGTAATGTTGGTATGGGTGCCCACATTGTCGTCATGGTAGGCGGCGGTGCAGTGGGTCAGGATGCCGCAGTACTTGTCGCCGAAATCGCAGCAGTGGTCGATCAGGCCATCCAGCAGCTTTTCGGCGGCCTCGCGGTATTCCGCCTTACCGGTGAGATTGGCCAGCTCCAGAAAGCCGCACGCTGCGCAGGCGCTGGCGATGTTATCCAGCCGGTACACATCCTTTGGCTGGCGGAAGTCGCAGTCCACCAGACCGTCCTTACGAATGTTTGCGGCAAAGTACCGGGCAATCTTCTCCGCTGTCGCCAGGTCGCGGGCTTCGCCGGTGTTCATGGCCAATAGGGTAAATCCGTACAGCGCCCATGCCTGACCGCGGCTCCAGCTGCTGCCTACAGAATACCCCTGTCCGCCATGCTCGCGAATGAATTCACCGCTGACCGGGTCGAATTCCACAATGTGCCGGCAGGAGCCGTCCTCGCGGACAAAAGCGCGTTCCGCCGTATCCGCATGCAGACGCGCTACCCGGGCAAAGCGTGGATCGCCGGTCTCACGGCTGGCCCAATACAGCAGGGGGATGTTCATCATGCAGTCGATGATGGCGTAGCCCAGCTGCTCCTTGCCGTCCCAGGCGCGGATGAAGCCGCCGTTCACCTTCTCCGTGGGATTGAAGCGGTTCATCAGGATTCCTGCAGCGTGCAGCGTATCCCAACGTGACTGCTCATCCCCCATCAGCTTGTACTTGCCGCCGCAAGACAGCAGGAACATAAAGCCTACGTCATGGTTCAGGTGGCGGTATACGCGGAATTGCTCCGTCATCAGCTCCGTTGCGCGGATTGCTTCATCCTTGAAAACGGCCTCCGGGCTGAGCGCGTTCAGCAGCCACATCATCCCCGGCCAGAACCCCGCCGTCCACCAGCCGTTGCCGCAGTTCCACGGTGACTCGATCCACTTGCCGTCTTCGCTCCGGTAAGGCAGCAGATCGCTGGTTGCCGCCATCGGCACCGTGCGGCAGAATTTCTCGATCACCCGCTGGGTGACTTGCTTCACATCGTTACGCATAAACCTCACTCCACGTCTGCATTCATGCCCAGCGCCGCCAGCAGCGGACGGTTCAGATCCTGCGGGAACTGGGGCCGCACGCCGCGGGGCGTCTTGTTGAACACGCCAAAGCTGGCGTAGTAGTCCCAGCTGGTACGGGCGATGCCGCGCTCATCCAGCAGCCCCACCACCAGGCGGTACCAGTTGACGCGCTCCTCGTTGGGCACCGTCCACAGGCAGCCAAATTCACCGCAAAGCACCGGCGCATTGCGCTCCCGGCTGAAGTCCACATACTGATCGAAGCAGCTTTTCACTGCCTCCAGCGTCCCCTCCACGGGATACGCGTGGAAGCGCCTGAGCTCCTCCTCCGTGGGATTTTTGGGCAGCTCCGGCATACGCGCGGGATCATAGGGGAAGGGAATGTCATGGATGCGGGCAATGTGGGTCCACACCGCCCCCTGGTGGGTGAACAGGAAGGGCTCGTAGTAATGGAAGGTGTAGATCACCCTGTCGTCCCGGAAATCCGGCAGCAGCTTCATGGCTGCAGTGCTGTTCCAGTCCGCGCCGCCGGCGATGATCCAGCGCTTCGGGTCGATCCCGCGGATCATCCTGAAGATCCGCGCAATGATGCCGTTCCACTTCTCGATCTCAATGCCGTGGGGCTCGTTCATGATCTCGAACACCAAATGCTCCGTGGCGTCCTTGTAGCGCTCCGCCAGCTGCTGCCAGACGGGCGTGAGCACCTCCTCGATGTTGTCGGGGGTGATGGTATCCGCCGCGCAGTTGTTGTGGAAGTCGAAGATCACGTAGATCCCCAGCTCCCCTGCCCAGGCCGCCACATCATCCAGGATCCCCAGGATCTTCTCGTGGATGCGATAGCCATCCTCCCTGCGGCAGAAGCGCTCAAAGTGAATGGGCAGACGGATCACGTCGCAGCCCAGCTTCTTCACGTTAACGAAGTCCTCCCGGGTGAACATATCGGCACGGATGTCCTCCGCCGGGCGATGCTCCAGCCAGTTGGAGAAATTCACGCCTTTGGAAAAGGGAGCAGGAACGATCTTTTCGATTGCCATAATGCACCTCTCGAACGATGGTTGTTGCCCTATAAATTCGACACCTTTTATCACATTCCTGCCTTCCAGCAAAAAAGGAGCCCTGCTTTTCAGCAGAGCCCCTTCGGATTTCAATTAGCGCTTGGTGTAGGTGGTGTGCAGCAGCTCGTGTGCCTTGTGGCTGCCGGGCTTGCCCAGGAAGTCCTCGTACACCTTGATGATGTCGGGATTCTCGTGGGACTTACGGATGGTCTTCGCCTCGTCCTCAGCGTACAGGCCGGCAGCGCGGGCCACGCGAGGATCGACGTCCATACGGGTGGAAGCGTCCACGATGGGCTGGCCGCCGCCGTTGACACAGCCGCCGGGGCAGGCCATGACTTCCACGAAGTGGTAGGTGGCCTCGCCGGACTGGATCTTCTTGATCAGCTGCTTGGCAGCGCCGGTGGAGTTGGCGATAGCAACCTTCAGGTTCAGGCCGCCGACGGTGACCTCGGCTTCCTTCACGCCCTCGATGCCGCGCAGAGCCTTGTACTCCACGTTCTCGACCTTGCGGCCCTCCAGCCAGTCAGCAGCAGTACGCAGGGCAGCTTCCATCACGCCGCCGGTAGCGCCGAAGATGGGAGCAGCACCGGTGGACTCAGCCACCAGCTCGTCGAAGCACTCTTCGTCGGGCAGCTGGGCGAACTGGATGCCGGCAGACTTAATCATGCGGGCCAGCTCACGGGTGGTGATGGAGATATCCACAGTGCGCATGCCGTTCAGGGCCATCTCGGGACGGGATGCCTCGAACTTCTTGGAGGTGCAGGGCATCACGGCCACGACCACGATCTTCTCGGGATCCACGCCGGTCTTCTCAGCCCAGTAGGACTTGATGATCGCGCCTTCCATCTGCATGGGAGACTTGCAGGAAGACAGGTTGGGGATCAGCTCGGGGAAGTTGTGCTCGCAGTACTTGATCCATCCGGGAGAGCAGGAGGTGAACATGGGCAGGGCGCCGCCGTTCTTGATGCGGTCGACCAGCTCGGTGGCCTCTTCCATGATGGTCAGGTCAGCAGCGAAGTCGGTATCGAAAATCTTGTCGAAGCCCAGGCGCTTCAGAGCCTGAGTCATCTTGCCGGTCACGCGGGTGCCGATGGGCATGCCGAACTCCTCGCCCAGAGCAACGCGGACAGCGGGAGCGGGCTGCACGACCACGATCTTCTCGGGATCGTTGATCGCGGCCCAGACCTTGTCGGTGTCGTCCTTTTCCTTCAGGGCGCCGACGGGGCAGGCGTTGATGCACTGGCCGCAGAAGATGCAGTTGGTCTCCAGGATGTTCTTGTTGAAGGCAGGAGCGATCTGGGTCTTGAAGCCACGCTCAACCGCACCGATGGCGCCGATCTGCTGCACCTGACGGCAGGCAGCCAGGCAGCGGCGGCACAGGATGCACTTGTTGGGATCGCGCACGATGGAGGGAGAGAAGGTGTCCAGGGGGTACTCGATGTTGGAGCCCTCGAAGCGCTTCTCATCCGCGCCCAGTTCGACGGCCAGCTTCTGCAGCTCGCAGTTCTGGCTGCGGACGCAGGACAGGCACTCACGCTTGTGGTTGGACAGGATCAGCTCCAGCACGGACTTGCGGGCCGCGCGGACGGCGGGGGTGTTGGTCTTGACGACCATGCCCTCGGAAACGGGCATCACGCAGGCAGCGGCCAGGGCACGGGCGCCCACGTCCACCACACACATACGGCAGGCGCCGATCTGGTTGATGTCCTTGAGGTAGCACAGGGTGGGAATATGGATGTTGGCCTTGCGGGCAGCTTCCAGGACGGTGGTACCGGCAGGAACGCTGACCTTCACGCCATCAATCGTAACGTTAAGCATATCCATGTCAAATTATCTCCTTCCGGTATGATCAGCCCTTGGTGATGGCGCCGAACTTACACTTCTCCATACAGGCGCCGCACTTGAGGCACTTGGAGTTGTCGATCACGTGGGGCTCGCGAACCTTGCCGCTGATGCAGTTGGCGGGGCAGTTACGGGCACACAGGGTGCAGCCCTTGCACTTGTCGGGATCGATCTTGTAGTTCAGCAGCGCCTTGCACTGACCGGCGGGGCAGCGATGCTCGTAGATGTGAGCCTCGTACTCGTGACGGTAGTACTTCAGCGTGGACAGAACGGGGTTGGGAGCAGTCTGGCCCAGGCCGCACAGAGCGGTGGTCTTGATGGACTTCGCCAGCTCTTCCAGCTTCTCGATGTCGCCATCCTGGCCCTTGCCTTCCACAATGCGCTCCAGGATCTCCAGCATGCGCTTGGTGCCGATACGGCAGGGCGCGCACTTGCCGCAGCTCTCGTCCACGGTGAAGTCCAGGAAGAAGCGGGCGATGTCAACCATACAGTTGTCTTCGTCCATAACGATCATGCCGCCGGAGCCCATCATGGAGCCGATGGCAGTCAGGTTGTCGTAATCGATCTCGATGTCCAGCTCGGAAGCGGGGATGCAACCACCGGAAGGACCGCCGGTCTGAGCAGCCTTGAACTTCTTGCCGTTGGGGCAGCCGCCGCCGATGTCATAGATGACCTCGCGCAGGGTGGTACCCATGGGAACTTCCACCAGACCGGTGTTGTTGATCTTGCCGCCCAGCGCGAAGACCTTGGTGCCCTTGGACTTCTCGGTGCCCATGGTGCAGAACCAGTCAGCGCCCTTGTTGATGATCTGGGGCACGTTGGCGTAGGTCTCAACGTTATTCAGGATGGTGGGCTGGCCGAACAGACCCTTCACCGCGGGGAACGGAGGACGGGGACGGGGCTCGCCGCGCATGCCCTCGATGGAGTTCATCAGAGCGGTTTCCTCGCCGCAGACGAAAGCGCCGGCACCCAGACGGACGTCCATATCGAAGGAGAAGTCGGTACCGAAGATGTTCTTGCCCAGCAGACCGTACTCACGGGCCTGCTTGATGGCGATCTGCAGGCGCTTGACAGCGATGGGGTACTCAGCGCGGCAGTAGACATAGCCCTGATCAGCGCCGATGGCGTAGGCAGCGATGGCCATGGCCTCGATAACGGCGTGGGGATCGCCCTCCAGGATGGAGCGGTCCATGAACGCGCCGGGGTCGCCCTCGTCAGCGTTGCAGCAGACGTACTTCTTGTCGGACACGGAGTTCTTGGCGAACTTCCACTTCAGGCCAGTGGGGAAGCCGCCGCCGCCGCGGCCGCGCAGACCGGACTTCAGGATCTCGTCGATGACCTGGTCGGGAGACATCTCGGTCAGGCACTTGCCCAGAGCAGCATAGCCGTCGAAGGCGATGTACTCGTCGATGTTCTCGGGGTCGATCACGCCGCAGTTACGCAGGGCAACGCGCTTCTGCTTCTTGTAGAAGTCCACCTTGTCCAGGGACTTGACGGTCTTCTGGTCTTCTTCCATGGAGCCCTTGTACAGCAGCTCCTTGACGATGCGGCCCTTGATCAGGTGCTCGTCCACGATCTTGGTGACGTTTTCGGGGGTCACGTGAGCGTAGAAGGAGCCTTCGGGGTACACGATGCAGACGGGGCCGGCCTCACACAGGCCGAAGCAGCCGGTACGAACGACCTTGACTTCCTTGTCCAGGCCCTTCTCCAGCAGCTGCTTTTCAAACTCAGCAATGACAGCCGCGGAATTGGAAGAGGTACAGCCGGTACCGCCGCAGACCATCACATGAGAACGAATCAGATCCATGATTATATCCTCCTAACATCAGCAATCGCCCAACATGCTGTCGGGCAGTCGCTTCCATACTTACCTGTACAGTTCTCAGCCCTGATAGCCGATGGTGTACTCTTCCACGGGGCGGCCGTTGACGATGTGCTCGGTGACCACGCGGGCAACCTTCTCGGGGCTCATGTGAACGTAGGTGACCTTCTCCTGATCCTTCACGTACACTTCAACCATGGGCTCCAGGCGGCACATGCCGATGCAGCCGGTCTGAGCGACGGTGACGTTCTCCAGGCCGCGGCGCTTGAGTTCCTCCACGAACTCCAGCATCACGGGACGGGCGCCGGCGGCGATGCCGCAGGTGGCCATGCCGACCACGATGCGGGTATCGATGTTGTCATCCTTACGCATGTTGACCTGTTCGATCATCCGGTTACGGATGGCCTGCAGTTCTGCCAAAGACTTCATGTGAAATTACCTCCATGCAGTTCATTGATTTCACTTTGCAAACATTCCTGAATCCAGGCGGATATCTCCATCTGATTGAGCGGAATGGGCGCCACCGCCGCCCGGATCTCCCGGGTATCGAAGGTGAAGACCTGTCCGTCATAATCGTAGGTGAAGAGGAATTCCTTTTCCGGATTCATCACCACGAGGCTGAACCATGCTCCGGCCACATCGCCCATCGGGGGACGATCGATGTGATCCAGCCCGAAGGTCGCCGTCACCGTGGTACCCACGCCCACGGTGGAGCGGATGTCCAGCGTGCCGCCGGTCATCTCCGCCGTCTGCTTGAGCAGCGGCAGACCCAGACCGACCTTGCGGGTCTTGCGGGTGGTGGTGAAGGGCTCGATCACCGATTGGACCAGTTCCTCGCTCATGCCGCAGCCGTCATCCTGAAAGACGAAGGTGATCAGGTTATCAGCATGGCTGACCTTCACATGCACCTCAGTCAGGGCCGCTCCGGCGGAGATGGAATTCTGGGCAATATCCATGATATTGTCCGACAGTTCACGCATCATGGCATTTACTCCATCAGTTGCGGTACTTCTCGATGACGCCGGCAACCTGATCGGGGGTCAGACGGCCGTACACGTCATCATTGACCATGATAACGGGAGCCAGACCGCAGGCGCCCAGGCAGCGGGTCGCATTCAGGGTGAACAGGCCGTCGGGGGTGGTGGAGCCGGCGGGCACGCCCAGCACCTTCTCCAGCTCGTCCAGCACCAGCTGAGCGCCCTTGACGTAGCAGGCGGTACCCAGGCAGACGCTGATGATGTACTTGCCCTTGGGCTCCAGGTTGAACTGCGCGTAGAAGGTCGCCACGCCGTAGACATCGCTCACGGGAATGTCCAGGCCCTTGGCAATGATGTTCTGAACATCCTCAGGCAGGTAGCCGAAGATGTCCTGCGCACGCTGCATGACGGGCATCAGGCAGCCGGGCTCGTTCTTGAGCTCGTCAATCACCTGCTGCAGCGCAGCGTACTTGTCCATGTTGTTGTTGCAATCACAACAGCACATTTGATCCATCCTCCTCTTAATTGAGTGTGGGCAGGCCTTTGAGGCCGCCGTTATGCTTAAATCACGCGCCCGCCCGATAAGCGGGCGATCGTGAGATTTGCCGTAAGTCAGTCCGTTCAGCGTCCTGCAATGGCATCGAAGATGCCCTGCGTGGACTTTTCCCGCACCTCCAGCTGAAAGGTGGGCTCCAGGATGTTCTCCAGGTAGTGGGCGTCGGACGAACGGAGAGTCCGGTACCCGGTGATATCGATGGGCGGCATGGCCACCGCATCGGAAACCTCCAGGGCGTCGTAGGCTGCGCCGTCGGGCAGGAAGCCCAGGGCGTTCAGCACGCCGTTGGAGCCGCGGTTGATATGCGCCGGTACGCACAGTCCGCCGTGCAGATGAATCTGCTTTTCGCACTCCTCAAAGGACCAGTCCAGCGCGCTGATCAGCAGCTTGTCCTCCTCCCCCACTTCCTCGTCCTGGCCGTTCATGACAACCTGTCGGCCGAAGAATTCGGGGCGGTTCTTGATTGGCGGGAGGTGCTCATGCACCACGCGGCTGAAGGCGAGGGCACTGTCCACATCCGGGAAGTAGGCCAGCATGTGGGCTTCTTCCTTCGTGGTCAGCTCCATGCCGGGCAGGAGCGCCACGCCCATCATGTCGGCAACTTCTTTCACCGCGGGGAGATTCTCTGCCGTGTTGTGGTCGCACACCGCGATGGCGTCCAGCTGCTTGATGAAGGCCATGCCGACGATGTTGTTGGGGGTCATCAGCATGTCGCCGCAGGGAGACAGGCAGGAGTGGATGTGGAGGTCGCAGTAGATCTTCATCCCTTTTTCGCGGAGGGCACGCCCGCATCCGCGAGGAGCTTGACCAGCTCGAAGGAGGTCTGCTCGCAGGATACGATGATGATGTCCTCGGAGGCGGCCTTGTTCACGATGGTTTCGTCCACCGGCAGGCCCTCGGGGATGATCACGCAGGCGAAATCCAGCAGGGCCGCCACGGCGATGACATTCATATGGGCCTGGACGGTGATCCAGGCCATGTCCGCCTGACCCTTGCCCATCACATGGCTGAGCAAATCGCAGGTGTAGCCGCAGACGATCTCGCGATCCTCATACTCACCCGTCAGCACCTTGCCGCCGGAGAGCTGCACAAAGTCGGATACATGCATGGGATTAGTCCTCCTTCTGATCGGGCGTACCGTCCTGGCGGTTGCCGCCCACCGCAAAGCGGGTGGACGCGCCAAGGGATACCATCTCGCCCGCCAGCGCGCTGATGCGCTCGTTGAGCTTGAAGATGCAGTTCATCTCCGACGCATGGCCGCCGACGATGTCCATCGCCAGGGCATGGCAGGTCGGAGAACCGCAGGAGCCGCAATCCAGCCCCGGCAGTCCGCGGACGATCTCGTCGATCCGGGCCGTCTTGATGATGCGCTCCATCATCGTACCAGTCAGCTGATTTGCCTCGTTGGGCTCGATCTCCTGCGTCATGCGGAACTTCTCGTGCGCATTGTCGAAGATCTCGGTCTTCTGCACCATCTTGTCCGGTGTATGACGGAGGATGGCGTGCATGCGGCTCTTGGCCACATAGCCATTTTCCACCGCCAGCGGGCCGCCCAGGCAGCCATTGGAGCAAGCCAGCAGCTCTACGTAATCCAGCCGGTCAAAACGGCTGTCCTCGATCTGCTCCAGGGCGTGCTTGACATTGTCGATGCCATCCACGCAGAGGGTGTGGCGCATGCCGACAGCGTCCGCCTCGCCGGTGGGAACCGCCCAGCGCACACCGACCGTGCTGGCGCGCTCGATCTCCAGGGGCGTGAAACCTTCCTTCACATGGGCCTGGATCTGAGTGTAAATGTCCTTGATGGCGATCACGCCGTCCACCGAGGATTTCTCGATGCCGATGGGGTTGCGCACATCGGAGAGCTTGGCGGCGCAGGGAGAAATGAAGAAGGCACCGATCTTTTCCGCCGGGAGACCGGTCTTTTTCGCGGCCTCCTCCTTGGCGATGCGGGCAGCCGCCTCCATGGGCGACACGATGTCGATCACATTGTCCAGCAGACTCGGATACTTCTGCTGGATCAGCCGCACCACCGCAGGGCAGGCGGAGGAGATCACCGGGCGGGGACGATCCTCATTGATCAGCGTGCGGCTGATGGCATAGGAGATCACCTCGGCCGCACGGGCGACCTCAAAGACCTCGTCAAAGCCCAGCTTATACAGCGAGGCGATGATCTTGTCGGAATGATGCACCTGCGGAAACTGCACATACAGCGCGGGAGCCGGCAGGGCGATCTTGTATTCATAACCGTTGATAATGGACAGCGGATCCGTCACAGCGACCTTGGCGTGGTTGGGGCACACGCGCACGCACTCGCCGCAGTCAATGCAGCTTTCGCGCAGGATGGTCGCCCGGTTGTTGCGGATGCGGATGGCCTCCGTCGGGCAGCGCTTGAGGCAGTTGGTGCAGCCCTTGCACTTGTCCTCTTCCAGACGCACAGAGTGGAAATAACGTTCCTCGCTCACCTGACCGCCCCCTTTGCTTTGTTCCGCTTATATGTTGAAAATCATGGTGATATCCGTCCCAACGCCAACGGTGGACTTGATATCAAACTCGTCCGCGTTACGTTTCATATTGGGCAGGCCCATACCGGCGCCAAAGCCCATGTTGCGCACTTCGTTGGACGCGGTGGACCAGCCCTCGGTCATGGCCTTCTTCAAATCCGGGATGCCCGGGCCCTGATCGACCACACGGATGGTGATCTTCTCCGGGGAGATCTCAAAATCGATCCTTCCGCCGTCGGAATGGATGACCAGGTTGATCTCCGCCTCATAAGTGCCCACCGACACGCGGCGCACCACGCTGGCCGGGATGCCCAGCTGCTTCATCTGGCGCTTGATGCGGGCAGACACATCGCCCGCGAAGGTCATGTCGTTCGCCTTGACGGGGTAGCTTTCTTTAATCATCGTCATCGTCGGCATCTCCATTGTGGTCGGCCAGTTTGCAAACGCCCATGCCCGCCGTATAGAGGCGGCCGCAGGCTTCAAACAGGGAGCAGGAGGTCACCAGCGTGGGCAGGCCAATCTGGCGCGCCCGCATCACAGCGTCCTGATGGGGAATCTTGCCGCGCACGAACACCAGACAGGGCACATCCAGCATTTCCGCCGTGCGGACGGACTGGCTGTTGATCAGGCCGGTCAGGAGCATGGTGTCCTCGCTCACATGGGCGAGCACGTCGCTCATCATGTCAGACGCGAAGGCATAGCGGATCTCCGTATCCGCCTCATCCTCGCAGCAGATCCACCTGGCATCCAGGATTTTTGCCACTTCCCGGATCGTCATTGCGCCACCGCCTTCCTGCCGGGCATTTTCCGATGCCCATATGCATTGCATCTTACATTATAACCGAAGGCGGCACGTTTGTCAATTTTCCGACAATATAATATCGTTCTTTTTTTCGTACGAATCTTGTTTTTCGCAGCGAAAAAGCCGCCCCTTTGAGGCGGCCTTGAAGGCGGTTATTCCGCATGCTCAAGCAGGAAGGCTTCCAGCGGAGAAAGGGGCCAGCGCTCAGGCTGTGCGCGGTCGCCGAAAACCATCCAGGCAGGATCTTTCTCCGTCAGCGCGGGCCAGAGCGGCAGCTGCTTGCCCTGGCTGTCCACACCGTTGGGATCGCCGGTGCGGATGAAATTGACCCAGTAATCGCACATATTCCGCGCCAGGTCATAGTGCTTGCCGGTGAAGGGACGCCAGCACTTGGCCAGGGTCTCGAAGAAGAACCACAGATCCACAGAATGGAAGGTACCAGGGTTGTCCCAACCGGGGATCTCCGGGTCGAAATTGTAAGCGTAGAGCGGCTGCTGCACACCGTTTTCCATATTTTTCTTCGCCGCGGAACGGATGGCGAAGCCGATGGCATGCATCAGCCCCTCCCGGGCCAGGCTTTCCTTCGTGGCCGGGCGGGTGAAGAAGGACAGGAACTGCTCCGCATCCTCGCCGAACTGCGCCTTTGCGAAGGTTTCCAGCGCCGCGTCGTCCTCTGCGGGCGGAAGGGCGGTGAATTCCGAGCTGGTCTGGCCCAGCATCACCGGGCAGATCACCCGCTCAGGATGCTGATACCATTCATTGCTGCGGAAGGTACTGAACACGCCGTCCACCGTCTCACCCCAGCAGCCCCAGGGCCAGGACAGGGACATGTCCTCCACCTGACGCGCCGGCAGCGCACGGGCCTCCGCGAGGTTCTTGACGCCCAGCGCCTCAAAGAAACGCACGCCCTGTGCCTCCGCCTCCGCCATCGTGCGGGGGAACAGGCCCATCTTCGCGCCGTAGGGCTGGGCAAAGGTACCGCTCTCCACAATGGCGCGGTTGAACAGGCCCTTGTTCTGCGGGCTGGTCATCTGGGCGCAGACGCTCATGCCGCCGGCGCTTTGGCCGCCGATGGTGATGTTCTCCGGATCACCGCCAAAGGCAGCGATGTTCCGCTTGACCCACCGGGTCGCACACTGCTGATCCAGGAATCCGAAATTCGCCGGAGCCTCGGGCGCTTCCGCAGTGATCTCAGGATGGCACAGGAAGCCAAAGCAGTTCAAGCGGTAGCCCACCGTCACGACCACCACGCCGCGGCGTGCAATGCGCTCGCCGTCGAATTCCATCTCCGTGGTGTTGCCCACCTGCAGTCCGCCGCCGAAGTACCAAACGTAGACCGGCAGATTTTTACGGCCGTCCGCAGGCGCCCAGACATTCAGGTACAGGCAATCCTCGCTCATGGGGAGCTCCGCGTCCACGGCCCACTCACGGGCATAGATGTCCTTCATGGGATCGCCGGCGCAGTTGGCCTGCATGGCGATGGGCCCGAAATCCGCGGCGAACAGTTCTCCCTCCCAATCCTTGCAGGGCTGGGGCGCGCGCCAGCGGTTCTCCCCCACCGGCGGGGCCGCAAAGGGAATCCCCTTGTAGCTGGTGATGCGCGGATCAGCCGCAGGCAGACCGCGGACCCAACCGTTCTCAGTTTTTACACGACGGATCATTTGATTACCTCCTTCGTGATAAATGAAAAGGCCCCTGTCCGGCGGGAAAAGCCGCAAGGCAGGAGCCGGTGATTGCAAAAGTAAGATCAGCCCTTCACGCCGCCCAGCACCATGCCAGTGACAAAGTAACGCTGCAGGAAGGGATACACGATCATGATCGGCAGCGCGGACACCACGGTAATGGCACAGCGCACCGTCACGGGCGTCGCCTTGGCAGCGCCGGAGTGCATCAGCGCGTCGACCGACGTATTGGCAGCGTTGGTCTGGTTCATGGACGTTGCCAGCTTCATCTTCAGCAGGTACTGCAGGCTATGCAGCATCTTCTTGCTGCCATTGTACAACTGGGTATCGAACCACTGGTTCCAGCTGCCGACGGCCACGAACAGTGCAACCGTTGCCAGCACGGGCGTGCACAGCGGGAAGATGATCTGCCAGAAGATGCGCAGATCATTCGCGCCGTCAATACGGGCAGATTCCGTCAGCGCTTCAGGCAGACCGTTGATGTAGGTACGAATCACGATCATGTTGAAGCAGCTGAACATCGTCGGCACGATGTATACCCAGAACGTCTTGCTGAGCTTCAGGGTCTTGGAGATCAGCAGGAAGTTGGGGATCAAGCCGGCGTTCACGTACATGGTCAGCACCATCGCCAAGGTGATGAACTTGCCAAACACATACTCCTTGCGGCTCAGTGCAAAGGCCAGCATGGAGGTGAAGAACAGGTTCAGGACCGTGGTGATCACGGTACGGGCCACAGAAATGCCGAAGGCATTGTAGGTCAGCTTATCCGTCAGCAGGGACTTGTACGCCTCCACGCTGAACTTGCGGGGCCACAGACCGATGCCGCCGCGAACCGCGTCGATACCATCGTTGAAGGATACCGCCACGGTATTGATGACCGGGTACAGGGTAATGAAGATCAGGACGCACAGGATCAGGCCATTGACAATCGGGAACACGATATCCTGCTGCATCGGGTGACGCTTTTTACGCTTGAAGAAAGCCACAAGATATCCCTCCCTTAAATCAAAGTGTCTTCATCCAGCTTCTTGGCCACAAAGTTGGCGCCAAACAGCAGGATGATGCCGACGATACTCTTGAACATACCGGCGGCGATGGCACGGCCATACTTGTTGTTCTGGATACCGAATTCCATCACGAATACGTCGATCGTCTGCGAGAAGTTGTACACCTGCTTGTTGCCCAGCAGATACTGAATCTCGAAGCCGGCCTCCATCAGATGGCCGATGTTCATGATCAGGAGCACCACGAAGGTGGACTTGATGCCCGGTAGCGTCACGTTCATGATGCGCTGGAAACGGCCTGCGCCGTCAATGGACGCAGCCTCATACAGCGTGGGATCAATGGAGGTCATGGTGGAAATGTAAATGATGGAGTTCCAGCCGACTTCCTTCCACACGTTGATGATGCCTACCAGCCACCAGAAGTACTTCCCCTCGCCCAGCCACCAGATCGGGCCGTCAATGATGCCCAGGGACATCAGGATCTTGTTCACCGGGCCATCGCTGACGAACATGTTCTGCGCCATGCCCACGACGATAACCATCGACAGGAAGTGGGGCAGATAAGTGATCGTCTGCACGCCACGCTTGAATGCCTTGCTGCGCACCTCGTTGAGGGAAATGGCCAGCAGGATGGACGCCAGCGTACCGAAGACCAGGTTGATCACGCTCATTGCCAGCGTGTTTCTGATGCCCAACCAGAACAGCTTTTCGTTGAAGAGCCATTCAAAATTTTCGAACCAGATCCAGTCCGCACCCTTCTTGATGGTGTAAAGGTCCAGATTCTGGAATGCATAGCGCCAGCCCCACAGGGGGTAATAATTGAAAAGAAGAACATACAGAAGAACCGGCACCGACATGAGGATCAAATACTTTTGATCCCACAGCACCCTTCCGAAGTTCTTTTTCTTTCTGGTGTTCAGCACCGGCTTAACGTTCTTTACCGTGCCTGTCATTCGTGGCACCCCTTTCCGAAAAAACCATGGGGAGAGTCAAACTCTCCCCATGGCCATGAGAGACTCTGGATTACTTGGTAGCCTGCTCAACCAGCTTCAGGACTTCAGCCTGCATGTAGTTGGTGTAGATCTCGCAGTAGGGGTTGATCTCAGCCAGGAAGGCATCCCAGGTCGCGTCCAGTTCAGCCTGGTCGGCAGCCATGATGACCTTGGGCAGCCACTGATCCTGCAGGAGGTTGAACTTGTCGTAGTCGTCCTGGATGGGGGTCTTGTCGATCTGCCAAGCCTCGCCGTAGGGAGCCAGGGTGCAGGGAGCATTGAAGAAGTCAGCGGGCTTCTGGTAGCCATAGGCAGACAGGAATGCCTTGTCGTAGTCGCTCATCAGGGCGAAGTAGTTCTCAGGCTGATCAGAGTGAGCCCAAGCATTGCCGTCGTCCTGAGTACCCTGCTTCTTGGGAGCGGATTCCCAGATGGTAACGGCAGTGTTGCGCATCTTCCAAGCAGCATCCTGACGGTTGTTGTACTGCTCGGTGGTCATCAGCATACGGCCGTTCTCAACATAGTAGTCCTCGCCCTCGATGCCCCACTGCAGGATCTTCTGCCAGCGGTCGGACAGCAGGTTCTCGAACAGGTTGATCATGCGCTCGGGGTACTCACAGTTGACGGAGATACCGAAGCCACGGTCCTTGTTGGGCACAGCGCCGTTCAGGTACTGCTCCTCGATCTTGCCGAAGCCGTAGGACTCGTCATACACCAGGGGCAGAGCGATGTAGGTGTTCTCGTACATGCCAGCGGTCTCCAGCGCAGCGGTAGCGGAGCCGAAGTCCCAGGTCTGGTCGAACATGCCCAGCACGGTGCCGGCAGACAGCTTGGCGATGTACTGGTCATAGGTCATGGTGAAGGTATCGGGATTGATCAGGCCCTTGTTGTACATTTCGTTCAGCTTAGCATAGTAAGCCTTGGCGTAGGGCTGATTGATGAAGGTCACGGTCTCCCAGTTGCCGGAGGTCACGTTAACGATGACTTCACCGTCGTTGGGGCGGCCCATCAGGTGCTGCACGGGGTTGATCAGGCAGAAGTGACGCCAGTCTTCGCACAGGATGGCAAAGCCTTCATACTTCGCGCCGTTGGCGTTGGTGGGATTCGCAGCGATGAAGCGCTCGATCAGATCGAAGTACTCGTTCAGGGTCTTGATCTGGGGGTAGCCAGCCCAAGCCAGGACCTGCTTCTGGATGAAGAAGGCGGGGCCGTTGCAGGCGTTCTGGATCTGAGCATTGTAGTTGATGCCGTAGTTGGGGATGATGAACAGTTCGCCGTTCTCATTGACCAGCTGGGGCAGCAGATCCTTGATGTGGTTCCACAGGTTGGGGGTCTTCTCCTCAGAGATGTAGTCCAGCAGGTTGATCAGGGCGCCGGCGTTGATCAGCTTCTCAGCAGAGTTGCCGCCGTCGAACAGATCGGGGTAGTCTTCGCCAGCGATCTTGGTTCCCAGGGTCTCGTCCAGGTCACCAGCCAGGAATTCGATCTCAAACTTGATGCCGAATTCTTCTTCGATCAGCTTGTAGATCTTGTTGTCATCGGTGGGCTGATCACCGGGATCGCCACGGAAGACGGTCACAACGATGGGCTTCTCGTCCGCAGCAGCAAAGCTGCAGAGGGACAAAACCATCATGATAGCCAGAAGGCCAGCCAGCAGTTTACGCATATGATTGGTTCCTCCTTAAAACAATTTGGGAACTTCCGTCCCATTTAATACAAGTATAAATGATGTATACAATCTCCGCAATACACGCACGAATCTAATTATGGACAAAAATGTCCTTCCGCCCTTTACTTTCACGGTTTTATGTGGTAAACTGTTATCGTCGATGATAAACACCCGATAAGCATGGAGGTGCGTCCATGAATCCCGTCTTTTACGAGCAGCGCAGCGAAAACGTCTTTGCAGGCGAAATCTGCGATCATCCGTTCCCCGCCCATGTGCATGATGTGGTGGAAATCGTCTGCCTGCGCACGGGCAGCATGAAGATGAGCATTGCCGGCAAGCAGCTTCTGCTCCTGCCGGGCGACATTGCTGTTTCATTCCCCTCCATCCCCCACAGCTACGATGAGGTTTCGCCGGATGCTTCAGGCCTTTCGCTGATCTTCACTCCGGATACGATCATCGAGTTCCACCACACCTTCCGCACCATGCAGCCGGTTCAGCCGCTGCTGCTGGCGCAGGAGAAAGCCCCGGAGCTGGACGCGATCATTTCCGGTCTGCAGAAGGTTGTCAGCCAGGATCAGTCCACACCGCTGAAGCTGGGGTATCTTCATCTGTTCCTTTCCTATATGTTCGCGTCCCTGCCCCTTACTCAGGCCAAGCGCAATCCCCATTCGTCGCTGGCCTATCAGGTGCTGCAGTATGTATCGGAGCATTTCACCGAGCCGCTGACGCTGGAGACCACTGCCCGCGCCCTGGGCATCAGCCGCATCCACCTCAGCCATATCTTTTCCCAGCAGCTGAACATCAACTTCCGCCAGTACATCAACATCCTGCGCATCGACCGGGCGCGCCAGCTGCTGCAGGATCCCTCCTTCTCCATTTCCCAGATCGCTTACCTGTGCGGCTACGGCAATCAGCGCACCTTCCACCGCGCCTTCCTGACCCAGTGCGGCATGCCTCCGAACCAGTTCCGCGCCGCCGGCATGCGGCCCGTCCGCGATTGATCCTGCTTCATCCCCATTTCATACAGCCCTGTTATGCTGACAGGGCAATCCGCGCGAAAGAAGGTCATCCCCATGAAAACGCCCCTGACAAAGGAAAAAATCCAGCACCACCTTACCTATTCCCTGTGGAAATATATTCTGCTGATCCTCGTCGCAGTCTTTGGCTGGAACATTGTTTTCTCCGTGACCGAGCATCGGGCTCCGGAAGAGAAGAAGGTCGTTGCCGGCGTGTACGCCTACGGCGATCATACCCTGCTGGCCACTTATATGGAAACAGTCCGCCTGGAATACATGCCCGACATGGAGGAGCTCACCTGCGAGTTCGTCATGCCGGATGAGGCCTATGGCGCCATGATCCTCTCCACCCGCGTGGCCGCCCGCGAATTCGACATTTATGTCCTGCCCCGCGCCGAGTTCCAGAACTATGCCGCTCAGGGCGCCTTCATGCCCCTGGAGCGGGTACTGCCCGAGCTGCTGACGGAGCTGGAGGGGCTGGGCGTCAGCCTCAGCCGCGGCAATCGTGCCCTGGAGGTGGACTCGAAGAACGACGCTCAGCCGGAAAAGGCCATGGCACGCGGTGAGAAGCATCAGTTTGGCATCCCCTGTGCCGATTTGCCCGGCATGAACGCCATGCTCCAGTGTGACACCAGCGACATGTACCTGTGTATCTTCTACGAGACGGGTAATGACGACAATGTGCTGAAATTCTTCGAGCGCTTCGTCCGCGATATGCTGGAAGAGCCCAATGTTGTCGAGCATACCGCCGAGCCCGCCGCCCAATGAGCATTGATGCTGCCATCCCCCTGGCAGCATTTTTCTTTGAAAAAGGGGCTTGACTCTCCCCCTGCGTCATGGTTTATGCTGATGCTGCGATCGCATCTTCCCGAAAGGACGTGACCCTCATGATGAACATCGGCGAGCTGTCCGCCATGACCCATGTGTCCATCCGGACGCTTCGGCACTACGACAAGATGGGGCTGCTCAAGCCTACGCAGGTGACGGAGGCCGGCTACCGCCAGTATGACGAGACCTCCCTGCAGCGCCTGCACACCATCCTCATCTTCCGGGAGCTGGAATTTCCGCTGGCGGACATCAAGGCCATCATCGACGCGCCGGATTTCGACCCCATCGACGCGCTGGATAAGCAGATCACCCTGCTGACCATGCGCCGCAAGCATATCGACAACCTCATCCTCATGGCAAAAGGAATGAAACTGAAAGGACTGAATCATATGGATTTTTCCGCTTTTGACGCCCGCAAGATCGACGACTACACCGCCCAGGCCAAGGCTGCCTGGGGCAAGACCGACGCCTGGAAGGAGTATGAATCCCGCGGCAACACGCGTGAGCAGAACAAGGCTTCCGGTGAAGCGATGATGGCGCTCTTTGCAGACTTCGGCAAGCGCCGCGACATTGACCCTGCCTGCGACGAAGCCCAGGCCATGGTGCAGCAGCTGCGGGACTTCATCACCGCGAACTTCTACACCTGCACCACACCTGTCCTGCGTGGCCTGGCGGACATGTACGATGGCGGCGGCGACTTCACCCGCAATATCGACAAAGCTGGCGGTCAGGGCACGGCAGCGTTTATTGCCAAGGCCATCCGCGCCTATTGCCAGCACAATAAGTAACGCATTCTTGATTTGCAACCGGGGAAAAATGGGTGTATAATATCCATGAATCAACCGCTGGAGGTACATCACATGCGTTATCAGGCGATCCTCTTTGATCTGGACGGCACGCTGCTCCCCATGGAGCTGGAAGGCTTTGCGAAGATCTATATCGGCGCCCTGGCCCGGGAACTGGCCCCCTTCGGCCTTACGGTGGAAACCATGCTCAAGCCCTTCTGGGCCGCGACGAAGGCCATGATGGCCAACACCTCCGGCAAGCTGAACGCCGACGTGTTCTGGGAGACCTTCTCCGCGATGACCGGCGTTGACCGCGCCCAGGTGGAGCCCATCTGCGATGCGTTCTACAACGAAGGCTTCCAGGCCGCCCGTGCCGCCACGATGGACAATCCCCTGGCGAAGGAAGCCGTGCGCCTCGCCCATGAAAAGGCGGGCAAGGTCGTCCTGGCGACCAATCCCCTCTTCCCCATGGCCGGTCAGGCCACCCGCCTGAGCTGGCTCGGCCTCAAGCCGGAGGATTTCGATCTGGTCACCTGCTACACCTCGGACAGGCACTGCAAGCCCAATCCGGCGTACTTCATCGATATCTGCCAGCGTCTGGATCTTGATCCGTCGAAGTGCCTGATGATCGGCAACGACGACCGGGAGGACATGCACTGCGCCACCGCCGTGGGCATGGAGTGCTTCCTGGTCACTGACTGCCGCCTCCCGGACAAGGAGAACCCCTGGAAGGGCGCGCAGGGCACCTTCGCCGAGATGGTGGAGATGCTCAAAAGCCTGTAATACCAGTTGCAACGCTTGGATTTTCCTGCTATAATAGGGTGTGCTCTTATCCGGCACACCCTTTTTGATGCAATCATTCCGCAAGGAGAAACATATGCAGAGCAAGAACAAACCCCTCATCCCTGACCAGGAGGCCCTCAAGCGCAAGCGCCGCAAGCAGCTGCGCAACTGGATCATCCTGATCGCCGTGGTGCTGGCTATCATCGGCATCGTCAATCTGGTGAGCTTCCTCACCCGCACCAGCACGGTGACCGCCCTGTCCCTCCCCTGCTACGCTCATCAGGACGTTACCGTCTTCCAGGATGGCGTGCTGTATTATGACGGCGCTTCCATCCACTTCGTCAACGCCGGCGGCGGCATCGAGTGGAGCTATCCTGTGGGCGACGGCGCGTCCTTCTCCGTTTCGGAGGATCACCTGGTCATCTGGGCGGGCACGCAGCTGTTCATCGTCAACGAAAAAGGCAAGCCTTCCTACAATGAATCCATGGAAGCGCCCATTCAGTTCGCCCGCATCGGCAAGAAGTACGCCGCCGTCGTCACCGGTGACGAGCTCAAGTCCACCCTGATCGTCAAGGATCTGCAGGGTTCCCAGGTGGATACGGAGACCGATTCCTTCAACGGCATGTTCCTGCTGGACTGCGGCTTCTACGGTGCCAGCAACGAGTACATGTGGACCCTCTCCTACGATGTGTATAATCCCGCCGTATCCTCCATCATGCACACCTTCCAGGTTGGCGCGATGAATACCGGCGAGGTTCGCCTGGGCGAGCATCTGGCTTACCGCGTTATCAGCGCGGACAACCTGCTCAACGTCTTCACCACCCAGCAGATGTACATCTACGACTACAAGGGCGTCCAGAACGTCAATGACACGATGCTGGTCTACGGCTGGAAGTACCTTGACCACGCCACCCCGGACCGCGGCGCGACCCAGTTCCTGCTGGCGCCCACGGCTCAGACCTCCTCGGTGCAGTCCATCACCGAACTGCGCGTGTTCTCCTCCGCCCTGGATCGCCGCTACACGCTGCCCTCCTCCTGCGTGGGCGCCGCCATTGACAGCGGCCGCATCTACGCGGTCTCCGACCAATACCTTTACGCCGGCCAGGTCAACAGCCAGCGCTTCTACGCCCATGACATGAACCTCCCCGACGACCGCATCGTCACCGACTTCGTGGGCCTGACCGACAACGGCTACGCCATCGTCATCAGCAACAGCGAGGTGTATTCCGTCAGTTTGCCCCACTAAACCGCATATACAAAAAGCCCCGGCAGCCGAAAAGCTGTCGGGGCGTCGTTGTGTGTTTTACTCCTGAATAGCAGAGAGGCTCTTGGTGACATAGCCGGTCCGACCATTCACGTCGATGATATACCAGTTGCCGTCCTCACCGATGAGGGGGAAGGTGTCGCCCTGACGAGCGGTGGTCACCTTATCGTAGTCGCCGCCGGGGCCAGAGCGAACGTTGGCGCTGGAGTTGGTGATGACGACATACTTCTGCATGGCGGCCTGCTCGGCGGCAATGCGGGCAGCCTCGGCGTCGGCAGCCATCTGCTCCTCAGTCACGCCGTCGATGCGGACAGAACGCATGATATCCTGGCCGATCTGCTTAACCTCTTCCGGAGACAACACTTCGCTCACCACAATCACCGAGAAGTAGTTATCCCGATATGCCTGAGCATAGAACAAAATTGTATCTACAGTAAAAGTCTCTTTTCCACTCATGACTGTCTCGCCATTGAGCATACCAATATCTTCGGGCACCGCTAACAATGCCAGCGGAATCGCAGTGTCCTGATCCATGCCGCCGATAATCTGACCAAAGACAATAGCTGCCTGCTGGTAGCTGATCGGGGACCCCTGCGCTTTCATCTCATCCACCATATACTGAACCCGCTCTACATCCATCGCCCAGGAAATCAAGGCAATGGAGCAGGTTTCGGACTCGTACTCGCGATCATTGCTGGTCATTCTCGTCATTTCCATCCCCGCCGGGATCTGGAAGGTCACATTGCCTATCTTCGCTTCCTGCGTTTCTGCAGCTTCAGCAAAGGCGGATACCGCGCCGCACATCAAGCACAGCACGAGCAGCATTGCAAACAGTTTCTTCATATTCCTACATTTTTTCTATGCAAAAAGGCGCTCTTTCGGTGAGCGCCTTAAGGCTTCTTTAGTTCATGTCACGCGTCAGCTCATACATCATGATCCCCGCTGCCACCGCAGCATTGAGGCTCTCCGCGCCACCGCGCATGGGCAGCTTCACCTTGTGGGTGGCAACGGCCTTGACCTCGTCCGTCACACCGTTGCCCTCGCTGCCGATCACCAGCACGAAGCGCTCGTTCAGCGGACTGCGCTGGTAAAAGGGCTCGCCATCCAGCTGGGAGGACAGCACGCTCGCGCCCTCCTGCACCATGTTCGCCAGCAGTCCCGGCAGATCATCCGTCACACGGATGCCCATGCGGAATACGCTGCCCATCGTGGCGCGCAGCACTTTGGGGCTGAACACATCCGCGCACTGTGCGGAGAGGATCACGCCGTCAAAGCCTGCCGCATCCGCCGTACGGATGATGGTTCCCACGTTGCCCGGATCCTGCACGCCGTCCATGGCCACCAGGCGCTTGCCCGCCAGAGGCACCTCCGCCATGCGGACAATGGCCGCGATGCCCTGGGGCGTTTTGGTGTCGCATACCGCCGCCAGGACGTGCCCCGGCATGCTGTACGCAGGGATCCCGGCGGGCAGGGTGAACTCGTCCAGGCGGGCGTCGTCCACCAGGACGGCCTCCACCGGGAAGGCGGATGCGAGGGCTTCCTCGACCATCTTGCGGCCTTCCACCAGGAAGCAGCCGGTTTCCCGGCGGCCCTTGCGATCCTTCAGGGATTTCCAGGTCGTTACCTTGGGGTTTTTGAGGCTGGTGATGTGTTCAAGCATAGTACGCTCCTGTGGGGGTAGGTTGCCCTTGGCGGGCGGTTGTGCGGGGTTGGATGCGGGTTTATTTGGGGCGGAGTGAGCTGTTTCGGCGAATCCGTCAGATTCGCGAAAGGCGCGCGGGGCGTTTTCGGGCTGCGGCCCGGAGGCCTCCGGCGGCAAGGGGCCCTGCCCCTTGACCCCGCGAAGGGCCGGTCGGCCCTCTCGACACCCTTTTTGTTCGCCGGGATGTCGGGGTCAATTAACTCCTCGGAAACCCTTGCCCACGATCTCGCCGGTGTTGATGATCAGCACAAACGCATGGGGATCCACCTGTTTCACATACCGGCGCAGCAGCACCGCCTCATGACGCTTCATCACCGTCAGCAGCACCGTGCGTCCCTCGTGGGTGTAAGCGCCCTCGCCATGCAGCTCCGTCGCGCCGCGCTTCAGGGTCTTGGTGATATATGCCTCGATCTCATCCGGCTTGGTGGTAATGATGTGGAAATACTTATGCGTGTTGATGTTCTCCAGCACCATGTCCACCAGCAGGCTCTTCATCAGCAAGCCAAGAATGGAGAACAGGCCCGTTTCCATGCCGAACGCCACGCAAGCCATCAGCGTGATGACCAGATCAGAGCAGATCAGTGCCTTGCCGATGTCCAGGGAGGTGTACTTTTTCAGCACCATGGCCACAATGTCCGTGCCGCCGGAGGACGCATCCAGGTTGAAGAGGATGGCTGAACCCAGCGCAGGCAGACCCACCGCGAAGATCAGCTCCAGCAGGGGCTGATTCGTCATCGGGGCAGTCAGCGGGATCGTCCGCTCCAGCACCCACGTCAGTCCGGACATCAGCAGGCTGACGTACACCGTCTTGCCAGCAAAGCCCTTGCCGAATACTGCAAAGCCCACGCCCAGCAGCGCCACGTTGATCACCATGACGAAATCCGCCCGGGAGATCATCGGGAAATACCGGGCCAGAATAACGGCAATACCCGTCACGCCGCCGGTGGAGAAATTGTTGGGAAACTTGAAGAAGTAGATACCCAGCACCATGATCACCGTGCCAAGGGTGAGCATAGCGTACTCCTTGATGATGCTGCCGCGCTCCGCCGTTTGAGAGGATGCGTTCTTGGCCATATCGTATCACCTTCCGTGATTATTCGCCGGGGAAAAGAGGAAATTCGGGCAGGATCGCCGTCTGGCGCAGTTTGGCCATGAAGGCCATCACCGAGGCCGGGATGTCCTCGCCCTCGCCATAGACCGCGCTGGCCGTCCGGCGGATGATGTCATCCCCTTCCGCAGTGAGATTACCCCACTGATCAAAGAGCCCCGGATGCAGCGTCCACACATGCAGCGGGAAGCACTGGAAGAACTGCACCATCAGCATCCGCATCAGTTCCGAGAAGGACTGACGGGTGCGGATGACCGGCGTATCGTTGGTCATCTGCGTTTCCTTGAGGGAGACCATGCCCAGCGCCACGCCCATCGCGGGCAGCTGCGGGACGCGGAGAGTCACCGTGCGCACGGGATGACGCAGCTGCATCGGCTCATGGGCGATGTACTGCAAACCGTTGCGCAGCTGGGGCGTAAGGGTATCCATCAGCCACGCGCCGCGGCCGGTGAGGCACACATTCAAGTCGCTGGGGAACAGATGGCTGATATTGGTATCGTTGCCCGCCTGCTCCAGCATCAGACCGACGTTGAACAGCGCCGAAGCGTACATTTCCAGCAGCACAGCTTGCATATACGTCGGCTGCTGGGCCATGAACCTTGCATACATATGCTGGGTGATGGCCGCCTTGTGCTCCTGCAGCAGCGCATCCAGCATCAGCAGCGCCTTGTCCGCCTGGGCAGTGGATTCTCCCGCCAGAGTGAGCTGTGCACACATACCCTCCACAGCTGAGATCAGCGCCGCATCACCGCAATCTGCGAAATCCGTATAAAGCATTTCCGGCCGGTCACGCAGCGCCTCCAGCAGCGCCGAGGACGCGCCGGTCAGCATCACCGCGCCGCCCAGCGGACGGTGCTTGCCCTGCATCCACAGGTGCGTCTTGACGCTGCTTCCGCCGATGTCCAGCACCGCGAAGGTCCCCTTCATGCCGCCGTCGCGGCGCAGCCAGGACTGCACGGCGGAAGCCTCCTCGGCCCAGGTGACCATGAATTTGCCGTCCGTCAGGTAAAGGCCGGTTTCCTCTGCCACCTCCACAGACAGCTCGGAAGCCACGTTCAGCAGCGCATCGCGGCCCTCGTCCGCCATTTCGTCCGCAACGGTCATGCGCCAGCGGATGCTCTTTGCGCCTGCCAGCATGGCCGTCAGGCTTGCCCCCAGCATCACCTGATGCAGCAAGATCCGCCGCGCCCGGACGCTGCGCTTGTCCGCCCGCCACTTGAGCTGGCTGCAAACGCTGCCGGGGATCATTTCCCGCAGTGCGTCAAAGCCGCGGGGCGCGTACACATAGCCGTCCTCAAAGAGCTGGTCGCCATCGCCGGTCAGCATCACAGCGGAGGGCGTCAGTTCCATCGGGGTGAGGCTTTCCAGGAAATCCTCCGCAGGCATGTCCTGGGGCGTGACCAGCAGTCGGGTCAGGCTGTCGCCGCCAAAGTCCACAGGCTTGCCGTCCAGACGGAGCACCGCCGCCGTGGCACTCGCGCCCATGTCGATGGCCGCCAGTGCGTCGCCCCTGGCCTCAATGCGGCACAGCGGGAGCGCGTTGGGCAGCACGCCCAGGCAGCTTTCGCCCCGGGTAAGCACCAGGCACGCCGGATAAGTATCCGTGCGCAGGCAGCGCCAGCCCTCGCCGGGCGTGAGTTCCTTCCAGCTGCCGCCAGCCAGCGCGGAAACCGTCACATCGCCGCCCTTCATGAACACATGATAAGCCCGCCAGCGCTCCATGGGCAGGCAGGGCCATACCGCCGCACAGGGGGATGCACCCTCGTCCAGCACGAGGATCTCACTGATGGGGTAGGTACGCTCCATGCGCACCTCGCCCGTACCCCGCAGCAGGAAGGACGCGGTGATGCCGCCATCCTCCCGGGGATCAAAGCGCAGGGTATCCGTTGCCAGGCCCTCGCCGTCTCCCGCGGAGGCCACGCACCGCGCCAGCTCCTTTGACAGGGGCGGCAGCAGCACGCCGTCGGCGCAGGCGCAGCAGTGTTGAAGGGTGTTGTCCCCCAGCGTGTGGCCGGTCAGCTTGGTCAGCACATCCGCAAAGGGGTTCTTCGCTCCAGCCATCCAGGCGGAGCCAAGGGCTTCGTTCAGCAGGTATTTCACCGCGCCGCAGCCGGCGTCCCAGGGCCAGGTCAGCTGCACGGCAGGCTGCACCTGGGCAGCCTTTTCGCGGCGTTCATTGCGGATCTCCTCCGCCCTCGCGCGGGCCTGGGGCAGCAGCGCCGCATCCTGCACCGCGAGCCATTGCGCCACGCCATCCCCGCAGCGGCGGCACCAGCGGGTGGAGTTCCCGCCAAGCAGCGCGACCTCCGCCTCAATGGCATCCAGCGCCGCATCCTGCCCGGGATGCGCCACGCCCGTCAGGCCCAGCTGTGCGCTGGTGCGGGCAAAGGGCACGCCGTTCCACAGGTACACCGCACATTCCCGCGCAGCAGGATAGCGCACATCCGCCGCGGCAAACAGGCGCACCAGTGGATTGTCCCCCTCCACCGCGCAGGGCTCCCGGCGCACGGAGAAGGCTTCGAAGTCATCCAGCGCGCACACCGCTTGGATGCGCAGTGCCAGCGCACGGAGCGCGCCCTCGTCCTCCTGGCAGACGGCCTCCACATTGGGCTTGTCCGCATCGGCCAGGTCGGATTTGAAGGCGGCGACCTCCGGGGCGTCCAGCCCCATCAGGGTCAGTCGGGCCAGTAGAATGGCCCGGTCATTTTCGTTCAGGCTGGGCACAGGGTCGTGCCAGATACCCTCATCCGCGTCGTACCAGGCAGCCCGAGCGGGCATCATATCGGCAAGATCCGTCGGCACGGCGGGCAGCGTGATGCCCATGTGGCCATCCGCGATGCCCAGCAGCTTCCGCATGCCGTCCTTTTCCAGCAGCACCAGGTGGAGCTTCTCCTCCCCCCGGGCGCTGAGCACCCAGGACGCAAAGGCAGAGGTCGCACCATCCACCGTCAGCACGGTGACGTGCGTCTCCGTGCCCGGCCATGCGTCGCACAGCAGGGCCAGCGTCAGCAGGCCGCGCCACTTGTTTACGTCCAGACGCTTTTCCTCACAGGGCGGGAGGATGAGGCGGTCGGACAGGCTTTCCAGCGCCGCGCCGTCCGCACCCACGCGGACAAAGCCATGCTGCTGGCCCAGTTCGTCCCTTCCCTCCCTGTCGGGCAGGAAGACCAGTTCCTTCATCCTCACACCTCCTTCATCGCAATTTCCATCATCGCCTGCATCAGGCTCATCAGGGGGATCTCCCTGTCCACCGGCGCACGGCGGATGCTCTTCATCGCCTGCCGGATAGTCAGGGTATCCACAGGGCGCACCATGCGGTGCCACAGGGCATCGAGGGACTTGCGGTCCGCGCCGCCCCGCAGCAGCATTTCCGCTGCCTCCTGCAGGATCATATCGTTTTCTGCCGCGCCGCCGACCGCCACAGGCTTTTCAAACCGCAGACCGGCAGCGTTTGCATTGGCCACATCCGCCCGGATGCGCTGCTGCTTGCTGTCCACCATCACCTGATGGCGCTCCATGCGGCGCAGCTTGGTGCGGGCGTCGGTGATGCGGTACTGATCCGCCTCCGCGGCGATGCTCTCCGCATGATCAATGCGGCGCACGGCCTCCTCATGGCGGGCGTGAAGCTCATCGGATTCCTGCTGCGCTGCGTCCAGCGCCTCGTACAGCATGTCCATCGCGGCAGTGCCGCCCATGCGACGGTTGAGCTCATTCTGGGCATTGGTGCGGCGGGCCAGCTCCTGGCGTGCGGCGACAATGCGCTTCAGGGCAGCTTCCGCCTCGGTGGCGTCAGCGCTGTTCTTGCTGCGGTAGACCAGATTGTCCTCGTAGAGCTCGGTGCGCTGGGCGTCGTCGTCCATCATCGCAAGACGGCTGGCCAGGTCAGTCAGGCCGGCATAATGTGCCTCGGCCTCCGCGCGGGCGGCGGCAAGCGCCGTAGCGCAGCGCAGATCCACCGGCAGGGACTTGCACACCCCGCCCAGCCAAATCATGCAGACCTTCATCAGCCTGTTCAGCGGGTCGATCAGGGCAATTTGATCCTCGCGATCCGCCTCCATCCGGCGGAAGAAGTGGGCGTACCAGCCCAGCAGCTCGTCCCGCAGGAAGAAGGGCTTGCGCAGCCGCTTTTCCACCTTCGCGGACAGACTGCCCACCCAGGCGGAGGCGAACTTCATCAGTCCGCCGTAGCACAGGCGATAGCGCTCCGCCGCCTTGCCGAAGATCTCCCAGCACAGGGGGCCTTCCGGAGCCTTGACGGTGAAAACACCCGTCAGCCACTGGGGCCGGTGGAGCAGCACATCCATGCAGTACACACCCAGCCAGTCCGTCAAATGGGCATACTCCGCCGGAGCGGAGGCACGGCTGGCCTGGGGCAGCGCCAGCACGCAGACGGTATCAAACAGCTTGTCCTTCGCATACTCAGCAAGGGTTTCGTTGGCATGGACAGCATCCTGTTCATCGTCGCAGGCGCCCAGCAGCACGCCGGCCAGATGCACCTTATCCTGGGTACGGCTGCGGATGTACCGTGTCAGCGCCGCGATGCCCGCCGCACCGGTACCGCCGCAGATGGAGCCCACCAGCACCACGCGGACTTCCTCGTCCTCCGCGATGGCGGTGTTCATGTCGTCCACCATGCAGGCCAGCACATCGTCGTAGTCCTGCTCAGCCTCCTGCAGCAGCGCCTCGTAGGTCACCATGCCCAGCATGCGCTGGCCGTGGAAGCCCTCATGCAGGTCAATGCTGGCCGCGTCCTCGTCAAAGAGGGCCTGGGTGAGGAACACATCCGCCTCCGTGCCGGTGGTAAAGCCCGCCAGGGAGGCATTCTCCTGGGGCAGCTCCCGCGGCCACGACGAAAAGGCCACCTCCGTGCGGAAGGGGCCTTCCTTGCCCTGCATGGCCTGATGGATGCGGGCGTAGTCCGCCATCTTGGCGCTGACAAGCCCTGCGCTGCGCACGCCCCGGCGATCCGTATCCGCCAGGAGCACCTCCAGCTTTTCCGCCGGGAACACGCCCGCGCTGGCCGCCACGATCAGCGCATCCGCCAGACGCGCGCCGGTGCCGCCCACAAGAAGCACATACCGCTTCATGCTGCATCCTCCGTTTCCGAAAAAAGCACGGAAGCCCGTTTGCGTGAGCCTCCGCGCTTGCAAATGACGTTAAGAATGATAGCCCTTGGGGTTGTTGCGCTGCCAGTTCCAGGCGTCGCGGCACATGTCCTCCAGGGACTTGGTGGCCTCCCAGCCCAGCAGCTCCTTGGCCTTGCGGGGGTCGGCAAAACAGGCGTCCACGTCGCCGGGGCGGCGGGGGCCGATCACATAGGGCAGATCCAGGTCGTTGGCCTTGTTGAAGGCCTTGACAATGTCCAGCACGGAATAACCCACGCCGGTGCCCAGGTTGATGATCTCGCAGCCATCATGCTTGGCCGCATAATCGCAGGCCGCCACATGGCCCTTGGCCAGGTCGACCACATGGATATAATCGCGCACGCCGGTGCCGTCGTGGGTGTTGTAGTCATCGCCCATCACGGTCAGCTGCTTGAGCTGGCCGGCAGCCACCTTGGTGATATAGGGCATCAAATTGTTGGGGATACCGGTGGGATCCTCGCCGATACGGCCGGATTCGTGGGCGCCAATGGGATTGAAGTAGCGCAGCAGCACCACGCTCCACTCCGGATCAGCCGTCACCACGCCCATGAGGATCTTCTCGATCATGTACTTGGTCCAGCCATAGGGATTGGTGCAGCCCTTGCAGAACATATCCTCGCGCAGGGGCACCTCGTCCGGCACGCCATACACGGTGGCGGAGGAGGAGAACACCAGCTTCTTGCAGCCATGGGCCGCCATGACCTCGCACAGGGTCAGGGTGGAATCCAGGTTGTTGCGGTAGTACCGCAGCGGGATAGAAACGCTCTCGCCCACGGCCTTCAGGCCCGCAAAGTGGATCACCGCATCAAACTCGTTCTCGTCAAAGATGCGGTTCATCGCGTCCTTGTCGCACACGTCAGCCTCGTACGCCTTCACCGGGCGACCGACGATCTCCTCCACGCGGCGCACAGCCTCGGGCTGGGAGTTCACATAATTATCCACGATCACAGCTTCGTGGCCGGCCTCCATCAGTTCCACACAGGTATGGGTCGCGATGAATCCGGCGCCGCCGGTCAGCAGGATCTTCATGTTGCTGCATCTCCTTCAATAATACTGAGGCAACCTCGGTACCATCCTCTATTGTACCAAAGAAACGCCCCCGGGGCAAGTCCTCCGGGAGCGGATGTGCAAATTTTTCAGGTATTTCATCACTTTTTTGCCGTCACACCAGCGCCGGATAAGTCCCATGCGCATGGAGCTTACGCAGCTCGCCGGAAACATATTCCTTATCCGCCAGATAGGTCACGCCGAACCACACCGCGTCCGTATGCAGCACCTCCACAGTAAGGGCGTCGCTGTGCATGAGGCGGTCGATTTCCACCGGCAGGACGCATTCCTTCTTCAGCGGGTCGCCCTCGCCGAACTGGAGGAAGGCAATCAAATCCCGCTCCGCCGCACGGAAAAACCAGGGCGTGAGGCCCCAGAAGTTCATGGACACCGGCGCATCAGGATCCAGGATCACGCCGGCTTCATCGTGATGGACATCGCGGATGGTGCCATCTGGGAAGGGCTTGATGCCGTAGGTCTCGGTGACCTTTGTCAAATTGCCCTGTGCGTCCTTTTCACATACGCCGCGGGTGACCGTGCCGTTCTCGGAAACGGTATTCTTCAGGCAGTAGGCCACCATCGAGGCCACATTTTCCTGCCCCTGCATGCGGCGCAGGCTGTCCGCCATGGTGACGAATGCATCCTGACCATAGTAGTCGTCCGCATTGATAACGGCAAAGGGCTCGTTGATCACATCCTTCGCCGCCAGGACGGCGTGGACCGTACCATAGGGCTTCACGCGTCCCTCCGGGGGAACGAAGCCGCCGGGCAGGTTGTCAAACTCCTGGAAGGCATAGTGCACCTCCATGTCGGCAGGGATGCTTCCCCCCAGCAGCGTGCGGAAATCGTCCTCCATCGCACGCTTGATCACGAAAACCACCTTATCAAAGCCAGCCTTCGCGGCATCGTGAATGGAATAGTGCAGCAGCAATTCGCCATTGGGGCCGACCTTGGCGATCTGCTTGTTGCCGCCGAAGCGGGAGCCCAGGCCCGCCGCCATCACCAGGAGCGTGGTATGCATGTCAGCGCCTCCTTTGCAGAGGGTACAGGATCCGCCGTGAGTTTCCCCAGCAGATCAGTCTCATTCAATCAACTTGCATCATACCACGCATACCTGATATTGTCAACAAACTTGGTCAATTCGGGATATTTTTGTCACATTTCCATGGATTTCAGCGCCATTTGAGCATACACCGCTGCGCCAACAGGCAGCACCGCTTCGTCGAACGCCGTCTTTGGATGATGGGCCGGATAAGTATACCCATCCGCCGGGTTCCCCGCTGCCAGCGCCACCATCAGCGAAGGCACGGCATGGGAAACATTCGCGAAATCCTCCGAGCCAGAGGATTTCTTCGCCTCGCCGCCCAGTTCGCTGCTCAGGAGGACGCGCTCCTCCCCCAGCAGCTCCCGCAGCGCAGGCAGCATTGCTTTGCTCAGGTTCTCATCGTTGATCAGCGTCGGTGCGCCGCCCAGCAGCTTCACCTCCGCGCTGCCGCGGAACAGCGCCGCCGTCTGCACCGCGATCTCCTCCACCCGGCGGATGAGATACTGATGGGTCTCGTCGTCAAAGGCGCGCAGGCTCCCCCGCAGCACCGCGCTGTCAGGGATGACGTTGGCCGTTTCGCCTGCTTGCAGCATGCCGATGGTCAGCGCGCAGGATTGCGTCAGGCTCAGTTCCCGGGTCTGGATCTGCTGCAGATTCAGCACGGTGTGGGCCGCGATTGCGATGGGGTCGATACCTGTGTGGGGCATGGCGCCATGGCAGCCCTTGCCGTGGATCTGCACCTCGAACATTCCCGCCGCAGGGGCGCTCACCCCGGGCGCAGAGACGATCACGGTTCCCGTTGGTAGGTCAACCTTCGTCAGCACGTGGATCATGAATGCGGCATGCACCGTCACTCCGTCCAGCAGACCGTTTTTCAGCATATCCGCCGCACCCAGGAGCGGCTCCTCCGCAGGCTGGAACATCAGACGAACACGGCCCTTCAGTTCATTCTCCCGAGCCCTGAGGAGCCGCGCGGCCTCCAGCAGCATGGCCGTATGCAGATCGTGGCCGCAGGCGTGCATGCAGCCGTTTGGGCTGGCAAAGGAAACGTCCGCTTCCTCGCGGATGGGCAGTGCATCCATGTCCGCACGCAGAAGAACGGCGTCCTTCCCCTGGCCAACGTCGGCGATGATGCCGCATTTGCCGCATTTTCGGGGTGCAAGCCCCATGTCAGTCAAGCATTTCCACACATAGGCGAAGGTGTCGTTGAGGTCAAAGCCCGTTTCAGCGTGGGCGTGAAGGTAGCGGCGATCCGCAGCAATGCGCTTTGCATCCACCGCAGCAAGAAGATCATGCATAGGTAAGCTCCTTTCAGGTCATGATGCCATCATATCCAGCCTCTGTGGACTGACGATGAATTATTCGTTTTCATTTGCACGAAAATGTGGTATACTGTTAGTAGAAGCCCGGCGGCGAGATTTTACATTTCAAAGGCTTGAACCACCGTGAGCGGAATGGTATACTATATTTTGATATCCCGCCGACGAAAGGAAGACACCACCATGAAAACACTCCGCAAGGCACTTTGTTTTCTCCTCTGTATGATGCTCTGCACTGCCTGTGCTTCCGCTGAACAAGAGCAGCAGGTTGGCGTTGTGCTGGTCGAACGCGGCGGCAATGTCCGGGCAGAAGCAGACGCAGAATCCGCCATTGTCGGGCGTGCATCCGCCAACACCTACTACGGCTGCTACGCCAATGAAAACGGCTGGTACCGCATCAAGCTCACCGACGGCGTGATGGGCTATATAAGCCATAAGCGCGGCACCTTTTTTACCACCGTCGCTCCCGACAGCAAGCCCGCTTATCCGCTTGCCGAAGAAGCCCAGCGTCATTTTGTACCGGGTGACGTCGTTCTCTTCGGCGCCTATGAGCAGGACAACGACCCCGACACTGCAGCCGAGCCCATCGAATGGATCGTTCTTGACCGCGACGACGAAAAGGGCCAGCTGCTGCTGGTTACCCGCTACGCGGTGGAGCGTCAGCATTACCATACCACCAACTCCAACGCCACCTGGGAAACCTCCGGGCTGCGCGCATGGTTGAACGACACGTTCCTGCAGGCCGCCTTTACTGCCGATGAACAGCGGCTGATCGCCCTGTCCCATGTGACGGCGGATCAGAATTTCTCCTTCCGCACCACCTCCGGCAGCGACACCACGGATCGCATTTTCCTTCTGAGCATGACCGAAGCAGAAACCTACATGACGCCGGAAATGCGCCTGTGCATTCCCACCGCCTACGTCATCGTCCGCAACGGATATTCCGATCCCCAGACCGGCGGCTGCTGGTGGTGGCTGCGTACACCCGGACATAACAGAATGCATACCGCCTACGTAAACTGGAAGGGCGAGATCTCCGGCAAGGGCTATGGCGTCATCGCCAACAAGGGCGCTGTCCGTCCTGCCCTGCGCATTGATCTCTCCCTGCTTCCCTGATGCATCCCCAGTTATCGCAGCACGATTTCTCATGCCATCGAGGTACTTATGAAAGCACGTCCCTCCCTGAAGCGCATCCTGTGCTATATCCTGCTGGCGGTGCTGGCCGTGGCGCTCATCGTCCTGGCTGCCGCCGTCATCGACAAGAATGGCGAAGTGCAGCGGGTCAGCGCATTGACGCCCACGCCCATTCCCGGCTTTGGCAGCGTGTTCCAGGTGACGCCCGATCCCTCCGCGCCCACGCCTGAGCCGGTTATCCGCTCCGGCGCCACGGGCGAGGCCGTCGTCAAGCTGCAGAACCGGCTCCAGGCGCTGGGCTACTACACCGGCACGGTGGATGGTCAGTTCGGCCCCGGCACCCGCACGGCGGTGATCACCTTCCAGCAGCAAAATGGCCTGCAGGCCGATGGCATCGTCGGGGCGGAGACCAGCGAGGTGCTCTACTCCGCTGCCGCCAAGCCCGCCATCACCCCCGTACCCACCGAAGTCCCCACCCCCACCCCGGACACCACCTCCATCCGCGCCATTCAGCAGCGGCTGGCTGATCTTGGTTACTATACCGGCACGGTGGACGGCCTCACCGGCCCCGGCACGAAGAAGGCCATCACCCTCTTCCAGCAGCAGCACGGCCTGGAGGCTGACGGCATCTACGGCCCGGCTACCGCGGCAGTGCTCTTCTCCGACGGCGCGCATCCCATCGAAACCACCCCTACCCCTGATCCCAACCTCATCCCCGGCCTGACCGCCGACGGCTTCCCCATCCTGGTCAATGACGACCGCCATATCCCCGACGATTACCAGACCGTCTGCCTGGTCAACATGAAGGATTACTGCGACAGCAGCGTCGTGAAGATCAAGGGCAGCGACATCCAGGCGGAGAAGTACGCCGTGGATGCGCTGATGGTGCTGCTTCGCGACGCCCGGGCTGCGGGCTACAAGAATTGGCAGGTCAACGCGGGCTACCGCTCCATCCAGTACCAGAAGGAGCTGTTTGACAACCGGGTCTACGCCTACCGGCAGGAAGGCCTGACCGGCACCCAGGCCCGCGCCAAGGTCCGCCAGACCGTTGCCGATCCCGGCGCCAGCGAGCATCACACCGGCCTCGCCTTTGACGTGGCCGTCACCGGGGAGGCATCCTTCGGGGCTACCAAACATTCCATCTGGCTGCGGGAGCACTGCTGGGAATACGGCTTCATCCTCCGCTACCCCGCAGACAAAACCGCCATCACCGGCATCTCCCACGAACCCTGGCACATCCGTTATGTCGGCACGGAGCATTCCCTCATCATGCGGGATGAAAACCTGTGCCTGGAGGAATACATCGACAAATACGCCAACTGAGGTGGATATTGATGCTTTATTACGGCCTGACCTGGCGGCCCGCCACCGACAACCTGGGCGATGATCTGGTGACCCTGGCTGCCCTGCAGCGCCTTCCCAGGGTGGATTTCCGCCTGGACGCCGACGCGCTGGACGCGCCCATCCCTGCGCTCCAGGACGATGACCGACTGGTGCTGCTGACCCCTGGGCTGTTCCTTCGCTCCTCCGCCCACTGGCCCCCGGAAAAGCACATCGCGCCGGTATGCGCGGGCGTGCATATCTCCGAGGAGGACGCCTGGGGACTGCCCCTCTCCACGCTGGACGGCGCTGGTCTGGATGCGCTGCTCGCCTGTGCGCCCATCGCCGCGCGGGATCTTCGCACCGCTGACCGCCTGGCCAAGTTGAACATCCCCCACACCCTCACCGGCTGCCTGACCCTTACGCTGGAACACCGGAAGATGCGGCGCAAGGGCGTCGTCTGCTGCGACGTGCCGGAGGATGTCGTCAGCGTCATCCGCGGCTTCCGCACGGACGTCACCGTCCTCACCCATGAGGTCAGTGATCCCTCCCCCGATTTCGACCAGCGCATGGCAGATGCAAAGACGCTCCTGCGCCGCTATGCCTCAGCGGAGATGGTTTTCACTCGCCGCCTCCACTGCGCAATGGCCTGTCTGGCTGTCGGCACCCCGGTGCTGCTGCTCTATCACCCCGAATACGAGGACATCTCCCGTTTTGCCCCCATGGATGGCATGGTGCGCAAGCAGCCCGTGGCCGACTTCATCCACGAGGTGCGCCAGCACGGTATGCCCGCCCCCTGGCGGAATCCCGCGGACGTGGGCGCCATCCAGCGCAAGCTGCTCGCTGAGATCACCGAAGGCATGCGCCGCGCCGAAACGCAGCCGTTGCCCCTTATCCCGCCGATCATCGCAAAAAGCTGGACCCAGGAGCGCATCCGCCTGATGATGCAGACCGCCGCCGCAAAGATCCAGCGGCTGGAGCAACAGCATTACGATCATCTGCACAACAAATTCAAGCAGCTGCTTTTGGAGGAGGACGTGAAGGTCTCTCTGCGCGAGGTGCTGGCCCTGCCGGAGGTTGAGTCCGCCCTGCGCGCCGCCTCATTGCGGCTGAAGAAGGAGCAGCTCGCCCCGAAGGAGCAGAAGGCTCTGCAGGCCGACTACAAGCGCAACATGGTGGATGTGGACGACCTCATCCGCAAGGCCGAAGGCGCCCTGGGGCAGCTCGGCTGGCCCGAACCCAACGACGACTGACGAAAGGATCCCCCTATGCTTTATGACGTGATCATCCTCGGCGCAGGCCCTGCCGGCCTGTCCGCCGCGCTGTACGCAGGCCGCGCGTGCCTGAAAACCCTGCTGATCGAAAAGGCCATGCCCGGCGGCCAGATCACCCTGACCAACGACATCGAGAACTACCCCGGCCAGCTGCTGGAGGGCGAAAGCGGCTTCTCCCTGACCGAGCGCATGAGCCAGCAAGCCGACAAATTCGGCGTCGAACGCGCTTATGACGAGATCACCGCCATCGACCTCTCCGGCGATGAAAAGGTGCTGACCGGCGCGTCCGGCGAATACCGCGCAAAAACGGTCATCATCGCCACCGGCGCGCATCCCAAGCCCATTGGCTGCGAGAACGAGGCCGCCTTCACCGGTCGGGGCATCTCCTTCTGCGCCACCTGCGACGGCATGTTCTTCCGCGGCATGGACGTATACGTGGTCGGCGGCGGTGACAGCGCTGTGGAGGAAGCCATCTTCCTCACCCGCTTTGCCCGCAAGGTGACCATCATCCACCGCCGCGACCAGCTCCGCGCGGTCAAGACCATCCAGGAACGCGCCTTCGCCAACGAGAAGATCGACTTCCTGTGGAACACCGTGGTGGAGAAGGTGGACGGCGACGCGAGCCTCTCCGAAATGACCGTGCGCAACGTGGTGACCGGCGAAACCAGCGTCATCCGCGCCAATGAGGAGGACGGCATGTTCGGCCTGTTCGGCTTCGTGGGATATGCGCCCAACTCCGCGCTCTTTGAGGGCAAGGTGAAGATGGAACGGGGCTATATCGTCACGGATGAGGACATGCGCACCAGCGTCCCCGGCGTATTTGCCGCCGGCGATGTGCGCGTGAAGAGTCTGCGCCAGGTAATCACCGCCGCAGCAGATGGCGCGATTGCGGCCATGCAGTGCGCGAAGTACATCGAAGAAATGTAAGCATATGAAAAGTCCCGACTCATTACGAGTCGGGACTTTTATGTATCAGATCATATCAGCCTTACAGCGCCGCCAGATCCTTGTACAGGTCCTTGTTGGCCTTGTAGAGCTTCTTGTACAGGTCGTACACCTTGGCGTACTGGGGCACGTTCTCGGCGATGGGATCCTGCGCGGGGTTGCGCTTGATCATCGCGCGGCAGGCCTCGGGCACGCTCTTGTACAGGCCCGCACCCACGCCGGCCAGGATCGCCACGCCCAGCGCGGGACCCTCGGTGTTGACGGTGGTCGCCACCGGCACATTGAACACGTCCGCCAGCATCTGACGCCACAGGGGGCTCTTGCCGCCGCCGCCGCAGGCCAGCATGGTCTCGGGGGCAACGCCCATCTCAGCCAGCACGCTCAGGCTGTCCATCTGGGAGAAGGTCACGCCCTCCATCACGGCGCGCAGCAGGTCGCGGCGCTGGTGCATGGCGCTCAGGCCGAAGAACATGCCGCGGCAGTCGGGATCCAGATGAGGGGTACGCTCGCCCATCAGGTAGGGCGCATAGATCAGCTTGTTGGCGCCAATGGGGCTCTGGGCAGCCTGCTTGTTGGTCAGCTCGTAGGGATCAACGCCCATCTGGGCAGCAGCTTCCTTCTCCGCCGCGCAGAAGGTGTCACGGAACCACTTCAGGCTCAGGCCGGCAGCCTGGGTCACGCCCATGACGTGCCATGCACCGGGCACCGCGCAGCAGAAGGTGTGCACGCGGCCCTGAGGATCGATGGCCAGCTTATCCGTGTGAGCAAACACCACGCCGGAGGTACCGATGGTGACGAAGGCCTTGCCGTCTTCCACCACGCCGGTGCCAACAGCCGCAGCCGCGTTGTCGCCCGCGCCGCCGACCACCAGGGTCTCGGCGGACAGGCCGGTCAGGGCAGCAGCCGCATCGGACACATGGCCGGTCACTTCGCAGGACTCATACACCTTGGCCAGCATGGACTTGTCGATGTCCAGGATCTCAAGCAGCTCGTCGCTCCAGCAGCGGTTCGGCACGTCCAGCAGCTGCATGCCGGAAGCATCGGAGACTTCGGTGGCATAATCGCCGGTCAGCATGAAGCGGACATAGTCCTTGGGCAGCAGGATGTGGCGGCACTTGGCATACACATCGGGCTCGTTGTTACGGACCCACAGGATCTTCGAAAGGGTGAAGCCGGTCAGGGCGGGGTTGGCGGTGATGGAGATCAGCTTTTCCTTGCCAACCTTCTCGTGGATCTCGTCGCACTCCTTGGCGGTACGCTGGTCGCACCAGATGATGGAGGGACGCAGGACTTCGTTGTTTTCATCCAGCATCACCAGGCCGTGCATCTGGCCGGAAATGCCCAGGGACACCACGTCAGCCTTATCCACGCCGGACTTGGCCAGCACGGTCTTGATGGTCTCGACCGCAGCATTCCACCAGTCCTTGGGATCCTGCTCAGCCCAGCCGTTGTGGGGCTGGTACATGGGGTACTCAACAGTGGCAGAGGCCATCGCCACGCCATCCTGGTTGAACAGCACCGTTTTGGTGCCGGAGGTGCCAAGGTCAATACCGAGAACGTATTTCATCAGGGACAGCTCCTCTCTGTATTTGGTTGAACGGGAAATATCCACCTACAATAATACATGGAAAAGCTCCGCCCGTCAAGAGGCGGAGCAAGGGGTGATGATAATTGGGCAAAATCGGAGGAACATCATCTGGCCGCCTTGCGTTCAGCGAAGTACAGGCCCTGCTGCAGAAGTTCCTCCACCACGTCATGGACGTTCTTTCCGTCCTTCCGGTACTGGAAGCACTCCCCCGGATGCTGGCGATCAAAATAGTCCCAGGCTGTACGCAGCTCCGCCACCTGCGGGAGCCGCAGTGCCAGCAACGGACGCTCCTTTGGCGGATCCACCGAATACACGCTGATCACATTGTACTTGTCCTTCATGATCTCGCTGGCGCAGCCCTTCACGCCAAAGCCGAAGCAGACAAAGCCATCATTGATCAGCCAGTCGCCGTATTCATCCAGCACCACATTGGCTTGCTCCTTGGTGATGCCATCCCAGTAGTACACATTCACATGGGGCTGCGTCACCACGCCGCGCTCGTCAGGTTCCTCCTCGGCCAGGTTGCAAGGCTTCTCGATGAACAGGAAGAGTTCCTCAGTCTGGGCAGCAACGTAGTCCCGCATCAGCCGGTCGATATTCTCCGCGCTGACATTGGCCACGAAGCCGCGTTCCGTTTCCTCAAAGCCCTCGCGGAGCTTCTTCTCACAGCTAGCCTGACACCCCTTGATGAACCGGAAGCCGGTATCCCTACGGAATTGATCAAAACGGAAGATCATGTGAAGCCTCCTCAACACAGCTTTTCCGCCACGGCGCTCAGTATCAGCTGAGCTGCCAGCAAGATGAACGGCAGCACCAACAACACGCCTCGCCAGACGGGCTGCGCCTTCATCCGCATGGCCGCCACCGGGCACGCCACCGCCGACAGGCTGATGATCAGCCCCAGCCAGATCATTGCATCCGCCAGCATATCGGCCATGGGATGCGTGCTGCCGATCAGCCCCTCGCTGAACATTCCCGACAGGAAGCCAAACAGACTTAGGAACACATAGGCCATGATCAGCAATCCCCACAGCATCTTCTTTCTCATTCTGCTTCCTCCTTTTCTCCATGATAGCACGGCGTTCCCGTCCCCGCAAGTATTCCCTGCAAGTTTTACAATTCACCTCGACATGAAAATTGCAGATTTCCCCTTTTTAGGGCTTGACGAAACAAGTTCATTATGCTAAAATATCATCTGCTGGTTATGCATGGAGAGATGGCCGAGCGGTTTAAGGCGCTGGTCTTGAAAACCAGTGATGTCGAAAGGCACCGGGGGTTCGAATCCCTCTCTCTCCGCCAGCTTTGCCTGAGCCGCATTGCTGGAGACAACCACATTTCACCTGTTGCACGCGTGCGTAGCCTCAACCGAAGGCACACAGCCAGATCGCGTAAAAAACAGGTCGAAGACCTGCAGATGTACCCAAGTGGCTCAAGGGGCTCCCCTGCTAAGGGAGTAGACTGGGATAACCGGTGCGAGAGTTCGAATCTCTCCATCTGCGCCAATGAAAAGCCTTGAAGCAGCGATGTTTCAGGGCTTTTTTCTGTACACGGTTGACAGCATCCGCGCCATGTGGTATGATGTCGCCGATGTGATTTTGAAGGAGGGCTGACCCGGATATGCGCAACTAATCCTGCTTTGAACCCATCACAGGGAGGCAAATGCCGTCTTACCGGACGGTCTGTTTGCTATGGCGGGACTCGGCTCATCAGCCGAAGCATGCGTATACCGGGAGTGTACCCTCCTTTTTGCGTGCGTTCAAAACGCTATTTCCCGTCCTCCCGCGAATGACAAGGAGGCAATGAACACCTTTATGCAAGTATCGATCCGTAACCTTTCCTTTACCTACGACGGCTCATACACGCCGGTTTTCGAGAACGTTTCCTTCAATTTCGATACCTCCTGGCGGCTGGGCCTGATCGGCCGCAACGGCAAGGGGAAAACCACCCTGCTGCGGCTGCTGCAGAAGCTGCATCCCCATCAGGGCCGCATCGACATGCCGCTGACGCCGGTGTACTTCCCCTACCCCGTGGCAGATGATTCGCAGACTACGCAGGATGTCATGCTTTCCGCCGCACCGGACGCGGAAGAATGGCAATTGGTATGTGAATTGAACCAGCTCGACGTGGATGACTCCGTCCTGGACCGGCCATTCTCCACCCTGTCCAAGGGTGAGCAGACCAAGGCTCTGCTGGCGGCGCTCTTCACCCGCGAAGACGCCTATCCCCTCATTGATGAGCCCACCAACCATCTGGACTCCCACGGACGCGAGCTGGTGGCGGACTACCTCCGCCGCAAGGACGGCTTCCTCCTTGTCAGCCATGACCGCGCCTTCCTCAACCGATGCATCGACCATGTGCTGAGCCTTAACCGCAGCGACGTGTGGGTGATGCAGGGCAATTACGACACCTGGGAGGCCCGGCTCAACCAGCAGAATGAGTACGAGCAGGGCCGCAACGAAGTCCTCCGCCGGGATATCCGGCACCTGGAGGAATCCGCCCGCCGCACGGCAGAGTGGTCGGCCAAGGCCGAAAAGGGCAAGTTCCATGTGGCGCCCAGCGTCTCCGCCGTGGTGGATCGCGGCTATGTAGGCGCAAAGGCAGCCTCCATGATGAAGAAATCCATGAACGCCGTCCGCCGGAAGGAGCGCGCCATCGAGGAAAAGCGAAGCCTTCTGCACAATGTGGAGAAGGTCGGCGAATTGAAGCTGACCGTGCTTCAACACCCCAAGGACGTGCTCATCAGCGTGGTCAACGGCCGGGTAGAATACGATGCCGGGAGCCCCGGTGGCAGCCGAGTTGTCTGCGAAAACATGAATTTCACCCTGCGTCGCGGCGAAAGAGTGGCCCTCACAGGCCCTAACGGCTGCGGAAAATCCTCCATATTAAAGGCACTTGTTGGAGCAGGCGGCAGTCTTACCGGCGACATCAGCATCGCGCCGAACCTTGTGATTTCCTATGTCCCCCAGCAGACGGATGACCTGTTTGGTACAATGGACGACTTCATCAGCCGCAGCAACGTGGACGAAACTCTGTTCAAGGCCATCCTGCGCAACATGGACTTCACCCGGGACCTGTTTGAGCGTCCGCTGGAGCGCATGTCTCAGGGGCAGAAGAAGAAGCTGCTGCTGGCCCGGAGCCTGTGCATCCCAGCCCATGTGTACATCTGGGACGAGCCGCTGAACTACATTGACGTGCTGTCCCGCGTGCAGCTGGAGGGCTTGCTGACCGAATACGCCCCCACCATGCTGCTGGTCGAGCATGACGCGGTGTTCCTGGAGCGGGTATGCACGGGGACACTTGCTCTGGATCAGCCCGCCGAAAGGAGCAAAATGATATGAACGATTTGATTATCAAGCATAATGAACTGACTGCAGAGGAATTCTGCACCCTTTGGGCTTCCGTCTGGGGAGAGCCGCCGACCCTGGAGCAAACCAGGCTTGCCATGCAGCACACCCTCTTCCGGGTATCCGTTTTTGACGGGGATACCATCATCGCCATGGCCCGTGTAATCGGCGATATGGGGCTGGATTATTACATCAAGGACGTGGTCGTTCGCCCGGAATACCAGCACAAAGGCATCGGCAGGCTGCTCATCGGAGAGCTTCTTCGCTTTGTCCACGATCATGGCGTCAAAGGCACGGAGATCTTCGTAGAATTATGTGCCATGCCGGACAAGATGCCCTTCTATGAGAAACTGGGCTTTGATACAAACGAAGCCCAGCGGATGAAAATGATGTACCGGATCGAATGATCCTGCTGACCGGAGGCACCTGATATGGAAATCTTCTACATCGGCGGCTCCCCTTGCAGCGGCAAGAGCACTGTTGCCGAAGCGCTGGCGCAACAGTACGGGCTGACCTATTTCAAGGCTGATGACTACCTGGAGGACTTTACCGCCCGGGGAGCTGCGGCAGGCCTGCCCGTGTGCCAGCGCATCCTGCGCATGTCGGCAGACGAAACCTGGCTGCGTCCGCCCCATGTGCAATGTCAGGAGGAGTTCGATTTCTACGCAGAGGTTGCTCCCTTCGTGGCCGAAAAGCTGGCGGAGCTGCATGTACCGCGCGTCATCGCGGAGGGGGCTGCTTTTCTGCCCCGCCTGATGCTGCGGGCCGCGCATTACATCGCCATCACCCCCAGCCGCGGGTTCCAGATCAGCCGGTACAGCCAGCGTCCGTGGGTACCCCATGTGCTGCGGGACTGCTCCGACAAGGAGCTCGCCTTCGCCAACTGGATGGAGCGGGACGCCCTCTTCGCCGAAGAAGTATGCCGCCAATGCACTCAGCTTGGATTGCCCCATTTGTTGACGGACGGCAGCATCCCGCCGGAAGAACGGCTGAGGCAGGTCGCCGCCCGCTTCCGCCTGGACGGCTGAATATGGCAAGAACATGCACACCCGTTTGCGCGCTATCCATCCGATGAAATCTGTGCTATTCTCTTTGTGAAAGGAGGGGGCCTCGTCCCGTTTGCATCATGAAGTACGAAAACGCAAAGGACATCTTCCCGCCGGAGCTGCTGCGGCAGATCCAGCGCTATGTGTCCGGCAAGGCGATCTACATTCCCTCCCCTGCCGGCAGCGCCGCTGGCAAAAAGAAGCGATGGGGCGAGACCAGCGGATACCGCCGCTATCTGCGTGACCGCAACCGGAATATCCGCCGCACCTTCGCAGGGGGAACGTCCATCGACGCGCTGGCAGACGAATTCTGCCTGTCGGTGGAGTCCATCCGCCGCATCGTCTACTCAAAGAAGGAGGATTTCATCATGGATTACGCATGCACGCTGACCAATGCCATCGAGTGCGGCGAACACGGCATGATCGAGGACTGGGTCCATGCCTATCTGCTCTCCGACGGGCACAACAAGCCCTTTTCCGACGGGCTGCGGGAGCTTGACCGCATCTACCACGCCCCAGTAAGCTTCCCGCTGAACCTGCTGAAGCGCAACACCGGCCCGGAGCCCGAAATGCGCTGGAAGATCCACCCGGAATGGTTTGAGATTCATGTCAATCGGCTCATCGAGCCCATCAAAGCCGGCGCCGACCTGCCGCCGCTGATCGTGCATTACTGGATCCCCGAAGGCAAAACTGACGGCGCCGCCGAGGCTCTCGGGGAGTTCGAGATGAACGACGGCAACCACCGCCTGGAGGCCTTCAAGCGGCTGGGCGTGGAGCGGTACCATGTCATCTTCTGGTGCACGGAGCAGCATGAGTACGACCAGCTCATGGAGCGCTACGGTCACCTGATGGCATAATACAGGCACAGCAAAGCGCCTCCCCGTCTTGGGGAGGCGCTCTTCGTTTTACATCACCGTTTCCAGGAATCGGGCCGCCATCTGCGTCCACTGGGCACATTCGGGCAGATTCTGCCCCGGGTCGGTGCTGGTCAGCGGATTGCACAGCGCCAGGCCGTGTCCGCCCTTGGGGAAGATATGGACTTCCGTCACCACGCCCGCGCGGCGCAGGGCAGAGGCCATCATCAGCGTGTTTTCCACCGGAACCGCGCCGTCCTCAAAGGTATGCCAGAGGAAGGTCGGCGGGGTCTGGGCGGTCACCTTCGTCTCCAGGGAGTACGCCGCGTGGAGGGCGAGATCCTCACTGCCGGTCAGGTTGACGAAGCTGCCCCGGTGGGCAAACTCGCCGCCGGTAATGACCGGGTAGCACAGCACCATCGCGTTGGGCCGGGCCTGCCCGGTGGTGAGGCCGGCTTCCGCCATGAGGGCCTCATCGTGCCAGTACACGCCCAGGCTGCCCGCAGCGTGTCCGCCGGCGGAAAAACCCATCACGGCGATCTTGTCCGGATGGACGTGGTATTCCTCCGCATGGGCGCGCACCCAGGCAACAGCCTGCGCCACATCCTGCACAGGGGCCGGATGAACAGCAGGGGCCACCCGGTAATCCACCAGGAAGCAGCAGTAGCCCATGCTGGCGAACACCAGCGCAATGGGCTCCGCCTCGCGGACGGAACGGTAGGCATAGCCGCCGCCGGGGCAGATGACGATGGCGCGACGCGGTGGGATGAAATCCAGCGCGCGGTCAGGGATGTAGGCCGTCATGGGACAGTTGGGAAGCTCAATGCGGGTGTACTGCATGGTATTTCCTCCTGTACAGGGTGTTGATTATTCCACGCGGAAGGGTGCCTCCGCGCTGCCGTCGCCCTGGGTGAAATTGATCTTCTCCAGGTCGATGACGACCATCGGGCGCACGCCGACGACCGCGCCCTCCACGGGCAGAGTCATCGTGCCGGACGTCCCGATGACGGGGTGCAGGCCGTTTTCCAGGCTGTCGCGCAGCCAGTAGGCGGCGGTTTCCTCCGCGCCCTGGGCGATGGCATAGGGCGTAGGAATGCAGGTCAGGTCGGTTCGGGCAGCCAGTTCTGCCATGGAAGGCAGGGTCACTTCGCCGGCCGCGGATTTTTCTTCCTCTGCGAAAGTGACCGGCACCGCTGCCGCATCGGCAGAGGCGTCCAGCACCTTTTCGCTCAGCAGCGTCACCAGGCTGCCCTCCGCCCGGAGCACCCGCCAAAGCACAGGTTGTTCCTCGCCGCTTTCGGCGTAAGGATAGCGGCCCAGTTGCACCAGCGGCGCGTCCATGGTGAGAAGCATCAGGTTCTTGCCAAAGCGGGTATTCAGCTCGGCGATGCGGGCCTGCGCGGCTTCGTCTTCGCCAAGGGTGGCATAGGCGTCCATCAGCGCCGGTGCCGTCGCCAGGGTCACGGCGGCGTACTGCTTTTCCAGCTCCGCCAGGATGTCCCCACGGATCTCCTCCGCCCGCTTCACCGCATCCAGGGTATCGCCCATGGCGCGGTAGGCATCCAGCGCACCCAGTTTGTCGCCGGCTTCCGCCAGGGCCTCCGCAGCGTTGCGGGCCGCACGCTCCAGCGCGGCAGTGCAGTTTTCAGCCATGGATTCGCTGGCGCTGTACCCCTCCAGGGAGAGGAAAATATCCCGGGCTGCCTCGTATTCCCCGCGGACCATGAGGGCGCGACCCTCCTTGAAGGCCGCCTCGGGGATGGCCTTGCTCAGGCGCTCGGCCTCCAGGTGGCTGTCCGCAAAAGAGCCCAGCTCTTCATACAGGGCGAGGGCATCCTCCAGGTTGCCGGCCTTTTCAGCCTCCAGCGCGTCCAGATACCTCAGGTACCGCCCGCTGGACTTGAAGGGCGCCACCTCCGTCAGGTTCGCGCGGGCCACGGCGTATTCCTCCGCCTGCATCGCGGCAAGGGCCTGGCAGTACAGGGCGTAGTCCGCAGAATCCCGGTACTCACCCAGCTGCACGAAGAGCTTCGCTGCATCGGCGTAATCGCCCTGGCCCAGGTAGAGCTGCGCGGTCTGGTAGTAATCGCTGATGTCTGAGGTATAGCAGCCAGTCAGGGCCAGCGCCACACACACCACCATCACGACAAGGGACAGTTTCTTCATATCGACACCTCCAGCATTTGATGCTGAGGGTATCATGCACATTTTTCCGGCGGATTATTTGCCGGCCTTTGCCGACTTTTTGATCACGCCGAGAATATGGCGATTGCCGGTGATCTTCCACCACGCAAGGCACAGCGCGACGTAGACCACGCCGCCAACAGCTACCTGCACGCCAAGTCCCAGCCAGCCGCCGATGGGCAGCATCGCCGCCAGCCGCACAGCGCCGACCATCACCAGGCCGATCACCGCGTAGGTCAGGGTGTACTTCAGGTATGCCAGGTAGGGTAATTCCTTGCGCAGGATGATGAACTGCACCACCGGCACAGAGAGCTCCGCCGCAACCGTCGCACCTACCGCGCCCATCGCGCCGAAGTGAGGAATCAGCAGCGCGTTGAGCGCCACATTCACCGCCGCGCCCGTCAGCACCGACTTGACGAAGATGCCGTCCCGCTTTTGGGGCAGCACCCACTGGGTGCGGACAACGTTGGCAAAGCCGATGGTCAGCAGCGTCATCGAAAGCGGGATCATCAGCGTACCGGATTCGGCGAAATCCGCGCCGAAGAACAGGGGCGCGAACTCCTTGGCCACGCTCGCCAGGCCGAAGCCCAGCGCACAGACCATGCACATCACCAGATCCATGGAGGCGTCGATGTGCTTCTTCACGTCCTCCATGCGGCCCTGGGCGGTCATGTGGCTGACCTTGGGCAGCATCACCGTGCCGATGGCGGAAATGAAGCCAGCCAGGCATAGGATGATCTTGTCCGCGTTCTCGTACAGACCCGTTTGATGCATGTCGCTCAGCGCGCCGATCATCACCTTGGACATCTGCCGGTACACGCTGACGGCAATGACCGAGATGGACAGCACCGCACAGGGTTTGAGGTGGATCAGGGCTTCCTTCCAGGGTACGGGGACGAATTTCACCTTCCCGCGCAGGGACATAAAGCAGCTCGCGCAGCCAATGAAGGTCGACAGCGACCACACGAAAGCGTAGATCCACAGATCCTCCGGCTTGCGGACGAAGATGAACACCGCCGCTGCCGCCAGGAGCTTCACTGCCGTGTTGCGCAGGGCGATGGGCTTGAACTGGTCCAGACCCATCAGGCACCAGTCGACGTTCACCAGGCAGGAGACGCTCATCAGCGTCAGGTGGAAGGCGATCTGCTTCTCTTCGCCCGCCACGAAGCCGACGTAACCACACCAAACCAGCAGGGTCAGCCCGGCGACCAGCAGCTGCATCTTCCAGATGGCAGAGAAGGTACGGTTGAGCTGGGCAGTGTCATCCTTGTTTTGGGCGATGGCGCGGGGGCCGTAGTTTTCCAAGCCCAGCAGACCCACCAGACAGAAGGTGTAGCTGATGGCCCAGGCATAGCCGTAGAGGCCCACGCCCTCGGTGCCCACCGCGCGGGACAGCCAGGGAGCCGTCACCAGCGGCAGCAGCATCGAAAACAGGCGGTAGGCCATGTTGTAAAGGGTGTTTTTGCGGGTACTCATTCAGGCATTTCCCCAATTGTACGTATTTGTTCAGCAATCTCTTTGGCAGACAAACCTGTCGTGTCCACCTTGAATGATTTCACCCTATCATAAAGCGGCAGATAGGATAGGGCGCGGCTGACAGAGCTTTCATCGCGAAGACCCTCAGCAATATCCCGGCGTATGCGCTCCGTCAGCACATCCGGGGTACCCATCAGCGTCAGACTGACGACACGCACGCTATCCAGCGGCAACCGCAAGAGAACGTCATCGATGATCTGCTGCTGATGCATCACCCAGCAGAACACAACGTTTTCAAATTCGCTGCACCGCAGGAGATTCCCCAGCGTGTGGGTGATGTTGTCCATCACCATAGCTTTCGTTTCATCCGTAACGGTGAATGGCTGCATCGTCCAGCACCAGTCGCCGTCAAGAAAGGCGCAGCGGGGCAGGCTTTTGAGCAGTTCCCGGCTGACGGTGGTTTTCCCCACGCCCATGGGACCGCCAATGAGATAGAGGGTTTTCATCTCTGTTCTCCATAGGGAAAAGGGTCGGAGCAACCGCAAGGCACACTCCGACCCTTGTATGTTATTAGTGCTTCAGCATGGACTCTTCCCAGCTGGCGAAGGGCTCGATGCCCATCAGGTCAACAATGGTGGGGGCGACATTCGCCAGACCGAAGTTATTGCCCTCCTTCAGCTCGTGACGGCCGTTGGGATCGTACACGATGAAGGGAACAGGATTCAGGCTGTGCGCGGTACGGGGAGCCACGCCGCCCTTCTTGTTCTTCTCCAGCATCTGGTCGGCGTTGCCGTGGTCGGCGGTCACGCACAGGATGGCGCCCACTTCGTCCACAACCTTCTTGATGCGGGCCAGGCACAGGTCAACGGTCTCCACAGCGATCTCGGTGGCCAGGCAGTTGCCGGTGTGGCCGACCATGTCGCCATTGGGGAAATTGCAGCGGATGAAGCCGTACTTGCCGCTCTGCAGGGCAGCGATGACCAGGTCGGTGACCTCGGTGGCCTTCATCCAGGGGCACTCGTCGAAGGAGCGCACGTCAGAGGGCACTTCCTCCCAGGTCTCCAGCTCCTCGGAGAACTTTTCGCTGCGGTTGCCGTTCCAGAAATAGGTCACATGGCCGTATTTCTGGGTTTCGCTGCAGGCGTACTCGTTCACGCCGGCCTTGACCAGCAGCTCAGTCAGGGTGTCCTTGATCTCCGGAGGATTGACCAGGAACTTGTTGGGGATGTTCAGGTCGCCGTCGTACTGCAGCATGCCGGCGTACTTGACCTGGGGCACCACGCCGCGGTCGAACTTGTCGAAGGAAGCGTCGCCGTCGAAGGCCATCGAAATTTCCTGAGCGCGGTCGCCGCGGAAGTTGTACAGGATGACGCTGTCGCCGTCGGCCATCTTGCCCACGGGCTCGCCGTCCTTGGCGATGACGAAGGCAGGCAGATCCTGGTCGATCACGCCGGTTTCAGCGCGGTAGGTCTCGATGGCCTCAGTAGCGGAGGCAAACTGACGGCCCTCGCCGTGAACATGGACGTTCCAGCCGGCCTCGACCATCGCCCAGTTGGCCTGGTAACGGTCCATGGTGACCTTCATGCGGCCGCCGCCGGAAGCGATGCAGCCGTCGAAGGTGTCGTCGTTCAGCTCAGCCAGCACGTCCTCCAGCTGCTGGACGTACTCCAGCGCAGAGGTGGCGGGCACATCGCGGCCATCCAGCAGGATGTGGCAGCGGACATGCTTCACGCCCTCCGCCTTGGCCTGCTTCAGCATGGCGATCAGGTGGGAGATGTTGGAGTGCACATTGCCGTCGGACAGCAGGCCGATGAAGTGCAGCGTGGAGGCATTCGCCTTCACCTGACCCACCAGCTCCTGCCAGGTTTCGCTGGCATAGATTTTGCCGGACTCGATGGACTCATTGACCAGCTTCGCGCCCTGGGAGTACACCTGGCCGCAGCCCAGCGCATTGTGGCCGACCTCGGAGTTGCCCATGTCGTCATCGGAGGGCAGACCAACGGCAGCGCCGTGGGCCTTGATGACCTGCCAGGGGTGATTGGCCTTCAGCTCATCCAGGGTGGGGGTGGTGGCGGACATGACCATATTGCCAAGGGTTTCGGGGGTCTCGCCCACGCCGTCCATGACGACGAGGACAACAGGCTTCTTGTTCATGGGAAGTTGCCTCCTTGTATGTGTAAGTAGATCAGGAAATCAAGTGATTGCCCATACAGGGCCATATTATAGAATACTTGATTTTCCCCGGAATGTCAAGGAATTGACGATGTGTGACGCGAATTTTATCGTATCGGATTCCAAGCAAATGAACTGCTGAGAATGGTCACATTCAGCGCCTCATCAACACTGACACGGTATATGAGGGTATACAGCGGAGCATTTTCTTCCCACACTCGCTTGTAAGAAAAAGTGACAGTCGCTTCACCAGGGGTGAGACCAGTCAGGGCGATGCGAGCCTTGTCACCACCGCCAACGGGAGCAATGCTATCCTGAATGTGATAGTTCGCGTCCGCTACATACTTTCTTGTGACGCTGACGACAGCCTCATTATCAATCTCCCAACTCCAATCGTATCCGGTAGTCCGGTTACACTCCAGCACCAGCACCGGCGACAGCAGCGCTTCTTCGTCTGCAAGCGAGATGATATTGGCGGCAACCGATCCAGCTTTGATGCATGTGCCGCCCTTACCATCATGACCGGTATACTGAATCGCGAAGATCACCCGGCCCGCATCAATCTGTTCCTGCGTGACGAACCAGGTGCCCGTCCATTCCAAACGCTCACCTGCTTTCAGCGTCGGCGTACCGAATTCGTCGATCATCTTCCCATTGGGCCAGTACAGCGCCAGCGGGCCCGGCCTGTCCTCATCGGAAAGGTTGTAAACAGTGATGCTCACTGCTACCTCCTTCGGGCCGGTGAACTCCGTTTGCGACAGATACACACGCATGTCCAACGGCTCGAAGACGATCATGTCCTCTGCACAGGCAGAACAATTCATCAACAGCATCACCAACAGGCAAATCAGCATTTTCTTCATACACAACACCCTCCTTTCCCCCATTATAGGCCGTCCCGTCCTCCCCCGTCAAGGAAGCCCACAAGAATTTACAACTTCCGCCGCATGCCGCATTTTCATTTGCACACATTCCTGTTATATGATATACTATAAGATACCTTTGAGGTCGGGCAACGCCCGACTAGCGATAGCCAATGCTTGCATTGGCAGAGCGTAGCCAGCACGCGGCTTTAGCCGCGGGATGGCCGGTAATGAGGAGGCCCCACCATGTCCTTCACCCACCTTCACCTCCACACGGAGTACTCCCTGCTCGACGGCGCATGCCGGATTCCGAAGCTTGTCCAGCGTATCAAAGCGTTGGGCATGGATTCGTGCGCCATCACCGACCATGGCGTGATGTATGGGTGCATCGACTTCTATCAGGCGATGAAGGCCGAGGGGCTCAAGCCCATCATCGGCTGCGAGGCCTATGTCTGCCGCGACCGCAAGGATCGCTCCAGCATGACCCGCGAGTACAGCCACCTGATCCTCCTGTGTGAGAATAACAAGGGCTACGAAAACCTGATGCACCTCATCTCCGAGGGCTTCCTGACCGGTTATTACTACAAGCCCCGCATTGACTATAACCTCCTGCGCGAGCACCACGAGGGTCTGATCTGCCTGAGCGCCTGCCTCTCCGGCGATCTGCCCAAGCTGCTGCTGGATGACCGCCACGATGACGCGGTGGCCTACATCCGCGAGATGCAGGACATCTTCGGCAAGGACAATTTCTTCGTGGAGATCATGGATCACGGCATCCGCGAGGAGAAGCTGGTGCTGCCGCGGCTGATCGCCATCGCCCGGGAAACGGACGTGCCGCTGGTCGCCACCAACGACTGCCACTACCTGGAGGAGAAGGACGCGGACGCCCAGGAAGTCCTCATGTGCATCCAGACCGGCAAGACGCTGGATGACGAAAACCGCATGAAGATGGACACGCGCCAGCTCTACGTGAAGTCCGAGGAGGAGATGCGCGCGCTGTTCCGCATGTGCCCGGAGGCCATCGACAACACAGCTCTCATCGCTGACCGCTGCAACGTGGAGTTCGAGTTCGGCGTGACCCGCCTGCCCGCCTACCCGGTGGAGACCGGCGAGACCCCTTATGAAATGCTGAACCGCCTGTGCCTGGAGGGCATCCGGCGGCTTTATCCCGACGCAAAGCCCGGCGACGAGCCCTACACCCGCCTGGAATACGAGCTGGGCGTGATCAGCGGCATGGGGTATGTGGATTACTTCCTCATTGTGTGGGATTTCATCAACTACGCCAAGCAGAACGGCATCATGGTCGGCCCGGGCCGTGGCTCCGGCGCAGGCTCCATCGTGGCGTACAGCCTGGGCATCACCATGCTGGATCCGCTGAAGTACCAGCTGCTGTTCGAGCGTTTCCTGAACCCGGAGCGCGTGTCCATGCCCGATATCGACGTAGACTTCTGCTACGAGCGCCGTCAGGAGGTCATTGACTACGTCGCCCGCAAATACGGCGCGGATCACGTCAGCCAGATCATCACCTTCGGCACCATGGCCGCCAAGGGCGTAGTGCGCGACGTGGGCCGCGTGCTGGGCATGAGCTATTCCGACACCGACGCGGTGGCCAAGGCCATCCCCTTTGACCTGGGCATGACGCTGGAAAAGGCGCTGAAGCTCTCCCCCATGCTCAAAACCATGTACGAGGACGATGAGAAGGTCAAGAACCTCATCGACACCGCCATGACGCTGGAGGGCATGCCCCGTCACGCCTCCACCCACGCGGCGGGCGTGCTGATCACCGGCAAGCCCGTGGTGGAATTCGTCCCCCTGCAGCGCAACGACGAGGTCATCACGACCCAGTATCCCATGGGCACCATCGAGCAGCTGGGCCTTTTGAAGATGGACTTCCTGGGTCTGCGCACGCTGACGGTCATCCGGGATGCGCTGGATATGATGCGTGACCTGGGCATCGACATGAAGCCCGAGGACATCCCCATGGATGACGACGCTGTGTATGAGATGATCTCCGCCGGTGACACGGACGGCGTGTTCCAGCTGGAAGGCGGCGGCATGCGCACCTTCCTGACGAACATGAAGCCCGGCAATTTTGAGGATATCATCGCTGCGATTTCCCTGTATCGTCCCGGCCCCATGGAGTCCATCCCCCGCTACATCGAAGGCAAGCACAATCCCGCCTCCGTGCATTATGAGACGGAGAAGTTGAAGCCCATCCTGGACGTCACCTACGGCTGCATGGTGTATCAGGAGCAGGTCATGCAGATCGTGCGCGACCTGGCCGGCTATTCCTACGGCCGAAGCGACCTGGTGCGCCGCGCCATGGCCAAGAAAAAGCACAAGATCATGGCCCAGGAGCGGGAGTACTTCATCCACGGCAAGCTGAACGAGGACGGCTCCATCGACGTGCCCGGCTGCGTGCGCAACGGCGTGCCGGAAGCCGTCGCCAACAAGATTTACGACGACATGACCGCCTTCGCATCCTACGCATTCAACAAATCCCACGCGGCAGCCTACGCCGTGGTCGCTGTGCAGACCGGCTGGCTGAAGAAGCACCATCCCGTGCCCTTCATGGCTGCCATTTTGAACTCCGTGTACGGCAACTCCGGCAAGATCGCCGGGTACATCCAGTACTGCCGCAGCCAGGGCATCAAGGTGCTGCCCCCGGACGTCAATCGTTCCGGCTGGAAGTTTTCGGTCCAGCATGATGAAGATGGAAAGCTGTGCATCCTCTTCGGCCTGGGCGCGGTGAAAACCGTCGGTCAGGGCGCGGTGAACGCCATCATCCGTGAGCGGCAAAACGGCCCCTACAAGGACATCTTCGACTTCTGCTCCCGCATCGACACCACCGAGTGCAACAAGCGCGTGGTGGAGAGCCTCATCAAGGCCGGCGCCTTTGATTCCACCGGTGCCAACCGCATGCAGCTGCTGGCGGTGTATGAATCCGCGATGGACGCCACCATTTCCCGCCGCAAGGCCAACGTGGACGGCCAGCTCTCCCTGTTCGACATGGCCTTCGGCGATGCGCCTGTCATCGAGGAGACCCGTACTCTGCCCATTCTCGCCGACTTCCCCTCCCGCCAGAAGCTGGCCATGGAAAAGGAGATCTCCGGCGTGTACATCACCGGTCACCCCCTGGACGACTATCGCGAGACCCTGCAAAAACTCCCCTTCTCCACCGCCCAGCTGGACGGCATCGAGGAGCGGGAGGATCACGGCATGGAAATGGACGGCATGTTCGTGGAAATGGGCGGCATCCTCACCGAAGTCAAGGGCAAGGCCACCAAGAAGGGCGCCTACATGGGCTTCATCACCATTGAAGACCTGACCGGCCAGATCGAGTGCCTGGTGTTCCCCAAGGTGTACGAGAAGTACCAGGCCATGATGGCCGTGGACGACCTGGTGGTGCTCTCCGGCAAGCTCTCCATCCGCGAGGACGAAGCGCCCAAGCTCCTCGTGGATACCCTGACGCCCCTGGATATGTGGGAGGAAAAGCCCAAGGTTACCGTCCCGGACGAGCCTGGCAACCGCCGTCCCCGTGTGTCCACGGTGGATCGCGTGCCTACCCCCGTCCCGGCGGAGGCTCCCCGGCCTCACCGCACGCCCATTCAGCCCCGCATGACCGATTCCCAGCGGGCCGCCAATGCAAGCCGCAAGCTGTTCATCCAGCTGGACCGCGCCCGCATGGACGAGGCCGCCCATATGCTCAGCCTGCACCCGGGCAGCATCCCGGTGTACCTGCATGTTCCGGCGGAGAAGATGACCTTCCTGCTGCCAGCCCTGCAATGGTGCGACGGGAGCGAAGGCTGCCTCACGCGCCTCACCGCCGCCTTTGGCGAAAGCAACGTCAAGATCGTGGAGAAGAAATGATATGAATAACCGGATGAAAGAAATCGTCAAATTCGTATTCACCGGCGGCGTGTGTTTCCTGATCGAATACGCCGCGCTCATCGCCCTGAAGGAGTGGCTGCACCTGCCCGTGGTGGCCGCAACGCCCATCGCGTTCCTGATCAGCGTAGTGTTCAACTACCTGCTGTGCGTGAAGTGGGTCTTTGACGGCGCGGCGGAGGGCAACCGCAAGGCGCAAATTGGCTTTATCATCACCAGCCTGATGGGCCTTGCCCTCAACTGGCTGATCATGTGGGCGCTGACCGCCCTCTTCGGCGAGGACGCCGTGCTGCTGACCATCTTCGGCATTGACGTCAAGGTGTACATGCTCAACAAGGTAATCGCGACCGGCCTTGTGATGGTATGGAACTACTTCACCAAGCGCTGGCTGCTGAAGGGAAACAAATGATGAAGAAACCCGTCATCTTTTTCGACTGGGACGGCACCCTCTGCGACAGCATGCAGCTGTGCATCGAGGAGAACCGCAATACCCTGCGCATCCTTGGCCTGCCGGATCAGCCGGACGAAGTCCTGCGCCGCTGCAACGGCCCCACCTTCGAGGAGGCCGCGCCCATCATCGGCATCCCGGCGGACCGCATGGACGAATACTGCCGCGTGCGCCTGTCCTGCGCCCTCGACCTGGTGGAAAAGGTCAACCGGCTCTTCCCCGGCGCAAGGGAGCTGCTCACGGCCCTCAAGCCCCATGCGGAGCTGTGCATCGTATCCAACGGCACCGAAGCCTACCTCAAGAAGTGCCTGAAACACTTCGGCCTGGAGGACGTCTTCCGCCTGGTCGTCTGGTGCCACCCGGAGCGCACCAAGACACAAAACCTGGCCCTGGCCATCGCGGAGCTCCAGCCGGAGCGCGCCGTCATGGTGGGCGACCGCACCGGAGACATCCGCGCAGGCAAGGCCAATGGGCTGCCCACCATTGCTGCGGCCTTTGGCTACGGCAATGCCGAAGAATGGGCGGAGGCTGATCTGCGCGCCGACGCCATGGCTGAGCTGCAGGAACAGCTGCTGCAATTCGCCGGGATTTGACGTTCCCCGCTGACCCAACAAACAACAGGAGGCATCCGCCATGTTTATCGCAGATACCCATTCCGACTCCCTGTTCAACCTGTCCCGCGGGATGAAGCTCAGCGAGATCGACATCACCCCTGACCGCCTGCGCAAGGGCGGCGTGACCCTGCAGACCTTTGCCCTGTGGAGCGGCCCCAAGGGCCCCGGCGGCGATTACAACGCCCTGGCCGAAAAGGAATATGCCGCCCGCCAGCAATTCATCGACGCAGGCATCCCCCAGGTGGATGATCCCTCCGAGGCTGCGGAGGGTAAGCCCCACTTCATGCTGAGCATCGAAGGCTGCGAGGTCTTCCAGGACGGCCTGGAGAAGGTGGCCTTCTGGCGGGAGCGGGGCATCCGCATGGGCGCACCGGTGTGGAACAACGAAAACGCTCTGGGTACTCCCGCCAAGAAGAATCCCACCGACGGCCTGACCGACTACGGCGTGAAGGTCATCAATGAAATGCAGCGCCTGGGCATCGCCGTGGACGTCAGCCACCTGAACGAGCAGGGCTTCTACGACCTGTTCCGCAAGGGCAGCCGTCCGCCGATGGCCAGCCACTCCTGCTGCCGCGCCCTGTGCGATCATTTCCGCAACCTCACCGATGACCAGATCCGCATGATGATCCAGTACGGCGGCTTCATCGGCGTGAACTTCTACCCCGCCTTCCTCTCCGAAGACAAGCAGGCCAACGTGGAGACGCTGGCCCAGCACATCGACCACATCTGCCAGCTGGGCGGCGCGGAGATCGTGGGCTTCGGCTCGGATTTTGACGGCATCGAGCTCTACCCCGACGGTCTGCGCCACCCCGGCCAGATGGGCAACCTCATCGAGGCCCTGCGCGACTTCGGCTACAGCGACGACGCCATTGAGAAGATCGCCGGGCAGAACCTCATCGAGTATTTCGCCCGCATCAAATAACCGATACCGCCGGACATCCCGGGGCATAATAGCCCTGGGATTTTTCTTTCCGGAGGTACACCTGCATGCTCATCGCTGACCATCTCACCCGCACCTACGCCATGGACAGCCAGACCGTCACCGCGCTGGCAGACGTTTCCTTTCACATTGCCCCGGGGGAATACGCCGCCATCGTCGGGCCCAGCGGTTCGGGGAAATCAACGCTGATGCACATCCTGGGCTGCCTGGACAGCCCCACCGGCGGCAGTTACCTGCTGGACGGCCAGGACGTGTCCCGGCTTCCGGAAAAGGAGCTGGCCCGGGTGCGCGGAGAGAAGATCGGCTTCGTGTTCCAGGGGTTCCAGCTCATTCCCCGGCTGACAGCCATCGAAAACGTTGCGCTGCCCCTTGTGCTGTGCGGCATGAAGGAGCCCGAGCGTTCCCGGCGGGCCACAGCGCTGCTGGAGGAGGTCGGCCTGGGCAGCCGGCGGCATCACCGGCCCAGCCAGCTCTCCGGCGGACAGCAGCAGCGGGTCGCCATCGCCCGGGCGCTGGCCCGCAGCCCCGCCGTCCTTCTGGCGGACGAGCCCACCGGCTCCTTGGATCCCCAGTCCACAAGGGACGTCCTCGCCCTGCTGGACGACCTCCACCGCACAGGCCGCACGGTGCTCCTCATCACCCACGATATGAGCGTCGCCCGGCGCGCCAAACGGCAATTATGTATCGAAAATGGCACACTGACCCGTGATCAGCATACATAAAACGATAAAAACTGCACATATATGTAACAATTTTATTGCATCTGCGCTTGATTTTTTTCACAAATCATCGTACAATAGAAGTAACTCCGTTTCAAACTGTCTTTTCCGGGCGGAACGGGTCGATATATGAGGTGATTTTGTGGGCAAGCGCATTCTGCTGGTAGACGATGAACCCTTGATTCTCAAGGGCCTGAAATATACCCTGGAACAGGAAGGCTATGAAACCGATCTGGCCATGGACGGCGAGGAAGCGATGACGAAGTTCCTCTCCCAGGACTACGATCTGGTGCTGCTGGACGTGATGCTGCCCAAGCTGGATGGCCTGAGCGTATGCCAGCGCATCCGTGAGCAGTCCAATGTGCCGATCATCATGCTCACCGCCAAGGGTGAGGATATGGACAAGATCCTGGGCCTGGAGTACGGCGCGGATGACTATATGACCAAGCCCTTCAACATCCTGGAGGTGCGGGCCCGCATCCGCACGGTGCTGCGCCGCGCAGGCACCGTCACGCCCCTGGAGGAGCGCAAGATCCTCCGCGTGCGCGACCTGGAGGTCAATCTGCTCAAGCGCACCGTTCGCCTGGGCGGCGAGGACGTGAAGCTCACCGCCAAGGAGTTTGACCTGCTGCACCTGTTCGTCACCAACCGCGGCCGCCCCTTCTCCCGCCAGGAGATGCTGGAGCACGTCTGGAAGTACGACTATACCGGCGACGCCCGCACCGTGGACGTGCACATCCGCCGTCTGCGTGAGAAGATCGAGCGCAACACCAACCAGCCTGAGTTTATTTTGACAAAGTGGAAGGTGGGTTACTATTTCACCGATCAGGATTAAGCGGCCGCTCCTGAAGAGCATCCGCTGGCAGATACTGCTGACGTTCCTCATTATTCTGGGAGCGTCCTTTGCGGCGATGGCAGCCCTGCTGACAGAGCTGGTATCCTCCAACCTGTATGCGCAGCGCACCCGTCAGGCCAGCCTCTCGGCAGAGAAGCTGGCTGCGTCGGTTGCGCCTTTTTTTGCTGCGGCAGACCTGGATCCGCTGGAGGATGCGCTGCAATCCGCCGCCCGGGACATGGAGGGCCGCATCCTCCTCATCGACGGGGAGGGCAAGGTCCAATACGACACCCTGTCCCTGCTGGAGGGCACCCGGACTGCTGTGCCTGAGGCCGTCACCGTGCTGGCAGGCAGCGACACCAACGCTTACGGCATCCATCCCCTGGGCGCGGAGGAGCTGGATTACGCCGCCCTTTGCGCCGCCGCGATGCTGCAGGACGGCGAAATCATCGGCGCAGTGCTGATCTCCACCCCGGTGACGGAGCTGCGCGAGGCCATCCAGGGCGTAGAAAAGCAGCTGATGACGGTCTTCGTGGGCGTAGCAGCGGCGGCGCTGATCGCCGCACTGATCTTCGCCGTGACGCTGACGGCCCCCATCAAGGCATTGACCTCCACCATCCGCCGCATGGGCAAGGGCGATCTGTCCGCCCGCGTTAACGTGCAGGCGTCCGGCGAATTGCAGGCCCTGGCGGACAGCTACAACGCCATGGCGGAGAAGATCGAGAACTTCGACCACAGCCGAAGCCAGTTCGTCCAGAATGCCTCCCATGAGCTGAAAACGCCCCTGTCCACCATGAAGATCATGCTGGAAAACCTCATCTACCAGCCGGACATGCCTGCGGAGCTCCGCGCGGAGTTCATGCAGGATATGGATCACGAGATCGACCGGCTGTCCGGCATCATCACCGATCTGCTGACCCTCACCCAGATGGACGCGCAGACCACTGCCCTCAAGCTGACGGCGGTGGATCTGACGGCCCTGTGCAAGGAAACCATCCACGCCCTGGCTCCTGCCGCCGAGAGGGCCGGCCTCACCCTGGACGCTACCCTTGCGCCCCGCATTTCCCTGCAGGCGGACGCCTCCAAGCTGGGGCAGGTGGTTTACAACCTCATCGACAACGCCATCAAGTACACCCCCGAGGGCGGCACGGTCACCGTGCACCTGACCGGGGACAGCCGCAAGGCGGTGCTCACCGTGCGCGACACGGGCATCGGCATCCCGGAGAAGGACGTGGCCCACATTTTCGATCGCTTCTACCGGGTGGACAAGGCCCGCTCCCGTGCCACCGGCGGCACCGGCCTGGGCCTTTCCATCGTGCGGCAGATGGTGCAGCTCCATGGCGGCGAGATCACCGTGGAATCCGCTGCCGAGAAGGGCTCGACCTTCACCGTGACATTGCCCGTGAGAAAGGGGGACGCCTGATGAAGAAGCTGCTTCCCCTACTGCTGGCCTGCCTGCTGCTGACCGGCTGCACCCGCGAGCCCATTTTCCCCACCGAGACAGAATCCGCTGCGCCGGTGCCCGCACCCGTGACCGCGGATATTCCCCGATACGCTGATCAGGCCACGCTGTGGTTCCGCTGCGGGACCGAACCCTTCCTGGCTGCCGAGAGCCGCGCCGTGTCCCACTCCCGCACCGAGAGCCATGCTTTGGCGCTGCTGCGGGCGCTGGTGGCCGGCCCCGGCGCCGCCTCCACCGAGCTCACCGGCCTTTTCCCCCAGGGCACGCAGGTCATCTCCTGCACCCAGGCGGGTCGGGTGATGTTCGTCACCCTGTCCAAGCACATCATGAACGGCTATGCGGACGAGCCCGTCGATTGGCGGCTGCAATCCGCCTGGGCCGTGGAAGTCCCCCTGCGGCGGCAGCTGGCCATGCAGTCCATCGCCGCCACGCTGACGGAAAACTGCGACGTGGACTCCGTCGTCATCATGGTGGAGCAGAAGAACACCTCCACCGACAGTCTGCGTCTGCGCCAAAGCTACTTCACCCTGGACGGCGATACCACCCTCGCTGCGCCCCTCATGCGGGATGAAAGCCTGCTGCTCACCCCCGCCCGCACGGCAGAGGTCATCCTGCAAGCCTGGCAGGAGAAAGATTACACCCGCCTGTACCGCTTCATTGCCCGCACCGATCCCGCTACCGGCACTGCCCGCCCGGAGGAGGCGGATTTCCTCCGGCAGATCCGCAGCCTGCCCGTTCTCCTCAGCTTCACAGCCAGGGGCGGCAGCATCTCAGCGGATGGCCAGCAGGCTGTGTTCACCGTCTCCGGAGCCTATCTGGACGGCCGCGAATCCCGTCCCTTCACCGGCATGACGCTGCGGCTGATCCGTGAAAAGGGCGTGTGGCGCATTGCCCTGCCTGAACTGACGGAAAGGGGGATGCTGGAATGACGAAACGTCTCCGTGCCCTTGTCAGCCTGATGCTGTGCGTTGCCCTCCTGACGGGCTGCACCGCCAGCACCACCGTCATCCCGTCGGCGACGCTGCCCCCCGCATCCCCCGGCCCTCAGGCGCCCATCGGCGACGCCGGACTGCAGCAGGAAACCATCGTTGCCCTGCACCTGCCCTCCCTGGACGGGCAGACCCTGCTGACCACTTACGAAACTCTGACTCTCCCCCGGGATCAGCACCCGGCCCAGGCCATCCTGGAGGAGCTGTTTTCCCATCCTGGGAACATCCGCGTCCAGCCCCTGTCGGCGGATGACGCGCTACACCTTGCCGGGCAGAATCCGGTGGAGATCGCCGGCAATGTCTGCACGGTGAACCTCTCCCCCACCGCGCTGCGGCTCTCCTATCAGGAGCTGTACACCGCCGCGCTGGCCATTTCCGCCACGCTGTGCGAGCTGGAGGACGTCAGCTATGTCTGCATCCTTGCTGCCGGAACGCCCATCGCCATGGATGTGGGCGGCCACCTGCCCCTGGGCGCGCTGAACGGCCCCGAGGGCCAGACGCTGCCCGTAGCCTGGGAGCAGTTCGCTGCCAGGCGCACCCAGCCCGGCGAGCTGCCCGCCCATACCCCGCTGACTGCGGCAGCAGCCCTCTACTTCCCCCTTGAGAACGGCGGCGGCATTGCCGCTGAGCCCCGGCGCATCGCCTTCCCCGGCCAGCATCCCCAGCAGCAGGTGATCGCCCTGCTGGCGGCGCTCTCCGCCGGTGCGGATACCCTTGAGGGCGCAGCCAATATGCCCGACCTGAACGCCATGCTGCTCTTTGCGCCGGAAATCACCGACCTGGAAAGCGGCGGACGGCGTGCCACGCTGCACTTCACCGCGGACGTGGAGGCCCGCATTGCCGCTGCCGGCTGCGATCCGGTGGCTGTGTTTGCCTGCATCACCACCACGCTGACCACCTTCGTGCCCTCGCTGCAGCAAGTGTGCGTCCTCGTGGGCGACGGCGCGCTGACCAGCCTGTACAGCCCCGTGCTGGGCTCCTGCCTCTTCCCCGGCGGGCTGATGAACCGCGGCACCTTCGCCCACACGCTGATGGGCCAGGCCACGGTGTACGTCCCGGAGGGCAGCAGCCTTTCCCCTGTCACCATCGGCCTTCCCTACCGCAGCGCCGTCAGCCCCCGCGCGGTGCTGCTGGCCATGGCTCAGCCCGGCCTTGCCGTCCTCCCCGAGGGCCTGACCGACGCGGATATCCTCGGCCTCTCCCTGCATAGCAGCACACTGCTGGTGCACTTTTCCGCAAAGTACGCAGAGGTCATCCGCGCGTCCGAAATGGATCAGCGGATGATGGCATACGCCATGGTCACCACCCTTTGCGAAATGCTGGAGGTGCGCCGAGTGCGCTTCTACTTTGGCGGCGAAGGCCTGGACAGCCTGGGCGGCGACACCGTCTGGAGCGGCGAATTCCTTTATAATCCCGCCCTGATCACCCATTGACCTGGAGGTATCCCATGAAGCTTCGACCCTGCCAGCTTGCCCGCTGGTGTGACGCGGCGCTGGGCCGCAGAAAATGGCTATACCTGGCCCTCTGCGTGCTGGCGCTGCTGCTTTCCCTGCTGCTGGGGCTGACGTGGCTGATCCTGCCTGCGCTGCTGCTGATGGCTGCCGTGCTGGCGCTGTATCTGCTGCATCGGCACCACGCCTTCGGGACAGCCTATCAGCGTCCGCCCCGCCCGGAGGACGCCCTTTGCGAGACCGTACTGATCGACGCATCCCTCATCGGCCAGGGCACGCGGCTGCGCGCTGCCGCCCAGCCCGTGGACGTGGCAGAGGCGCTCACCATGCGCCTGGGCTCCGGCACGCTGCTGCTGGGTGCTGCCATGACCCTCACGGCGGACGCCCTGTCCCCCGCGGATCGCTCCGCTGTCCTCAGCGCTGTGCAGGCGCTGAACATCAAGCCGGATCGGATGCGCAGCCATAATCCCGTCCTGGCGCGGAAGCAGGAGAACGGCCTGACCGTCGTTACCGTACAGGACGGCATGAGCGAACGCCGATATTTCCTGGGCGAACCCGCCGTGGTCGCCCGCCGCTGCCCCGCCATCTGGGAGGGCAGCACCCGTCCGCTCACCGACGATGACATTCTCCGCATCGAGGATACCGCCCGCTACATCGCGCAGGGCAACTGCCGCGTGTTTGCCTGGGCCACCGCGCTGGCATATGAGGAGCCGGTGTTCCTGGGCATGGCGGGTCTGGGCGAGGAAATCGATCTGTCCGCGGTGCAGGAGGTTTCCGCGCTTCGGGGCATGGGATTGACCGTCATGCTGGATGCAGGCGAGCAGTCCGACGCCGACCTGGAGAGCCTGCGCGCCCTCCTCTGCTTGCCCGATCACCACGCCCGTGCGGACATCCACCTCACCCCCCGCGCCATGAACCGGGACGTTCCCCTGGAGGTCACCTGCCTGCCCGGCGAATCTGTCCTGGAGCCCATCACCCTCCTGTGCCAGCGCTTCCGTACCATTGAGGACACGCTGCGCCGCTTTGCGTTGCTGCTGGGCTTTGCGCTGCTGGCCGCCCTGCTTTCGGGCAGCACCCTTGCGGCGGTATTCACCGCGGGACTGCTGCTGGCAGGCGCCATTGCCATCGGCGTGGATCTCTCCGCACCCCGGCCCCGCTGGATCATCGTGGGCGCGGCGCTGGTGCTGGCGCTGCTGACCCGGTTGTTCCTTTCCGCGCAGCCCGATGCACTGACCTTTATGGCCAGCGGACTGGTGAGCGTCGCTGCCGCCTTTGCCGCATTGATGCGGCTGTGCGGACAGGGCTTCATCCTCAAGGGGAATGGCAGCCGTCCGGCACTGGGCATGCTGGCCGCGACCATTGCTGTAGGCGCTGCACTGCTGATCTTCGGACTCCTGCAGGGCATGGCGGCGCTGCTTCCGCTGGGCTTTGCAGCGCTCATCAGCGCGGCCATCCTGCTGATGATGATCCTGGAAAACAAAATTCTGCGCTAAAATTCACAAATTTCCCGCACTTGTTCATCATTCGTTCAAACGCAGGACAAATACACCTGTTATCATGGGTTTATCGACCGGGAACAGCCCGGCAGAATCCCCGCACTGCATACAGGAGGTTATCACATGAATGATCGCATCCGCCGCATTGTCGGCTGCATCGCCCTGGCCCTGAGCTGCATCATGATCGGCTCTGCCATCACCCAGACCACCCCTGCCGCCCTGGCAGAGGAAAATATCACCACCGTGATCCACACCTCCCCCTTCACCGCTGCCATCGCCCAGGTGCGCGACAGCGTGGTGGGCGTGAGCAACTATCAGGAAGTCACCTACGGCAGCTACGGCAATGGCTTTGGCGGCTTCTACTTCGGTTTCGGCTATGGCTACGGCGACCGTGGCCGCGATCAGGAGCCCGAAACCAAGGAGGAGCTGGCCTCTACCGGCTCCGGCGTGGTGATCGGTGATGGCTTCGTGCTGACCAACTACCACGTGGTGGAGGACGCGGATCGTCTGGAGGTCACCGTGACCGATGACGCCGGCGAAACCACCCAGTATGCCGCCAACCTCGTCGCCTGGGACGAAAACCTGGACGCCGCCATCCTCTATGCCCCCGACTGCAAGCTTCCCGCCGTCCAGCTGGGCGACAGCGACAAGCTCCTCGTGGGCGACTGGGCCATCTGTATCGGCAATCCCCTGGGCTTTGCCAAGACCACCACGGTGGGCGTCATCAGCGCGCTGAACCGCGGCATCGAGTCCGAAACCTTCGACAAGTATGGCCGCAAGGAAACCATCACCAACGCCATGATCCAGGTAGACGCAGCCATCAACTCCGGCAACTCGGGCGGCGGCATGTTCTCCGTCACCGGCGAATTGATGGGCATCCCCACCCTGAAGTACACCGGCAGCTTTTATTCCGGCGCGTCGGTGGAGGGCATCGGCATGTGCATCCCCGTCAATGCAGTCAAGCCGCTGATCGATCAGGTTCTCTCCGGCGAGATCGAAGCCATCGCCCCCGAAAAGGATAAGGCTGATGAGGAATCCGTCGACGACCTGACCGGCAAGCCCCGCATGGGCATTTCCATCGCCAACGTGAATTCCTCCAGCCGCGCCGCCCGCCTGGGCCAGATCCCCGACGGCGTGTTCATCACGGCTGTAGAGGAAGGAGGCCCCGCTGAAAAGGCCGGTCTGCTGTCTGGCGACATCATCGTGGAGGTGGACGACACCGTCATCACCGACACAGAGGAGCTGATCGCCCTGGTGGGCAAGTACAAGGTCGGCGACACCCTGGCAGTGAAGGTCTATCGCGCCGAGGGTCTGCTGGATCGCTCCGCCAATGAAGATGCCCCTGACGGCGAATATGTCGACGTGAAGGTCACCCTGGAGGTCATGGAAAGCGACGACGCCACCATGAAAGACCCCGGCATGCTTTTCGAACAGTAAAAGCAAACAGCAAAACGCCCTGACTGAGATCCACTCCCAGTCAGGGCACTTTTTATTCGGTTGCTTCCGGCAGCGCAGGAGCCGCGGCTGGCAGGGCCGCCACTTCCTCCGGTGCGGTCAGGTTCTCCACGCGGCGGGCGATGATCTTGTCCTCCTCCACCAGGAGGCGCACGCTGTCGCCCAGGGCGATGCGGCTGGCCAGCAGCTCCTCGGAAAGGCCGTCCTCCACCGTGCGCTGGATCAGCCTGCGCAGGGGGCGCGCACCGAATTTTGGATCGTAGCCCTCCTTCGCCAGCTTGGTGACGACTTCATCATCCCAGGCAAGGCTGATGGCGCGGTCGTGCAGGCGCTCGGCGACCTGGTTCAGCATCATCGCGGCGATGGCCTCGATGTTCTCCTCCGTCAGCGGGTGGAACACGATCAACTCATCCACGCGGTTGATGAATTCCGGGCGGAACACGTCCTTCACGGCCTTCATCACGCTGTCCTTCATGGACTCGTAGTTGGTCGCGTCAGCCTTCTCCTTCGCGCCAAAGCCCAGCTGACGGCCGTGGCTGATGGCATGGGCGCCGGCGTTGGAGGTCATGACGATGATGGTGTTCTTGAAAGACACCACGCGGCCCGTGGAGTCGGTCAAGCGGCCATCCTCCAGGATCTGCAGGAGGATGTTGAACACGTCGCCGTGGGCCTTTTCCACCTCGTCCAGCAGGACGACAGCGTAGGGCTTGCGGCGGACGGCTTCGGTCAGCTGGCCGCCCTCCTCGTAGCCCACATAGCCGGGTGGCGAACCCACCAGGCGGGACACCGTGTGCTTCTCCATAAACTCAGACATATCCACGCGGATGACGGCGTTCTCGTCGCCAAACATGGCCTCGCCCAGAGCCCGGCACAGCTCGGTCTTGCCCACGCCGGTGGGGCCCAGGAAAATGAAGCTGCCGATGGGGCGCTTGGGATCCTTCAGGCCCGCGCGGGCACGGCGGATGGCACGGCTGACGGCGCTGATAGCCTCCTCCTGCCCGATAACCCTCTGATGCAGCACGTTCTCCAGCTGAAGCAGGCGGTCGATCTCCTTCTGGGTCATCTTGGTGACCGGGATGCCCGTCCAGGTGGACACGACTGCGGCGATGTCCTCCTCGGTGACGGTCTCGCCGTCGGTGCCCTGGGAGGCGTTCCAGGCCTCGCGCTTCTTGTCGATCTCCATGCGCAGGCAGCGCTCCCGGTCACGCAGGTTCGCGGCAGCTTCGTAGTCCTGGTGCTCGATGGCGTTCTTCTTGTCCTTCTCGATGGCTTCGAGCTCCTTCTCCTGCATGCGCAGATCCGGTGGCGCGGTGTAGGCCGCGATGCGCACCCTGGAGCAGGCCTCATCCATCAGGTCGATGGCCTTGTCGGGCAGGTGGCGGTCTGCAATGTAGCGATCCGCCAGGGTGACGGCGGCGGACAGCGCCTCGTCGGTGATGCGGACGTGATGGTGCTGCTCGTAGCGCTCCCGCAGGCCATGGAGGATGTCAACGGCTTCCTCGGCGGTGGGTTCGCCCACGCGCACGGGCTGGAAGCGGCGTTCGAGGGCCGCGTCCTTCTCGATGTGCTTGCGGTACTCATCCAGCGTCGTCGCGCCGATGCACTGCAGTTCGCCCCGGGCCAGGGCGGGCTTCATGATGTTCGCCGCATCCAGGGAGCCCTCCGCCGAGCCAGCGCCCACGATGGTGTGCATCTCGTCGATGAACAGCAGCACGTCGCCGCTCTTGCGGATCTCTGCCAGGGTGTTCTTGAGGCGCTCCTCAAACTCGCCGCGGTACTTGCTGCCCGCGACCATCGAGCCAATGTCCAGGCTGATGACCCGCTTGTGCAGCAGCATTTCGGGCACGTTGCCCGCCACGATGCGCTGTGCCAGGCCCTCCATCACGCTGGATTTGCCCACGCCGGGCTCGCCGATGAGGACGGGGTTGTTCTTCGTGCGGCGGATCAGGATCTGCGTCAGGCGCTGAATCTCATTGTCGCGCCCGATGACCGGGTCCAGCTCGCCCTTCGCGGCCAGTTCGGTCAGATCGCGGCCATACTGCTCCAGCATGGAGGGCGCGCGGCGGCCTTTGCCCTCCTGGGGCTGCCCCTGCGGCGGCTGATTCGGCTGCTGAGGCCGCTGCATAAAGGGGAAAAGCGGCGGCATCGGAGGCTTCTTGGGAGCCTCCTGGGGCTCCTCCGGCTGATCGGGCTTCTCCACGTTCACGGCGGGCATATTCGTCCCCCGTGCTGCACGGATGGTGGCCATCAGCTCTTTTTGCGCCTGGTCAAAGGGCACTTCCAGCTGACGCAGCAGCTCCGTCGCGCCGTAGGGATGCTCGCCCACGAGGGTCAGCATGAGCATCTCCGCCGTGACGAAAGCGCCCGCGATGGGCGTGAGCTGCGCCGCCCGCTGGAACACCTGGCGGACATGGGGCGTCAGCGCGATCTTGCCCGGATTGTTGGGAACGTTCTCGACCTCATGGGGCATGTTTTCGATCTGCTGCTGCACGAGTTCAGTGGTCACGCGATCGGTCAGGCAGGCGGGATAATTGCCCCCGGCCTGCAAAAGGCCCAGCAGCAGGTGCATCGTGCCCACGAAGGGCTGTTTCTGCGCCGCTGCCGCGTCACGGGCCAGCTTGATCGCCAGCTGTGCCCGCTTGGAAAAGGATGCAAAAATCGGCATATCAGGATCCTTTCTTTTTATACAGGGTTCATCACTTTGTCATTCCAAGCATCTCACGGATGCGGGTGGCACGGGCTTCCTCCAGCGCGCTGCCGGTCAAGGCTTCCTCCGCCCAGACGCACAGATGCGCCTCCTGGGCATGATCCAGCATCGCGTCCACGATGGGCAGCGGCAGCTTGAGCAGCCCCATCGCAGTACCCAGCCGCAGATTCGACCAGTGCTGGTAGAACTCGTTCAGCGGCATCAGCCGCGCATTGGTCAGCGCACCCCAGGCACGGAACACCATGTCCTCCAGCGGGATGCGGCCTTCCTTCATCGCCTTTTCGCGCAGAGCGTTCTCCATATCGCAAAGCTGGTTGCCCAGCGCGGTCACGGTGGAGATCAGCTCCTGCTCCGTGCGGCCCAGGGTCACCTGATTGCTGATCTGGTACACATTGCCCAGCGCGTCGGAGCCCTCGCCGTACACACCGCGGATGTTGAGCCCCACCTTCGCCACCAGCTGTCCCACATCGCCCATCTTCTTGGCCTTGGTGAGCATGGGCAGGTGCATCAGGAGGGACGCGCGCATGCCGGTGCCGGTGTTGGTCGGGCAGGCGGTGAGGTATCCCAACTGCTCGTCAAAGGCGAAGTTGACCTGGCGGGAAAGCGCGTCATCCACGCGGAAACAGGCGCTGGCAGCGCTCAGCAGATCCATCTCCGGGCGGATGGCCTGGATGCGCAGGTGATCGTCCTCGCCCATCATGACGGTGACTGCGTCATGGGCACGGATCAGCGCCGCGGCGGAGGCGGCATTGGCCAGCAGATCGCGGCTGATGAGCCGGCTTTCCGCCATGGCGGTGCGGGACGCCTCGGACATATCCTTCAGCCGGAACATATCAAAGCCCTTGTCCACGCCGGCGGCCTTGAGCGCATTCGCCGTGCGTGATATGCAGATGGCTGCGAACTCCGGGCGGCCCGACACGTCAAAGGGGATATCCTCGTAGTTGCGGGCCAGCCGCACCCGGGAGGACAACACGATATCATTACGCATCGACTTCGCCCCCTTCCGCGTTGCTCAGGTGCTTCAGCTGGTCGCGCAGAATGGCTGCGGTCTCGAAGTCCTCCACCGCAACGGCCTGCTCCAGCTGACGGGTCAGGCGGTCGTATACGTCGCGACGGCGCTGGGCAGCCTCATCATCAAGGGGCTTGCGGCCCGCATGCTGCACACGGCCATGGATCTGCTGCAGCATGGGCGTGAGCTGCTCGCGGAACGCCTTATAGCACTGGGGACAGCCCAGCTTGCCGGACTTGGTGAACTGGCTGAGCGTAGTGTTGCATCGCTCGCAAATCACGTCGTCCGCTGGGGCGACGGCATTGGCAGCCGCCTCCTCCACCCCGCCGGAAATGGCGCTCATGATCGCACTGAGCAGGTGCTTGATGTTGCCAGCAGCCAGGTTCATGTTCATCTTGGCCATGCAGTCGGCGCAGAGGTGGCGCTGTGTGATCTGCCCGCCCATCATCACAGAGATGGTGTAGCAGGCCTCGTTCACGCCGCATTCCTCGCACAGGCCGAAGCCGTTTTCATTCTCAGCCACGGATGGCACCTCCCTCGCGGTTCTGCCGGGCAACCGTCATCAGCATGGTCTTGAGCGTCCGGGCACGAAGGGCAGCCTTCAGCGCGTCGGGGATCGGCACGCTCATCGCCTGCGCCGACACCGCCGCCCGCATGATCTCCCCTTCCGCCAGGCTGATGAGTCCCTGCTCCACCAGCTGGTGGATGAGCCGCACCGCCTCCGCCTCGGAGATCGCGTCGCCGATGCGCTCGTTGGTCAGGTACATCAGCCGCTGCGCGCCAGTCTGCACCACGCGGACGATGCGGATGTATCCCCCGCCGCCGCGCCGGGATTCAATAATATACCCATGATCGGGAGAAAAGCGGGTCGCCAGCACATAATTGATCTGACTGGGCGCGCAGCCGAAGTACTCGGCCAGCTCGTTGCGCTTGAGCTCGACCTCCGGCTCCTCCTGGGTCATGAGGGTTTTGATGAAGCTCTCGATGGAATCGCTGAGTCGCATCTATACAGCCTCCTTGTCTGACTATCTTTGACTATCTCAGTATAGCATATCCGGAGAAGGATTGCAAGTGAAAAACAAGGCAACATAAAACCGCGCTTTTCCGCCGATGCTACGTCCGAAAGGAGCGATAAGCATGGAAGAAAAGCGCGATATTTTTGATGAAAACAACCTGGTCAGCGCCACCGAAATGACTGGCGCAGCCCCCCGTGCCATGGACGTGGAGGCCGCGGAAACCATCGCGGACATCACGAATGCGAGGTGTTCGCCGTCGTTTGCAGCGGAAGACCCCGCCAGAAGCCCACTTTGCAGCCCGCGCGATTGCGAGCGCGGAAAGCCAACATCAAGAAAGCACCTGAGCAGCACGCGTTGACAGTATGATATATCAGTCTACTCAATCGCGTGAAAAGAGGCAAGCGCCTCCGCCACTGCTTGGTGGAAATGGACGTCTTTCTGATACACGTAGTTCACGGACGAGTAAATCCGAGCCCCATTCGGGCAGACGAGCGAGCCTGTTCCGTCGGATTTTAGGCCGTAATCCGTGATGGACTTGCCTGCTTCCGGCACGAGGACGGTCAGGCGGTTTTGCACCCGGTTGCCCAGGAACAGCGCGAACACGCCGGTTTCCACATCCACCGACAGGTGATGCCCAGTGAAGCCCGAGAGGCTGATGGCTTTGTCGCTCTCGTAGACGGGCACTTCGCTGTGACGTTGCACGGGGTGCTTAACGTAGCACTGCGCGCCCAGGTACTGCTGGTAGGTGCCGTCCGGGCGGAGGTGCCCGGTGCGGTTGCGGCTCATGAAGAGCAGGCCGTCGCGGCTGATCACATCGCCCCGCAGCATCCCCTGGCAGAGCTTCACCATGTCGCCCCGGATGGAGAACAGGCCCGCATGCCCGCAGGGCTCCGGATAAAGCACCCGCGCCTTGGGGTCATGGGGCGTGCCGGGCAGGACGCCGCTGCGGAGGATGTACCTTCCCCGCTCGATGCGGTGCTCGTTGTTGCAGCTGACGCACAGGCTGCGCTTGTCCTCCGGGACGATCAGGTAGGTATTGCCCATGCCCAGCGGCTGCAGAATCAGCCGTTGCAGCAACGAGGCATAGTCCTCCTGTGCCGCACCCTCGATGACGTGCTTGAGCACCATCGCGTGCATATCGGAATAGGCACGCCCCGTCACCTCGCCCGGGCGGATGTCCAGCAGCAATGCTCGGCCCGCTTCGGGCGTTGTTTGCGTGTCCACACGGTCGGTGGTGGTCAGCGCGATCTCAAAGCCCAGCACCTGATCCACCGTCACGCCGGGCAGATGCGTAAACTGCGGCGCATAGGCCGTGACAGGTTTGCTCAAGTCAAGGCGGCCCTCTTCGCGCAGGCGCATCACCAGCAGCGCCGTGAACAGCTTGGTCAGGCTGGCCAGATCGAAGATGGAATCCGCCGTGAGGGGCGTTCCGGCGTCCTCGTCCGCAAGGCCGCCATGGGCCGTGAGTACCTTCTCCGCCGTGCCGCAGGCCACGGACAGGCCGGGCATGATGTGGCTCTCCTCGGTGAAAAAACGGATGGAATCATTCAGCGTCATCGACGATTTCCTCTTTGCTGCACGCGGTAGTATTCAAAAGGATAAGCCAACTTCATCGCGAGAAAAGGGTCAATGACCCTCCAAGCCAATACGGGTACAGGGGACGCGGCCCTCGGTGAGGTCGCTGAGGTGATGGCGGGCGTGGCCGATCACCACGGTCGTTCCCTGCAAGGCGGACTTGAGCGCGAACTCCAGCTTAGCCTTCGCACCGTTTGCGCCTGCGCGGGAAGCGCCCACGCAACCCTCCTGCAGCTTGCGGACTGCGGCAGTCAGCGCCTCGGGGGTCTTCGCCGTCACGTCGCGCACAAGGGTAGTGGGATCTGTCGGGTCGCGGTAGATGCCCTCGGTGGAGGTCATTAGCACCAGCTTGCGGGCCTTCACCAGGCCGGCGATGACGGCAGCGGTCTCATCATTATCGACGCACTCCACCACGTCCTCGCCGTGCTCGCGGCGCACAGCCAGCTCCATCTTGCGGATTTCCTCATCGGACACCGGGTCGTTGTAATTCACGATCGGCACCGTGCCCTGCTTCGCCGCGCGGATAAGCAGTTTGCGGATGTATTCCCGCTTCTCCGCGTCGTTGAAGTGGGTATGCTCCACCAGCAGCTGGCGCACGCCCACGGTGTGCGGGATGAACTGGCGGTAGTTCTGCATGAGGATGGACTGGCCCTGGGCAGCGTAGTCCGCCTTGATCTCGTCTGCCGCGCCGGTCAGCTCATGGCCCGCACGCTTGATGTAATCCAGCCGGCCGATCTCCGCCGCGCCGGAGGTGACCCAGATCATGCCGGGCTTGAGCTCCGCGCCGAGGCGGGAAAAGATGTTATAATCAATATCATTGTCCTCGCGGCGGATGAGGGCCATGGAGCCGATCTTACCCACGAGGTCGAACTGGTAATCCATGTGGTTGGCCTCCTTGTAAAGGGAATGCGCTGACCCATCTTCAGAGTCAGCGCCTTGTTTATTTGAGGATGCTTTCGCCGTCAATGCGGGCAGGCTTGTACTCCTTGCCCCAGCCTGCCCAGATGGAGGACGCCGCCACATGCTTCTCGCCCAGGGTACGGTCCAGCCAGGCGATCAGGGACTTATGACGCATCTTGATGCCTTTGTGGATGATGACATACTCCACATTATGCAGCTTCCCCGCCTCCTGACGGACGAAGGTGCGCATGGGCGCGCTCATCATGCCGCAGATGACGGGCACCATCAGCACGATGCGGTCATACTTCTCGAAATCCACCTTGTACAGGTCGATCTCCATATCCCTGCGGGTCAGGGTCGCAAACATGTAATGCACCACTTCCTTGAGGGTGCCGCGCCAGGCCATGGGGATGACCTCCAGTCGGGAGGCATGGATGCGGTGCGACCAGGAACGCGCCACCTGCGCAGTCTGCCCGGTGCGGGAAAAATAGATGATGATGCTCTTCATAGTTCCTCCAATGGTGCTTATCGGCGGGCGTCCGGGTTGACGGGGATATTGAACATCGTGCGGATGAGCTTCTCCAATCCGTTCACACCGGCGTAGTAGCCATGGCCGTTATCCAGCACCGCGTCCGCGATGCTGCGGTAGGTATCGATTCTTTCCCAGTAAAGCCGCTCCACTTCGGGTAAACCCTTCTGCGCCAGCAGCGGACGGCGGTTGAGCTTGATATCCCCCATGATCTCCTCCAGCGGGCGGTCAATGAGGACGATGACGCCATGGTTGCGCATGATCTCCCGATTGTTCTCCCGAAGCACCATGCCGCCGCCGGTGGAAACCAGGCTGCCCGGTTCCCGCGTCAGCTCAATGAGCACATTGGTCTCCGCGTTGCGGAAGGCCTGCTCGCCATATCGCTCGAAGATCTGCGCCGTGGGGCAGCCGAAGGCCTGCTCAATGCGCTGGTCGGTGTCCACATAGGGAAGCCCCATGTTAGAGGCGACCTTCTTGCTCAGGCTGGACTTGCCGCTGCCCGGCATGCCAATGATGAAGATATGCCGATCCATTACGGCTGTCCCTCCCCTGCCGCCTTCAGCAGCTTTTCCTGCTCTGCGCGGCTGATGGCCATCACGGCCTCATACAGCATGCGGACGCTCTCCGCCCAGTACGGGTCATTGAGCATGGCTTCGCGGGACGCAAGCACCTGCTCTTCCCGGGAGCGATCCAGCACCGGCAGGCCCTTCTCGATCTTGTACGCCGCCACGTCGCGAGCGATCCCCATCCGCTCCTCAAACAGGCGGACAATTTGACGATCCACCGCGTCGATCGCGGCGCGGCTCTCCTCCAGGGACCTCACAGGGCAGCATCTCCTTCCAGCATGGGAAATTCGCTTACATTATAGCGGAAAAAGCCGGATTGTGCAAGGCCTGTGCGGAGGAAGTACAATACAAAAGGGCGCCCCCATCGGGAGAGCCCCTGCGTTCGTCATTCCGCGTTCAGCACGTCATACATGGCGTAGTTCACCTTACCGGTGATCCCCTCCAGGCCGCCGGGAACCAACTCTGCCACCATCATGCAATCCTCATGGGGCAGATGGACGGACGCATCTGCAACGATGCCGTGGCGCGCGCTGGTATTGAAACCGCGGGCACGGTAGTTGGCGGGGTTTCCCTCCACCAGCGCAGCGGTAAAGCCCATCTCCGCAGCCTTGCGGAAGCCATACTCAATCAGCTCGCGGCTGATGCCCTGGCGCTGGCAGCTGGTCTTGACGGCGGCGGGAGTCAGGATCACCAGACGGTTCTCGTACTTGCCTTCGATATGGAAGCGGCTGAACATGACATAGCCGATGACCTCGCCATCCTCCAGCATCAGCAGCTCCAGCTCAGGCAGGTAATACTTCTTGCTGCGGATCTCCTCCACCAGCGCGCGGACGGTGCGTCCTTCCTCTGCGTTCTCGTGCTCGGTGAAAACCTTCTCCACCAGTTCCAGGGAGGGCAGCAGGTATTCGGGTTTCATGGATGTGATGATTCTCATGGATTGCCTCCGTAAATATCTTCGTATAGATGAAGCTCGATCAGCTTGTCCCGCAGGGTCTGCATATCCTCCCAGGCCTCGCGCTTTTTGGCGGGATCACGCAGAAGGGCGCTGGGGTGATAGGTGGGCAGCATCCAGGTGCCCTTCTGGTTGAACCAGCGCCCGCGGTCACGGGTGATGCGGATCTCCGGGCCGAGAGTGTTCTTTGCGGCGGTGGAGCCCAGCAGCACGATCACCTTCGGGCGGACGAGGGCCACCTGATTGCGCAGATGCAGCTTGCAGGCATTGGCCTCCGATTCCTCCGGAACGCGGTTGTTCGGCGGGCGGCACTTGACGATGTTGCAGATGTACACCCTGTCCCGCGGAATGGAGATGGCTGCCAGCATCCTCGTCAGCAGCTGTCCCGCCTGGCCCACGAAGGCCAGGCCTTCCTCATCCTCCACCTGACCGGGGCCCTCGCCAATGAACATCAGCGGCGCAGCTGTATCTCCCTGGCCGGGCACTTTATGGCGGATATTGGCATGCAGGGGGCACATCGCGCAGGCCTCCACCTGCTGGTGGAAAACCTCCCAGGTCATCTCAGCCATCGGGATCCCTCCGGAATCAGAAATTCTTTTGCAGCAGTATGAAAGACTGGGACAGGTCGTTGATCAGCCAGTTGAGCAGGCTGATCAGCAGCGTCACGAGGATGAGGATCGCCGCCGTACCCACGATCACGCCGGCAAAGTCCGACAGATTGGCGATCAGCTGCCAGCGGCTGCGGCGCAGCTCCGCCTGTTCCTCTTCGGTCAGCAGCTCCTCGGAGAGCGGATCGATGTCCTCGGTGAAATCCCCCTCCTGGAAGTAGCGGGCGGGCGGCAGCTCCTCCTCCGGGTAGAAGTCCAGATTCTCCTCCTCCGCCCATTCCTCAGCCGGGAAGTCCTCCCCGTCCGGCGAGAAGGCTTCGTCGGGCATCGCCGCCTCCCCCGTCCATCCGGCAGGATAAACGTCACGGGTTGCCGCCCACTCATCGGGCAGGGGGGCGTCCGCCTTCACGGCGTAATCATCCTCAGTATAGACCCGCTCGTCCTCCTTTTCGGGAACGTACAGCGGTGGATTCGCGCCAGCGCGGCGCATTCTGGTCGTGGCCATGGTCAGCCTCCACAAAGGTTTTTACACATATGAAACGATTGAGGGGAAGAAATCCCTGCCATCGCGCGTTATATTGGTGTCAGACATAATCCAGCCAGGGCGCAGATTGCTCCTCGCGGCCGGTGAGCGCGCCTTCGCTGGTGAGGCCGGGGAAATCCACCTGGCGCAGCGCCTCGTAGAGCACCACTGCCACAGAGTTGGACAGATTCAGGCTCCGCGCCTCCTGACGCATGGGGATGCGCACGCAGCGATCGTAGACCTTCTCCAGCAGATTTTCCGGCAAGCCGCGGGTCTCGCAGCCAAAGACGAGGAAGTCCCCGTCCCGGTATTCCGCCTGGTGATAGCCCCGCGGCGCCTTCGTGCTGGCAAAGTGCATCCGGGCATTGGGGTGCGCGGCCAGGAAGCTCTCCATATCCGGCCAGCCCTTGTAGGTCATCAGGTTCCAGTAATCCAGCCCGGCCCGCTTCAGGTATTTGTCCGCCAGGGAAAATCCCAGGGGCTCGATCAGGTGCAGCGTCGCGCCGGTGGCAGCGCAGGTACGCGCGATATTGCCGGTGTTTTGCGGGATCTCCGGGTTGACAAGAACGATGTTCAGGGACATGTGTTTCGCCTCCATGCGACCATTTTACCATTAAGTATGGAGAATCGCAACCCTTTTGTCAGTTGACAATCCCACAACCTTCCATATATAATTGTCATGAACGATAAAGGAGGCTTCATCCATGAAACGCATCCTTGCCCTCATCCTCGTGCTGATGCTGCTGCCCGCCGCTGCGCTGGCAGAGCGCATGTACATCCTCCCCGACAGCGACAAGCGTCCCCTTACCTGGGACGAGGTGGCAGAGTGGGACTATGAATCCCTGGGCTATGCCTTCAATGAGATCTTCGCCCGCCACGGATATGACTTCATTCCCGGTGGCGAGTATGAGTATTATTTCGAGACCCGCCCCTGGTACCGCGCCAACGGCAGCTACAACAACCGCCGGGACTGCTACTCCAAGCTCACCCGCGTGGAATGGGACAATTACGAGCTGATCAAGGAAGTCCGCGCGGCCAAGAAGAACAACGACTGGGGCCGTTCCATCTGGGATGACTTCTCCACCGGCTTTGAGACCCTGCAGGGCTTTGAGTACATCGAGCTGCGCGCCAACCAGAGCCTGCCGGTGTATTCCGCGCCCGACACGTCCTCCTGGCGCGGCGCCAACGGAAAGGCCAGCGTTTCCACCAACGGCGCGATCTACGCCGCGGGCTGGGAAAGCGGCTGGCTGCTGCTGATGTACGAAACCAACAACGGCTCTGTGCGCGTGGGCTATGTCAAGGCCGGCAGCATCCGCGGTGGCGTGCCCATGGATGATTATTTGACCTTCTCCTACGCCAATGCCTCCGTCACCTCCGCCTGCACCCTGACCGATGATCCCGCCCGCACCGGCACGGCCATCGCCACGCTGCAGCCGGGCGCACGCGTCACCTGGCTGACCCGCTTCTACAACAACGCCGCCTGGGACTATGTAGAAACCACCGTCGGCGGTAAAACCGTCCGCGGCTTCATCCGCACCGGCAGTTTGGACATCGCCCGCGCTGCTGATCCGCTGGAAGATATCGACCACAAGTGATCCATACAGGCTCCGAAAGGAGCCTTTTTTGTTGCGGAAATATGCGCCGGGACGCTGCACAGGATGATGAGAGAAAGATTAAAAGTTTGACCTTTGCGAAATTTTTTTGACTTTCCTATTGACAAACGGGGCAATCCGGGGTATATTATCCCTGTCGTTAGCACTCGCCTCGAGTGAGTGCTAACAAAATGGTCAACTAACGACCGGAACGCACAGGTCGTACCGGAACTGGAGGGAGGATGCAGCATCATGGCGATGGATGAGCGGAAATTCCGCATTCTGCAAGCCATTATTGACGACTATATCCTGACCGCCGTGCCGGTGGGATCGCGCACGATCTCCAAGAAGTACGACATGGGCCTGTCCTCGGCGACCATCCGCAACGAGATGAGCGACCTGGAGGAGCTGGGCTACCTGGATCAGCCCCATGTGTCCGCAGGCCGCGTGCCTTCGGCGAAGGCATACCGCCTCTACGTGGATCAGCTGCTGCAGGCCGGGCGACTCCGCACAGACAGCGAGCTGGCGGTTCGGGATCACTTCCTGGGGCGTACGCGCCAGATGGAGGAGGTCATGGACCACGCCGCGCAGGTGCTGTCCAGCCTGACCAACTACACCGCTGTGGTGCTGCCCCCCACCGGGACGCAGCCGAAGATCCGCAACATTCAGCTGGTGTCGGTTTCCGATAACGCGGCCCTGGCCGTGATCGTCACCGATGCAGGCGTGGTGCGGGACGCGGTCATCCGCGTGAGCGAGGAGCTGGATCAGGACGCGCTCTATTCCGTCAGCCGCACGCTGACCGGGGAGCTGGCCGGCAAAACCCTGCAGGAAGCCGTCGAGCGCATGCCGGAGATCATCCGGGGCATGCAGAGCCAGGCGGAGCTGCTGGAAGGCTTCGGCAATGTGATGAGCACCCGTCAGCAGGAGAATCACCCCCATGTGGCCATCGGTGGCACGTCCAACATGCTCAGCTACCCTGAGTATTCGGACATGGAGAAGGCCCGTTCCTTCCTCAGCCTGATGGAAACGCGGGATCGCCTGGCGGACATCATCGGCCAGAAGGGCGAGATGAGCTTCACCGTGCGCATCGGCCCCGAAACCGGCGTGCCCGAGATGGCGGACTGCTCCATTGTGACCGCCACCTACACCACCGGCAACGGCCAGCAGGGCACCATCGGCGTCATCGGCCCCACCCGCATGCAGTACTCCCGCGTGCTGTCCATCATGAACACCATGGGGCGGCAGCTGTCGGAGCTCTTCGGCACCGGGGAGGACGACACGCTCCATCTTGAATGAGGAAGCAATCAACATGAAAAAGAAAGGCAAGAAGAGCCGAATGAACGAGCAGGAAATGACCCAGCAGGAGCCCGAAGTCGTCGAGACTCCTGTGGAAGAAACCGCCGCTGAGGCGGAAGTGATCGACCTGGCGGCCCTGACCGCCGCCGCTGCCAAGGCGGATGAGTACCTCGCCATGGCCCAGCGCACCCAGGCGGACTTTGACAACTTCCGCCGCCGCAACGAATCCGTGCGTGCCGACGCCTTCGCCGAAGGCCAGCGCACCGTGGTCAAGGCCATGCTGGCAGTGCTGGATAACCTTGAGCGCGCCCTGGCTGCCCCCGTTGCGGAAGGCGACGCCCTCCGTACCGGCGTGGAAATGACCCACAAGCAGATGATGGCTGCGCTGGAAAAGCTGGGCGTGACCGTCGTCGACCGTCTGGGCGAAAAGTTCGATCCCAACATCGAGGACGCTGTGATGCAGGGCAGCACCGATGAGGGCGAGCCCGGCACCGTCTGCGCGGTGTTCCAGAAGGGCTACCTGATGGGCGATCATCTGCTGCGCGCCGCAATGGTGAAAGTCGTTGCCGATTAAGCAGCGCGCTGCTGTGTCCGGTCTGCGATCGGATTGAGCGCCTTTTGAGGCTTGGCGCATTCCCGAAGATTGTTCTGCCGCCCGCTTATCGGACGGAAACAATATAGTATTGACAAGACATATCCAAACCGACATATAAAAAGGAGTAATGTAACAATGAGCAAGATCATCGGTATTGACCTGGGTACTACCAACAGCTGCGTTGCCGTGATGGAAGGCGGCCAGCCCGTCGTCATCCCCAATGCGGAAGGCAACCGCACCACCCCCTCCATCGTGGGCTTCACCAAGGACGGCGAGCGTCTGGTCGGCCAGATCGCCAAGCGTCAGGCGGTCACCAACCCCGCCCGCACCGTCATCTCCATCAAGCGCGAGATGGGCACCAACTACAAGGTGGACATCGACGGCAAGTCCTACGCGCCCCAGGATATCTCCGCCATGGTGCTGGCCAAGATGAAGGAGACCGCCGAGGCTTACCTGGGCGAGACCGTCTCCCAGGCCGTCATCACCGTGCCCGCCTACTTCAATGACTCCCAGCGTCAGGCCACCAAGGACGCCGGCCGCATTGCCGGTCTGGAAGTGCTGCGCATCATCAACGAGCCCACCGCTGCGTCCCTGGCCTACGGCCTGGACAAGGACGGCAACCAGAAGATCCTGGTGTACGACCTGGGCGGCGGCACCTTCGACGTGTCCATCCTGGACATCGGCGACGGCGTGTTCGAGGTTCTGTCCACCAACGGCAACACCCGTCTGGGCGGCGACGACTTCGACGATCGCCTGATCAACTACGTCGCTGACCAGTTCCAGCGCGAGAACGGCATCGACCTGCGCAAGGACCTGACTGCGGCTCAGCGCCTCAAGCAGGAGTGCGAGAAGGCCAAGATCGAGCTGTCCGGCACCACCACCGTGAACATCAACCTGCCCTTCATCACTGCCGACGCCACCGGCCCCAAGCACCTGGACATGACCATCACCCGCGCCAAGTTCGAGGAGCTGACCGCTGACCTGGTGCAGGCCACCATCACCCCCATGGAGAAGGCGCTGAAGGATGCCGGCCTGACCTACAACGAGATCAGCAAGGTCATCCTGGTGGGCGGCTCCACCCGTATCCCCGCCGTGCAGGCCGCTGTGAAGAAGGTCACCGGCAAGGAGCCCTTCAAGGGCATCAACCCCGACGAGTGCGTGGCGCTGGGCGCTGCCATCCAGGGCGGCGTTCTGGGCGGCGAGGTCAAGGACGTGCTGCTGCTGGACGTCACCCCCCTGTCCCTGGGCCTGGAGACCGAGGGCCACATCTTCACCCGTCTGATCGATCGCAACACCACCATCCCCACCAGCAAGTCCCAGGTGTTCTCCACCGCCGCTGACGGCCAGACCACCGTGGAAATCAACGTCCTGCAGGGCGAGCGCCAGATGGCTTACGACAACAAGTCCCTGGGCCGCTTCATGCTGGACGGCATCGCTCCCGCTCCCCGCGGCGTGCCCCAGATCGAAGTCACCTTCTCCATCGACGCCAACGGCATCGTGAACGTGTCCGCCAAGGACAAGGCCACCGGCCGCGAGCAGAAGATCACCATCACCGCCTCCTCCAACCTGTCCGAGGAAGAGATCAACCAGCGCGTGAAGGAAGCCGAAATGTACGCCGAGCAGGACAAGAAGCGCAAGGAAGAGGTCGAGACCCTCAACCACGCTGACGGCATGATCTACGAGATCGAGAAGCAGCTGCGCGAGAACGGCGACAAGCTGTCCGAGGAGGACAAGGCCACCATCCAGACCGAGATCGACGCGTTCAAGAAGGTCCGCGAGGGCGGCAACGCCGATGAGATCAAGTCCGCCATGGAGGGCTTCACCCAGAAGGTGTACGCCATCTTCGGCAAGCTGTACCAGCAGCAGGCTCCCGAAGGTGCCGCCCCCGACATGGGCGCTCAGCCCAATGCTGACGGCACCTACGAGGCCGACGGCGACATTCACTGAGCCGGCAGCGCCGACGAGCAGTTCGCGATTGAGTTGACTGCTTCACCATAGACCTACCGCGTGTTGCTTGGGTCTTTGAGTGGAGTTGAATCTCCACGCGCTGAAAATGGGTCGAAGACCCCGCGGGCTGCAGAGTTGACTGTTATTAATGCACCGGGAGCGTCGCTTGTGGCGCTCCCGGGTTTTCCCGGTTTATACGAAATCGCATGAGGTGACAAACATTGGCCAACAAACGCGATTACTATGAGGTACTGGGCATCGACAAAAATGCCACGGACGCGGATATCAAGCGTGCCTTCCGCCGCAAAGCGAAGGAGTGCCATCCCGACCTGCACCCCAACGATAAGGAAGCCGAGGCCCGGTTCAAGGAGCTGAATGAGGCCAACGAGGTGCTGTCCGACCCGGATAAGCGCGCCCGGTATGACCAGTTCGGCTTTGAGGATCCCATGGCTGGCATGGGCGGCGGAGGAAATCCCTTTGGCGGGATGGACTTCGGCGGTATGGGCGACATCCTGGAGCAGATGTTCGGCATGGGTGGTATGGGCGGAATGGGCGGCAATCGCCGCAACGCTCCCCGACAGGGCGCGGACGTCCGCTATGACCTGCGCATCTCCTTCGAGGAAGCGGCCAAGGGCTGCACGAAGTCCCTGGAATTCTTCCGCCATGAGAACTGCACCACCTGCGGCGGCTCCGGCGCAAAGCCCGGCACCCAGCCCCAAACCTGCTCCATGTGTAAGGGCACGGGCCAGATCCGCCAGTCCGGCGGCTGGATGACCACCGTGCGCACCTGCCCCGGCTGCGGCGGCGCAGGCAAGGTCATTAAGGACAAGTGTCCCGGCTGCGGCGGCTCCGGACGCACCCGCGTCAAGCGTACGCTGGATTTGAAGGTGCCTGCCGGTGTGGATGATTCCATCATCCTGACCAAGCGCGGCGAGGGCGAACCCGGCATCAACGGTGGCCCCGCGGGCGACCTGAACATCCGCATCGTGGTGCGGCCCCATAAGCTCTTCCGCCGCGAAGGCACCAACATCCGCCTGGATGTGCCGATTTCCTTCACCCAGGCGGCCCTGGGCGCGGAGATCGACGTGCCCACGCTGGACGGCAGCATCAAGCACCAGATCCCCGAAGGCACCCAGACCGACACCGAGTTCCGCATCCGCGGACAGGGCATCCAGCAGCTGGGCGGCAGCCAGAAGGGCGATTTGATCTTCCGCGTGCGGGTGGAGATCCCCAAGCGCATGACCGACAAACAGCGCGAGCTCCTGCGGCAGTTCGACGAGAACTCCACCGGCAAGGAGTACGAGCAGCGCAAGTCCTTCTTCGACAAGGTGAAGGACCTGTTCAACTAACCGCATCAAAAAGACCCGCCGTGACCCCTGTCGGCAGACAGTAGGCCACGGCGGATTTTTTAATTGGCAATGCCCGGTCGGATCTTCCTTTCCCCGCTGCTGACGCGGGTATGCAGGAAGCTCAGGCTGATGTCGCCCGTCAGGCGGATCTCCAGGGTGCCGGTGCAGCCGCCCTCCGGCAGGGGGAATTCGACGTCCTCCCAGATGGGCTCGCGGCAGAAGCTGCGCCGGTCTCCCTTGGCACGGGCCGCCGCGTCACGCCAGCCATGACGATCCATCGGCGGAGAAGATCGGAGCTCGCTGGTGCGGGTGTCGCCCTGCCAGCTGCCCAGCTCCTGACCATTCAGCACTGCGGTGATGCTGCCGCCCTGCTCGCTCAGCACCCGCAGGCACAGCACGCAGCAGTCCTCATGGAAGGCACAGTCCCGGTAGAACACCGCAGCGGGGCGCTCCATATAATCCGGGCAGACGCAGGTGAAGCCCAGCGTGCCCTCCAGGAGGGTGATGTTCTCCGATTCGTCGTAGTGATCGGCGGGGATGCGGCAGGTCATATCCCGCTGACCAAGGATTTCACCTGGGATGGGCAGCACCGCGCTGACGGCCTCATCCGCGCTGGATGCGCCCGCAAAGAAGCGGTACTCTCCTGCTTCCACCAGCAGCCGGCTGCTGATCACGTCGTAGAAGCGCAGCTCGTCCACCGGCGCAGTCAGAGTGACGCAGCGCTTTTCGCCAGGCTGCACATCATGCAGCCGCTGGAAGGCCACCAGCTGCCGGAGCGGCTTCTTCACCCGGGAGGGCGGCGCAACGGCGTACACCTGCGCCACCTCGTCGCTGGGCTGGCTGCCGGTGTTCTCCACGGTGAAGGTGAAGGTCAGCGTGCCATCCGCCTGGGACACAGCAAAATCCGCATAGCGGAATGCCGTGTAGGTCAGACCGTGACCGAAGGGATACAGCGCCTCGCCATCAAAGTAGCGGTAAGTGCGCTTGCCCTGGATCACATCGTAATCGTCGATATCCGGCAGCTGATCATCATCCTTGTACCAGGTCATGTTGAGCCGACCCGCTGGAGCCGCCGTCCCGTAGATTCCGTTTGCGATGGCCGTGCCGAATTGCTGCCCGCCCGTTGCCGAAAGCAGGATCGCCGGGACATGCGCCGACGCATAGGGCAGCGCATGGGGGTAGTTGGCACACAGCGCCAGCACCGTGCGGGGATTGGCCTCGTTAACGGCCTGCATGAGCCTGCGCTGGTGGGGCGGCAGCAGCAGCGTCGTGCGGTCGCGCTCCTCCTTGGCGGGGATCATCGGGCACTGCCCCAGGGCCAGAATGGCGTTCGGGTGAGCCTTGGCCAGCGCAGCAGCACGGGCTGCACCGTTCTCCACCACCTTGATGGTGACGGGCGTGCCTGCGTATTCCGGGCCAAAGAGCAGCCGATCCTCTACCGTCGTGACCGGCCAATGGAACACGTTGCTCAGCAGCGTTTGGCCATTCTCGACCTCCAGGTGGAAGATCTCCACCACAAACCAGTTGAAGGGCGTTTCCGACAGCGCATAGAGCCCCTTGGCGTCCACCGGTGCCTGACCCTGCTTGGGCAGCCCCAGGTACGTCCCGGTACGGACGCAGCGGAAGGTATAGTACTCCTCGCCCCAGTCCTCCATGGCGAAGGTGTCCGGCGTGTCGGACAGACAGGCAGCGCCGTCCTTCCGGATGGCAACACCCTTGTCGCCAAATATCAGCTGCACCCGGTTCCAGCCGTCAAAGACCTCGCAGGGTACATTCAGCGCCGTGAGGCCATCGCGGATGGTCTTTTTGCAGGGCGGTTCGCCGCCGTACCAGTCCTGATACCAGGCGTCGGCGTAAGGACCGATGAGGGCCGCGGATTCCGCCCGGTCAAGGGGCAGCAGGCCGTCGTTTTTCAGCAGCACGAGGTTTTCCTCGGCGCAGCGCAGGGCCAGCGCATCCGCTGCAGGAGTGCAGATGTCCGCCTCTGTGTAGTGGGCGTAGGGGGATGCATCCCCATCAAAATGCCCCAGGCGCATGGCGACCATCGTCTTGGCGCGGATGGCGTTGTTCAGATCCTCCTCGGTGATGAGCCCCATTTCGTAGGCCTCGCGGGCGGCAGGGGCAACGATGTTCGGGCCGTCACTCATGCCGTCCACACCGGCGTGCAGCGCATCGGCAATGGCCTCGGCGTGGTTGCCGTACTTGTGCTGCCCGGTGACCACCAGATTCAGCGCACCGCCGTCGCCCACCGCGTGGGTCAGGCCATATTGCCCCTTCAGGACCTCCCGCACCTCGTCATTGAGGATGCCCACCTTGCCGTTGATGCGGTTGTAGGCAGTCATCACGCCCTGGGCCCCGGCTCCTGCAATGCAGCGGCGGAAGGGCTCCAGGTAGAGCTCGTACCTGTTGCGCGGGTCGATGGTCGCGTTCTTCCAGGCGCGGCCCGCCTCGGTGTTATTCCCATAGAAATGCTTGAGGGTCGCAGCGCAGCGGATATACTTCTCGTCCTCGCCCTGCATGCCGCGAATATAAGCCCCCGCCATCGCGCCGGTGAGAACGGGATCCTCGCCATAGCCTTCCTCGTTGCGGCCCCAGCGGGGATCGCGCTCCAAGTCCACCGTGGGCGCCCAGCGGCTCAGGCCGCGCCAAGGATGACGCTTATTCACCACGCGGGCCTCCATGCCCACGACCTCGCCGCACTTTTTCAGCAGCTCCGGATCCCAGGTGGCGCTCATGCCGATGGGCTGAGGGAAGGAGGTGGTCACGTCCGGAGCGGAGGTTTTGCCCTGATCATTGCGGCCCTCCACGCCATGGGCCGCCTCGCCGCCAAGGCCAAAGGGAGCGATCCCCAGACGTTCGCAGCCAGGCAGAAAGGAACCCATCCACCCGAATTTCTCCTCCAGCGTCAAATTCTTCAGTAGCCAGTCGATGCGCGCCTCAAAGGTGAGACTCGTGTCAAACAGCGGTGTATTCACTTCATCGTCCTCCTGTACAGGATGTTGAGTGTAGTATAAATGCGAAAGGCTACCGTGTCAATAGGAACACGGCAGCCCAAAGAAATGTTGTATTCAATCAATTATTGCTGACGAAAGACCTGCTGCAGCGTTTCCTGCAGCTCGTCAAAGATGCGCGCGCTGGCGGCTATATGGGGGATGCCCTTGTCATAGGTCACCGGCCCGCCAAGGATGTTGCCGCACTTGCCGCCGGCTTCCTCCACCAGCAGGGTCGCGGCACAGTAGTCCCAGGGCTGCAAGCGCCACTCAAAGTGACCGTCGCTGCGGCCTGCGGCCACGTCGCACATGTCCATGCAGGCGCTGCCGGTGCGACGGATGTCGGCCACCCTGGGCAGCAGTGCCGCAAAGGAGCGGCCCGTGACGTCGAACAGCTCCTCATAATAGGGGCCGGTGCCGAAGCCGATCAGCGCCTTCTCGAAGGACATGTCCGCCACCTGGAGTCGCTCTGCGTTGCACCACGCACTCTTGCCGAGCTCAGCGTGGTAGAGCTCGTCCCGGTAGGGATCGTAGATCATGCCGAACACCGGCTGCTTGCCCTCCACCGCACCGATGGAGATCATCGAGCAGCGGCGGCGGCGGAAGTAATTCGTGGTGCCGTCGATGGGGTCGATGATGAAGGTGAACTTATCGGTCAGCTGCTGGCCCTCGCCCTCCTCGGCGAGGAAGCAGGCCGCCGGAAAGGCCTTCGACAGCTCGCTGATGAGGAATTCCTGCACAGCTACGTCGCCCTCAGTGACGAAATCCGCATGGCGGCCCTTGGAGTACACCGCCGGGTCGGCAAAATCGAGCATCAGCCGGGCGGCACGGCGGATGATAGGTTCGATGGCGTTACGCATGTTCAGCCTCCAAATGCAGGATGATGACCTCGCAGCCGCAGTTGATGCGAGGCGCCCAGGTGGCGTTGGTCACGCCACGGGACACCAGCAGGCGGTCATCGTAGTAGAAGCCGCTGGTCAGCTTCGGGAACAGCCACTGTCCCGGGGAATAGACGCCCTGCCTGCCGATGCGCACCTGCCCGCCGTGAGCGTGGCCGGCGACGGTCAGGTCGATATCCCGGTTGAGCACGGCATCCGCGAAGTATTCCGGGTGGTGGCACATCAGCAGCTTGAAGCCTTCCTGCTCCGACATCGCCCACAGGAAGGGCTTCTTCTCCGCCAATTGCAGGGGAAGCTTGTGCTCATCCTTGCCCACGCGGATGCTGCTCAGGCCACCCAGCACGATACCGCCGAATGCCACAAAGCGGTCATCCAGCACAGTGACGCGGCTTGCCTCCACATGGGGCCAGTAGTCCGCCAGCGTCTTCAGCTTGCGCTCGTGGTTGCCGATGGAATAAAACACCGGGGCCACGTCCGGCGCTTCCCGCAGGAAGCGGACAGCGTTGTCGAAGCCATTGGTGCGGTGGTCGTGGCGATCAACGAGGTCGCCCGCGACGAGGATCGCATCCACACCCCGGCAGGCCGACAGAATCAGGTCAACGTCGCCGTTGTGAAAATCCGGGCAAATGGCGAAGGTCAGCGGCTGCGCGATCTTCGCCGAACGCACGGTGATGTGGTTGATTTCAAGCATACTAGCCCTCTCACCCGCTATCGCGGGAGCTCTCCCAAAGGGAGAGCCTTTTGGCGTTGGTTAATGGTGACGGGTGGATTCGCGGGTCTTGCGGCGTTTCTTCTGCACCTCGTTCTTCTGGGGCGCTTCGCCGCGCATTTCAAGCAGCTGGTCGCGGAGCTTAGCGGCGCGCTCGAAGTCCAGGTCGCGGGCGGCAGAAAGCATCTGCTCCTCGATCTGCTTGGCGATGGCAGCACGTTCCTCCTCGGTGAGGGGCGCGGGTGCGGATTCCTCCACCTTTTTCGTGATCTCCAGCACCTGATGGATGCTGTTGCGCACGCTCTCGGGGGTGATGCCGTGCTCCTCGTTGTAGGCCTGCTGCAGGGCACGGCGGCGGTTGGTTTCGCCGATGGCGCGCATCATGCTGTCCGTCATGACGTCCGCGTACATGATGACCCGGCCGTCCACGTTGCGGGCGGCGCGGCCGATGGTTTGCACCAGGGATGTCTCCGAGCGCAGGAAACCCTCCTTGTCCGCGTCGAGGATGGCGACAAGGCTCACCTCCGGCAGGTCGAGGCCCTCGCGCAGCAGGTTGATGCCCACCAGGATGTCGAACTCGCCCAGCCGCAGCCCGCGGATGAGCTCCATGCGCTCCATGGTGGTCACGTCAGAATGGAGGTAGCGCACGCGCATCTCCATACCGCGCAGGTACTCAGTGAGGGACTCGGCCATGCGCTTGGTCAGCGTCGTGACCAGCACACGCTGCTTGTTCCTGACAACCTTGTTGATCTCGCTGACCAGGTCGTCCACCTGGCCGGTGGCGGGACGCACGTCGATCTTGGGATCCAGCAGGCCCGTGGGGCGGATGATCTGCTCCACGATTTGCTGGGTCTTGCCCATTTCGTAGGGGCCGGGGGTCGCGCTGACGTAGATGGTCTGGCCGATGCGCTCCTCGAACTCCTCAAACAGCAGCGGCCGGTTGTCAAAGGCGGACGGCAGGCGGAAGCCGTACTCCACCAGCTGCTCCTTGCGGGCGCGGTCGCCGTTGTACATCGCGCGGATTTGCGGCACGGTGACGTGGCTCTCGTCGATGAAGCACAGGAAGCCCTTGGGGAAATAGTCCAGCAGGGAGTAGGGTGCGTCGCCGGGCTGGCGGCCGTCGAAGTAGCGGGAATAATTCTCGATGCCGGAGCAGTAGCCGATCTCCCGCATCATTTCGATGTCGTAGTTGGTGCGCTGGGCAATGCGCTCGGCCTCCAGCAGCTTGCCTTCCTGGGTGAAGCGGTCGATCTGGTCGCGCAGGTCGCGCTCGATCACGCCGATATTCTCCTCCAGGTGAGTCTTGTCCGTGGCGTAGTGAGTGGCCGGGAACACCGCGCAGTGCTCCAGGCTGGACAGCACATGTCCGCTGACCGCGTCGATCTCGCTGATTCTGTCGATCTCGTCCCCGAAGAACTCAATGCGCAGACCATGCTCGTTCATGCCGGCGGGAATGATCTCCACCACATCGCCCCGTACCCGAAAGGAGCCGCGGGCGAACTCGATGTCATTGCGCTCGTACTGGATGTCGATCAGCTGGCGCAGCAGATCATCGCGCTCCAGCGACATGCCGGGACGCAGGCTGATCATCTGACCCTCGTACTCACTGGGGTCGCCCATGGAGTAAATGCAGGACACAGACGCGACGATGATCACGTCCTTGCGCTCGCGCAGCGCGGCGGTGGCGCTGTGGCGCAGGCGGTCGATCTCCTCGTTGATGGAGGCGTCCTTTTCAATATAGGTGTCCGAGGATGCAATGTAGGCTTCGGGCTGATAATAGTCGTAGTAGGAGACGAAGTACTCCACGCGGCTGTCGGGGAAGAAGGCCTTCAGCTCCGAGCAGAGCTGGGCCGCGAGGGTCTTGTTGTGGGCGATGACGAGGGTCGGGCGCTGCACCTTCTCGATGACGGAAGCCATGGTGAAGGTCTTGCCGGAGCCGGTCACGCCCAGCAGCACCTGAGCGTCCATGCCCTGCTGAACACCGGCAGCGAGGGCCTCGATGGCCTGAGGCTGATCGCCGGAGGGCTTGTAGGGCGCTTTGAGGACGAATTTTCCGGTCAGTTCGGACATGATAATCACCTCGCAGGAGTAGAATGGCTGTTCTGTTATGATAGCACACCCCGTCCCGCTTGTGAAGGGGAACAGGGGAAATCCCTGCATTTTCCCCGATTCGCTGTTTATGGGGTGGACATGTCCGGCCTGAAAATGGTATGATGAATCCGAAAAAGGAGGCATTCATATGGACATGAGCAAGATGGGCACGTTCCTGCAGACGCTGCGCAGGGAACAGGGCTTGACCCAGGAGCAGCTGGGCGAAAAGCTGCGCATCAGCAGCAAGACGATCTCAAGGTGGGAAACCGGTACCTATATGCCTCCGGTGGAGATGCTGCTGGCACTGTCGGAGCTGTACGGCGTGAGCATGAACGAACTGGTCGCCGGCGAGCGGCTGACCCCGGAGGAGCTGCCGGCGAAAGCTGAGGAAAACCTGGCCTCTGTGATGAAGGAAAACGACGCTTTCCATCTGGAAGAGCGAAAGAATTACTGGCAGGAAAAATGGCTGACCGATCATCGCTGGTCCATAGCGCTGCTGGTCGGTGTATTCACCGCTGCATCGCTGCTCTACTTTTCCATCGATAAGGTGGAACCGGTCGCTCTCATTGCACTGCTTTCCATCGGTCTGGCCATTTTTCTGCGCAACCGCCGCGACGCTTATGTGGAGCATCACCTCTATGATGACAAGCTGGACAACTAAGTCCATCCACCCCCGCAGGGAGCTCATCCTCCCTGCGGTTTTCTTTGCCGCCAGGCTTCAAGGTGAAAATCATCCTTCCCCGTAGATTTTTCCCGTCAAATGTATTATAATGTACGCAACACATCCCGTTACGGAGGGACAGCACATGAAGAAGACCCGCGAGGAGCTGCTGGCTCTGCTGGCAGACATGTCCATTGAAGAAAAGGCCGGTCAGCTGGCGCAGATCCCGATCGTCGCCTGCATGGACGGCGTATCCGAGCCCACCGGCCCCATGGAGGAGCTGAGCCTGACGCCGGAGCAGGTGGTGCTTTCCGGCAGCGTGATCTCCGTCCTGCGGCTGGAAGCCGAGGCCTGCGCCAAGGTCGTCCGCCAACTGACGGAGGCTCATCCCCATCATATCCCCCCGCTGGTCATGAAGGACGTCATCCACGGCCATCAGACCATGTTCCCCATCCCGCTGGCCATCGGCGCTACCTTTGACGAGAAGATCGCCGAGACGCTGGGCGAATGCGGCGCGAAGGAAGGCGCTGCCTCCGGCGTGCATGTGACCTTCGCCCCGATGGTGGACGTGGTGCGCGATCCCCGCTGGGGCCGCGTGATGGAGAGCCCCGGCGAGTCCCCCGTGCTGTGCGCTGCCATGGGCGCGGCGATGGTGCGCGGCACCCGCGGCGAGGACATTTCCGTCCCTGACCGCATCGCTGCCTGTGCCAAGCATTTCGTGGGCTACGGCATCAGCCAGGCCGGTCAGGACTATGCGCCCATCGACGTCAGCCACACCGAGCTGTACAACACCTACCTGCCGCCCTTCCAGGCCTGCGTGGACGCGGGCGTGGACATGGTCATGCCCGCCTTTGTCGGCGTGGATCGCGTCCCCTGCGTATGCAACGAGTGGCTGCTCAAGGACATCCTGCGCGGGCGCATGGGCTTCGAGGGCATGATCATCTCCGACTGGGATGATCCCAGGCAGCTGATCGCCCACGGCGTGGCGGAGGATCAGCGCGAGGTGGCCAAGCTGTGCCTGAACGCCGGTCTGGACATGGACATGATGAGCTTCGCCTACCTGACGGAGCTGGCCGACCTTGTCCGCGAAGGCAAGGTGGACGAGGCGAAACTGGACGCCGCCTGCCTGCACGTGCTGGAGCTGAAGAACAACCTCGGCCTGTTTGACAATCCCGTCAAGAACGACAGCGACGATGTGCAGCGCGCCGTCTGCAACGACCCGGAGATCCACAAGGCCGTGTACGAGGCCGCCATCAAGAGCTGCGTGCTGCTGGAGAACGAGGGCGCGCTGCCCCTGCGTCAGGGCTGTAAGGTCGCCCTGGTGGGCAGCCATGCAGATGAGCACGCCATCCTCGGCGGCTGGACGCTGGACGCATACACCGAGCGCACGAAGACCCTGCTGACCAGCTTTAGCGAGGACAGCCGCATCACCCTGACCACCCCCGAAGAAGCTGACGTGATCCTCCTGGCCACCGGCGAAAAGCAGGCTGACACCGGCGAGGACTGTTCCAAGGCCCATCCCTTCCTGACCCCAGAGCAGATGGACGAGCTGCGTCGGATCCACGCGCTTGGCAAGCCGGTGGTGCTGCTGCTCTTCTGCGGCAGGCCGCTGATCATCACCGAGGCGCTCCCCTACTGCAGCGCCGTGCTGAACGTGTGGTTCCCCGGCACCGAGGGTGCCGACGCCATCCGCGCGCTGGTCATGGGCGATGAGATTCCCTCCGGTCACCTAAGCATGACCTTCCCCCGTGCGCTGGGTCAGGTGCCGATCCACCATGACCGTCTGAGCTCTCCCCGCCCCTGGAAGGAAGGCGCCATCTACGTCAACCGCTACAAGGACGAGTCGAACTTCCCCCTCTATCCCTTCGGCTACGGTCTGAGCTACACCACCTTCCAGGTGGACGCCGCCGCAGAAAGCACGACCATCACCGCCAAGGTGACCAACACCGGCTCCGTTGCCGGCGAAACCGTGGTGCAGGTGTACGGCAGGATCCGCCACTGCAGCCACATTCGCCCGGACAAGCGGCTGCTGGCCTGGCAGCGCATCGCCCTCCAGCCCGGCGAATGCAGGGAAGTCACCTTCCCCATCACCCCGGATATGCTGCGCATGTACGACGCGCAGGGCAAGGCCATCGAGCTCAAGGGCGTGTGCGACATTGCCGTGGGCGAAAGCAGCACCGTGCCTTACACCCTCGAGGTCACTTTCTAAGCATAAAAACAGATCCCGCAAGGAGTTCATTCTCCCTGCGGGATCTATTTTTTGTTCTCATTAGCGCGGAGCATCCGCCTGTCCTTACTTTTTCAGGCGTTTGTCACTCTTCACAGCCAGCGCGGTGCCAATGGACTGCATCACCTGGGTGATCAGCACCAGGACGATCACCGCGGCATACAGTACATAAGAATTGTAACGCTGACGGCCGTACATATCAGCGATTTTGCCCAGGCCGCCGCCGCCGACCACGCCGGACATGGCCGTGTAGCCCATGATGGTAGTGATCGCCAGAGTGAAATTGCTGATCAGCGAAGGCACGCTCTCGGGCAGCATCACATGCAGGATGATCTGCATCGGCGTTGCGCCCATGGACTGCGCCGTTTCAATGATGTTTGGGTTGACCTCGCGCAGACTTCCCTCCACCAGGCGGGCAATAAAGGGGAAGGCCGCGATGACCAGCGGCACGATGGACGCCACCGTACCCACGGAGGTTCCCACGATCATGCGGGTCAGCGGGATGACAGTGACCATCAGGATCACAAAGGGAACGGAACGCAGAAGGTTGATGCACACATTGATGATCTTCATCAGCAGCGGCGGCAGCGGGCAGATGCCCTTCTCGTCGCCAACCACCAGAAGCACGCCCAGCGGCAGACCGATCACGATCGCAAACAGCGTAGCCAGGATGGTCGCATACAGCGTCTCCCACAGAGCGAAGGCAAGATCATTCTTGATGACGTCCAGTGCGTCCATCAGCTTTGTATTCACCGGATTCATGCCTCCACCTCCTTATTCTCCGGGTAATTGACTTCAACGGACACGGTGACGTCCGGGGTCTGGCGCAGGAACTTGACCGCCTTGGCCAGTTCATCCGGCCCACCGGGGATCTCCAGCAGGATGTAGCCATACGCCCTGTCGCCCACCGCGCGGGTGGATGCGCCCAGAATGCTGGCTGCCACGCCGGTTTCCAGCGCCATCTTGGCAATCAGGGGCTCATTGGCAGCAATGGCGCCGTTGAAGATCAGGCGTACGCGCTGACCATGCTCATTGCCCAGGGCCACATTGGCGTCCGCCATTTCCGGATAGACAAGGTTGCGCGTCGCTTCCTCCTTGGGATTGGCAAAGACGTCCGCCACTGCGCCTTCCTCCACCACCGCACCGTTCTCCAGGATGGCGACCCGGTTGCAGATTTCCTGCACAACGCTCATCTGGTGGGTAATCACGATCACCGTGATGCCCATCTTGGCGTTGATGTCCCGGATAAGCTCCAGGATGGAGTGGGTGGTCTTGGGATCCAGCGCGGAGGTCGCCTCATCGCACAGGAGCACCTCGGGATTGGTCGCCAGAGCACGGGCAATGGCCACACGCTGCTGCTGACCGCCGGAGAGCTGCGCAGGATAGGCGTTTGCCTTATCCGGCAGGCCAACGGTTTCCAGCATTTCCATCGCGCGCTGATAGGCCTGCTGGGTGGGCATGCCCGCCAGCTTCAACGGCAGCATGACATTGCGCACACAGGTGCGCTGCATCAGCAGGTTGAACCCCTGGAAGATCATCGTCACCCGACGGCGCATCTGGCGCAGATCGTTTCCGTTCATTGCGCCCAGGTCCACGCCATCCATCAGTACAGCGCCTTCGGTGGGACGCTCCAGCATGTTGATGCAGCGCACCAGCGTGCTCTTGCCCGCGCCGGACATACCGATGATGCCGTAGATATCACCGTTGTTGATGGTCAGGTTCACATTCTTCAACGCGTCCACAGGGCCGTCCGTCGTGCGGAAGCTCTTGGAAAGGTTGCGTACTTCAATCATTGGCCATTCCTCCATCATACAGGGAAAACCGGCAGCCATTTTTCAGACTGCCGGTGCTTTTGCCGGGCTTTACTTGGTCTTCAGGGCATCCAGGGTGGTCTGCTGGCCGCCGTAGAGGCCCATGGGCTCCACGTGGATGGGAGCAACGATCACGATGTGAGTGTTGTTCTCGGCGTTAAAGTTCTCCTGGTAGGGGATGTGGGCGAAGTAGTTGGCGTACACCTCACCGGATTCAACCACCATGTTGGGCTGGATGTAATCGGAGAACTCGATCACATTCAGGGTGATGCCCTTGGCAGCCAGGATCTCAGCGGCGATCTTGAGGATCTGCGCGTGGGGCGTGGGGGAAGCAGCCACGGTGATGGTGGTGCCGGCCAGCGCAGCGTAATCCACGGTGGGATCATAGCCGTCGGTGGGGTTGGCCACAACGGAGACGGCAGCGCCGCCGTAGGTACCGGTGATGAACTCAGCAACCTGCTTGCTGGTCAGGGCCGCCACCAGCGCCTTGGTTGCGTCGGCGTCCTGGTTGCCTTCCTTGACGCACAGGACATTGGCATAGGGAGAATCCGCGCTCTCGATCAGCAGGGAATCCTTCACGGGATTGAGGCCGAAGTCCAGCGCGAAGTTGTTGTTGATGACAGCATAGTCCACGTCGGCCTTGACATTGGGAACCATGGCAGCCTCCACCTCAACAAACTGGATGCCCAGGGGATTCTCAACAATGTCCTTGGCAGTAGCGGTGACGCCGGCATTGGGATCGAGCTTGATGTAGCCATTGGCTTCCAGCAGCAGCAGGGCACGGCCCTCATTGGTGGGGTCGTTGGGCACAGCGATGGTGATGGACTTGGCGCCGTCCTTATTGAGCAGCAGCACAGCTGCAACAGCAGCAACGGCAACGACGAGCGCAACCAGGATGATGACAAGCTTCTTCTTCATGGTATTCTCTCCTTCAAATACTTTATCAGGAAACGTATATGCGCAGCAGCCCGGAAACAGGAATGGGTCACATTCGTCTGCTCTCCCGGTTGCAATGTGCCATCAGTCGGGCACGATCCGCGTGACGGATCATCCGCATCACCACTTTCCCTGAATCATCGGAGTTAAACAAAAGAGGAAGCCTTCATCTCTCCGATGCAGCTTCCTCATTGTCCGCCGTGATACCGGAAATCCTGTTGGAACCGGTCAGCGTTTATTTGAAAGCGCAGCGAAGCATGCTCATGCGGCACATGCGCATGGGCATCATCATGGACATCATGATCGCCTGCTGCTTCATCATTGCGCTTCTCCTATCCTCGTTGATCCACCTGATGGTGATGCAAAGAGCATATCACACCTCCACAGCCATTGTCAACCCTTTTTGACAGCGCCCCCCGTATTTCCTTTGTATTTACCATGACGTATTTGTAAAATCTTCCGGAAGACTTGCATTTCCTGCCGGGAAGGGATACAATAATGATGTATGCTGATTTTCCGAATGCATGAGGTGCATCCATGAAATACAAAATGCTGCTGTTCCTTTCCCTGGCGCTGCTGCTCTTCTCCCCCGTGCTGGCAGAGGAGGGCGAGGCCATCCCCATCGACGACCCCCAGGAGCAGATCGTCATCGAAACGCCGCTGCTCACCTATGGCATGACCGGCGATGACGTGACGCGCCTGCAGCAGAAGCTCCAGCGCCTGGGGTACTACGACGGCGAGATCACAGGCTCCTACGGCGACCTGACCCGCGCGGCGGTGAAGGCCTTCCAGTCCGACTTCCTGCTCCTGCAGACGGGCGAGGCGGACGCGGAGACCCAGGAGCTGATCTTCTCCGCCCAGTACCGTCCGCTGCGCCTGGGCTCCGTGGGCGAGGATGTGCGCCAGCTGCAGATCCGCCTGACCACCCTGGGCTACTTCACCGGAAAGATCTCCGGTACCTACCTGCCCGCCACCCAGGAGGCCGTCAGCCTCTTCCAGCGCTGTGCAGGCGAGGAAGCCACCGGCAGCGCTGACGTTGATACCCTCACCCTCATCTACGCCGACGACGCGCTCCCCTATCAGGAGGGCGTCACCGCCCTGCCCGAGGCTACCCCTGCTCCCCCTGTCCCGGACGCAGAGATCAACATGGATGACGGCGTGATCTACCTCCCGCCCTCCCCCACGGTGGCCTATAAAAAGCAGCTCAAGTATGAGTCCAAGGGCGAAACGGTCAAGCAGGTGCAGCGCCGATTGACCGAGCTGGGCTACTACGAGGGCAATATCTCCGGCAATTTCCTTGGGCATACCCGCAATGCCGTCAAGGCCTTCCAGCAGCAGAACGCCCTGAAGGTGGACGGCATCATCGGCGAGCAGACCTGGAACGTGCTCTTCAACGATCCTGACGTGCGCGGCGCTTATGACGCGCCCAAGCCTACCCCCGCACCCACACCCATCCCCTACCGCATCATCGTGGACGTGAAGAACCAGGTCACCACCGTGTACGGTCTGGACGACCAGGGCGAGTACACCAAGGTTGTCCGGCAGATGCTGTGCTCCACCGGCACCAAGTCCGCGCCCTCCGACGTGGGCGACTGGGTGCTCTCCGGCCGCACCGCCCGCTGGTGCACCTTCCCCGCATGGGGCGACTCGAAGGCTCAGTACTGGACGAAGATCAACTCCTCCATCGCCTTCCACAGCGTGATCTACAACACCGTCAACACCATGGATCTGTCTGTCAAGAGCTACAAGGCGCTGGGCACCCGCGCCAGCCACGGCTGCATCCGCCTGACAGTGGCGGACGCCAAGTGGATCTACAACAACTGCGGCCAGGGCGTGGTGGTCACCATCACCGAGAAGCTCCCTGCGGATCCGGAGCTGCGTTATGCGCTGAAGCTCCCGAACCTGAACTACGACACCATGCTTCCCTACAAGACCGCCGAACCCACCGCAGCCCCGGAGTACATCCCCGGAACGCTCCCCTTCCGGGACTTCAAAACCCTGAAGAAGAATTCCAAGGGCGAGGACGTCTACTGGCTGCAGTGCAAGCTGACCGAGCTGGGCTATTACAGCGGCCACATCGGCGGCGTGTACCTGGACGGCACGGTGAACGCGGTCAAGGCATTCCAGAAGGACAACGGCCTGACTGCAGACGGCGTTGCCGGTGAACGCACCCTGCGCGCCATCTACCGCGAGGAGCTGGCTACCCCGACTCCTATGCCGACGGCTACGCCCACGCCCACACCGTCGCCTACACCTACGCCGTCGCCTACGCCCTCCCCGATGCCTACCCCGGAACCTACCGAGGAGCCGGTGGTCGTCGCCCCGGAGGATCTGACTTTCGAAGAAGAATAACACAAATGACGCAGAGGTTTCGCCCCTGCGTCTTTTCTTGTGCTTACTTTTTGATTTTACCCGCGAGCCACTTGATCAGCAGCACCGCGCCGGTCATCAGTGCCACCTTGATCAGCGTGACCGCAATACTAACAGCCGCCATCGGCAGCGCCTCCTCCGGGGACAGGCCATCAAAGCTGGCAGCCACATCCTTGCCCGCCCACACGAAAGCAATCGCCGCCACGCCCAGGACAAACGCTGCGATCCGCCAGGCGGGCTTTCTCTGCGATTTCTGCGTCATTTTCATTCCTCCGGCCAGAACAGCTCATCCAGCGTTTTGTCCAGGGCCTTGCAGATGGCCACGCACAGCTTCAGCGTCGGGTTGTAGGTGCCGGACTCGATCAGCCCGATGGTCTGCCGGGTCACGCCCAACTTTTCCGCCAGCTGCTCCTGGCTGAGATCCTTCTCGATACGCGCGATTTTCAGCCGCTTATTCTTCATGCTCTGCCTCCCGAACTTCCTTGTCCGCCCGCTTCTCGCCCAGCTTCAGCATGGCAGTGAACATCAGGTAGAACAGGATCCCCCACATCGCGCCCATGCCGATGATCTTCACGATGCCCATAGGGTCAAAGGCGCCATCCTTGATGCACTCGGGGCCGCCCATCACGATACCGAAGAACAACGCACCCAGGGCCGTAGAGCGGGCAAGCTTGGCCTTGCCGGTGGTTTCCGCCTTCTTGCCGCCCCACTGGAACAGGCCGCGCTTCACCGCCAGCACGGTGTACACCAGCGCCGGGATCGACCAAACGATGATCGACGGCGCGTACCAGGCGATATGCTCCTGATCCAGCATGACCAACAGGAACTCGCCGAAAACCAGCGTTTGCAGCATATACCCGAAGGCCTTGGCCAGGCAGGCCGTGCGGATCTCCCGGAGGATCTCATCCCCGGCGCGCCACACGCCCTTGACAGTCATCAGCACCGCCGCAACGCCGAAGCCCACAGCCAGCGCCACTGCATCCAGCAGGCAATACGCTGCGCCGCCCAGGCATACCTTCACAATCAGCACGATCACCTGCAGCGCCAGCATCACAAACAGCAGCTTCGCCGCCAGGGCATTGCTGCGCTTTTCAATGCGTTCGTCCGTCTTCTTCATGGGAAATCTTCTCCTTTTCCTGTTGACGGATACAGTATAGCACGCCACTTTGCAAATTGCAATATATATTTTGCATTTTGTTTGAGAAAAAATGCGTGCCAGCAAATAAAGCTGACACGCACATGTTTTACTTGGCGATTTCTCCCCGCAGTGCAGCAGGCAAGCAGATCCTCCGCAGCTGGAAAATCACCTTCTGCCAGAGGGACAATCCGCGGTACAGCCCACGGAAGTTCTCCCGGGCCTGCGCCGTTTCCTCGGCATAGGGAGCCGCATGGCCGTAGAACATCAGGTTCTGGGCCGCAGCAAATTCCCGCAGGGAGATGGGCAGCATGCCGCTGCGCTCCGCCCGGGCCAGGAAGTGCGCCGGGGACTCCGCCTTGTCGCGGATGAAGCCCATCGCCCGCAGCGCGTCATAGACCGCCTGGGTATAGGCCAGCCAGCGGCGGAATTCGCTCTGCCGCAGCTTTGCCTGCACGTCCGGCTGCACGAGGGCCACCCGCAGAGCAGCCAGCAGCAGAAGCAGCACCGTCAGCACCCATTTCCACGGCGCGCCGGAGGGCGGCACGGGCATGGTCTGGTCAGACTCGCCAGGCTGCAGGTTCGGGGCCGCGCTGGGAGCAGGCAACTCGGTGGGCGCGTCGCTGGGAGCAGGAGTGGGCGTGGGCTCCTCCTCCGGCAGCGCGGAGGGCTCCGGCGTATTCTCCGACTCGGGGGTGTTCTCCGGGGTGTCAGCGCCGTTGGATTCGTCCTCCGGGGGAAGGGCGCTGTATTCCACGCTGGTCGGCGTAGCGTCAAAGGGCACCCAGCCGAAGCCGCGGAAGTACACCTCCGTCCAAGCATGGCCCTCCTTGCCGGTCACCACCGCTAAGCCCGTTTCATCCGGGTAGGCCACATAGCCCTCCACATAGCGGGCGGGCAAGCCCACCATGCGGCACATGATCGTCATCGCGGAGGCAAAGTAGGTACAGTAGCCCTCCTTGCCCACGATGAGGAACGTGGATACGAAATCCTGCTCCGGATTCTGCTCGGGAACATCCAGGTTGTAGGCGTAATTGGCCGCCAGGAAATACTGCAGCGCCATGGCTTTGGCGTAGGGTGTGCCCGCGCCGCTGACGGCGGCCTGAGCCAGTTCGAACACCTCCGGCTGAAGATGCTCCGGCAGCTGGAGATAGTCCTGGCAGACCGCTTCCCAACGGGGATCGGTAGCCGAGTCCGCCGCATTGACCAGCGCAGCCATGCCGCTGTCCGCCGAGGTGAACAGGGGCGCCTCCACCGTCCATACATCCCCGACCTCCAGGTTGGAGGTGGCGAACACCTCGCTGGAGCGGTTGAAGTAGGGCATCAAGCTGCCCTCAGCGGTGATCTGCCGCAGCCTCTGGGGCACGAACAGCGTGGATGCGCTGTCCCGGAGCATACGCACCTGCAGGGTTCGCGGAGTGAGCAGCGTCGTGTCCGACACGGCGTCCAGCAGGGGTAAATCCTGATCGAAGGCCGCCGTCCGCAGCTCCTCAAAGCGGGTCGCGGACATCAAATAGCGCCGTCCGCCGATGCCGTCCACCCAGGTGCGGCCAGTGTAGGTATTCTTCACCACGCCGCGCAGATAGACTTTCTTCGGGGTGATGACGGCCATCACCGGCTGATCGTGCGGATCCGCCGGACCGCCCAGCTGGCCGATGCCCTGGGGATACCAGCCCTCTGTGGCCAGGGTGAACACATCGCGGGGTTGGGTGTAGAAGAAGGTGTCATAAATGCGCTGGCGGAGATTTTCGGCGGCTTTCTTCAGCGGGGCCGAAACTGCGCCGCCAGCCATCACGCCGGCAAAGGCAATGGCCGTCACCGCCGCTGCAAGGGGCAGTACCCGCGCGGTACTGGTATGATCATCCCCCGCGCGCAGCAGCAGCGTCACGCAGGCCAGCACCGCAGGCAGCAGACAGACGAAGGAATCCGCCAGATCTCCCAGCCACAGAAGCGCCGCGATCAGCACCAGCAATATCAGCGCCGGAACAGCGCCCGCGCTGCGCTGGGTGACAAACCAGCTGGCCGCCGCGCACAGCACGCAGCCCATGACCGTAAAAGCCGCGCCCACCATGGGCAGGGCCGTCGTCAGGCCGGACATGTGCAGGATCAGTGCCCGGACGACCTCCACGATCACCCCTGCGCCGCCGATCATCAGCCATACCATGCCGCCAAAGAGCGCCACGCTGCCCATCACCAGGGCAATTTTGCGGTTCAGGGCCATGACGGTCAGGGCGCCGGTCAGCAGCAGAAGCGTCCCCGCGGCCAAGAATCCATGCTGGAGCAGTCCCGTCACGCCCAGCAGCGTCAGCGCCATGCCCAGGGCCAGCAAATACGCCATCAGCCCATGAGACGCGGCAGCACGGAATTTTGCAGACATGCGGGACTCCTCCTTTCTTCATTACAGTTGTACCGGCGTAACGTAGCACACCTCGATGCCCGCGCCTTGCAGCTTGGAGATCAGCGGCAGCTTCGTCTGGTCGTCGGGATCGAAGGTAACAAGGTACAGCCTCATCGTGGGGCCCATGCGGCGCATGGCGACCATCACATCCACCATGCGGGAATTGAGCCGTGCGCTGATGACCACCGTGCAGCCCACCTTGCGCATCCGGCGCATTTCCAGCTGCAACATGCGGTCGAACTTGTCCGGCGCGGAGAAATCCACTCGGCTGAGGGCTTCGAGGATCACCGGCATGCCCATGCCCTTGTCCAGCTCGATGGGGTGATCCCCATGGATGGGCAGCCTGGCCGGATGGTCGGTGTTGATATTCTGCTGCATGACGGAGGCAGCGGTTTCCAGCAGCGCGTCCCGCAGATCAAGCTGAGCGGATTCATCCGCCGTTTTGGGCGGTTTGGAGCAATCCAGCAGCACCAGCGCGTCGGGCATGACGGGAGCCTCAAAGCGGCGCACCATCAGTTCCTGCTTACGCATGGAGAGCTTCCAGTGGATCTTCTTCATCGCGTCGCCCTGCTGATAGGCGCGCACGTCCGAGGGGCTGGTGACGTCCTCCGCCGCGCGTGCCATGCTTTCCGCGCCGGAATCCCCCGCTGCGTAGGTCAGCGCGCCCACGTCGAAGGGCAGCGGCAGCACGATCAGCTCGCCGCCCTGTGCCTTTGGGGACTTCTCCACCGTAAACATGCCCAGCAGGTCCGTGATGACCACCCGCTTCACGCCGGGGCGGGTCACGCCCACATGAGCCGCATGGAAATTCAGCGTAAGTCGCTGCTGACTGCCGGGCATGCCGGTCAGCTTCAGCGTTTGGGCGGGACGATCCGGGCCCGCAGCGATTTCCACCGACGGAGGTGCAATGGTGATAAATCCCCCGTACTTCACACCGATCTCCAGCGTTACGTCCTCGCCGCGCTGGACGGTCGCGTCCGTCAGGAGCGAAGTGATCGTCAGCGTCCGCGCTGCCCACCATACGCCCAGGAACCCGGTCAGCAGGAGCATCCACACCAGCAGCGCACCGGCTAAAAAGACGGTGCTCCCCGTGGACAGGGCCGCCACCGTCAGCGCCGCAGCCACCGTCACCGGCAGAGCCACGCGGCAGCGGATGCGTTCTTTCGTCTGCATGTTCATCACAGCTTCACCGGCACGGGCGTGGCCGCCAGCACCTTCATGACCACGCTCTGGGCGGTGACGCCCTTCATGCGGCTCTCCGGGCTGAGCACCAGGCGGTGGCTGAGCACCGGGATCGCCATGTGCTGCACGTCCTCGGGGATGATGTAGTCACGCCCGGCCAGCAGCGCACAGGCCTGCGCGCCGTGGATGAGCGCGATGGCCGCGCGGGTGGATGCACCCAGGGCCAGCGCCGGCTCCTGACGGGTCGCGGCTACGAGGGTCGCCACATACATGCGCACCTCCGGGGAGCAGTACACCTGCTTGACCATCTCCTGCAGGGCGATGATGTCCTGGCCGGAGCACACGGGCTCGATGGTTGCCATGGGCTTCGTCACGCCGGAGTAACGCTCCAGCACGTCCATCTCCTGCTCCACGGTGGGGTAACCGATGGAAATGCGCAGGAAGAAGCGGTCCATCTGGGCTTCCGGCAGCGGATAGGTACCCACGAACTCGCCGGGATTCTGCGTCGCCAGCACGATGAAGGGCTTGGGCAGAGGATGGGTCACGCCGTCCACCGTGACCTGCTGCTCCTCCATGACCTCCAGGAGGGCAGACTGCGTCTTGGGGCTGGTGCGGTTGATCTCGTCCGCCAGCACCACCTGCGCCATGACCGCGCCTTCCTTGTACTCCATCTCGCCGGTCTTGAAGTTGACCAGCGTGAAGCCCGTCACGTCCGAGGGCGTCAGGTCAGGGGTAAACTGAATACGGCGGAAGGAGCAGGCCAGGGACTTGGCCAGCGCAGAAGCCAGGGTGGTCTTGCCCACGCCGGGCACGTCCTCGATCAGGACATGGCCGTTGCAAAGCAGGGCGATCAGCGCATACTCGACCGCCTCCTCCTTGCCGATAATGACCTTGCTGATATTGTCAAGCAGAGCGCCGATCATGCGCCGGGGCTGCTGGATCATAGTGTCGTCCTCCTGAAATCACTCGAATCATGTCGGCATATGCCGTCTATTTTAGTATACCCCGAAACCACCAATAAATCAAGCCGCACGGAATAAGCGTTACAAACCCGTCATACCTTTGACCAGCCGAATACGGACAAGGAGGCGGATGATATGAAACTCCCCGACATCTCCAAATGGAAGAACAAGCTGCCCCGCCGGGTGGATATGGAACGGCTGCTGATCGTAGGCGCGGCAGCGCTGGTGGTGGTGCTGGCCCTGCGCGGCGGCGATGAAGCCACCACCACCATGGTCTACGACACGCCGCCGGTGAGCGCCTCCACCTCTGCCGCCGCGGATGTGGAGATGGTCTCCACCGTCTGCTGGTATGAGGACGGCGACGGCTACCTCGTGCCGGTGACGCGGCGAATCCCCATGCAGGACGGCATTGCCAAGGCGACCCTCGCGCTGATGGTGGAGTCCTCCGAAAATGACCTCGCCGCCGCGCGGATGGGATTGACCAACGTGATCCCGGAGGGCGTGACCATCGACCTGGACATCGCCGGTGGCAAGGCCCGCGTCGACCTGAGCGAAGAAGCCCTCAACTGCGCCTCCGCCGAGGAGGAGCTGCTGATGGTGCAGGGCGTGGCCGCGACCCTTTGCGGGTTTGAGACCGTGGAGGAGGTCAGTTTCCTCTTCGACGGACAGAAGCGCTCCCAGCTGACCCATGGCACGGATGTGTCCGGCGTGTTCACGGAGGATTCGGTGAATATCGAGTCCGTCGCGACCTTCTCCGACAGCGCCAATGCGGATGCGGTGCAGCTCTATTTCCCCTCCGCCAGCGGGCGGATGCTGGTGCCGGTGACCCGCACGGTGTTCTCCCCGGCGGATTTGCCCACCGCCATCCTCGAATTGGCGAAGGGCCCCAAGACCGATTCCGGCCTGGAATGCCCCATCCCCGGCAAATGCGGCGTGAAGTCCGTCAGCATCAAGAACGGCGTGGCGACCATCGATTTCACCAAGGAGTTCGCAGCCATCGCCCAGGGCTCCGACGGCGGGCATCAGGCGGTGCAGGCAATCCTCTTCACCGCCAGCCAGTTCCCCGGCGTGAAGAAGGTGTCCATCCTCGTGGACGGCCAGCCCTTCCACACCGAGCCCCAGACCGCGACCACCTGGGTCAACAGCGCAGATGAAGTCATGGCACAATATCCCGGCGTGATCGAAATAGACTAAGGGAGGCGCTCGCCTCCCCTTTTTGCTGCACTTGCAATTCCCCGCTTTATCCTATATAATTGACGGGAACGACCAACAAAAGGAGGCCCTTGCCATGCCCATGGACGGCCTTACCCTCGGCTTTGCGGCCCGCGAGATCAACGAGCGCATCGCCGGAGGACGCATTGATAAGATCACCCAGCCGGAGAAGGACGCCATCGTCCTGCTCGTGCGCGCGGAATCCACCAATTACAAGCTGCTCCTGTGCGCCTCGCCCAACAATGCGCGGCTGCACTTCACCAACCAGAATTTCTCTAACCCGCTGGAACCGCCGATGTTCTGCATGCTGCTGCGCAAGCAACTGATGTCCGGGCGCATCCTGGCGGTCAGGCAGATCGCCGGCGACCGCGTCATCCACATCGACATCGACACCGTGGATGAGATGGGCGACCACGTCCTGCGGCGGCTGATCCTGGAAATTATGGGCCGCCACTCCAACCTGATTCTCACGGACGGCGAGGGCCGCATCCTGGATGCGGCGCGCCACGTGTCGCTGGATATGAGCCGCGTGCGTCAGGTGCAGCCGGGCCTTCCCTACCTGCCGCCGCCCGGTCAGGACAAACTCGACCCGGTGGACGTGAACGAGCAGAACCTGCTGGAATACCTTCGCCGCGCCGGAGATATGCCGCTGCACAAGGCCATCGCCGCGTCCGTCAGCGGCATGTCGATACCCTCGGCGAAGGAGCTGGCCTTCCGCGTCCTGGAGCGCGGCACGGATCGCTCCGGTGATCTGCCCACTACCGCCGCGCGCCTGGCTGACCTCATCCGTCGCCTGCCGGAGATGACCGACCCCCGGGTGCTGCTGGACGACGAGGACTCCCCCGCGGACGTGTTCGCCTTCCCCTACCTGATGCACCCGCTGGAGAACCAGTCCCCCGCACCCACAGTATCCGCCGCACTGGAACGCTACTTCGGCTCCCGTGACCGACAGGACCGGCTGAATCAGAAGTCCGCCGCGATGGTGAAGGTGCTCAAGAATCACATCGAGCGCTGCGAAAAGAAGCTGGCCCAGCAGGAGGAGGATCTCTCCAACGCCGCCAAGCTGGAGGAATACCGGCTGATGGGCGAACTCATCAACGCCAACCTCTGGCAGCTGAAGAAGGGGCAAAGCGAGGCTGTACTGCAGAACTTCTACGACGAGGAGGGCGGCATGGTCACCGTGCCGCTGGACATCCAGCTGACCCCGGTTCAAAATGCCCAGCGCTACTTCAAGAAGTATCAAAAGGCCCGCACCACCCGCGAAATGGCCGCTGAGCAGCACGAAGCCACCCTGCAGGAGCTGAACTACCTGGAGGGCATGCTGCTGGACGTGGGCAAGTGCGTGGGCGAAAGCGAGCTGGAGGAGATCCGCGAGGAGCTGGCCTCCACCGGTTACGTCAAGAAGACCACCAACCGCCGCCAGCAGCGCGCGCTGCCCAAGTCGAAGCCCTACCACTACCGGAGCGTGGACGGCATCGACATCTTTGTCGGCAAGAACGCCGCCCAGAACGAGCGGCTCACCGGCGACGCACGCCCCAACGAAATGTGGCTCCATGCCAAGGACATGCCCGGCTCCCACGTCATCGTGAAGGCCGAGGGCAGCATCCCGGACAGCACCCTCGCCCAGGCCGCGACGCTGGCCGCGTGGTACTCCAAGGGGCAGCATTCCTCCATGGTGCCCATTGACTACACCCTCAAGCGCTACGTCAAGAAAATCCCCGGCGGCGCGACCGGCATGGTGACCTACACCAATCAGAAGACCGCCTACATGACCGTCACCGAGGCAGACGTGAAGAAAATCGAGCTGATCGAAGGGTAATGCAGGCACAAGAAAACCCGCTGTACGCAATGTACGGCGGGTTATTTTGATGCAATCAGCCTTCCTTGGCCCAGGCGTCCCACGTTTCGGGCTGATACCCGATGGTACACTTGCTGCCGTTGCGCACGATGGGCGACTTCAGCAGCCAGGGGCACTCGATGATGTAGTCCCGCAGAGCCGAATCAATGCTGCAATGGGCTGCCGGGTGCTCGATGACCTTCTTGTCGTCACGGTCGATCAGGCCGGTCAGGCCCACGCCTTTCGCCATGACTTGCAGCTCGCGCTCGCCCAGCTTGTGCTTTTTGAGGTCCATCACCTGCACCTTGATGCGGCGCTCCTTGAAGTAGCGCTCTGCCTTCTGCACGTCGAAGTTTTTCTTGCTGATATAAAGCTGGATGTTCATCAGTTGCTCCTCCTGCGCACATCTTCGCCGGCAAACTGCACCAGCCTGCACTGGGTGTTGTTCATCAGCCGGGAGGCGATGCGCTCGGTGTAACGGCGGCGAAGCTCGTCCTCCATCAGGTTGGTAGAGAGGATCGTGCCCTTGCCGCGCAGCTGACGCTCGTTGATCAGGTTGAACCACTGGGGGATGGTGATGTTCTCCATCAGGGGCTCCACGCCCATGTCGTCGATCATAAGGACGTCAGCATCCATGAGGGTGTCGAGCTCCTCCACGTTGCCGCTCATGTAAGCCTTGCGGGCCACTTCCAGGAACTTGTAGGCGCTGATCAGCAGCACATTCTGACCCCGCTGGATGAGCTTTTTCGCCATCGCGTGCATGAGGAAGGTCTTGCCCAGGCCGCTCTGGCCCATGAGGAGCATGTCCTTCACCGGGACGGCGGGGTAGTTTTCCGCGTACTGCTCGCAGGTCTTGCGGATGACGTTCATCAATTCGCGCTGGGAATAGGTCTTATACTGTTTCTTGTTAGGATCGTAGTTTTTGTCGTATTTTGTAACGGGCAGCTTCTCAGCAGAGAACACATTCAGGTCGAAGGCCTCGAAGCTCTGCGCGGTGCTTTCGGACAGGCCCATGCGCTGGTACATCCGAGCGTAGAAGGCCTGATTGAAGCACTCGCAGTGCTCCCGGACGATCTCGCCCACATAGCCGGTATCGCCGCAGACGGGGCACTGACACACCGGATCCAGATAGGACTCCGCAAAGCCGTGCTGCCTGAGCAGGCTGCTGAGCCGCTTGTTGAGCACGTCCATCTTGGCCGGGATGTCCTCCGCGGAGGCCTTGCCGTCCAGAATGCCGCGCAGGGTGCCGAAGATCAGGTTCTGCCTCGCGTCCAGCACCTGGCCGATCTCCGGGCAGGCAGCTTCAGCCTGCATGCGGCGGAAGCTTTCCTCCCGCTGGTTCTGCTGCTGGCGCTGCTCGTACTCCGCGTGCAGCTCCTGCAGGATGGTATTACGCATTGCCATTCTCCTCCTGCCACTTTCTCATCATGGCGTCCATCGCGTCCTCGGTGTGGGCGTACTCGCGCTGGGTGTATTGCTGCTGCTCCACGGTTTTGGGGCCGCGGGCAGGCGCCTGCGCAGGCTGCTTCGCCGCAAAGGACTGCTGATGATTCTCCCGCTCCTGCTGGGCGGCTTCGATCGTGGTGATCCCCTTCTCACGGAAGTTCCCCAGCACCGCATCCAGGTAGAGCATCGGCTTTTCCTTGCCGATGGCCCATGCGGCGCACTGGGTCACGAAGCCCATGTCGAAGCCGTAGGTTTCCAGCCACTTCTTCGCCAGGCGGCGGTCGGCGGCGTTGGGACGGGCCTGTACGCCCATCACTTCGTAGATCATCAGCAGGAAGTCGTTTGCATCGTCCACCTGCTTCATGTAGCGATTCACGTCCTCGGCGGATTCCAGGCTGTTGCGCTTCCAGGCTTTGAGGGTCGTCATCACACCCTCGAAGTCCGCGCCTCGCTTGGCACATTCCTTGCCCGCCATGAGGATGATATTGTCCGGATAGAGCGCGCGCATGTCGGCATACGTCGCCAGCGTGCCCTCGTTGATGGTCACATTTTGCAGCTTCATCACCTTCAGCAGCGCTTTGAGCGGAGCCGCCGCGTCCTTTTCCTGCTGTAACGCCTTTTCCACGCCGGTGGTCTTCTGCTGCGCCCGCAGGCGGCCGAGGATGCCATCTAAATACCCAAAATTGGGCTTGCCCTTCACCGTCTCGGCACAAGCCGCCAGGATATCCTCCTGAGGAAATCCCCAGTCCACATACCATTTGCGATACAATTTCTGCTCGTCCGCAGAGGGATACCGGCTCATACTTTCAAGTCGCTTAATAACCGCCCGGGCACCGTCCCAGACAGCCTTGTCGCGGGTCAGGACAATCTCCGCATCCTCCACGGACTTGACGGACTCCTCCGCCAGCATCGCAGCGCGCTTCTCAATGGTCTTGATGGCCACGGTCTTGCCGTGCTGGGCGATCATCTCGCGGATCAGGTACAGCACCACCTCCGCAGGCAGGCCCATTTCCTCCACCCACTCGTAGCAGCGGCTCATCTCTGCACCGTGGAGGCGGCGGTCATTGCCGAAGAGCCCGTACACCGCGCTGGCAAAGGCTTCGTACTCCTGATCCACCGGCACCGCGCCGCCGGTCATGGTCAGCTGCTTGATGCTGACATAGCGGAAGGCCGGCGGATTATCCGCAATGCGGCGGACAAGGCCCTTTCGCTCCCAGTGGCGGTAGGCGGTGAGGATCGCATCCTCGGAAAGGGACAGCTCTCGCGCCATTTGCCCGATGTCCATCGCCTGCTGGGGATGGTAGCACTGCATCAGGCCATACAGGTAGACCCGCACTGCATCGCCGGTGGCATTGGGCAGATATTCAAGAATGAACTGGTTGTCCACCGGGGTCACGCCGTAGTAGGCGTACTGCTCGTCAAAGCCGAACATGGGCATGCGCGGGGCCTCCTTTGCTTCATGGGGTAACGTATATTATAACACAGTCGCGGATTTTCGACAAGCACAGCGTTTTGCGTCTTACCCATTCCCTTTTGCCGTATCTTGTGGTATAATGGCTGCAACAAATCCGCCGGGAGGTATACCTGATGAACATGATCGAGCGCTATGTGGAGCGCATGATGGCTGAGTCCGCGCCGGACAAGCCCCTGTGGAATATCGAGAAGATCAAGGAAGGCAAGATCAACGGCTGGAATTATATCGACGGCTGCATGATGATCGCTCTGCTGACCCTCCACCGCATCACCGGCGAGGAGCGCTATTACACCTTTGCCGAACGCTTCCTGGATCACTATGTCTTCGAGGACGGCAGCCTGCGCGGCTACAAGGAGGCCGACTACAACCTGGACAACATCTGCGAGGGCCGGGTGCTCTTTGACGTGTACCGCATCTCCGGCAAGGAAAAGTACCGCCGCGCCATCGATACCCTGCGCGGCCAGTTGGAACGTCAGCCCCGCACCCACGAGGGCAATTTCTGGCACAAGGCCATCTACCCCAACCAGGTCTGGCTGGACGGCCTCTACATGGCGCAGGTGTTCTACGCCCGCTGCACCACGGAGCTGGAGGACTGCGCCGGTTATGAGGACATCCGCCGCCAGTTCCTGACCGTCCGCGAGCGCATGTATGACCCGGAGACCGGCCTCTACCGCCACGGCTACGACGCCAGCAAGACCGCCTTCTGGGCAGACAAGGACACCGGCTGCTCCAAGAACCCCTGGCTGCGGAGCCTTGGCTGGTTCGCCGCGGCGCTGATCGACGTGACCGCCGAGATCGCCCCCGGCCATGAGGACTTCCGCGCTGACATGACCGCCATTGCCCGGGAGCTGGCCGCAGGCCTCCTCCCCTATGTGGACAAGGACACCCGCATGCTCTGGCAGGTTCCCAATCAGATCGGCCGCGAAGGCAATTATCCCGAGACCAGCGGCTCCGCGATGGCCGCGTATTTCTACCTGAAGGGCGCACGTCTGGGTATGCTGGACGCCTCCTACACCAAGGTGGGCACGGAGATCTTCGGCGCGATCTGCAAGCGCTACCTGTCCGAGACCGACGGTAAATTGAACCTGGGCGGCATCTGCCTGGTGGCCGGCCTTGGCCCGGAGAACAACCGCCGCCGGGATGGCACTTATGAATACTACATTTCCGAACCCATCGTGGAAAATGACGCCAAGGGTTTGGCGCCTTTCCTGATGACATACACCGAATTACTTTTATCCAAATAAAGGAGGAAATTCATTATGAACAAGTTTGATCTGACTGGCAAGGTGGCCCTGGTTACCGGCGGTTCCTATGGTATCGGTTTTGCCATTGCCTGCGGCCTGGCTGAGGCTGGCGCCACCATCGTTTTTAACGATCTGCGGCAGGACCTGGTGGATAAGGGCCTGGCAGCCTATGCGGAAAAGGGCATCAAGGCCTACGGCTACATTTGCAATGTCTGTGACGAAGATGCTGTCAATGCCATGGTCGCACAGATTAAGGAAGAGGTCGGTGTGATCGACATCCTGGTCAACAATGCCGGCATTATCAAGCGGATCCCCATGTGCGAGATGACCGCCGCTGAGTTCCGCCAGGTCATCGATGTGGACCTGAATGCCCCCTTTATCGTGGCTAAGGCCTGCATTCCCAACATGATTGAAAAGGGCCACGGCAAGATCATCAACATCTGCTCCATGATG
>JAZNSI010000011.1:0-88892 GCA_045591175.1 Clostridia bacterium
GCCGCGCAGGATGTTGGATTCGCCGATGAAGTCCGCAACGAAGGCGTTGGCGGGCTCGTCGTAGATGGTCTTGGGGTCGCCGATCTGCTGGATGGTGCCGTCCTTCATGACCACGATGGTGTCGGACATGGTCAGGGCTTCCTCCTGATCATGGGTGACGTAGATGAAGGTGATGCCCAGGCGCTGCTGCATGGACTTCAGTTCCAACTGCATGTCCTTGCGCAGCTTGAGGTCCAGGGCGCCCAGGGGCTCGTCCAGGAGCAGCACTTCCGGCTCGTTGACGAGGCTCCGGGCGATGGCGACGCGCTGCTGCTGGCCGCCGGAGAGCGCCTCCACATGGCGCTTGGCATAGCCCTTGAGGTTCACCAGCTCCAGCATCTGCTCGACCTTTTCGTCGATCATCTTCTTGGGCATCTTCTTCAGCTTCAGGCCGAAGGCGATGTTGTCGTACACGTTCAGGTGGGGGAAGAGCGCGTACTTCTGGAACACGGTGTTGACGCGGCGCTTGTAGGGCGGCAGATCGGAGATCTCCTGGCCCTCGAAGAGCAGCGCGCCGGAGGAGGGCGTCTCAAAGCCGCCGATGATGCGCAGCGTGGTGGTCTTGCCGCAGCCGGAGGGGCCCAGCAGGGTCAGGAATTCCTTCTTGCGGATGTACAGGTCGATATCCTTGAGGACCTTCACGCCGTCGTATTCCTTGGAAATGCCGATCAGGTCGATCAGGTGGTCCTTTTCGCGGGCCTTCTTGATGCGCTCGTTGAGCTGGTCGTTATTCATGGCTGGCGATCTCCTTCATATCGTATCGAAATTAAAATGTTGGGGGATTGGACACCCAAAGAACCCGTGCTTTGGTTTTGCCGGCGTTCATGAGGTAATGGGTCTCGCGGGGGTGGATGCAGAAGCTGCAGCCGGTGCGCACGCGGGTCTTCTTTTCACCTGTGACCAGAAAGACCGTGCCTGCCAGCACGTATCCGAATTCCTCGCCCTCATGGGGAGGCAGCGGATAGGTTTCGCCGCCCTCGCTCATCTCAACGAGGATGGGCTCCATCGAGTTCTTCTGCGCGTTGGGGACAAGCCAGGTCGTCGCGCCGTGGAGGAGCTCATCGTCCTCCTTGACGAACATGTCCTGGGGGGTGAAGACGGTCTTCTCGTTCTTGTCCTCCTTGAAGAACAGCGACAGGGAAGAGCCGAGGCACTCCAGCATATCCGTCAGCGTGGCGATGGAGGGCGAGGCGAGGTTTCTCTCCACCTGGGAGATGAAGCCCTTTGACAGCTCGCACCGGTCGGCCATGTCTTCCTGAGTCAGCCCGCGCTGCAATCGCAGCTGGCGGAGCTTCTCACCGATATCCATGATGGAAAAGCCTCCCTTCCGGCGAATTTGTGAATAAGGCAATATTGTGTCCCGAAGTTTAGCAAAACTAAACCCGGGAGCCGATGATATTAAATCATATCAGAGGTTACATGTCAATAGTTTTGGGGAATTTCATGATGTATTCATGATGTTTTTGTCGAAGGGTGACGCGAAAAATGCATGCGCAGGGGAATAATGGGTTTATCAGGAGTAAATTGCAGGATTAGCGTCAGTGCTATCTGCATACAGGGTACAGAAAAAGTACTTGTAAAATGCAGGGAAGTGTGTTACCATATAGCAACACCGATGAGAAGCAGCGGAATCGTCAGGTCACCCACAGCGAGCCGGAGACAGTGGAAGTCCGGCGGCGGACGGCGAGGACATTGGGGCTTCGAGGGCGCGGGGGAAGGGCTGGATCAGCCTGCGTATCCCGCGACGGCTTCCACCGTTAACAGGATTGAGCGCACGGATTTTTGTCCGTGAAGTGGGGTGGCACCGCAGTCATCTGTCCCCAATGGAGGGATAGTTGGGCTGCTTTTTTATTTTCATGACTGGCGAAGACGTCCCCGGTCGTTTGCTGGCTATCAAAAAGGAGGTTTTCCCCATGTCTGAAATCGTCAAGCCCGAGAAGAAGCCGATCATTTTCTCCGGCATCCAGCCCTCCGGCACGCTGACCCTGGGCAACTACATCGGCGCGCTGAAGAACTTCTCCAAGCTGCAGGACGACTATGACTGCATCTACTCCATCGTGGATATGCATGCCATCACCGTCCGCCAGAATCCCGCTGAGCTGCGCCGCCGCTGCCTGGAGCTGGCCGCGATCTACATCGCCAGCGGCATCGACCCCAAGAAGAGCCTCATCTACTGCCAGAGCCATGTGTCCGGCCACGCTGAGCTGGCATGGATCCTCAACTGCTTCACCTATATGGGCGAAATGAACCGCATGACCCAGTTCAAGGACAAGTCCGCCAAGCATGCCGACAACATTAACGTCGGCCTGTTCACCTATCCCGTGCTGATGGCGGCGGACATCCTGCTGTACCAGACCAACCTGGTGCCCGTGGGTCACGACCAGAAGCAGCACCTGGAAATCTGCCGCGATATCGCCCAGCGCTTCAACGGCGTGTACGGCGACGTGTTCACCATCCCCGAGGGCTACATCCCCAAGGTCGGCGCCCGCATCATGAGCCTGCAGGAGCCCACCCGCAAGATGTCCAAGTCCGATCCCGAGGACACCTTTGTCGCCCTGACCGACGATCCCGACACCATCCGCCGCAAGATCAAGCGCGCGGTGACCGACTCCGACGGCGAGATCCGCTTTGACCCGGAGAACAAGCCCGGCGTCAGCAACCTGCTGAGCATTATGTCTGCCTTGGGCGCGGGCGAGATCGACGCGCTGGTGAACGAGATGCAGGGCCAGGGCTACGGCGCGCTGAAGACCCGCACGGCGGATTGCGTTATCGCGGCGCTGGAGCCCATGCAGGCGGAGTTCAAGCGGTTGATCGCGGACAAGGCCTACCTCCAGGGCGTGCTGGATGAGAACGCCAAGACGGCTTCCTACCTGGCCAACAAGACCCTGCGCAAGGTGCAGAAGAAGGTCGGCTTCGCGGCCCGCGGCTGATCCAACCACATACATCCCGGCGGCTGACGCAGACTGTGTCAGCCGCTTTGTATTTTTGTTGTACATGATGGGCGAAAAACAGTACAAATACAACACGAGCGGGCGGAGTTGTGCTATGATAAGGTGCAAATAAACTGACCACAGCAAAGGAGCATACCTTGCCTATGGATATGACGTTTTATCCTGCGCCGCTGAAGGGGACGATCGCTGCGCCGGCTTCCAAGTCGGAGGCCCATCGCCGGATGATCTGTGCAGGCCTGACTGTGGGCGCGACGACCCTCAGCGGCTTTATGGATTCCGCCGATATGGCGGCAACCGCCCGCTGTCTCAAGGCGCTTGGCGCGAAGGTAGAGCAGGCGGATGACAGCCTGACCATCACCGGCTACGCGAAGAAGATCACCAAGCTGCCCGTGCTGGACTGCGGCGAGAGCGGCTCCACGCTGCGCTTCTTTGTGCCGATCGCCCTGGCGATGTGCGGAGCCGGCGTGTTCCGCATGCACGGCAGGCTGGGCCAGCGTCCGATGGATGTGTACCGCGATCTGTTCGTTCCCCGCGGCGTGCGCTGGCGCATGGGCGTGGGCTGCGACGGCGCGGCGGAGCTGACCGTCAAGGGCGAGCTGGAGGCCGGCCATTATGTGCTGCCGGGCAATGTGTCCAGCCAGTTCGTGTCGGGCCTGATGTTTGCGCTGCCCCTGCTGAACGAGGATTCCACACTGACGGTTCAGCCGCCGGTGGAAAGCGCGGGCTATATCCGCATGACCGTTGAGGCGCTTGTCCAGAGCGGCGTCGTGCTGGAGGAGCTGGCGCCCTTCTCCTGGCGCATCCCCGGCAACCAGCAGTATCACGCGAAGGACGGTCACCTGGCGGGGGATTACTCCCAGGCGGCGGTGCTGGCGTGCGCGGGCGCGCTGGGCCATGACCTGACCGTCACCCACCTGGCGAAGGAAACCACCCAGGGTGACCGGGCGGTACTCATGCATTTGACGGCCCTTGGTGCGAAGGTGCAGGAGGATGAATCCGGCGTGACCGTTACGGCGGACAAGCTCACCGGCACGACCCTTGACATGGCGGATTGCCCGGACATCGCGCCCATCCTGGCCCTGACCTGCCAGCTGGCGGAAGGCGAGAGCCGCCTCACCGGCTGCGGCCGTCTGCGGCTGAAGGAATGCGACCGCCTCGCTGCGACGGTGGAGGTGCTGAATCTCCTGGGCGGTAATGCCAAGGCTGTGGGCGATACCATCGTCATTCATGGCGTGAAGGCGCTCAAGGGCGGTGTGACGCTGCCGGACTACAACGATCACCGCATGGTCATGCTGGGTGCGACGGCGGCGACCATCGCTCAGGAGCCTGTGACGGTGACCGGCGTGGAGGCGCTGAACAAGTCCTGGCCCGAATTCGTGAGCGTATATAAGAACCTTGGAGGAAAGGCTGAATGAGCAGCACCTGGGGACAGCATTTGAAGCTGTCCATCTTTGGGCAGAGCCATGGCGAGGCCATCGGTGTGACGCTGGACGGCTTCTCGGCGGGCATGGAGATTGACATGGATCGCCTGCTGGCGGAGATGGCCCGACGTGCGCCAGGACAGAGCGCCCTCACCACGGCCCGCAAGGAGGCCGACGCGCCGGAATTCCTCTCCGGCGTGCTGAATGGCCGCACCACCGGGCAGCCCATCTGCATCGTCATCCGCAACACCAACCAGCGCAGCCGGGATTATGGCGACGGCGTGGACCTCGTCCGCCCCGGACATGCGGATTATACCGGCCATGTGCGGTATTTCGGTTTTGAGGACTGGCGGGGCGGCGGCTCCTTCTCCGGGCGGCTGACGGCTCCGCTGGTGGCGGCGGGCGCGCTGTGCAGCCAGTGGCTGGAAACGCAGGGCGTCAAAATTGCCTGCCACATCCAGCAGCTTGGTGACGTGCAGGACGCATCCTTCATGGATGCCGACCCGACTGCCGACTACTCTTATATGAAACAGATGCACCTGCCCGTGCTGACCGAGGGCCTCGACGAGCAGATGAACGCCGCTGCGATGGCGGCCCGCAATGAGGGCGACTCCATCGGCGGCGTGATCGAATGTATGGCGACGGGCCTGCCTGCGGGCCTGGGCGCGCCCTTCTTTGACAGCGTGGAGAGCACCATCAGTCAGCTGATGTTCTCCGTGCCTGCGGTGAAGGGCGTGGAATTCGGCGAGGGCTTCGGCTTTGCGGCGATGCGCGGCAGCCGGGCCAACGACGCCTTCCGCATGGCGGACGGCAAGATCATCACCGAAACGAACCACTCTGGCGGCGTGAACGGCGGCATCACCAACGGCATGCCGGTGATCTTCCGCTGTGCCATCCGGCCCACGCCGTCCATCGCGCAGAAGCAGCAGACGGTTTCCCTCAAAACGGGGGAGAACGCCGAACTGGAGATCCATGGCCGCCACGACCCGTGCATCCTGCCCCGCGCGGTGCCGGTGATCGAGGCCATGACAGCCATTGCCATCCTCGAACTATGGAAGGAGCGTCAGGGATGTCTTACGTGATCGCCTATCCGGGCACGGCGGGCAGCTTCTCCCACGGCGCGGCCATGGCAGCCTTCCCGGACGGCACCTGCGTGGGTTATGACACCTTCCCGGAGGCGGCGAAGGCTGTCACGGAAGGCCAGGCGGACTACGCGCTGCTGCCGGTGGAGAATTCCTTCGCAGGCGCGGTGCTGCCGACCTATTCGCTGCTGGAAAAGCTGCCGCTTCAAATCGTCGGCGAAACGATGAAGTCTGTACGCCATCATCTGCTGGGCGTACCCGGCGCGACGCTGGCGGATATCAAGCACATCGCCAGCCATCCGCAGGCCATTGCCCAGTGCGATGCATTCCTGCAGACGCTGCCCGGCGTCCAGATCCTGCCCTCTGCCAACACGGCGATCTCCGCCCGCGAGGTGGCAGCAGCAGGCGACAAGTCCCGCGCGGCCATCGCCTCCATCGAGGCGGCGAAGGAATACGGCCTCGTCTCCCTGGCGGAGAACATCCAGACCAGCGCCACCAACACGACGCGGTTCTTCATCCTGTCTACCAGCGCGATCCCGCTGGATACGCCCTCCAAGGCGACGGTGACATTCCGCGTGAACAACGAGGTCGGCGCGCTGGTGAAGGTGCTGTCCTCCTTTGCGGACAGCGGGCTGAACATGACCCGCATCGAGTCCCGCCCCCTGCCGGAGACGCCCTTCCAGTACTTTTTCTCCGCGGATTTTGAGGGCGCGATGGACGCGGCCCATCTCTCCCGTGCCATGGCGGCGGCGCGGCCCTACACCTGCGCGCTGCGGCTGCTGGGCGTGTATCCGAGGGCGGAGAAACCAGTGTGAATACATCCGGCTGATGCGAAAAATCAGCCGGTTTTTTCTGAAAAAATTCAAAAAATGTGCTTGACAATTCAGTGGAAGGGTGCTATTATATTAGAGCTGTCAGGGAATGTGCAGAAATGTGCATGGCGGCGATGTGGTCTCGTAGCTCAGCTGGATAGAGTGTTTGACTACGAATCAAAAGGTCGCAGGTTCGAGTCCTGCCGGGATCACTTCTTTACAAGGTTAAAGACCTGACCTGCCGTCACCCTGACACATACATGGTCTCGTAGCTCAGCTGGATAGAGTGTTTGACTACGAATCAAAAGGTCGCAGGTTCGAGTCCTGCCGGGATCACGCAAAGCCTCATCGCAATCGCGGTGAGGCTTTTTTGTTGGTTGACGCAAGGGGCGGGGAAGTGGTACAATAAGGCAAAGGATTGTGTCCGACCAGATCAGGAGGCTTGTTTGCCATGTCATATACCATGAATGTCGCCATCATCGGCGCGGGCGCCATCGCCCGTTCCATGTGCCGCACTGTGCGCGGAATGAAGGAAAAGGGCCGTCCGGTAGAGCTGTATGCCATTGCGTCTCGCAGCCAGGAGAAAGCCGACGCCTTCGCCAAAGAGGAGGGCGTTCTGCACGCCTATGGCTCCTATGAGGCGATGCTGGCGGATCCTGCGGTCGACCTGGTGTACATCGCTACGCCGCACTCCCATCATGCGGACCAGATGAAGATGTGCATCCGCGCGGGTAAAGCTGTCCTGTGCGAGAAGGCCTTCACCCCCAATCTTCATCAGGCGGAGGAAGTGCTGGACCTTGCCCGGGAGGAGGGCGTGTATGTCGCAGAGGCGCTCTGGCCCCGGTATATGCCGTCCCGGTGGATCATCAACGATTTGCTGGCTGAGGGCGTCATCGGCGAGCCGCGGATGCTCTACTCCAACTTGTGCTACGCCATCGAGCACAAGGAGCGCATCATGGATCCGGCCCTTGCCGGCGGCGCGCTGCTGGATCTGGGCGTGTATGTGCTGAACTTTGCGTCGATGGTCTTTGGCGATGACATCGTGCGCATCAATTCCACGGTGGAGCTGATGGATACCGGCGTTGACCGCACGGAAACCATCACCATCAAGTACCGCGACGGCAAGATGGCGCAGCTGATGGCCTCGACGGCCTTCAACTCCGACCGGCGGTGCGTGATCTATGGCACCAAGGGGTATCTCACGGTGGATAATGTCAACAATCCCAGCTGGATCGAGATTTTCGACAAGGATGACCGGGTGAATCCCATCCGCCGGATCGATGTGCCGGAGCAGATCACCGGCTACGAATATGAGGTGGAGGCATGCCTGCGCGACCTGCAGGCGGGCAACCTGGAGCCTGCCGAAATGCCCCACGAGCAGACCAAAATGCTGCTGCACCAAATGGATGCCCTGCGCGCCATCTGGCATATCAAATTCCCCTTTGAAGAAAAGTCGCCCTTCACGGACATGGAGCTGATCGAAGGGTGAGCCATCACTCCCGCGGGGCTGCCTGCGGGAGCTTTCTGCTGCGGGAGATTCCGGCGTTTCTCCTTCCTGTGCATTGACTTATGCGGAAACATCGGCTATAATAAGGGATGAAAATGCTTACATTATCTTCGGATAGGAGCGACAACGATGCGTCAGATAACCTGGATCACAGAATACATGGCGGAGAATGTTCCCGGCGCGGCGTGGGATGCCAAGGCGGATTTCGCTCTGCGGCTGTGCATGAAATGCGCCGATGACGCCTGCACCCGCTATGTGCTGGATGCTGCGGACGCCTTCATCCGGGCGGACGGCTGCACGCCTGCCAACGCGAAGGCGCTGTTCTTTGCGCTGGAAAAGACCGACGAGGACAAGTATCGTGAGGCAATTTGCCGGGTGAAGGAGCAGCTGGAGGATCAGCCTGAGGCAGCGGACGCGCCGCTGTCTGAGCTGTACGAAACGCTGCCCTTCCGCATGGCGTATGAGATGAAGCTCAACCGTATGGAGAAGGTGGGCGCAACCGCAGCGATGTTCCGCAGCGCCCATCAGCGCCTGTGGGACCGGAAAACCGGAATGCACGGCGATTCGCTGCAGGAGGAAGGCTGGTTCCTGCTGGCGCTGACCGATGCGATCACCGTATGCTCCGACCAGCTCTACGAGCACTGGCGCGCCATGGTGGACATCTACCGCGAGACGCTGCGCGGCGTCCTGCCGCTGCTGGCGGACGCGGATGCGCAGACGATGACGCTCCTGCTGTATGCGCTGCTGACCGGCGTGGAGATGGGGCTGATCGACCCGGAACGCTACCTGCCCGTGGCCCGAAAGGGGATCGCGGCTTTGCGCGAAAAGGGATCCCCCTGTGCTGCTGATACGCTGGAGGAAGGATTTGGGGTGCTATGATGTTTGAAGTCAAGAAGCTGTTCGTATCCGCCCGCAGCGCGACCATCGAGCTGCCCGACGGCGGTCTGTACAACACGAAAAAGCCCTACCGCATCCTCCTCAACGGCGAGGAGTGGGGCATGGCGGAGACTGTCGTGCACAGCATGTACGGTCTGTGGCCCGATACGAAATGTGTGGTCAAGGTGCTGGACGAAAACGGCGAAGTCGGCCGCATTTCCTTCCGCACGGAGAAGGAAAGCTACACGCTCAACGTCCGACGCTTCGGTGCGGTGGGCGACGGCGTGCATGATGATACCGCAGCCATCCAGGCGGCCATCAATGTCTGCCCGAAGAAGGGCCGCGTGCTGATCCCGGCGGGCGAGTACCATGTGCTGCCCATCTTCCTTAAGAGCCACGTGCGCATTGAGATCCAGAAGGGCGCGATCCTCCGCCTGGAAACGGATCGCACAAAGTTCCCCATTATGCCCGGCATGACCCTCTCCACCGACGAGAAGCATGACCTCAACCTGGGTTCCTGGGAGGGCAATCCGCTGGATACCTTCGCTTCCTTCATCAGCGCATATCAGGTGAAGGACGTGGTCATCTACGGCGAGGGCGTGCTGGACGGCCAGGGCGACAAGGCGGACTGGTGGGTCAACCACCGCACGATGCGCGGCGCGTGGCGGCCCCGCATGTTCTTCATCAACGACTGCGAGGACGTGACCGTGCAGGGCATCTCCTTCCGCAACAGCCCTGCGTGGAATCTGCAGCCCTATTTCTCCCGGAATTTGCAGTTCCTGAACATCCACGTCACCGCTCCGGCGGACAGCCCCAATACCGACGGCTTCGATCCGGAAAGCTGCGAGCATATTCTGCTGGCGGGCGCGCATTTCTCCCTGGGTGACGACTGCATTGCCATCAAGGCGGGCAAGCTGTACATGGGCGCGACCTACAAGACGCCCTGCTCCGACTTGGAGATCAGCCACTGTCTGATGGAAAACGGCCATGGCGGCATGACCTGCGGCAGCGAAATGGCCGGCGGCGTGAACAAGGTCTACCTGCATGACTGCCTGATGCGCAACACCGATCGCGGCCTTCGCATCAAGACCCGTCGCGGTCGTGGTGAGCAGGGCGTGATCAATGATATCGTGTTTGAAAACGTGCTGATGGAGCGCGTCGGCACACCCTATGTGGTCAACTGCCTCTACTTCTGCGATCCCGACGGCAAGACCGAGTACGTCCAGAGCCGCGAGAAGCAGCCTGTGGACGAGCGTACGCCCCGCATCGGGCGGATCGCCTTCCGCGATGTGACGGCCACGGACGTGACCTGCGCGGGCTACTTCCTGGGCCTGCCGGAACGTCCCATCGAGCAGGTCGAGATGGAGAATGTATCCATCACCTGCGCGGTGGATGCTGAGCCCATGGCGCCCGCGATGGCCTGCGGCGTGGAGAAGGTCAGCCGCAAGGGCCTGGTGGCGATCAATGTGGACAAGGTGGTCATGAAGAACGTGACCATCACCGGCCAGGACGGCGTGATGCTGGAATGCGAGAACGTCGCCGAGGTCGAGGAATAACTGCATACAAAGAAGGCAGACGGTTCGCGATGAGCCGTCTGCCTTCTTTTGTGTGAAATTACAGTGTCACACCGGTCTTGAAAATGGCCAGGTCGTGGAAGCCGTTGCGCTCGGAGCAGAGCTTCTCGCCGCTGGCAACGGAGAGAACGTAGTCCATCAGCATCTGGCTGAGCTCCGGCAGGGACTTGCCGTGGGTCAGCAGCTGGCCGGCGTTGAAGTCGATCCAGCCGTGCTTGCGGGTGGCAAGGGCGGTGTTGGTGGCGATCTTCATCGTGGGGACGGGGGCGGCGAAGGGCGTGCCGCGGCCGGTGGAGAACAGCACGATCTGCGCGCCGGAGGAGGCCAGCGCCGTCGCCGCCACCAGATCATTGCCGGGGGCGGAAAGCAGGTTCAGGCCGGGGGTGTGTACCTTTTCACCGTAGGCCAGTACGTCCTTGACGGGCGCAAAGCCGCTCTTCTGGGTGCAGCCCAGGGCCTTGTCCTCCAGGGTGGAGATGCCGCCCGCCTTGTTGCCGGGAGAGGGGTTCTCGTAGATGGTCTGATGGTGTTCCTCGAAGTAGCGCTTGAAGTCGTTGATGAGCTTCACGGTCTTCTGGAACATCTCCTCGGTCTCGCAGCGATCCATGAGGATGGTCTCCGCGCCGAACATCTCGGGCACCTCGGTCAGGATGGTGGTGCCGCCCTGGGCGACCAGCAGGTCGGAGAAACCGCCGATCACCGGGTTCGCGGTGATGCCGGAGAAACCGTCGGAGCCGCCGCACTTCAGGCCGATCACCAGCTTGGACGCGGGGCAGGGGACGCGCTTTTCCTCGCGCATGTTGTCCGCCAGCTCGGTGAGGAGCTTCATGGCCTCTTCGAATTCATCCTCCACCTGCTGACAGATCAGGAAGCGCACGCGATCCTTGTCATAATCGCCCATGTGCTCCTCGATGATGGCCACGCCGCTGTTTTCGCAGCCAAGGCCCAGCACCAGCACGCCGCCCACGTTGGGATGGGTGGCCAGGTCAGCCAGGATGGTGCGGGTGTTATCCTGATCGTCGCCCATCTGGCTGCAGCCGTAGGGGTGGGGGAAGGCGTAGACGGTCTCCACGCCGCCGCCGATCAGCTTCTGCGCCTCGCGTTCAAGGGCCTTGGCGATGTCATTCACGCAGCCCACGGTGGGCAGGATCCACAGCTCGTTGCGCACGCCGACCTTGCCGTCCTTGCGGGGATAACCCATGAAAGTGGATGGCTCGGCAGTCGCGTTGGCGGGCCAGGTGGGGTTCCAGGTGTATTCCAGCTCGCCGGAGAGGTTGGTGTGCAGGTTGTGCACATGGATGTGCGCGCCGGCAGTGACGTCCTCCTTGGCGTGGCCGATGGGGAAGCCGTACTTGATGACGTTCTCGCCCTTGGCGATGGCGGTGAGGGCGATCTTGTGGCCGGCGGGAATGTCGCTCTGTGCGGTGACGGTGATGTCCTCCACGGTGAGGACAGCGCCCTTTTCGATCGCGTTCAGCGCGACGGCGACGTTGTCCTTGGGGGTGATGCGGAGCAATTCAGCCATAGTGATTTCTCCTTTACGATAAAAGTAGCAAAATCGGATTGGGGCCTACGACTCCAATCCGATGTGAAGGTCTCAGCAGCCGAACTTCTCTTCCATCACGGCGCGCATGCCCTTTTCGATGATGGCCTTGAGGGACTCGGTGACGCTCTCGATCAGGCCGGGCACCTTGCACAGCTCGGGGCCGAAGAAGTCCTCGTTGGAGAGGAAGGCCTTGACCTGCTGGCAGGGGCACATATCGCCGGTGGTGGCGAAGAAATCCAGCACGGCAGCATCGTCCTGCAGGACGTAGGTCTCCTCGCCGCGCTTGCACTGCAGCTTGCCGTCAACCAGCACGCCATTGCGGTACAGGCTCATCAGGCTGGCCAGGGAGAAGGTCAACCGGGCAGGCAGCTCGCCGGCCTTTTCCACATAGCCCAGGAGGCTGGGCATGCAGCGGGCGCGCCACTTGCTGACGCTGTTCAGGCAGATGGACAGCAGCGCGTGCTTGATGAAGGGGTTCTTGAAGCGGCCGGTGACAGCCTCGGCGAAGGCCATCAGGTCTTCCTTGGGCAGCGCCAGGGTGGGGATGACCTCATCGTAGAGCGTCTTCTGCATGAAGTTGAGGATGAGGTCGTCGTTCATGGCGGTCAGCACGATGTCGTGGCCGCACTGGAAGGCCGCAGGCACGAAGGAGGTGTGGGCGCCGTTGAGGATGCGCACCTTGCGCTGCTTGTAGGGCTTCTGGTTGTCGGTGTAGATGACCGGCAGGCCGCACTGGGGCAAGGGCAGCTCGGCGGAGATGTCGCGGTCGGACTCGATGACCCACAGGCCGAAGGGCTCGGCGGTCACCAGGATGCGATCCTCATAGCCCAGCTTCTCCCAGATGCCCTGCACCTCGTCGCGGGGATATCCGGTGACGATGCGGTCCACCAGGGTGGAGGTGAACACGCAGGCAGTGTCCAGCCAATTCTCGAACTTCTCGCCCAGGTTCCAGATCTTCGCCAGGGCCTTGACGCACTTCTTGAGCATGATGCCGTTGTCGTCGATCAGCTCCACGGGCAGCATGACCAGGCCTTTATCCTCGGCGTAATCGAAGTGCACAGCGCGCTCGTAGAGGAACTTGCACAGCTTGGCGGGGAAGGACACGGGCGGGCAGGCATTGAAATCGTCATCCTCCTTGAGGACGATGCCGGCCTCGGTGGTGTTGCTGACGATGAAGCGCAGCGTCTCGCACTTGGCGTAGGCCGCATACTTGTCGTACTCGCCGTAAGCGTCCACGGCGTCGGACACGGAGGTGATCAGGCGGGACTGCTCCACCGCCTCGCCATCCACCAGGCCGCGCAGCATCACGGTGTAGCGGCAATCCTGCTCGTGGAACATGTCCAGATTGCCGAAGGTGATGGGCTTGACCAGCACGACGGAGCCGTTGAAATCGGTCTTTTCGTTGGCGATGTCGATGAAGTAGTCCACGAAGGCGCGCAGGAAGTTGCCTTCGCCGAACTGCAGCACCTTCACCGGGCGCTGCTGGGCAGGAGTCATGGCGGCGTTCAGTCGATCCATTGATGTGTTCCTCCATATATGTACGGATTTTGAATACAAATGGGCAGGGGATGCCGTGTAAACGATTACATCCCGGACGACAACATTGTACTCTTTTTTTGTATTTGCGTCAATGCTTTTTATGGCGGCAAATGAAGTTTATTTGTCGTAAAATGCAAAGATAGGGCGCAAAAGGCCCTTGCATTTACATCCGGAAGCGTGTATAATAGGCATGAAAGATAGCTGAAACTACTTACAACCGAAAGGATGATGCGGCGATGAATATCTATGATATCTCCCGCCGGGCAGGGGTGTCCATCGCGACGGTATCCCGCGTGCTGAACAATAGCCCCCATGTATCGGAGAATACCCGCAAGAAGGTCATGGCGGTCATCGAGGGCACGGGTTATGTCCCCAATGCCTTTGCCCGCGGCCTTGGTCTGAACACGATGAAGACCATCGGCCTGCTGTGTCCGGACGCTTCCGATCCCTATCTGTCCCAGGCGCTGACTTTCCTGGAGCGCTCCTTCCGCCAGCAGGGCTATGACTGCCTGCTGTCCTGCACGGGCAAGGAGCTATATGCTCGCCAGCAGGGCGTCGAATTGCTCAAGTCCCGCCATGTGGACGGCATCGTGCTGATGGGCTCCTCCTTTATTGAGGACAATCCCACGGACAATGATTATATCCGCGACGCGGCCAGAAACGTCCCCGTGGTGCTGCTCAACGGTACCTTCCCCTGTGAGAATGTTTACGGCGTGCAGTGCGACGACCAGCGTGCGGTGACCGACGCTGCCCTGTCCCTGCTGGACAGCGGCTGCCGGCGCATCCTGTGCCTGTATCACTCCAGCAACTATTCCGGCCGCAAGAAGCTGGCCGGCTACCGCGATGCTCACGCCCAGCGAGGTGTGCCGGTGGATGAACAGCTGCTGTGCTTCTTCGACCATGACAAGGGCAGCGTCCATCAGGTGTGCGAGACGCTGCTGCAGCTGGAGAAGGACGGCGTTGCCTTCGACGCGGTGCTGGCCTCGGAGGACATCCTCTCCGTCGGCGCGCTGAAGTACGCGCGGGCGGCGGGCAAGCGGGTCCCGGAGGATCTGGCGGTCATCGGCTACAACAACTCCAGCCTCTGCGTGTGCACCGAGCCGGAACTGACCAGCGTGGACAACAAGCTCCTCGCCATCTGCGAGCACATCGTCGCCACGATGATGGGCGTTCTGGAGGGCAAGGAAATGCCCCAGAAGACCGTTTTCACCGGCGAACTGGTGAAGCGTGCCTCGACCAGGTAACCAATCCCGAAGTGGAATTTATATTTGATAAGGAGAGACCGACAATGAAGGCTTTCATGGACAAGGATTTCCTGCTTTCCACCGAGACTGCCCGCGTGCTCTACCATGACTACGCGGCCAAGTGCCCCATCATCGACTACCACTGCCACCTCAGCCCCGAGCAGATCTACACCGACCTGCGCTACGACAATATCACCCAGGTGTGGCTGGGCGGCGATCACTACAAGTGGCGCCTGATGCGCTGCGCGGGTATCGACGAGTACTACATCACCGGCGGTGCTTCCGATTATGAGAAGTTTTGCAAGTGGGCGGAAGTCGTGGGCAAGGGCATCGGTAACCCCCTGTACCACTGGACCCATCTGGAGCTGCAGCGCTTCTTCGGCTACAACGGCGTGCTGTCTGCCAAGACGGCTGACGAGGTGTGGAACATCTGCAACGAGAAGCTCCACCAGCCTGAGTACAGCGCCCGCGGCCTGATCGCCATGAGCAATGTCGAGACCATCTGCACCACCGACGATCCCATCGACGACCTGAAGTGGCACAAGCTGATGCTGGCCGACGAAACCCTCAAGACCAACGTGCTGCCCGCCTGGCGTCCCGACAAGGCTGTCAACATCGAGAAGCCCGACTTTATGGCTTATATCGCCAAGCTGGCTGCTGCGGCTGAAATGGAGATCAAGTCCTTCGCGGATGTGAAGGAAGCCCTCCGCAAGCGCATGGCCTTCTTCCATGAGAACAACTGTCGCCTGTCCGACCATGGCCTGAACTACGTGGTGTATGATCCCGCCTCCGACGAGATGGTGGAGGCCATCTTCCAGAAGAAGGCTGCCGGTCAGGAAGTCACCGCGAAGGAAGTCGCCCAGTACAAGACCGCCTGCATGGTGTTCTTTGGCGAGGAGTACAAGAAGCTCGACTGGACGATGCAGCTGCACTACGGCTGCCGCCGCGACAACAATCCCGCTCAGTATCGCAAGCTCGGCCCCGACACCGGCTACGATACCATCAACAACTTCGCGCCTGTGGATGAGATGGCTGCGTACCTGGGCGCGGTGGAGGAGAATTGCGGCCTGCCCCGCACCATCCTGTACAGCCTGAATCCCGCGGACGATCAGGCCATCGATACCCTGTGCGGCTGCTTCCAGGGCAGCGAGGCCGTCGGCAAGATCCAGCATGGCTCTGCCTGGTGGTTCAACGACCACTTCACCGGCATGACCAACCAGCTGACCTCCCTGGCCAGCCTGGGCTACCTGGCCGGCTTTGTGGGCATGCTGACTGACAGCCGCTCCTTCCTGAGCTACCCCCGTCACGAGTACTTCCGCCGCATCCTGTGCCGCCTGATCGGCGAATGGGTCGAGGACGGCCGATTCCCCCAGGATTACGACATCCTCGGCGAGATCGTTACCGGCATCTCCTCCGACAACGCCCGCAAGTATTTCGCTTTCCCCACCAAGTAAATCGATCGCCGGAGCATCCATGACGGGTGCTCCGTTTTTTTGCAAATACGAAGAAAATACTATGCAATCGGGGCGGGTTGTGGTATGCTGGATGTGCGATGCAGCCCGTCGTGCTGCGGAAAGGAGTCAACATGCTGAAAAATATGCTGATCATGCTGCTGGTGATGCTGCTCACGCTGCCCTGTGCAGCCATGGCGGATGAGGAATATCCGGTGTTCGAGTGGGAACGGGACGCTAAGACCCACTGGCGCGTGACGGAAGCCGGCGAAAAGGCGGAGGAAGCTCCCCATGTGCTGGAGGGCGTGCTGTGCCTGGTGTGCGGCACGGAAGTCTGGCTTTTCGATGACGGCTCCGCGGATTTGAGCAGCTACAATGACCAGGGCGAGCTGCTGTGGTATGCGTCTTTCGATTCAGCGGGCGAAAAGACCGGCGAGGGCGCTTTCAGCTATGAATACGATGAGGCGGGCAGCAAGGTTCGCGAATGTCAGTATGAAAACGGGATGCTCGTTGCCCAGACGGTTTTCGCCATGGGGGAGGACGGGGAAACGCATCCTGTCTGGTCGGAATCGTATTACGACGACGGCACCTGGGCACGCAATGAATATGACGGACACGGCAACTGCGTCAAAGCGTACACCTATGACGCCAATAACGCGGTGACCTCCGAGACCACCTCGGAATACGCGCTGAATGCGGATGGCTGGTATTACGAGACGAAGACCACCACCATTCTGGAGGGCACCATCTTTATCCGTGAGTACAACGAGTATGGTGACTGGGTGAGCAACTACATTGAGGAACCGGATGGCACGGTGGTCAGCGATGTGATGTTCGTCTACGAGTATGAGGATGGCGTCAAGGTCAGCAGCTGGAACTATGAGAGCGGCGTGCTTGCCTGGGAGACCCACTACAATGCAGAGGGCATGATCCTCCAGGAAATCGAATACCTGGAAGATGGCAGTCTCATCGTGTACGATTATGATGCAGAAGGCAACCTGATCGAGCAGTAAAAGGAAATGTACAGCGCCGCGGAGCAAATGTCTCTGCGGCGCTTTATCTTTGAGCAGGCCTTGCCTTTTTCAGTTGGACGCGGTATAATGTACCCACTGGCGTATGCCGAATCATGCTGAATAAAGGAGATCAACGATATGTATCGCAAGAATGCCTGGAAAGCCCTTGCTGAAGGCGAAAAGGCCCAGCTGGAGGCCTTTGCGGAGAAGTACAAGGCGTATCTGGACGCCGGCAAGACCGAGCGCGAGTGCGTGACCGAGTCCGTCCGTCAGGCGAAGGAAGCCGGCTTTATCGACCTGAACGACGTTATCAAGGAAGGCAAGCAGCTCAAGGCGGGCGACCGCGTCTACTGCAACTGGATGAACAAGTGCTTCATGGCCTGGGTCATCGGTGAAAACGACATCACCAGCGGCATGAACATCCTGGGCGCCCACATCGACAGCCCCCGCATCGACGTCAAGCAGAACCCCCTGTTTGAAAACGGCGGCTTTGCCTACCTGGATACCCACTACTACGGCGGCATCAAGAAGTACCAGTGGGTCGCGTCTCCTCTGGCGCTGCACGGCGTGGTCTGCAAGAAGGACGGCACCACCGTCACCATCGCCATCGGCGAGGACGAGAATGATCCCGTGTTCTACATTTCCGACCTGCTGATCCACCTCGCGGCTGATCAGATGGGCAAGCCTGCGGGCAAGGTCATCGAGGGTGATGCGCTGGACATCATCATCGGCTCCGAGCCTCTGGCCGATACCGAGAAGGATCCCGTCAAGGCCCAGGTGCTTAACATCCTCAAGGAAAAGTACGGCATTGAGGAGGAGGACTTCATCTCCGCCGAGCTGGAGGCTGTTCCCGCCGGCAAGTGCCGCGACGTGGGCTTCGACCGTGCGCTGATCGCCGGCTACGGCCACGATGACCGCGTGTGCGCCTACCCCTCCATGGCGGCCGTCATGGATTACGAGGGCACCCCTGCCTACACCCTGTGCGCTGTGCTGACCGACAAGGAAGAGATCGGCTCCGTGGGTGCAACGGGCATGGGCTCCATGTACTTCGAGAACATCATGGCCGAGCTGGTCGCGAACCTGAAGGGCTGCGGCAATCCGCTGTACCTGCGTCGCTGCCTCAGCAACAGCCGCATGCTGTCCTCCGACGTCAGCGCGGGCTATGATCCCAACTTTGCCGGCGTGTTCGAGAAGAACAACGCCTCTATCGTGGGCAACGGCGTGACCTTCAACAAGTTTACCGGCAGCCGCGGCAAGTCCGGCTCCAACGACTGCAACGCCGAGTTCGTCGCCCAGGTGCGCAAGATCTGCGACGATGCGGACGTTGCCTGGCAGACTGCCGAGCTGGGCCGCGTGGACGTGGGCGGCGGCGGCACCATCGCCTACATCTGCGCCAAGTACGGCATGAACGTCATTGACTGCGGCGTGCCGGTGCTTTCCATGCACGCGCCCTGGGAGGCCATCTCCAAGGTCGATCTGTGGCAGGAGTACAAGTGCTACTGCGCGTTCCTGAAAGCCGCGAAGGAGTTCCAGTACTGATCGTTTCATGAAACAGATAAAGGTCAGCAGGGTGTTATGCCCTGCTGACCTTTTGTCTGCCGTATATCAGATTTTCTCTCCGGAAGCCTGCATGTAGACCGCCAGCATCCTGGAGACGAAGAACATGATCGCGTGCTCGTCCTCCTGCCAGATCCGGCGGGTGTGCGGTTCGGCGCATACCAGATAGCCGAAGGTCTCATCCTGTATGCCGATTTTGATCATCAAAACCGTTTCGAAATCCTGCTCCCGGCACAGCGTATACATACTGTGCGATCTGCAATTGATATTCTCCAGGTCATTCGTGGAGAATATATCGTCCTGTGTCAGCTGATCCAGGTCTGTCACCTTGCCCAAAGAAGCGCCGGAGCTGACGCTCATGAAGCAATCATCGCTGTTTACATAGTACAGATCGGAGATCCGCATATCCTTGGTCAATATCTCCAGCATGGCCTTCAGCTTGTCAAACAGCTTTGCCTGGGAATCAAATCTGCATGACAATTCGCGGAAGATCGTATAGATCCCGCGGCTGGCCAAGGCCTGGATGGATATGTCCTTATGCTTCTCTTCCACATAGATAATGTAGCAGTTCCGGCCCTTTGTCTTGCCCCTGTAAAGCGCCTTGTCGATCAGGTCAAACAAAGATTCATAATCCTGCGCATCCTTGGGATAAACAGCACAGCCGATGGTTCCTGTGACAAACGGCTCATATTCGCCAAGGTCGATGTTCTTGCGCAGAACGGTATAGTTGGAGTACATTGCGCCAAAGAAATCCTTCAGCGCGTCATAGCTTTGATCCTTGAGGTTGACGATCAGGAACTCGTCGCCGCCGTATCTGCCGGCAATGCCATTATCGCCAAGAAAGCGTTCCAGATCTTTCGCGACTTCGGCCAGCACACCGTCGCCGATGCCGTGACCATAGGTGTCATTGATGAACTTGAAGTTATCAAGATCCAAAAGAGCCAACGAAAACGGCACCTTGTTTTTTACAAGGTGTTGGATGAATTCGACCAGATAACGTCTGGAAATGAGCCCTGTCAGCGAGTCGACAACGTTGCTGACGTCCTCCGACTTGAACACTTCCTCAAAGTACGGATACTTCGATAGCTGCTCCTTAATATACATTTGATCCTCCGTGAAAAGCTGCCGTGTGCACGAATATCACAGATGCATTTATACCACACAAAGCCGCACAATGCAATGGGAGAAAACCGGTCGTCGGAGGTTTTTGTCATCCGTCGGTCGTTTTCTGTGCTCGGCGGGACTGCCTGCGGTATTCCTTCGCCAGCTCTGTCAGCTCATTGACGCAGTCCGGCCGCCACTTCAGCATCGGCAGATGGTTGCAGGGGAATTCCGGGCATACGCCACAGAACAGTGCGCCGTGTTCCCTGCAGCAGGCGTAGGTCGGGCACATCCCGGAGCCCGCCCATTCCTCGCAGTGGCCGCCGGTTTCGAGGCAGCCACGGCACAGGCCGTCCGCTTTCTTCCGGCAGCCCTCGCAGCATTCGCCGCAGGGGGTGATGAGGCGGATATCCATCATGCCTGTCCTCCCAGCTCCGGGTCGTCGAAGAAATACCCCAGCGTGTGAACAAGCTCGCCTGCGTCGTACAGCTGGCGGACCTCCTCCACGGTCATCCAGCGCATGTCGGCGACCTCGTCGGTGGTGGCATTGCGCAGGTCGATTTCTCCGTCATAGAGGAACGACCACACGTCCTTGATGTCCTGAAAATGCTCGCGGACGGTGGATTCCACCAGCTTGCCCTGTGCCGGATCAAGGTCAACGCCGACCTCCTCCTTGGCCTCGCGGAGAGCGCCCGTCAGGCTGTCCTCGCCCGCGGTGACGCTGCCGCCCACGCTTTCCCATTTCAGCGGGAAGGTCGGCCGGCTCGCGGCACGCTGGCTGATCAGCCATTCGCCCCGGCTGTTGCGGATCCACACATGCACCACCAGGTGGAAGCGCTCAGGCGGCAGCTTCTCGCCGCGGATGTGGGTTTCGCCGGTGGGATGGCGGTCACGGGTGTACAGATCCCAAAGCTCCATGGTGATGCACCTCCCTGTTTGTGGGAATATTCGACACGGAAGGCGGATTTTCCTGCCGAAGGTAGGGGCTGTACAATCCGAGCGATTGGGTGTATAATGGTTGACAAAGCAACGAGCTTTCCAAAAGGAGGAAGAAACATGCTTGATCAGAATATCGCCCGTGAGGTGCTGCAGGAAGCAGTCCGCACCGGCGGCGACTTTGCGGAGATCTTCGTGGAAGACCGCATCGACAACACCCTCATGATGCGCTCTGGTCGCATCGAGACCGCCAACACCGGCCGTCTGCATGGCGCAGGTGTGCGCGTGTTCTCCGGCACCAACGCCGTGTACGTCCATACCAATGACACCTCCCGCGAGGGTCTGATGGCCTGTGCGCGTCAGGCGGCGGCTGCCGTCAAGGGAGGCAAGGGCTGCATCGTTCAGCCCTTCAATGCCATTGATTACACCCGCCCCGAGGAGATCCGCCTGCTGCCCACCGACGTGAAGGCTGCTGTCAAGGCGGAGAAGGTCCGCGCGGCGGAGGCTGCTGCCCGCCGGATTTCCCCGGAGATCGTGCAGGTCATCGGCAACTACATCGACCATGTGCAGAATATCTGCGTCTGTAACACCGAGGGCGTGTTTGCCACCGATCAGCGCGTGCGCACCCGCCTGGCAGTGTCCGCGGTGGCGTCCAACGGCACGGAGAACCAGACCGGTTCCGACAACCCCGGCGCGATGATGGGCTTCGAGATCTTCGACAGCCACATCGACCCGGAGAAGGTCGGCGAGGCTGCCGCGAAGCAGGCCGTCACCATGCTGCACGCGCCTCTGTGCCCCGCGGGCATCATGCCTGTGGTGATCGACAACGGCTTTGGCGGCGTGATCTTCCACGAGGCCTGCGGTCACTCCCTGGAGGCCACCAGCGTGTCCATCGGCGTGTCCGAATTTGCGGGCAAGCTGGGCCAGAAGATCGCTGCGGACTGCGTCACCGCCATTGATGACGGTACCATCCTGAATGCCTGGGGCTCCATCCATGTGGACGACGAGGGCACCCCCGCCCAGCGCACCGTGCTGGTGGAGAACGGCATCCTCACCAACTACATGATCGACCGCCTGGGCTCCCGCCGCATGAACATGCCCATCACCGGCTCCTCCCGCCGCCAGAGCTACGCCTTTGCGCCCACCAGCCGCATGCGCTCCACCTTTATCGCGCCCGGCAACGACGACGAAGCCGAGATGATCGCCTCTATGGGCGACGGCCTGTACGCCAAGAAGATGGGCGGCGGTTCCGTCAACCCCGCGACCGGCGAGTTCAACTTCGCGGTCAACGAGGGCTACCTGGTCAAGGACGGCAAGATCGCCCATCCCGTGCGCGGCGCGAGCCTGATCGGCCGCGGCAGCGAGGTGCTGCTGAAGATCGACCGCGTGGGCAAGAACCTCGACCTGGCGCAGGGCATGTGCGGCTCGATGTCCGGCTCCGTGCCCACCGACGTGGGTCAGCCGATGATCCGCGTGGGCAGCCTGACCGTTGGCGGCCGTTAAGGAGGAGTGTGCGATATGGATATGAATCTGTTTATTGACCGTGTACTGGAAGCCGCCAAGGCTGCCGGCATCGAAACGGCGGAAGTGTATTACACTGCCGGCGAGAACTTCCGCGCCAGCGCCCTGGAGGGCGAGATCAACCAGTACCAGGTGTCTGCGAGCCAGAATCTGTCCCTGCGCGGCACGGTGAACGGCAAGATGGGCACCAGCTCCACCCAGGCCTTTGACGAGGCTGCCATTCAGCAGCTGGTGGAGGGCGTGAAGGAGTCCGCCGCCCTGATCGAAACCGACGAGCAGGACGAGATCTACGCGGGCGACGCGGAGTACCCTGAGATCCCCAAGACTGAATCCGACGTGAAGGAGACCTCCGCCGAGGCCAAGCTGGCCCTGTGCCTGGCGATGGAAAAGGCCGCCAAGGAGGCCGACGAGCGCGTGTGGAAGGTGCAGCGGGCCCTGGTGTCCTCCGGCACGTCCACCATCCGCATGAAGAACAGCTACGGCCTGGACCTGACCGATGAGGGCAGCTACTGCATGGCCTATGCCGCGCCCATCGCCAAGGCCGACGGCAAGACCGCGACCGGCGGCTACATGGAGGCGGGCAGCAAGTTCGCCGACCTGGATGCCGAGCGCATCGGCAAGAAGGCTGTGGAAGAGACTGTCTGCCAGTTGGGCGGTACCCCCGTGCCTGGCGGCGAGTACCGCATCATCATGCGCTTTGACGCCATGCAGAGCCTGCTGCAGACCTTTGCGGGCATCTTCTCCGCGGAGAATGTGCAGCAGAATTTGTCCCTGCTCAAGGGCAAGGAGGGCGAAGTCATCGCCAGCCCCGTCGTCACCCTGATGGACGACCCGCTGCTGCCCGGCGGCTTTGGTTCCCAGCGCTTTGACGGCGAGGGCAGCGCCAGCCGCACCAAGGCCGTCATCAACGGAGGCGTGCTGACCACGCTCCTCCATTCCCGCAAGACCGCCCGCAAGCAGGGCGTCCAGTCCACCGGCAATGCCCACCGTGCAGGCGGCGCGATCCGCGTGGCGCCCACGAATTTCTTCTTCAAGCCCGGCGAGAAGGATCTCGAAGGCCTGATGGCGGACGTGGGCGAGGGCCTGGTCATCACTGACCTGGCAGGTCTGCATTCCGGTGCGAATCCTACTTCCGGCGACTTCTCCCTGCTCTCCAAGGGCTACACCATCGAGGGCGGCAAGCGCGGCCATGCGGTGGAGCAGATCACCGTGGCGGGCAACTTCTACGAGGTGCTGAAGAATATCGTCGCCGTTGGCAGCGATCTGGACTTCTCTGGCTCCAGCATTGGCAGCCCCTCCGTGGACGTGGGCACGCTGAAGGTTTCTGGTTAATACGAATACAGGGCAGAGGAGCGATCCTCTGCCCGTTTCATTTGCGTTTCTGCGGAAAATCTGCTATAATGATTGCATTCACTCAAAGGAGGCCCGCTGCCATGTCCGAACGCAATGCCGAAAGCTGCTCCTTCCTCTGCGTCCACGAGGACGTGGTGGCGCAGGTGCGTGCGCATTTCCCCCGGGAGGAGCATCTTGTCCGCCTGGCGGATCTGTTCAAGACCTTCGGGGATGGCACCCGCGTGCGCATCCTCTATGTGCTGCTGAAGGCGGAGGTCTGCGTGTGCGATCTGGCTGCGCTGCTGGGGATGACCCAATCTGCCGTGAGCCATCAGCTGCGGATCCTCAAGCAGGCGCGGCTGATCAAATCCCGCAGGGATGGCAAGACCGTGTTTTACTCCCTGGCGGATGACCATGTGGCCACGCTGCTGCGCAATGGCATGGAGCATATCTGCGAAGACTGATGCATCAACGGCGGACGGAGCGTCTGCCGTTTTTTTTGATGCTCAGAAATTGTAAAATCCCGCAGATTGTATTGCAATTTTGTCACATATACTATATAATGATGCTGGATTATTGTGAGCAAGGAGGCCTCGCTGATGAAGAGGGGTTACAAGCTGCTGTTTGCGCTGGCGGCAATGATGCTGATGATGCTCCTGTCCAGCACAGCGCTGGCGGATACGATGCGCTTTGGCACGGTGAACGTGTCCAGCGTGAATCTGCGGGAAAATCCGTCCACCCAGTCCCGGAAGCTGGGCGTGTACGAGAAGGGCACCTGGCTGCGCATCGACGGCCAGAGCGGCAATTTCTATAAGGTCAGCGGCCCTGACGGCAAGTCCGGCTATATGGTCAAGGATTATGTGTACATTTCCGCTGCGGCCAAGGGCGTGATTGGCATCGTGGATGTCAACGGCGACCTCAACATGCGTTCCTCCGGCAGCTATTCCGGCCGGGTCATCGCGACCTATCCGGACGGCACCCCCTGCATCCTCCTGACGGAGAAGGGCGACTGGTATCACGTCAGCGTGGAGAACCGCAACGGCTACTTCAATTCCGATTTTGTGGATAAGAAGTACACCACCTATTCCACCGATATCTGCACCGTGATCTCTGCCAACGGCAAAGGCGTGAATCTCCGCCTGGGTCCCGCCACCAAGTACGGTGTGGTCAGGACCATCCCCAGCGGCAGCTACGGTATGATCATCCAGGAGGGCGACGGCTGGTGGAAGATCTCCGTCAACGGGTATGTGGGCTACATGAGCACCGATTACCTTAAGGACGGCATCGTCCGCAAGGGGAGCGCCTCTGCCGGCGGGAATGATGATTCCGGCAGCACGGGCGGAAATACGTCCTCCGGCGAGGGCTATGCGGTGGTCAACAATCCCGGCGCGAACCAGAAGCTGAATCTTCGTCAGTCTGCGTCGAAGTCCTCCAGGTCCATCGGCAAGTACGGCAACGGCACCTACGTCACCGTGCTCAGCCAGGGCAATACCTGGTGCAAGGTCATCGTGGACGGCAAGACCGGCTACATGATGACGGAATTCCTCAAGTTCTACGGCCTGAACGGTTCCTCCTCCGCTACGGTGGTGCATCCTGACCGCACCTTCGTGTACCTGCGGGGCGGCCCCTCCCAGCAGACGGGGCGCATCCTTCAAAAGGTGCCCCACGGCGCGCGGGTGACCATCCTCACCCCCGGCGCGACCTGGTCCCAGGTCAAGTACAACGGACAGACGGGCTACATGATGACCCGCTTCCTGGACAAGTAACGATCTGCCGCTTCTCCGAAAGGGGAGGCGGCTTTTTGTAACAAATGTAAATTGTGAAAAATCCGCCTGCAACGGGAAAGATTTCCCATCCGCCATCGTTATATAGGTGACAGCGCTCCAAACAAAATGAACGAGGTGGACAAAGATGAAGAAGATGCTGAGCTTTCTGCTGGCGATGCTGATGCTGCTGGGCGCGATGTCCGCGATGGCGGAGGATGCCATCCGCAATCCGCTGCCCGATGAGATCGCTACGTTGTTTGATGTGCCCGCGTGGGAAGGCTTCCATGTGGCCCAGTGCGATGACACCAGTAACTGGCTTTCCTGGGTGTACAGCGAGGAGATGCACGCTGGCGTTGTGATTATGACCAACGGCTCGCTGCATATTGTGTGCCTGATTGAGCCGGACAGCAAGGGCAATCTGCGCATCACCCAGCGCAATTACAAGATGGTGGTGGGGGAGGAGATGCCCCGCGTGGAAATTGGCTGGGGCAACGCTTATGAGCAGATTACACCGCCTTGGGGTGAGAGGCGCATGTTCGAACTGGACAACAACAATGGCTACCATATGGCTATCGGAAAGTTTGATGGCGTGTGGCGGGTGAAGCTCGTGTGGAATCTGCATAACGATACGATCTCCTTCGTTAACGATGAAAAGATCGGCTATATCAAGGGCGAGGAGCGCGAGGATTACGTTGCTTACAACAGCCGTAACGTCAAGTACGCCTACGGCACCTACGACAACCGCTTCGCAGCCTTCAACATCTACGACTTCCCCAAGACCCTGGAGGAGGCCCGCGCCAAGCTGACCAACCCGCCCGTCACCCCTACGGATTTCCACATGCCCGTGTCGGTCAACCTTCGCGCGAATGAGAAGTACGACGTGTTCGCCGCACCGGGCCGCAGCAGCTATCGTGCGGCAAACGGCAAGGCTGAGATGTCCACCAACGACTGGGTGCAGATCTTCGGCGAGGAGGACGGCTGGTTGTTGGTGCAGTATGACATCAGCCGCGACCAGATGCGCTTTGGCTACATTGACGCATCCGCCCTGCCTCGCGACACTGAGGTGCAGAGCCTGCGCTGGTACGACCTGCCCAGGCAGACCATCAAGTACAACACCTACGTCACCGATGACCCGCTGGCCTCCTGCAATACCATCTGCTGGCTGAATACGGGCGACAAGGTGGATGTGCTGGCGGAATTCGGCGGCTGGTACTATATCGAGACCACCGACAGCTATGGCAGGCTCCTGCGCGGCTTTGTTCCGCACAGCAGCATCGACATCGTCACTGAGGACGACATGGTCGGCTGAGGCAATATAAGAAGGACGGCTTCCCAAGCGGGAGGCCGTCCTTTTTGCGTGTTTACTTGACCGTTGTTTTCATGGTGAAGGGCACGCCCCAGATGTAATAGGTGATGGTCACCTCGCGGATGGCGTGCATGTTCTTTTCGGTGAGGATGGTGGCGGTGACGTCCACGGACTGTCCCGCGGGGAGCTTTACGTCATGATAGGAGCCGATTTGCAGAATGTCGCCCGCCATGGGGGTCACCTGCAGCTCGATCATGTCCGCCGGGACGGAGGTGTCGTTCTTCAGCCGCACGGTGTAGGTGAGGAACTGGTAATCCTCCGCGTCGGAAAGCTCCTGAGCGGCAACATAGGGTGTGCCTGTCACCGCACCCAGGCGCAGCTGCTGGCGGAGCTCGGCGAAGTGCACGGGCTGATTGGCGGCTTCCACCGCCACGACGCCCACCGCATCCACGAAGATGTTGGCGGTCATGTACATGTAGCCCACGCCCACCAGCGTCACGATGAGGATGAGCACGGTCAGAATGGCAAAATATTTCATGCTTGCTTTCCTTTATTTGCGATTAGTTTCCCTGAAGAAGCTTGTTCATTTCCTCGATCATCTCCGCGTCCTTCAGGCTGAACTTGAATTCCACGCGGCGGGAGGAATCCTGATCCACCACGGTGGTGCCGGGGTAGTAGATCAGGTCGGTTTCGCTGCGGCCGGTGGCGGTCAGCAGCTGCTGGAGAAGCTCGCGCTCCGGGCTACCCTCGCGGTACATGTGCAGCACATACATCATCACCTCATACGCGCGCTCCTGGGAGAGCTTCATGTTGTTTTCCCAGGTGCCCACGTCGTCGGTGTGGCCCTCGATGACGATCTGGCCCAGATAGTCGGAGTATTCCGGGCGCAGCAGCACTTCCAGGTACACGGGGATGAAGCGGTTGAGCAGGTACTGGCCGTCCGCCATGATGGAGGAGGAGCCGGTCTTGAAGAGGACGGCGCTGTCCAGCACGATGTCGCCCGTGTTGGGATCCACCGCGGCGGTCAGGTTGGCACGGGACAGGGATGCGGACAACTCGGCGATGATCTCCGCCTTCATGCCCACCATGTCCTCGATCTTGTCGGTCTTGCTGTTCAGGGCCGCCTGCTGGGCGTTGAGCACCTGAATGGCTGCGTTCAGGGCGTTTTCCTTGTTGGCCAGCTCCTGCTGGAGGATGATGAGCTCCTTTTCCTTGCCGGCCAGGTCACTGCGGGCTGCGTCCAGCTCTGCCTGCTGCTCGCCCAGGATGATGTAGGCTTCCTCCAGGGCGGATTCCTTCTCGTCCAGCTGGGTCATGATGATGGCGATCTGGGCATTTTGATGATCCATTTCCACCTGCTGGGCAGCAATTTGAAGCGTCTGTTCGTCCAGCTTGAGCTGCTGGTCGGTGATGAGGAGCTTCTGCTGATCCAGCTCGGCGGTCTTGGTTTCCAGCATGGTGAAATACTGGTGCAGGCTGACGGAGAGGATCAGCACGAACACCAGCAGCAGCGCTGCCATCATGTCGGAATAGCTGATCCAGCTGGCGCCGGAGTTGCCGCCCTTGCCGGCGCGGCTGTTGTGAATGCGTTGACGGGCCACGGTCACACCTCCTTGGAGGCGATGATCTGGCTGAGCTGTGCGGTGAGCTGCTGCAGCGCGGTGACGGCCGCGGCGGTATCGCCGGAGGTGCCGTCCGCACGGAGCTGATCGACCTTGCGGGAGAGGGCTTCCACCAGGATGGCCATGTTCTTCTCAAAGGCGCCCAGGGCTTCGCTCAGGCCGCCGACGGTGTTTTGCACAAAGGCCTGGCAGCCGTTGGAAAGCTCCTGGCCGGCGTTGGTCATGGAGGTAGCGACCTGCTCCAAATGCTCGCCGGTGACGGAGGTGTTGTGGTTCATGCGGGTCATGGCCTTCTCCGCATCGGCGGTGAAGCCGTTCATGGAGGCCAGCAGCTGCTGGTGGCTGGCGCTGACCTGCTGCAGGAGCTTCTGCTGCTCGGCGTTCATCTGCTGCATCATTTCTAGCAGGGCGGAAGCGGAATCCTCAAAGCCCTCGTCCCGGCGGCGCGCTTCGCCCAGCTCGCTCACATAATGCTCAAAGCGGCTGAGGACGTCGGTGCTGACGGTGTGGAGCTGTTGCACGTCCTCCACGATGGCGGCAGCAGCGGCCATGGACTGGCGGATGTGCTCCATCGTCAGCTGCTGGTTCTGGTTGATCTCAGTCATCGTCATGCCCAGCTGGACGAACTGGTCGTTGAGGCTCATGTTCATCTGCTGCACAAAGTTGCTGACGATGCGGCCCACGCCGTCCACCTGCGCACGGGTGGCGCCCACGAGGAAGTTGTCCATAGCCTTCGCCACGGGGGACATGGCCCGGGTGATGCTGCCTTCCACGGTGGCGGGCAGCACGTCGGTCAGGCCTGCGAGCATGTGGTTGGAGTCCTGGTTCTGGCAGATCAGCTGCACGTCGTTGTCCAGGGGGCGCTGCATGGCGAGCGTCGTGAAGCACTCCACGAAGTCGTCGATGGCACGGTAGGAGCTGCCCTGCAAAATGCGGTTGAGCATGTTGAACACGATGGAGCAGCTCACGCCTGCCACAGAGGTGCCGAAGGCGAACTTCATGCCGTCCAGCAGCACCGGGATGCCCTCGATGATGGCGTCGGAGTTGGAGAAGTCCAATCCGCTCAGGCCGCGCATCATGCCCATGAAGGTGCCCAGGATACCCAGACTGGTCAGCAGGCCGGGGATGAGCTCCGCCAGGGTGGCGTTGCCGGGACCGTGGGTGACGGTGTCGTCATTGATGTAATCCTCCACATTGCAGGGGAGGCCGCGGCGGTCCAGCTGCTCGGCGTTCTGCAAAAAGCGCAGCCAGGAGCCCTTCAGGCGGTTGCCCATGAAGCGCTTTTCCTGCCAGACGGGTGTGCCCTGCTGATTGCCCGCGTCCCGCTGCAAACGGCGGATGGCACGGCGCAGCGAACGGGTGGTGCCCATCAGCGGCAGCAGGCACTTGAAGACGCCGATAAGCGTCACCACCGCCACAGCGGCGTACACAAGAATATCGACGATGTTGGCCATCAGGGTGGATGCGAAGGTCGTCATGTGCGGTATGTCCTCCTGCGAATATAGTAGAAGGCGGATTTTCCGCCGGGTATACAAATCCACCCTCTATTTTACACGAAATCTTCGCGCTTGTAAACGACAAATGTAACAGAATTGTCATCTTTACAAAGATTTTCTCCCGGAATCCGCATTTGACAGCCCTGCACGGCATATCCTGCCAGTGAAGCGGGGGAATCAATATGCGGAAAGTCAGGTATCAGCCCTATCCGCCGTCCAAACGACGTCCGCCGGAGGATGGCCTGTGGCGGATGCTAGGGTGCGTGTTCATTGCCGCAGGGCTGCTGCTTTTGTTCCTGTGCATCCCGGGGTGGGCCTGGGCAGCGATGGCGGGCGCGGCGCTGGTGATGGCAGGCTGGGCGCTGATCAACACATGCAGGAGGTGACATGATGCGCGTGCGGATGGTGTGCATCCGGCTGCCGAGATTCATGGGCGGCATGGTGCGGAAAATCGCGGGCAGGCGGCGGAAATGACCTCCGCCTGTCTTTTCCCTGTACTTCTTTGCGGAAACGTTGACATCGCCTTTCATCCGTGATAAGATAGCCGTGTATCCGAATTTGATACGGGATCAGAGGTGCGCAGTGTCGGTAGCGCGGCGGAGGACAGGCTTCCGCAGAGGCCGCGTGAAGGAACATTGCGCCGAAAGGCAGGAGAGAAGCCGTGGCTCCTGTGCTTGGGTGCAGGCCGGACAGGTCTGCAGCTGTCATCAGGCATCGCCTGGCGGAGCGCTGGTCATTGGGCGGGGGAGAATGTATGCCCCGCATTGATGCGCACCGCAGGAATGTCTTGCGGGCTTTTTTACATCATAAGTGCAATGGAGGACGATGAACATGGAGAAGTATCGCGTTGGTATCGTTGGCGCAACCGGCATGGTGGGCCAGCGTTTCATTTCCCTTTTGAAGGATCATCCCTGGTTCCAGGTGACCTGCGTGGCGGCCTCTGCCCGCTCTGCCGGCAAGAAGTACGCCGAGGCCGTGGGCGATCGCTGGGCCTTTGACTGGGCCATCCCTGCGGATGTGGCCGACATGGTCGTCATGGATGCCTCCCAGATCGACGCGGTGGGCGAGAAGGTCGATTTCATTTTCTGCGCTGTCGACATGAAGAAGGATGAAATCCGCGCCCTCGAGGAAGCCTATGCTAAGCACGAGATCCCCGTGGTGTCCAACAATTCCGCCTGCCGCGGCATTGAGGACGTGCCCATGGTCGTGCCGGAGATCAACGCGGCGCACCTGGAGGTCATCGAGGCGCAGCGCAAGCGCCTGGGCACGAAGCTGGGCTTCATCGCTGTCAAGCCCAACTGCTCCATCCAGAGCTACGTGCCTGCCATCACTCCCCTGATGGATTTCGGCCCCGAGAAGATGAGCGTGTGCACCTACCAGGCTATCTCCGGCGCTGGCAAGACCTTCAAGACCTGGCCCGAGATGGTGGATAACGTGATCCCCTACATCGGCGGCGAGGACGAGAAGAGCGAGAACGAGCCCCTCAAAATTTGGGGCCATGTGGAGGACGGCAAGATCGTCAATGCTACGGAGCCTGTCATCAGCGCTCAGTGCCTGCGCGTTGCCGCGGCGGACGGCCATATGGCGGCGGTGTCCGTGTCCTTCAAGAATAAGCCCTCTATCGAGCAGATCAAGGAACGCTGGGCCAACTTCGAGACTGAAGCGCAGCGCTTGGGCCTGCCCTCTGCGCCCAAGCCCTTCCTGCAGTACTTCGAGGATCCCGCCCGTCCCCAGACCCGCCTGGACCGTGATTTCCAGAACGGCTTCGGTGTGTCCATCGGCCGTCTGCGCGAGGATAAGCTGTTCGACTACCGCTTCGTGTGCCTGAGCCACAACACCGTGCGCGGCGCTGCCGGCGGCGCGATGCTGACCGCTGAGCTCCTGTGCGCGAAGGGCTACATCACCCGGAAGTAAGCGTAAAACCTTTTCAGGAGGTAATCAATATGAGAAAGCCTTTGTTCACCGGCTGCGGCACAGCCCTTGTGACCCCCTTCAAGAACGGCAAGGTGGATTATGAAGCCCTCGACCGTCTGGTGGAGGAGCAGATTGCGGGCGGCGTCAGTGCGCTGATTGCTGTGGGTACCACCGGCGAGCCTGCCACCATGGACTGGGACGAGCACCTGGCGGTCATCCGCCGCGTGGTGGAGAAGGCTGATCATCGTGTGCCGGTCATTGCCGGTACCGGCTCCAACGCCACCAGCGAGGCCGTGTATGCCGCGAAGCATTCCGCCGAGTTCGGCGCGGACGCCCAGCTGGTCGTGACGCCCTACTACAACAAGACCAGCCAGGCCGGTTTGGTGGCGCACTTCAACGCCATCGCGGATGCGGCCACGCTGCCCGTCATCGTGTACAACGTGCCTGCCCGCACGGGCCTGAACATCGGCCCGGAGGCCATGGCGAAGATCTGCGAGCATGAGAACGTCATCGCAGTCAAGGAGGCGTCTCCCGACGTGGCGCAGGCGATGGAAAAGATCCGCCTGTGCGGCGACATGGTGGACTTCTACTGCGGCAATGACGACCTGATCGTCCCCATGATGTCCGTGGGCTTCAAGGGCGTGATCTCCGTGCTGTCCAACATCCTGCCTGCGGAAACCTCCCGCATGGCCAACCTGGCCCTGAAGGGCAACTACAAGGAAGCGGCGGAGATCCAGCTCAAGCTCCTGCCCTTCGTCAACGCGCTCTTCAGCGAGACCAGCCCCATCCCGATCAAGGCCGCCATGGCCAAGATGGGCATGCTGGAGGATGAGCTGCGCCTGCCCCTCGTTCCCATGACCGACGGCCCCCGCGAGAAGATGTATGCCATCATGCGCGAGCTGGGCATGATCAAGTAAGGAGATACGCAGATGAAGATTCTGATTGCGGGCGCGCTGGGCTACATGGGCCGCGAGGTCGCCGCGCAGGCTGCAAAGCTGGGCTTTGAGGTCGCCTGCGGTGTGGACGTGGCTCCCGGTACGGCGGATTTCCCGCTGCACACCACCTTCGAGGACTGCCCGCCGGTGGACGTGATCGTGGATTTCTCCACCTGGAAGCCTGGCGCGGATCTGCTGACCTACGCCCTCAAGTACCGCATCCCCGCGGTGATCGCCACCACCGGCCTCTCCGAGGAGCAGCTCGCCGCCATTGACGAGGCGGCGAAGGTCGTCCCGATCTTCCGCAGCGGCAACATGAGCCTGGGCATCGCACTCCTGCGGGCGCTGGCGAAGAAGGCGGCCTCCGTTCTCGGAGAGACCTTCGATATCGAGATCGTCGAGGCGCATCACAACCGCAAGGCGGACGCGCCCTCCGGTACGGCCCTGATGCTGCTGGATGCCGTCAAGGAAGGCTGCGAATCCGAGCGGGAGGCGGTCTTTGGCCGCCACGGCCGGGATTGCAAGCGTCAGCCGAAGGAGATCGGTGTGCATGCCCTTCGCGGCGGCACCGTCACCGGCGAACACGAGGTGTGCTTCTTCGGCACCTCCGAGCGGGTGAAGATCAGCCACAGCGCGGAGAACCGCAGCGTCTTTGCCGCAGGCGCGCTCAAGGCAGCGGCATTCCTGGCGGGACAGAAGCCGGGTATGTACTCCATGGACGACGTGGTCGGAAAACTGTAAATGAATCAAGGCAGGTCATGCGGCCTGCCTTTTCAAGTGGTTGTATTTCTTGCGTACATGTATTGCAATTTGTTGCAAAAGCGAATACAATGAAGATGATTCGTATCAGGCAGAGTAGCTGCTGGCGCGTCAAGTGTTCATGAACGGGGAGTTGTCATGAAACGAAAGGGACGAAGTCTCTGCGGTGCCAGCGGCGCATCCCGCTGCTTCGATGCAAACTGCCTCCTTACGAGTCGCGGCTTTTTCACGACCCGATGATAAGGGAGGTTTTTGTATTGCAGAAAAAAAGTGTGTTTTCCATCCAGACGATTACTGTCACGGCTATGCTCGTGGCGCTGCAGATTGTGCTGGGGAACCTGCTGCAGGTCCCGCTGCTGGGTAAGCAGTACAATTTCGGCTTTGTGCCGATTGCGCTGGCCGGCGCGCTGATGGGCCCCATTCCGGCGGCGATCGTCGGAGGCCTGGGTGATCTGATCGGTGCGCATCTGTTTCCGGCAGGGGCGTATTTCCCCGGTTTCACGCTGACGAATGTGCTGGTGGGTCTGGTGTGCGGCTGCTTCCTCCACGGTAGAAAACCGAGCTGGCTGCGCTGTGCGGCAGCGGTGGTGATCGCCCTGGCAGGGCTGAATCTGTTCCTCAATTCCCTGTGGCTGCATATGCTGGCCTATGTGCCCAGTCGCGGCTACTGGGCGTGGGTGACGGTGCGTGCCCCCAATTATCTGGTGGAAGTCCCGGTGAACACCGTGCTTTGTTACCTCATGCTGCAGGCCATGAAGCGAGTAAAGCTGCCTGCATCCATGCAGCTGAAAAACGAATGAAAGGGGGAGTTGCCATGCCCCGCTTTTCCAAGAAGGCCATCCTGGAGGAGCTGACCCGCCTGTACCCCGACGCAGGCCCCGAACTCAACTTCACCAACCCTTACGAGACGCTGGTGGCTGTCATGCTCTCCGCCCAGTGCACGGACAAGATGGTCAACAAGGTCACGCCTGCCGTGTTTGCCCGCTACCCCGACGTGGCAAGCATGGCTGCAGCCACGGTGGAGGAGCTCCACCCGATGGTCAAGGCCTGCGGCTTCAAGTCCAAGGCGACCAATATCATCGAGACCTGCAAGCTGCTGATGCTGCGCCACGGCGGCGAAGTTCCCCGCACGATGGAGGAGCTGACCGCGCTGCCCGGCGTGGGTCGCAAGACGGCGAATGTGGTCATGTCCAATGCCTTCGGCGTGCCGGCGATCGCGGTGGATACCCATGTATTCCGCGTGAGCAACCGCCTGGGTCTGGCGGAGGCGGACGACGTGCTCAAAACGGAGCTGCAGCTGCAGAAGGCCATCCCGAAGAAGGACTGGCTGGACATGCATCACCGCATTATCTTCCACGGGCGGCGGGTGTGCAAGGCGCAGCGACCCATGTGCGCGGAGTGTACGATGCGCGATATGTGCAAATTCAACCGGCAAAAGGCACGCAAATAAAATCACCGGCGACTGATGCGATATCAGCCGCCGGTTTGCTGTTTCCGTCTGCTTAATCGACCCACTGGAGGTCGAAGTAGGGGTAGGAGGTGGTGCCCTCGTCGCTGACAACGTCGTACATGCCGATGCACTTGAGGTACATGCGGACGGCGGTGCCTTCGCGCCAGACGGGCTCCTCGGTGGTGCGGATGGCTACCATCTCCTTGTACACGCCGGACTTGGTCTTGCTCATGCCGGCGAAGGTCAGGTAGCCGGTAGAGGTCTGGGTGACCTCCTTGATGTTGAGGGTGTAGACCATGTAGCGGCCGCGGTAGCCGTCGATCTTGCTCTTGAGGTTCTTGTAGGTAGGCTTGACGGCTTCCGTGCGGATGGCCTCGCGGCGATCCTCAGCGGTCAGCTCGCGGGTGGCCTGACAGGTGAAGCGGCGGGCGTTGTAGCCCTTCTTCTCAAACACCAGGGTGATGTTGTACAGCCCCTCCTCCACGGTGTCGAAGGTGAAGGAGAAGGTGCCGGAGTTGTTGGTGGTGATGGCCTTGTTGTAGCGGCCATCCACGATGCACTGCACCTTGGTCTTGGCCATGGTCGTGCCGGAAATCGTCAGAGAATTTCCGGTGAGGGTCATCGTTTCGGGCAGCTTGGTGTTCATCCGGATGGTCAGCAGGCGCTCGTCATAGGTAACGCCGCCGTCAAAGGCGCCTTCCTCCACCACGGTCTCGCCGCTGTAGACGGTATAGGTCAGCATCCAGAAGCCGGCCTTGGGAAGCTTCACATCCAGCTCGAACTTGCCTTTGCTGTTGATGTCCGTTTCAAAGCGGTGCACCTCGCGGCTGGCCATGCTCATGGCCACGCACAGCACCTTCATGCCGGAGGAACCGCTGCCCTCCAGGGTGAACTTGCCGGTGTTGGTCTCCTGGGGCGGGGTGGAGGTGAAGATGAGCTTGGTGGCGCTGGTAGCGGGACGGGCAGTGACCTCGAAGAATTCCCAGGAGACCATGATGGCTTCCAGGGCGCTCTTGTCGCTGCTCTTGGGCTTGCGGTCATAGACCTGGTAGTCCACATGGATGTGCCAGCCGTTGCGGACGGTCTTGCGGGCAAGGCCGTAATAGGAGGAGCCGTTCACCGTGCGGGAGTACTCCAGCTTCAGGAAGCGGCCGCCGAACTTGTAGTTCTGCCAGGCAGCGTCGGAATCGTAATCATAGCCCAGGGCGCGCCATTCGCCGGTCTTGTCGGAGGCATGGCCGATGCGGTAGTTCTTGCGCTCATCGGACGTGACCTGGTTGATGTCATAATACTGCTCGCCGTAGAGATCCTGCACGGCGGTGATCTCGATCATCACATCGCCGGAGAGGCCCCAGGCCTGCAGCAGCACGCCGCGTTCGGCAAAATCGGCCTGCACTTCATCGGCGGTCTTGTTCTGCTCTGCGAGCCAGGTGGTCTTTTCGGCCACATTGTCCGGGGTGATAAAGGTGTACTTCCCGCTGGGGATGACGCAGGCAGCGCCCTGCTCGGGGAAGGTGAAGGAGTCCGCCAGCGCTGCAGCGGGCAGCAGCAGGCAGACCAGCATCAGCAATGCAAAAAGAAATTTCCGCATAGGGTTCACCAACCTTCAAAAATCAATGATAGTAGAGGTTATCAGCGTGATTATACCATACTTCCCACAGGGAAGCAAGAAACCTTTGTAACAATGTGCCGTCAGCGTATGCGCCGGATCCTTTTCAGGGGGAAAAGGATGCACACCACCCGCCCGCGGATGGCATGCCGGCGCAGAGGCCCAACGCTGCGGCTGTCGTTGGAGCTGCCCCGGTTGTCCCCCAGGACGAAGTATTCATCCGGGCCGAGGGTGACGGGAGGCCGCGTACGCGGAAAGCGGCAGCGGGCAGGATCCAGGTAGGGCTCGGCGAGGGGAGTGCCGTTCAGCAGCAGCTCGCCCTCGACCCACTCCAGCGTATCGCCGGGGAGGCCGATCACCCGCTTGACGAAGGCTTGGGGGAGAAAGGGGAGGCGCTTCATCATCCGTCCCGGATAGTGGCAGATGACCACGTCGCCCCGCTGGGGTTCACGGAACAGATAGGGAAGCCGCCACACCAGCGCAAAGTCGCGGTTGTGCAGCGTGGGCAGCATGCTTCCGCCCTGGATGCGCGCCACATTCACCACAAACAGCCGCAGCACGAGCACCGCGGTGAGGGTCAGCAGCGTTTCGATGATCCAGCTCATGCCTGCACCGCCGGGCCCTGGGTGATGACCTTCTTGCGCCGCTTGAGGAAGGTCTCGCGATCCAGCATGACGATGCGTCCGCAGCCGGAGCACTTGATCTTGATGTCCGCGCCGGTGCGGGTGACGGTCCACTCGCTGGAGCCGCAGGGATGGGGCTTGCGGGTCTGCACCACATCGCCGATCCGGATCTCATGGCTTGCGTCCACCATGGCAGACACCTCCTTGCAATACTTTTTCATCCTATTATACCGCGGTTCGCCCAAATGTGCAAGCTTGCTATCCGGACAGAAGTGTGGTAAAATAATTCAATGCAAACAGATACGATTGGAGCGATCATGATGCGCATCATTCCCAACTGGCATAACGTCAAGCCTCTGGGCCGTACCTGGCCCCGCGATGATTCCCTTTGGCTGGCTTTCTCCGCATCCGGCGCGGAGTTTGCCTTCACTGGCACGGCCTGTACGGTGGTGATCGCGGGGGATGACCGCGCTGCCGACCCGGCTCAGGCGGACAATCAGGCTCGCATCGCCATTGAGCTGGACGGCGTACGCGCGGTGGACGCGATGATCGACGCGCCGGAAAAGAAATTCGCCCTGACGGCGGAAGCAGGCGAGCATATCGTCCGCATCGTGAAGCTGAGTGAGACCGCCATGTCCACCTGTGGCATCCGTGCCATCGAGGCGGAAAACATCCACCCGACGGAGAAGAAGACACGTTATGTGGAGTTCATCGGCGACTCCATCACCTGCGGCTACGGCATGGATGACGAGGTGGCTGAGCATCACTTCGTCACCGGCACCGAGGACGCGACCCGCGCCTACGCCTACCGCACCGCACAGGCGCTGGACGCTGATTACAGCCTGGTGTCCATCAGCGGTTACGGGATCATCAGCGGCTACACCGCCACGGCGGAGGAACGCATCACTGCCCAGCTGATCCCCACTTATTATGAGAAGCTGGGCTTCTCTTACGGCGTGTATGAGGGCGATGTGCCCCAGGACGTCCGCTGGGATTTCAGCGCCCGTCAGCCGGAGCTGATCGTCATCAACCTGGGCACCAACGATGACAGCTACTGCCTTGACCACGAAGACCGTCAGCAGCTCTACTGCGATGAGTATGTGAAGTTCCTCAAGGTCGTGCGCAGGAACAACCCTGGCGCGAAGATCCTCTGCACCCTGGGCATCATGGGCGACCGGCTGTATCCCTGGGTGGAGAAGGCCGCAGCGGTTTATTCCGCCGAAACGGGGGATACTGATATCGCCTGCATGCCCTTCACGCCCCAGCTGCTGCAGGACGGCTACACCGCGGATTATCATCCCACCGCTGTCACCCACGGCAAGGCGTCCGCGAAGATCACCGCGGAGATCCGCCGCTTGATGGGCTGGTGACCCCAACATTTTGCAATGAAAGGAAGTGCTTGTATGGCAGACCGTTTTAGCCCCATCGGCGTGTTTGACTCCGGCGTGGGCGGCATCGGAACGCTGGCTGCCCTGCGCCGTGAGCTGCCCCAGGAGCGCTTCCTCTTTTACGGCGACACCGCCAACGCGCCCTACGGCACCAAATCCCGGGATGAGGTCATGGCCTGCATCAATCGCATCATGGAGAATCTCCTCGCTCAGGATGTGAAGGCGGTGGTCATCGCCTGCAACACGGCGACTGCGGTGGCTGCGGCGGAGCTCCGCGCCCGGTATGAGCTGCCGATCATCGGCATTGAGCCGGCCCTGAAGCCCGCCCACGAGCAGCGCAGGGACGGCAGCATCCTCGTGCTGGCCACGCCCATGACGCTGAAGCTGGAGAAATTCCGCGCACTATATGCTCGCTACGGCGAGGGCGCGATCCCGCTGCCCTGTCCGGGCCTGATGGAGCTGGTGGAGCGCGAGGCGGACGACGAGGCCCGCCGCTATCTGCTCGACCTTTTCGCGCCCTACGACCTGACGAAGGTGGACGCGGTGGTGCTGGGATGCACCCATTATGTGTTCCTGCGGCCCATTTTACAGGACATCCTGCCGGAAAATGTGAAGGTGCTGGACGGCAATGTCGGCACGGCCCGGCAGCTGCGCCGGGTGCTGGAGCAGCGCGGTCTGCTGTCCGACGGGCAGGGGAACGTCACGCTGGAAACCAGCGGCGATCCTGCGCTGGTGCTGCCGGTGATGGAAAGGCTGCTGGGGAGGGCGTGATATGGGCCTGATCATCTGCGGGATGAACGGCAGCGGCAAGTCCACCCTGGGCCGTGCGCTGGCGGAGAGCCTTGGCTGGCGGTTCATCGACAATGAGGACCTGTACTTTCCCAAAGCCGACCCGGCGCATCCCTTTGCGGTGGAGCGCACCCAGGATGAGGTGGAAAGCCTGCTGATGGAGGAAGTCCGGCGGGATGAGCGCTTTGTGTTCGCTGCGGTCCGCGGCAATTACGGCGACGCGGTGCTGCAGTACTACAAGGCGGCCGTGCTGGTGGAGGTGCCGCGGGAGATCCGTCTGCAGCGCGTGTGGGAGCGATCCCATCGGAGATTCGGTGAACGTATGCTGCCCGGCGGCGACTTGTACGAATCGGAGAAGCGCTTCTACGACCTGATCGCGGCTCGACCGGAGGATTATGCCGAACGATGGCTGGATGCGGTGGAGATCCCCGTCCTGCGCGTTGATGGGACGCGCCCGGCAGGGGAGAACGTTGCCCTCATCACCGACTGGCTGAGGAGGAATCACCCATGAAGAACTACACCCAGGTGTATGTGAAGAACAGCGTGGAGGCGGCGCGGCATTACTGCGACGCCTTTGGTGCGAAGATCACCCGGGAATTCTGGAACCCCGACCACATGGCCTACGAGCACTGTGAGCTGTCGGTGAACGGGGAGGGCTTCCTGGCATTGGCGGAGGCAAAGAATCCCTGCGATGTGGCGCTGGTGCACAAGCTGAAGTGGGAAACCATGACTTTCAACGTGTTCGAGATGGGTACGGAGGAAGCGGTGCGACATGCCTTTGACGTATTGTCGGAGGGCGGCGTGGTGCTGCAGCCCGTGGGCCCGCTGCCCTGGAATCCCTGCAACGCCACAGTGATCGACAAGTACGGCGTGTGCTGGTGGATCGCAATTTGATAGGAAAAACCTCCGCTTGGATGCGGAGGTTTTTGTGTGCTTACGGCCAGTTCACATACCCGGCCATGGTCAGCTCGTTTTTCAATTCCACGAAGCCGTTCTTTTCGTAAAAGGCCACGCTGGGGAAGCCTCGCTCGGTGATCAGCGACATGTGGCTGACGGGCTGCGGCTCCTGTTGCAGCTCCTCGCGGAGGAAGGCCAGCATCCGGCTGCCGACGCCCTGCCGCTGATAGTCCGGACGCACGCTGAACTCGTCGATGTAGAACAGCTTCTGCTCCTGATAGGTCATGATGCGACCGCAGAGCATGGACACGCATTTGTCGCCCTCCATGCAGACGACGCCGCGGCTGACCCGCGCGGACATGATCTCGTCGATGCGGGTGAAGGCCTGGTCGTGCGTCCAGGTCTCGCACCAGGGCTCCTCGCGGAAGGCGGCGATCAGCGTTTCGGCACAGGCGGGGAAGTCGGCGGCGTTCATTTTGCGGAAAAGCAGGGACATGGCGGGTTCCTCCTGGAAAAGATGGCCCCATGATAGCAGAAATGCTCCCATGTGTCAACTGTCCGGCAAAGTACACAGAAAAGACAATTCGTCTGTTCCAAAATACAAAGGCTGGATTTATAAAAAATTCCTAAAGTTGAAAAATCACGAAAAATCCCCCTTTTCTTTTTGCAAAATGTATGATATACTCTTTTCAACATTGTGTGAGATGTTGTCCGCTTGAATAGCATATACTGCAACGAGATTTCTGCGGACGGAAAAAATCGTACATTTTTGAAGGAGGAATTCCCCATGGCTGCTGAGTACATCACGACAAATATCCGTAACATCGCCCTCATGGGACATGGCGGCGAGGGCAAGACCACGCTGACCGAGGCCATGCTCTACGCCGCTGGCATCATTGATCGTCAGGGCAAGGTGGAAGAAGGCAACACCACCACTGACTTTGAAGCTGAAGAGATCAAGCGCGGCTGTTCCCTGAGCGCTGCCACTGCTCCCATCGACTGGAACGACAAGATGCTCAACGTCATCGACGTTCCCGGTTATTTCGATTTTATCGGTGAGCAGGTTGGCCCCCTGCGTGTTGTGGAAACGGTCGGCATTGTTGTGTCTGCCATGACCGGTCTGTCCGTCGGCGCGGAGAAGGCTTTCACCAACGCCATCAAGCACCAGGTCGGTCGTATGTTCATCATCAACCAGATGGACCGCGAGCATGCTTCCTTTGACAAGGTTCTGCAGCAGCTGCGTGACCGCCATGGCTCCTGCGTCGTGCCCGTGCTGATGCCTATCGGCGAGGGTGCGAACTTCAAGGGCGTTATCAACGTGCTGGAGAAGAAGGCCTACGAAGGCGCTTACAAGAAGAGCGTGGAAGTTCCCATGCCCGACAACATGGTTGAGAAGGTCAACAAGGCCTTTGACGATCTGGTGGAAGCTGCCGCCAGCTCTGACGACGAGCTGATGGAGAAGTACTTCGAGGAAGGCGAGCTGTCCTACGAGGAGATCCTGACCGGTTTCCACAAGGGCATGAAGAACGGCGACATCGTTCCCGTTGTGGCTCTGTCCGCGCTGACCGGCGTCGGCATCGCCCGCACCATGGATCTGATGGCCAAGTACCTGCCCTCTCCCGCGCACCAGGGCATCGAGCACGACGGCTTCAACCCCCGCACCGGCGAGCATCAGGTTCGCGTGTGTAAGGACGACGAGCCCTTCTCCGCCTTCGTGTACAAGACCGTTGCCGACCCCTTCGTTGGCAAGCTGAGCCTGTTCCGTATCTTCTCCGGCACCATCACGCCCCAGACCATCCTGTACAACGTCAACAAGGACAAGACCGAAAAGTCCTCCGGCCTGTACATCATGCGCGGCAAGAAGCAGGTCGCCAAGCAGACCCTGCACGCCGGCGATCTGGGCGCTCTGGCGAAGCTGCAGTACACCTCCACCGGTGATACCCTGGCGGATTACAACAATCCCATCCAGTACCCCGGCATGGTGTTCCCCACTCCCTGCATGCACAAGGCTGTGTACGCCGCCAAGCAGGGTGAGGAAGACAAGATCTTCTCCGGCCTGAACCGCCTGATGGAAGAAGATCCCTCCATCGTCATCCAGAAGAACGTTGATACCACCGAGACCTGGCTGTCCGGTCAGGGCGAAATGCACCTGGAGGTCATCAAGAATCGTCTGCAGACCAAGTTCGGCGCCAACGCCATCCTGCAGGATCCCAAGATCCCCTACCGTGAGACCATCCGCAAGGCTGTAAAGGTCCAGGGCCGCCACAAGAAGCAGACCGGCGGTCACGGTCAGTTCGGCGACGTGTGGATCGAGTTCAGCCCCGTGCTGGACGGCTCCACCGAAATGGTGTTCGAAGATGCGGTCGTGGGCGGCGTCGTCCCGCGCAACTTCATCCCCTCCGTCGAGAAGGGCCTGCGTGAGTGCATGGTTCGCGGCGTGCTGGCCGGCTACCCCATGGTGTCCGTGAAGGCTAAGCTGTACGACGGTTCCTACCATCCCGTTGACTCCTCCGAAATGGCGTTCAAGACCGCTGCCCGCATCGCCTACAAGAAGGGCTGCGCCGACGCGTCTCCCGTCCTGCTGGAGCCCGTCATGCACGTTGAGGTCCTGGTACCCGACGAGTACATGGGTGACATCATGGGCGACATGAACAAGCGCCGTGGCCGCATCATCGGCATGGAGCAGGTTGGCGGCATGCAGCAGGTTGTTGCCGAGTGCCCCCAGTCCGAAATGTTCAAGTACGCTACCGATCTGCGCTCCATGACGCAGGCCCGCGGCTCCTTCACCATGACCTTCGAGCGTTATGAGGAAGTGCCCGCTGACGTGGCCAAGAAGGTCATCGCCGCCGCCGACAAGGTCGAGGACGACGAGGATTAAGCAGCTCTGTTGCCTTTTTGGCGACAAGCATGTACGTATTCCCAAGGGAGAGGTTCGCCTCTCCCTTTCTTTGATGGAGGTACTCTATGGCAGTTGAAATCATCAACGCATATATCGAGGATTGCCCTGCCTGCCGCTTCATCGGTAAGCGCTACACCCCGGCGGACAGCGTGAACGGCAGCTACGGCCACAAGTGGGGCGAATGGTGGGCGAATGACTATTTTGTGCCGCTGGAGAGGCTGCCACATCTGCCCATCGTCGGGGACAGCACCATGGCCGCCATGCATGTGGTGAACGGCGAGCTGGAATACTGGATCGGCTTCTTCTGTCCGGCGGATACGGAAGCCCCCGAAGGCTACGAAGCCATTGATATCGGCCCGCGCAGGTATGCCGTCCTCTGGCGCAGGGGCGATGAGCATAACGGCGAGCTCTATGGCCTGGAGGCGCATAACCTCTGCCTGGAGGAGATCCGCCGTCAGGGCTGGAAGCGGGTGGAGGATGACTGGTGCTTCGAGCGGTACAACTGTCCGCGCTTCACCACGCCGGACTCGGAAGGGCGCGTGATCCTGGACTACGGCATTTCGGTGGAGGTTTGAAGCATGAAAGCAGTCATTTTTGACATGGACGGCCTGATGTTCGACACCGAACGGGTGTTCATCGGCGCGTGGGATTACGCGGGTGAGAAGATGGGCCTGGGCAAGGCGGGCTACATGTGCCTGCGGACGCTGGGCATGAACACCCCTGCCTGCGAGCGGGCCTGGCGCGATGAATTCGGCCCGGATGTGGACATTGCTGCGATGTGGGCTTATTCCCGGGAATACCTGGACGACTATTACAGCAAGTACGCCGTGAGCGTCAAGCCCGGCCTGTACGACCTGCTGACCTACTTGAAGTGCAAGGGGTACAAGCTGGCGGTGGCGTCCTCTACCAAGCGCGCGAAGGTGGAAAAGCATCTGTGCAGCACCAATGTCCGCCGCTATTTCGACGCGGTGATTGCCGGAGACATGGTGGAGAAATCCAAGCCGGAGCCGGACATCTACCTGAAAGCCGCAGCGGCTTTAGGCGTTCATCCGGAGGAGTGCTACGCGCTGGAGGACTCCCGCAACGGTCTGCTGTCGGCAAATGCAGCGGGGTGCAAGGCCATCATGGTGCCCGATCTTTGGCAGCCGGATGACGTGGTGAAGCAGTTCATCCTCGGCCCCTTCGACAGCCTGCTGCAGGTGCGGGACTGGCTGATCGCAGGACAATGACTTCCCAAAACACAAAGCAGGACTGCCGCGATATGCAGCAGTCCTTTTTGATTGCAATTCAGGCTGTCAGAAGCCGCCAACGTGGCCCAACGTTTCCGAGGCCACCCGGGAGCCCTCGTGCATCGCGGCAATGACGTCGCCGCCCTTCACATACGAGCAGATGAATCCCGCATGGTAGCTGTCGCCACAGCCGGTGGTGTCGATCACCTTGTCCACCGGGACGGCGGAAACGCGGTATTCCTTGCCGTGGTGGTACGTCACGCTGCCACGCTCGGCGAGGGTCACGTTGAACAGCCCGTCGTATTTTTCCGACCAGGTGCGGGCAACAGTCAGTACGCTGTCGTCGCCGCTGATCATGAAGAAATCCACCCATGGGAGGACTTCCTCCATCTTGGCGAAGTTACGCTCGATATCGAAATCCACCGCCAGCCTGAAGCCGCCCTTCTTTCGGGCCTCCAGCGCCTCGCGGAAGTTTGGGCTGTACCAGGTGCAGAAGACGATGTCCGCGGCATTCATCGCGGCGACGTCATGCTCCGTCAGGCGGTAGGTGTTCAGCACACCGCCGTTCCACGCGCCGGGCTTGAAGTAGCGGTCGCCGTGCGCGTCGATGGAGATTTTGTGGGTGGCTGTCGCGCCGCCGGGAATGACGTGCACGTTCCTGCCGTCAATGCGGCGATCGCGGATCACCTGCTGGATGTGGCGGCCCGGCGCGTCCTCGCCGATGGCCCCCAGCAGGGATACATCCACATGATCGTACCGGCAGGCAATGCAGGCGAAGTTCAGCGCCTCGCCGCCAGGGAGGATCTCGCCGCTGTGCTCAAAGATATCCGCGCACAGGGTCGGCATGCAGAGAATGCGGGTCACGGGAACCCCTCCTTACGCGTTGCGGACGATGCTCTCCAGCACATCCACCATCTTCTCCATCGCCTGGACGGTGATCAGCTCCTTGCGGCCATGGAAGTTGTAGCCGCCGGTGGACAGGTTCGGGCAGGGGAGGCCCATGTAGCTCAGGCGCGCGCCGTCGGTGCCGCCGCGGATGGGCGTCTTGATGGGCTCCACGCCGCAAGCGCGGAAGGCAGCCTCGGCCTTGTCCACGATGTACATGCAGGGCGCCAACTTCTCCTTCATGTTGCGGTAGCTGTCGCGCACCTCGCAGGTGAAGGCACCTTCGCCCCATTTGGCGTTGAGGTAATCGGTGATGCGCTGCACGGTGGCCTTGCGTTCATCGAATTTCGCCGCGTCATGGTCGCGGATGATATAGCCCAGGATGGCCTGCTCCTCGTCGCCGGAGAGGTGCATGAGGTGATAGAAGCCCTCGTAGCCCTCGGTGTGGGCAGGGGTCTCAGCGGGCGGGAGCATGTTGTTCCACTCGATGGCCATCAGCAGTGCGTTCTTCATCTGGTTCTTGGCGCTGCCGGGGTGGATGTTCACGCCCTTGACCGTTACCTTGCAAGACGCCGCGTTGAAGTTCTCGTACTCCAGCTCGCCCAGAGCGCCGCCGTCCACGGTGTAGGCGTAGTCTGCGCCAAAGCCGGGCACGTCGAACAGATCCGCGCCGCGCCCGATCTCCTCATCGGGGGTAAAGCCGATGCAGACCGTGCAGTGCTCGGGGGCGTCGGGGGACATGAGGCGCTGGACCAGGGCCATAATTTCCGCCACGCCGGCCTTGTCATCCGCGCCCAGAACAGAGTCGCCGCTGGTGACGATCAGCTCCTGACCGGCGAGTGCGGGCAGGAAGTCGAAGCCGTCGATGACCACGCCGTTCTTCAGCGTGATGGACTTGCCGTCGTAATTCGGGATGCATACGGGCCTCGTCGCGCCGCGCACGCCGTCGGAGGTGTCCATGTGGGCGATGAGGCCAACCTTCGCCGGATGATCGCCCTTGGCAGGGATGGTGGCGTAGACATAGCCGTGCTCGTCCACGCGGGCATTGGCGACGCCCATGGCCTGCAGCTCCTCCACGAGCATCCTGGCCAGCACCATCTGGTTAGGGCTGGAGGGGCAGGCTTCACATTCGCCCTCGGACGTGGTTTCGATCTGCACGTAGCGCAGGAATTCTTCCTTCACAGTCACGGGAATTCCTCCTAATATTTCAGGTTTATTAAGTGCATGTTTTCAGCCAGCAGCGCGTTCACAGGGCGCTCCTCTCAAGAGCTGCCCGCGCCGCGACGATGCCGTCCACCGCGGCGCTCATGATGCCGCCCGCGTAGCCCGCGCCCTCGCCCACGGGGAAGAGGCCGTTCAGCCCCTCCGCCATGAGGGTGGCGCGGTCACGGTTCAGCCGCACGGGAGAGGAGGAGCGCGTCTCCACGCCGGTCAGCACCGCGTCCGGGTGGGCGAAGCCGCGCAGCTGCCCGTCCATGCGGCGGATGCCGAATTTCAGGTCCTCGATGATAAAGCCGGGCAGGCATTCCCGCAGGTCAGCGGGGGTCACGCCGGGCTGGTAGGTGGGGATGACCTCGCCCAGGGCTTTGGTGGCACGGCCAGCCAGCAGGTCTTCCACGCGCTGCACGGGGGCGTGGTAGTTGCTGCTGCCACCGGGGCTCCCGGCGCCTAAGCGGTACGCGGCCTGCTCGATGCTGCGCTGCCAGACAAATCCGGCCAGGGGATGGTCATCGCCGAAATCCTCCGGGTTTACGCCCACCAGCAGGGCCGCATTGGCGTTGCGTCCGTCGCGGGCGTGGTAGCTCATGCCGTTGACGCAAAGTCCGCCGGGCTGGCTGGCCGCGGCGATCACCTCGCCGCCGGGGCACATGCAGAAGGTGTAGCAGCCGCGCTTGTCCGGCGTGTGGACGGCCAGCTTATAGTCCGCCGCGCCAAGGGCCGGATGCTGCCAGGCTTTGCCGTACTGGCTCTGGCTGATCAGGCTCTGCGGATGCTCGATGCGCACGCCCATGGCGAAGGGCTTCTGCACCATCATCACGCCCTGATTGAACAGGCGCTGCATGGTGTCGCGGGCGCTGTGGCCGATGGCGAGCAGTACGCTGTCGGTGAGGATCTCGCGTTCAACGCCCTTGTGCACGACCTCGACGCCCTCAACATGGCTGCCGCGGACGATCAGCTCCGTCACGCAGGTCTCGAAGAGGACAGTGCCGCCCAGGCGGATGATCTCATGGCGGATGGAGGCCACTACGCCCTTCAGACGATCCGTGCCGATGTGTGGCTTGGACAGGTAGAGGATCTCCTCGGGCGCGCCGTGGTCGACGAAGGTACGCAGCACGGTGCGGATGTGGGGCGACTTGGTGCCCGTGGTCAGCTTGCCGTCGGAGAACGCGCCCGCGCCGCCCTCGCCAAACTGCACGTTGCTGTCCGGGTCGAGGACGCCCTCTTTCTGCATGAGGGACACATCTTGGGTGCGCTGATCCACCGCGCGGCCGCGCTCGATGAGGATGGGATTCGCCCCCGCCTGCGCCAGTGTCAGCGCGGCGAAAAGGCCTGCCGGGCCCGCGCCCACCACCACCGGCGGACGCACGAAGCCTGCCTTGGGCAGTGGCGCAATCTGCGGGTGATTCACCCGATTGGCCACGCCGGGCTTGAGCCGCTTGAGGACGGCGTCCTCATTCCGGACTTTCACGTCCACGGAGACGACGAAGTGCACGTCCCCCTTGTCGCGGGCGTCCACGGATTTCTTCGCCAGCGTCACGCTTTGCAGCATATCCGCCGGAATCCGGAGGCGGCGCAGCACAGCCTCGGTCAGGGTGGTTATGTCCCAGGAAAGGGGCAGGGAAAGGTTGTCAAGTCGAAGCATATCGTTCCCTCAATAAACGCGCGAGTGCAGGCCCATGGGGACAGCATTGCTCAATCGCGTGATGGGTGTCGGAAAGGTTGATGGCCCTTCGCAGGGTTCAGGGACGGCGTCCCTGGTTATAGCCGCTGGTCACGGGAGATGATCGCACCGTGCCCCGGCAGGAGCAGCCAGCCGTCATCCAGCATATGGCGCAGCGTGGTGAGGATGGCGCGGTACTTGGCGCTGTCCTGATTGACGCTGCGGGCCAGATAGGGGGCCAGGCGGTTGAATTCCTTCTGGGCAGGGGTGAGATCGATGGTGTTGATGTAATCGTCGCCGGTGATGGCAATGCGGTGGCGGTCGTCCACCAGCACGGTTTCGCCGGGGACGTGGCCGCCGTTGCCCTGATACACGTCAAAGTGCAGGTCGCTGAAGCGGAACTGCCCCACCTTGGACAGGGGCAGAGTATCGTCGCAGGGCTGGGAATCCAGCAGGCACAGCCGGGACAGTACCGGCGGGACATAGTCCGTGATCAGCGTGGACAGGCGGTAGTAGGGCAGCATGTTGGGGTTCTCCTCCCGGGGAGAGGGAAGGCCCATGTGCTCGCCGGCGAAGCAATCCGCCGTGCGGCGGGTACACCAGATGGTCTGGAAATGCTGGCAGATGCCTGCATGATCGGAGTCGGAATGGGTGAGGAGCATCTCCTTCTTCCGCGCGTCGAAATCGGGGAAGAGGGAGCGCAGAAGCCGCATGGTTTCCGCCTCATAGCAGGTGAAGCCGCCGTCGATGACCAGCAGCGCCTTGGTGTTCAGCTCCTCCAGCACGGTGATATTGGAGCCGCAGGGGGGCTCGATGACCGTGGCAGCGACCCGGTCGGTCAGCTTCTGGCAGGTGATGCGGCAATCGTAGGCCGTGCCGCCGTGCTCGGCGACGAAATGGGCAAAGCGGCTGATGTACTCGAAGGTTTTCGAGTGGGGCTCGCCCTTCTCGTCCAGCTGCTGCATGACCAGGTTGGAGTAGTAGACGAACTCCTTGGTCTGGGCGGGAGTGAGATCAAGGAGCCGGCGCATTTCGTCCGCGAAGCTCAGGTAGAAAACGGTGTTGTCCAGCTTCTTTTCACCCGCGTCGTAATCCAGGATACGCACCGGGCAGATGGCGGAAAGCTCCACCAGCAGCTCGTCGACTTCGGCGGAATCCTCAATATACAAGCCCATTTTCAGCGTGGCGACCTCCTTGTCGCCCGCCTGGATGGACAGGTAGGAGATGTTCACGTTACGCTGATGCAGCGCCTCCAACACGGGCATGATGCCGCCGGGCTTGTTGACAACCTCCGCCTCGATGAGAACCACCTTGACGCGGCTCTCATTTTGCAAAAAGCCCTCGGCGGTAAGACTGGCTTCGATGGCGTCCAGCTCTTCTTCTTCGCCCTCCACGTCTACGAAGAGGGTGTGAGCGTCCACCGCCTTGTTGTAGCTGGCGCGCACCATATTGCCCCCATGGGCAAGGATGATGCGGCTGGCGGTGAGAAACGCGCCGGAGGTGTCTGGCAGCGTGGTCATGAACGAACGCTTCATGGGGTACCCTCCAATATCAGTATCACACAAACAGCTCTGGGAACCATTCCCGGGCATGCTCCGCCCACTCGGCGTAGGCGGCCTCCCAGGTGGATTTTGCAAATGGGCGGCGATCATCGCCGATGGATGTGGCATAGCGCTCGCAGTGGTGGAGGAACTGGTAGACCTTTTCCCGCACTGTGCGCCATTCGGAGAAGATGATCTCCGTCCACACGCGGGCAGCGGCGTACTGCCCGGTGACTTTCACCTGGGCGATGAGGTCTTCCACATCGTAGGGGACGCGGCGCTCCTCCACGGAGACGCGCCCGTCCTCGATGGTCAGCAGGGAATAGGCCGCGCCGAATTTGCCGCAGTCCAGCGGCATGCCGACAGACCCGGGATTGACCAGCACGCGCCCGTCGAAATCCGCCCAGGTCTGGATGTGATTGTGACCAAAGATGTACACGCCTTCAGGCAGCGCGTGGATGTACTCGCGGAAGGCTTCCTTCTCCCAAAGACGGCGGAAATCATCCTGCAGCGCCTCGCGGGAGGCCGGGCCGTCCGGGTAGAAGCTCGGCAGCACCGACGTACGGAACTTCTCATGCAGCGACTTGCCCACGAACACCTGCGACGAGTGCGCCATGCGGATGGAAACGCCCTCGCAGGTGAAGGTCAGCTCTTCCGGCAGCGCGTCCAGCCAGGCTTTGTCCTCCCGGGACAGGGTTGACATGCACCAGCGGCTGGCCTCAAACTGACCGTCGTCGCCGGGGCCGATGTCCAGATGGGCTTCGTCGTTGCCGCGGATGATGCGGCTATTCGGCAGATCACGGAGAATCGCCACGGCCTCGCTGGCCCAGGGCGCGCTGATGCAGTAATCGCCGGCCAGCAGGTAGCCGTCCACGCCGTGGGCGGCTGCGTCAGCCAGGGCGAGCCGCAGGGCAGGGGCGTTGCCGTGGACGTCGGAAATAACGGCGTATTTCATGGCTCAGTCCTCATGCCACTTGATCTCCTCGGGGAGAACAAAAGCGGCATCCGGGTAGTAAACTTTCGTGAGTTCAAGTCCCTGTGGAGGGGCGGTTACACCCAAAGAAAGGCGGTCCAGCGTCTCGTAGGCCTCGGAGAAGGCATTCACGCTGCGGCGGCCCAGGCCGATCTCGATCAGCGTCCCGGCGATGATGCGCACCATGTTGTACAGGAAGGCGTCGCCCTCCACGGTGAGGATGATCTCGTCGCCAAAGCGTATCAGCTCCGCGCTGGTGATGGTGCGGATGGTGGTCTTCGCTGTGCCGCCTGCCGCCTGGAAGGCTGCGTAATCATGGGTGCCCAGCAGCTGCTTTGCGGCCTCCTGCATGGGGGCCAGGTCAAGGGGTAGGGGCACATGCACATGGGTGTTGCGGCGGATGGCGCTGGCGTGGCGGCTGTTCACGATGCGGTAGGTGTAGCGCTTGCCGCAGGTCATGAAGCGGGCGTGGAAGCCCTCGGGCACCTCGCGGCCGGTGTGGACACGAATGTCCCGGGGCAGCATGGTGTTGAGCACGAAGGGGTACTTCTCCGGGGGGATTCTGCTTTCAGTGTCGAAATGCACCGCCTGCCCCAGCGCGTGAACGCCCGCGTCGGTGCGGCTTGCGCCGGTGACGACGATGCGCTCCTTCGTGGCTTTCTGCAGCGCTTCCTCCAGCACCTGCTGGACGGCCAGGCCGTTGATCTGCCGCTGCCAGCCCGCGTAATTCGTGCCGTCATATTCGACGGTCAGCAGGATGCGCTTCATGCAAACAGCCCCTTCACGGCGGCCCACAGGGGCAGCGTCACATAGCCTTCGGTGAGGATCAGCGCGATCAGCACCGCCACGCCCAGGGCTGCCAGCCAGTCGTTTTTCGTGATCTTCAGCACGCGAAGACGGGTGCGGTTCTCGCCGCCGTGGTAGCAGCGGCTTTCCATGGCCATGGCCAGATCGCCCGCACGGCGGAATGCGCTGACGAACAGCGGCACCAGCAGGGGCACCATGGCCTTGGCGCGGGCCAGCAGATTGCCGGACTCAAAGTCAGCGCCACGGGCCATCTGGGCCTTCATGATTTTGTCGGCTTCCTCCATGAGCGTCGGGATGAACCGCAGCGCGATGGACATCATCATCGCCAGCTCATGGGCGGGGAAGTGGATGACCTTCAGCGGGGAGAGCAGCATCTCGATGCCGTCCGACAGCGCGATGGGGGAGGTGGTCAGCGTCATCAGCGAGGTGCCGAGGACGAGGAAAATCAGGCGCAGGGAGTAGTGAATGGCCGTGCTCAGGCCTTCGTAGCTGATCTTGATAAAGCCCCATTCCACCAGCATGGTGGCGCCGGTGTTGAAGAACAGGTTCAGCAGGAAGGTGAGGATCAGGATGAACCGCAGGGGCTTGACGCCCTTGAGCAGCATCTTGAAGGGGATGTTGGACAGGCGGCTGGTGAGGTACATGAAGCCCAGGATCAGCGCGTAACCGACCATGGTCTTGACCAGAAAGACCGCGACGATCATCGCGATGGTCAGCAGGATCTTCGTGCGGGGATCGAGGCGATGCACCCAGCTGTCCACGGGGTAGTACTGGCCCATGGTGATGTTCTTCATCATGCGGGATTCGCCTCCTTCCACAGGCGCAGGATGTGCTCGTGCAGCTCCTCCTGCGTGTACAGATCGGCAGGGAGGTCGACGCCCTTTTCCCGCAGCAGTGCGCAGAGCTTGGCAGCCTCCGGCACGCCCAGGTGGACGGAGTTCATCAGCTCCGTCTGGGCGAAAATGTTGCGGGGGGTATCGCTGGCGACCACGGTGCCCTTGCTCATCACGATCATGCGGGTGGCCAGGCGGGCGCAGTCGTCCATGGAGTGGCTGACCATCACGACGGTTACGCCCTCCTCGTGCAGCTCCTTGACCATGCCGAGGATGCGGTCACGGCCCTTGGGGTCGAGGCCGGCGGCAGGCTCGTCCAGGATCAGGTAGCGGGGTTCCATCGCCAGCACGCCCGCGATGGCCACGCGGCGCATCTGGCCGCCGGAGAGCTCAAAGGGGCTGCGCTCGGCGTATTTGTCATAATCCAGGTGCACATGGGCCATGGCCTTGCGGACGCGGCGGTCGATCTCTTCCTCGGACAGGCCCTGATTCTTCGGGCCAAAGGCGATGTCCTTGGCGACGGTCTCCTCAAACAGCTGGTATTCCGGGTACTGGAACACCAGGCCCACCTTCTGGCGGATGAGCCGCTTGTTGACGCCCTCGCCGTTCATGTCCTCGTCGTCCACCAAAACCAGACCGGAAGTCGGTTTCAGCAGACCATTGAGGTGCTGCACCAGCGTGGATTTGCCGCTGCCGGTGTGACCCACGATGGCCACGAACTCGCCCTCCTCGATAACGAGGTTGACGTCCTTGATGGCGGTGGACTGCAGCGCGCTGCCGGCAGAATAGGTGTGGGTCAGGTTCTTTACTTCGAGCGACATACGAGCTTGCACACCTCCTCAGCCATTTCTTCCACGGTCAGGATACCCGCGGGCAGGGGCATGCCCTCCTTGCGCAGGTCCTGGGACAAATCGGTCATATGGGGCACGTCTAGGTGCATCTCCCGCAGGGTTTCGACCTGCTCGAAGACCTCGCGCGGCGTGCCGGAGAGCACGGTCGTGCCCTTGTTCATCACCACGATGCGATCCGCCTGGGCAGCCTCCTCCATGAAGTGGGTGATCCACACAACGGTGATGCCCTTCTCCCGGTTGAGGCGCTTGATGGTTTTGAGCACCTCCTTGCGGCCGGAGGGATCCAGCATGGCGGTGGCTTCGTCCGCGATGATGACGCTGGGCTGCATGGCGAGGATGCCCGCGATGGCCACGCGCTGCTTCTGTCCGCCGGAGAGCATATGGGGGGCGGAAGCGGCATAATCGGTCATGCGCACGGCAGCGAGGGCTTCGTCGATGCGCCCCACCATCTCGTCATGGGGGACGCCCAGGTTTTCCATGCCAAAGGCCACGTCCTCGCGGACGACGGTGGCGACGATCTGGTTGTCCGGGTTCTGGAAGATCATGCCCGCCTGCTGGCGGATATCCCACAGGTGATCTTCGTCCTTGGTGTCAAAGCCGCAGGCGATGACCTGGCCCTCCGTGGGCAGATAGAGCGCGTTGAGCAGCTTCGCCAAGGTGGATTTGCCCGAGCCGTTATGGCCCAATACGGCCAGGAATTCGCCGCGTTTCACGTCCATGCTGACGTGGGTGAGCGCCGGTTCCGCGGCCTCTTCATAGGTGAAGGAAACATCCTGCACCGAAATGATCGTGTCGTTCATCAAATAGCTCCTTTTGGTGCCTCCATATAATGTAGGGAAAGTACACCACCCTGCATTATAGCATACTTGTCAGCCTCGGACAATACCCTGCGTTCCAAAACACAAAAAAAGGCGGCGTATACCGCCCCTTTCGCCGGGGGATGCTACCGTCAAAACGCTGTGGAGGACTGCCATGCTGACCATTTTCACCCGATCCGTGCTGCTGTACATTGCCTCGCTCCTGGCCATGCGGGCCATGGGCAAGCGGGAGGTGGGTCAGCTGATGCCCTTTGAGCTGGTGGTGGTCATCATGATCGCTGAGCTGGCTGCTACGCCCATGGGCGGCGTGGGGGTGCCGCTGCTGTACGGCATCGTGCCGATGGTGGCGCTGGTGGTGTGCCATGGGCTGATCACCGCGCTGTGCATGAAGTGGCAGCCCTTCCGTGCGTGGATGAGCGGCCAGCCCACGGTGCTGATGCGCAACGGCGTGATCTGCGAAAAACAGATGCGAAAGTCCTCGATGGACCTGAACGACCTGATGGAAGCCATCCGCACGGCGGGCATCCTTGATCCATCGGAGGTCGGAACGATCGTCCTGGAGCCGGGCGGGCAGATAAATGTATTCCCGAAAGCCGACTTCCGGTCGGTTGCACCCCGCGATATGAAGCTGGACGTGCCGCTGGAAGGTCTTCCGCTGCCGCTGGTGATGGACGGCGTCATCCAGCAGGACAACCTTGTCCGTGGCCAGCTCACCGAGCAGTGGCTGCGGGAGAACGCCAGCGAATGCGGCTATCCAGATTTGTCGCAGGTGCTGTTTCTGTGCCTGAACACCCAGGGAGAGATGCTCATCCAGGGCAAGGGCAAAACAAAAACTGACCAAAGGTCGGTCTTGGCCCCGGAAAGGGTGGTGTGGTGAAATGCGCACAAGCCTGATCATTGCCCTGGTGCTGCTGGCACTGACCATCGGCGGCGGCGCGTGGGAGGAAAAACAGACCGAGAGCCTGTCGCAGCGGTACGTTTCTGCTGCCGAGGAGCTGCGCGTCATGGCGGAAAAGTCGGACTGGCAGCGGGCGATGGAAACCGTCTCCGCTTATCGGACGGACTGGGCGGAAACCACGCCCTGGCTGCAGATCCTCATCAACCACGATGACATTGACGACGTGACCCTGGCGCTCACGCGGCTGCAGGCGGCCATTGCAGCCCATGAGCAGCCGGCGTGCTACGAGATCTGCGCGGAGCTGCGGGAAAACGCCAATCACATCCATCACCGGGACGCCTTCACGCTGGGAAATGTGCTGTGACCGGGGTTATTGCGCATCCTCCAGCGCGTCCAGCATGGAGGGGGAATAGGCGGTCAGTAGGTCAGAGGTGGGGATGTAGCCGTACACGCCGTCCCTGTCCACGTCCCAGGAGATCTCCCCCTGCGGGATGCAGATGTGGTACATGCCCTCATACTCGGTGAGGATGTGGAAGGTCGTACCGGGCTCCAGCTGCTGGAGCGGCTGCGCGTCGCCGGGTTGGGCGTAGAGCGGGCAGCTGTCCAACGTGCGGCCCATCGGAACGGGGTAGTACTGACGGAGATAATAGCGGACGTAATTGGCGCTCATCCAGCCCAAAGTATTGCCGATTCGCACTTCGTACCAAGGATGAGATGTGCCCTGCTGCTGCTTGCCGGTGAGGGTCAAAGGAACTTCCTTGTTGTAAAGGCCTAAGCTTTCAGAATTGCTGGTGGGTTCCCGGCGCAGATTTGCGCCTTCTGTGTAGCCAAGGCCGGCTGCGTCATTGCTGACGAAGATGGATGTTGCCATCTTGCCGAAGGTCTCCACATCCGCGCGGGTGGTGGGGAACTCGGTGATGTCTGCCAGGTAGTCCATCCAGAAGGGTTCGGCACACTCGTACATTCCTTTGCCATCGTTATCGTTGATGGTGGCGTTGTTTATATCGACGGAGATCTGCACACCGGCGGCCTCGTCAATGTGTCCGGTCAGCTGCCACAGCCTGTTCCCGCGGAAGATCATCAAATCGCTGACCAAACCGATTTGGCCGGGATAATCCACGCTGAAGACGGGGATTCGGTTGGGTCCCGGCTGATAGATGCTGACTGATACGTTCTCTTCACGGCGCAGGAAGCGGGTGAAATCATCCACCTGCCAGGCCAGGCCGTCCACCCAGGCGGCGGCCAGCAGCAGCGGGCCTTCGTCCGTGTCCACGATGACCATGGCGGAGTAGGATTCCCAGCTGCCGATTTCATCGGCCTCATACAATTTGCCGCTGTGTTGGATCGCGGCGCCGGAAATAATGCGGGTTTCGTCGGAAATCAGTGCAGAGAGCGGCTCTTGCAGCCGCTCGGGGAGGCGGCCGGCAAAGGTGGATACCTGGTACAGCGGCGTGGTTTCCGCCAATGCCAGCGCGGCGGGAAGCATCATCACGATCATCATCAGTGCAAGAATGCGTCGGAACATGCTAAAATCCTCCTTGATTGGGAAGTTCTGCCTATATAACGCATCAGGTGTACAAAATATTCCCGGAATTTGTATGAAATGTGTTTTTTCCCTTCCCAGCGGTAAAAAATCATGTATAATGAAAATGTCTGTGACAAAAAACGATTTCGGAGGAACCGCCACATGGAACTGAACGTCATCCGTTATGCCGACCCCGCTGTTGCTGCTGCCATCGAGGCCGAGCTGGAGCGCCAGCGTACCCACATTGAGCTCATCGCCTCGGAGAACTTCGTGTCGCCTGCCGTCATGGCGGCCATGGGCTCCTGCCTGACCAACAAGTACGCTGAGGGTTACCCCAGCAAGCGCTACTACGGTGGCTGCGAGTGCGTCGACGTGGTGGAGGATCTGGCCCGTGACCGCGCCAAGCAGCTCTTTGGCTGCGAGTACGTCAACGTGCAGCCTCATTCCGGCGCTCAGGCGAATCTGGCGGTGTACTTTGCCGCGCTGAATCCCGGCGACACCGTGATGGGCATGGCCCTGGACAACGGCGGCCACCTGACCCACGGCAGCCCGGTCAATATGTCCGGCAAGTACTTCAACTTTGTACCCTACGGCGTGAATGCCGACGGCTATATCGACTATGACGAAGTCCTCGCCAAGGCGAAGGAATGTCAGCCCAAGATGATCGTTGCCGGAGCGTCCGCGTATCCCCGCACGATCGATTTCGCCAAGCTGCGTGCCATCTGCGATGAGGTCGGCGCGCTGATGATGGTGGATATCGCCCACATCGCCGGCCTGGTGGCGGCAGGGGAGCATCCGTCCCCCGTGCCCTATGCGGACTTCGTCACCACCACCACCCACAAGACCCTGCGCGGCCCCCGCGGCGGCATGATCATGTGCAAGGAAGCCTGGGGCAAGGCCATCGACAAGGCCATCTTCCCCGGCACCCAGGGCGGCCCGCTGATGCACGTCATCGCGGCGAAGGCGGTTTGCTTCGGCGAGGCGCTGAGCGACGACTTCAAGGCCTACCAGCATCAGATTATCCTCAATGCCAAGGCCCTTGAGAATGCCTTCCGCGCCGAAGGTATCAAGATGGTCTCCGACGGTACCGACAACCACCTGATCCTCCTGGACTTCTCCGATACCGAGATGACCGGCAAGCTGCTGGAAAAGCTGCTGGAGGAGGCCAACATTACCGTCAACAAGAACACCGTGCCCAATGAGAAGCGCTCTCCCTTTGTCACCAGTGGCGTACGCGTTGGCACACCCGCCATCACCAGCCGCGGCCTGAAGGAGGAGCACATGGTGATGATCGCCAAGTGGATCGCCCGCATCGTGAACGAGGGCGAGGCAGCCGTTCCCGCGGTCAAGGCCGAGGTCGAGGCGCTGATGAAGAACTTCTCCCTCTACGCCTGAGGAAAACGGAACGATTCCGACAGCAAAATCCTGCTAAGTTCGGGTTTTGTGGAGAAAACTGTCAGTTAGAGACGGTAAATATCCTGCTTTTTGAATATAATCCACCAAATTATTGTCGAAGATTCGGCAAAATTTCGGTGGATTTTTTTTGCGTGATGTGCTATAATAGTAGAACGAAAGGTGTTGCCGCAGGATGAACGGCGCACCGGTCATGGACGTTATATCAGTTGCATATCAGGTTGTCACGGGCGCACTATGCGCGCTGTGAGCCAGGCAGCGTTTTCGTCGGTATCAATATGGACATAGGGCACGACCGGCTGGGTCGGGGCCTTGATAACGTTACTTATTTATTTTCATCCTACACTTCGTCGGGGGATGTTCCCGCCGGAGTCGACGTGAAAGGAGGATTTCAGTGACCCCGCGCAATCAGAAACCGGATCCCCGCCTGCGCATCGTGAGCCTGGGCGGCGTGGATGAGGTCGGCAAGAATATGACCGTCTTCGAATACGAGGACGATATCGTTGTGGTGGACTGCGGTTCCATCTTCCCCAAAGAGGACATGCTGGGTGTTGACCTGGTCATCCCGGACGTGAGCTACCTGGTGGCGAAGAAGAAGAATGTCCGCGGCTACCTGTTCACCCATGGCCATGAGGACCATATCGGCGCGACGCCCTACATTCTGCGTCAGGTGCCCGCTCCGCTGTACGGCACCAAGCTGACGCTGGCGCTGGTGGACCTCAAGCTCAAGGAGCATCGCCTGTCCGGTATCCCCATGCAGGTGGTGCAGCCGCGCGATGAGATCAAGCTGGGCCGGTATTTCACGGCCAAGTTCATCCACGTGAGCCACTCCATCGCCGGTGCCTGCGCGATCGCGCTGACCTGCCCGGCAGGCACCGTGGTCGTCACCGGCGACTTCAAGATCGACTACACGCCCATCGACGGCCATGTGACCGACCTGGCGACTTTCGCCGAGATCGGCGAAAAGGGCGCGCTGTGCATGCTGTGCGAATCCACCAACGTAGAGCGTCCCGGCCAGACCATGTCGGAAAAGAAGATCGGCGAGACCTTCGAAAAGATGTTCCGCGATGCGACGGGCCGTGTGATCGTGGCGATGTTCGCGTCCAACATCCACCGTATGCAGATGGTCATCGACAATGCCGTGGCCTATGGGCGCAAGGTGTGCTTCATCGGCCGCAGCATGGTCAACGTCAGCCGCGTGGGCATTCAGATCGGCGAGCTGCACATCCCCGAGGGCGTGCTGATCGAGGCGGATGATCTGGATCAGTACGAGGACGACGAGATCCTCGTGATGACCACCGGTTCCCAGGGCGAAGCCATGGCAGGCCTGACCCGCATGGCGTATTCCGAGCACCGCAAGCTGCAAATTCGCCCCAGCGACATGGTCATCATCTCCGCCAGCCCCATCCCCGGCAACGAGAAGAACCTCAGCCGCGTCATCAATCAGCTGTACCGCTGCGGCGCGCAGGTGGTGTACCACAAGATGGAGGCTGTGCACGTTTCTGGCCACGCTTGCCAGGAGGAGCTCAAGCTCATGCACGCACTGGTGAAGCCCAAGTACTTCATCCCCGTGCACGGCGAGTACCGCATGCTCTGGCAGCACGCTGAGCTGGCCGAGTCGATGGGCATGCCCAGTCAGAACATCGTCCTGCCCGAAATGGGCCAGGTGATCGAGATGAACCAGGAGGGCCTCTACCTGGCCGAGCAGGTGCCCACCGGCGGCGTGCTGGTGGACGGCCTTGGCGTGGGCGACGTGGGCAACGTTGTTCTGCGCGACCGCAAGCATCTGAGCCAGGACGGCCTGATCATCGTCGTCATGGGCATCAACCGCGACGAGCGCAAGCTGGTTTCCGGCCCGGACATCATCAGCCGCGGCTTCATCTACGTCCGCGAAAATGAGGACATCATCGAGAACACCCGCGATGTGGTTCGGCAGATCCTGTCTTCCTCCAGCCTGGCGGGCGAGGACTGGCCGATGCTCAAGAACCGCATCAAGGATGAACTGCATCGCTACATTTTCGAGAAGATCAAGCGCAACCCGATGATCCTGCCCATCATTCTGGACGTTTGACGAAAAGCTTCATATCTGTTATCATAGAAGAAGGTGCAAAATTGTGCCTTCTTCTTTGCGTTGTCGGGAAGAATTACCACGTTTGATTCGTTTCATGATATGAAAGGACGGTTAGAATTTATATGGAGTACTCGAATGCGCATCGCCTGGCCCAGGACATCCGTCAGTGCGAGGAATACCAGACCTATCACGGCCTGAAGGACGAGGTGATGGGGGATGAGACCACGGCGGCGCTGATCAAGGAATACAAGAAGCTGCAGGTGAAGCTGCAGATGGGCGCGATGGCCGGCACGAAGCCGGATGACGATGACATGCAGCGTTTCCAGGGGATCACGAGTCTGCTGTTTTCGAATCCGACGGTGAGTAAGTATATGCTGGCGGAGATGCGTCTGCAGCAGGCTTTGGCGGATATTTTCAAGATCATCACCGAAGCGGCTAACATTGATATGGGTCTGCCGGGTCTGGACAACTAACAAGGGACGCGGGAAAAAGGGTCAAGGGTCGATGACCCTTGCGCAGGTGCAGGGGCGGCGTTAGCCCCTGCCCGCCGGAGGCACCCGCGCCGCAGCGCGAAGCAGCCCCACGCGCCTTTCGAGAATCCAACGGATTCGAGAAACAGCTCGCCCAGCCGCAAAGAAGCCACGGCTGGCTGCACAACCTTGTTGCGGCAGTGCAGGAGCGTATGTCCCGCGTTCTCCCTCAGTCTTCGCTCGCGTGTTTCTAACGCTCGCGAAGCCAGCTCCCTCCCGGAGGGAGCCTTTAAGCCGACCTTATCGGCAGGATGATTCAATCAAATCAGGAGGTCATGCGTTTTGAAAAAGCACAATGACACCTACCAAAGCATCCGCGACGAGCGGCAGTACGGCCCGTACTGGTACAATGTGCTGTGGCGTATCCTGCGCCCGGTGCTGGTGCTGGCGGGCAGTCTGCTGGTGGTGGCGGGCATTATCAGCAGCATCTGGAACAAGGTTTACGACGAATACCTCGCGCCCGCCAATGCGGCTGACCATACCCAGATCGCCTTCAACGTGGAGAGCGGCCAAAGCCTGACCCGCGTGGCCAATAACCTGGAGGCTGCGGGACTTATCCGCAACCGCACGGTGTTCAAGTACTACTGCGACTTCGCCGGCATGGGCCAGAAGATCCAGTCCGGCTCCTATATGCTGGCGCCCTCGATGACCATGTCCGAAATCGCCGAGCAGCTCACCACCGGCGATGGCAACCCCATCGTGCGCAATATCACGCTGATCCCCGGCTGGACGATCGAGGAGTTCGCCGCCAGCCTGGTGGAGAAGGGCGTGCTGACCGACAGCACGGAGTTCCTCAACCTGTGCAAAACCGGCACTGCCTTTACGGACTACTATTATGTCGCGGATGTGCTGAAGACCAAGAACGTTGCCCAGCGCCGGTACGTCCTGGAGGGCTACCTTGCGCCGGATACCTACGAGGTCTACGTCACCGCCACGGCGGAGGATATCATCCGCAAGCTGCTCAGCCAGACCGATCACGTCTACCCGGTGGAATTCCAAACCCGCGCAGAGGAGCTGGGCATGACGATGGACGAGGTCATCACCCTTGCGTCCCTCATCCAGAAGGAAGCCAAGGACAGCGACTTTGCCAAGACTTCTGCCGTGTTCCATAACCGCCTCCGGAAGGGCATGAAGCTGCAGAGCGATGTGACGATCCACTACGTCACGGGCCTGCGCAAGATGAGCCTCACCAATACCGACCTGGCGCTGAGCAGCCCCTACAACACCTACCAGGTGGCCGGGCTGCCCCTGGGCCCTATCTGCAGCCCCTCGGAGGCTGCGATCCAGGCCGCGCTGTACCCGGATGAGACCTTCATTGCGGAGAATTACCTGTACTTCTGCGCCAAGGATCCGGAGAGCGGCGAGCTGCATTTCTCCCGTACGTTGCAGGAGCATGAACAGGCTGTGAGCATCTACGCGCCCCTGTGGCGGGAGTATGATGCGGAGCGCGGCATCCAGTAAATGAGGATTGACCAATGATGAACATCCCAGAATTGTTGTGTCCGGCCGGTTCGATGGAGGCGCTGAAAACGGCCCTCCACTTCGGCGCGGATGCGGTGTACGGCGGCATGAAGCGCTTCGGATTGCGCGCGTTTGCGGGCAATTTCGATGAGGCGCAGCTGCGGGAGGCGGTGGCCCTCTGTCATGCAAAGGGGAAGAAATTCTACCTGACCATGAACGTATTCCCCTTTGACGACCAGATGGATGACTTCGTGGAAACGGCCCGCATCGCCCATGAGATCGGCGTGGATGCGGCCATCGTCAGCGATATCGGCGCGGTGGTCACGTTGCGGGAGAAGGTGCCGGGGCTGGCATTGCATGTGTCCACCCAGGCCAGCACGGTCAATAGCGCGGCAGTGAAGCACTACCAGCAGCTGGGCTGCGAGCGGGTCATCCTCGCGCGGGAAACGTCCATTGAACGGATGCGCAGCATGATTTCCAACCTTGACGGTGTGGAAATCGAAACCTTTGTCCATGGCGCGGCCTGCATGGCGTACTCCGGACGCTGCCTGCTGTCTGCCGCGATGGTGGGCCGCAGCGGCAATCAGGGCGAGTGTGCCCAGCCCTGCCGCTGGCAGTACCATGTGGTGGAGGAAAAGCGTCCCGGCGAGTACTGGCCCGTCTGTGAGGACGACAATGGCACCTACATTTTCTCCGCCAAGGATCTGTGCCTGATGCCGGTGCTGCCCAAGCTCATTGAGGCGGGCGTGGCGTCGCTGAAGATCGAGGGCCGCATGAAAACGGAATACTACGTTGCCACGGTGACGGCGGCCTATCGCCGTGCGCTGGATCTGTATGCGCAGTCGCCCGACGCCTTCGGGGCGGAGCTGCCCGCGCTCATGGCAGAGCTTACCTGTGCCAGCCATCGCGACAGCGATACCGGCTTTGCGCTGGACAAGCCTCAAAGGCCTGGCGGCGCGGAGGGCTTCCATCAGGAGCGGGAGTACATCGCCCGGGCCATCGCGGACAGCCGGGCAGGGGAGCAGGCGCGCTTCCTGCTCAAGAACCGCTTCCACGCGGGGGATGATCTGGAGCTGCTGACACCTTCCGGCGTGAAGGCGGTGAAGGCAGTTCCCTTTCTGCGGGAAAAGACGGGGGAGATCATCGATACCCTCGGCGTAGGCGGGGAGATCATCGCGATGCAGGTCGAACATGACGTGCAGATGGGGGATATCCTGCGCGGCGAAGTGCGCAATCACCGTCGCTGACGTGAGCGGGAGACTCTGCGTCGCAAATGGCGGAATCGCCCGTTGAAATCCGAGCGCGATTGTGGTATAATAAATCGTTACAAATGCCAACGACCATGAGATACAAGGAGGGCTATGCCATGGCTGGTCATGTTTCCGATGCGGTGATCCGCCGTCTGCCCGGTTACTATCGTCATCTGCGCGAGCTGGAGGCGATGGGCGTCACGTCCATTTCCTCACAGGAGCTGGGGGAGCGTATGAACCTCACCCCGTCCCAGATCCGCCAGGACATCAACTGCTTCGGCGGCTTCGGCCGTCAGGGCTACGGATATAAGGTCACCGAGCTGAAGGGCCATATCGGTGAGATTCTTGGCCTGGATCAGCAGCACCGGCTGATCATCCTGGGCGCGGGCAACATCGGCTGCGCCGTGGCTCAGTATCCCACCTTCTCCCGCGAGGGTTTCAGGACCATCGCGCTCTTTGACACGCAGGAGAACAAGGTGGGCCGCAGCCTGGGGGACATCCCGGTGAAGCACATGGACACCCTGGAGGAATTCATCCGCGAAAACGTGGTGGACATTGCTGTGCTGGCCCTGCCCAAGCGCCATGCCCAGGAGGCGCTGCACCGGCTGTATGACTGCGGCGTGCGGGCCATCTGGAACTTCGCGCCCACTGATCTGAACCATCCGGAGGACATGCTGGTGGTCAACGTCCACCTGTCCGACAGCCTGCAGCAGCTGTCCTACCGTATGGCCCACAGAAACGACCCGTGATCATGGAGGTCGGGCAGGGCCCGACTAACGCAGGTCATTGCTTGCAATGACCAAGTGTAGCCAGCGCTCAGCTTATGCTGAGTGATGGCCGAAAACCCAGGAGGAAACCCGATGACCGAGACACCCCAGGGCCGGAATCGTCGTGCAGATCGCCATACCCGCCCGGAGGACGTCACGCCCAAATCCACCGTTCGTTCCCGTCAGCCCCGCGCGCCCATCGGACGCAGTCAGGAGCTGCTGGAGCGGCAGGAGGAGATGCGCAGGAGCAGCCAGCAGGTTCAGCCGAGCACCGCTGCCCGCAACCAGCGCCAGACGTCCACCTACAGCGATTTTGCCCAGACGGATTTTTCTGCCCGAGCTGCAAAGCCGATACGAAAGAAAAAGCGCAAGGACAAGCATACCTTCCTGTGGCTGGCGGTGGCCTTCATCTGCCTGATGTCCACGGGTGTGCTGCTGATGTTCGCTGCGCCGCAGCTGCTGGGCGTTCAATATGACAGCATGCCCAATTACGCCTTTGTCAACGGCAGCATCGTCAGCTATGACGCTGATGCCGCCGCCACCCACGAGAGCTATCGCCAGTACATGAACAGCGACCGGATCGCGCAGGGCGTGTACATCGATGGCGTCCATGTGGGCGGTATGACCCGGGAGGAGGCGGCCAATGCCGTCCGCCAGGTACAGGGCGGCGCGGGCAGCGATTTTGCCATCACCGTGAATGTGTCAGGCTATACGTGGAGAGTGGATTCCGCCACGGTGCCCCTGTACCGCAATGTGGAGGAAGTGGTGCTGCAGGCCTACGCTGTGGGCCGCATGAATACCACCGCCATCCGCGGCACGACCACTACGCCCTTCCGCCAGCGCCTGTCCACCGTGCAGGACGCCGTCAGCAATCCGCGGGCCTACTACACCGTCACCACCTATGACCGGGATGCGGTGCGCCAGATCGTGGACGGCATCGCCGCTTCCGTTAACCGGGAGCCGGTGAATGCCTCTGTGGCCACCTTCAATCCGGCCACCAAGGAGTTCACCTTCAACAGCGATGAATCCGGATTGTACATCGACGCCGACCAGATTTACAATGCCGTGACCGGCTTGCTGGACAGCGGCGTGTACGAGCAGACCATTTGGGTGGAGCCCACCGTGCAGCTGGCTTCCGTTACCAAGGCAGAGCTGATGAATTCCTTCGGGCGCATTTCAACCTTCACCACCCAAACGACCTCCAGCGCAAACCGCAACACCAACATCCGCCTGGCGGCGGAGGCCATCAGCAATACCACCCTGCTGCCCGGGGAGACCTTCTCCTTCAACAAGGCCACCGGCCAGCGCACCGAGGCGAAGGGATACAAGCCTGCGGCGGCCATCGCCGGCGGCGAGACCTTCGACGAGATCGGCGGCGGCGTGTGCCAGACCAGCACGACGCTGTTCAACGCCGTGGCCCGCGCCAATCTGAAGATCGTTGACCGCGATCCCCATGCCTGGCCCAGCAACTATGTGGACAAGGGCGAGGACGCGACGGTCAACTGGCCCAACCTGGATTTCCGTTTCCAGAACGACACTGACTGGCCCATCTTCATCGTGGCCTGGTACAAGGATCGCAAGGTGACGGTAGAGATCTACGGCAGGACCCTGGACGAGGGCGTGACCATCGATCTGGTCAGCGAAACCACCTACGTCAAGGAGCCGCCGTCCACGCCCTTGTATGTGTACAACCCCACGCTGAGTGTGGGCGAGGAGAAAACCACCGTCAAGGCCCGCACGGGTTACACGGTGGAGACCTACAAGGTCTGGTACCGCAACGGCAAGGAGATCGGCCGCGAAAAGCTGCATACCTCCCATTACAAGATGTATCAGCAGACCATCGAGTACAACGATGGCTGGGGCGGACTGAGATAAGCAAAAAACATCCCCCGCAGAAGCAAACTCTGCGGGGGATGCTGTATTTGTGGGATCAGTCCTGCGCGCCGGCGATGCTCTTGTCCTTGAAGAACACCACCAGGGACTTCTCGTCCTCGTCAAAGACGGATTCAGCCTTCAGGGTGCTGCGGAGGAAGGCGTCTGTGACGTAGAGGCCATCCTCCCGGAGGAATACGTCCTCCGCGGTGAGGGTCACTGTTTCGCCGTCCACCAGGATGGACACACCATCCGCCTTGACGTGGATGCTGACGGTGTAGCCGCATGCGTTGAGGGCGTACAGGCCATCGGCGCTGGAGCCCATGAGGGTCCAGCCCTCCATGCAGTCCGTCAGCTGGGACAGGGACAGCACAGGCGTGCCGGCGGCGTTCATCCACAGACCTGGCTTGACCAGCGCGGGCTGGCCATCTACCAGGGCCTCATAGTACAGGGCCTTGCCGTCGGTGCCGGAGATGATGAACGCACCGGTCAGCTCGGTCAGGACAGCGGGCACCTGCGTGGCAGCGGCTTCAGCCGTCTTGCTCGGCGCGGGCGTGACGACGGTGCTGGCATCCGGCGTGGGTAGCGGAGGCAGGGAAGGCGTGGGCGTTGCAGTGGGCACCACGGTGGGGGTGGAAACGCCCACCACTGCGGGACTCTCGTAGAGGACGGTCAGCGTCTTGGGGCCGGCTACGCCGTCGGAGGAGAGGCCATTGGCCTTCTGGAAGGCCTTGACCGCATTGTAGGTCTTATAGCCGTACTGGCCGTCCGCAGAGCCCTTCTCCATGTAACCCAGCTCGATCAGCGCATTCTGCAGCTTCTTGACGTTGTTGCCGCTGTCGCCAAAGTCAAGCTGGGCATAGCGCTTGTTGGGGGTCATGGCGGGGGTAGGCTCCGCCGTGGGGGCAGGGGTGGCGGTGGGTGCAGCCGTCTGATGAGGCACCACCGTCGCCGTGACAGAGGGCGGCAGGGGCGTGGGCGTCGGGACGCTCGCCGGGGCGGGGCCTTCCTGCACGCCCAGGGTGGTCAGCAGGGCCATATAAGCCAATAAGGTTTTGAGAAAATCCATATATCGCAGCCTCCTGGGTGGTGATGACAATGATTCACCCTGTATTATACGACAAAAGCGGCGGAAACGCAATCATGTTTCGCGGTTTATGAAAGTTTTACATTTGACACAGGCGGACAAATGGGGTATGATGGTGATAACATCCACCATTTGGGAGGAATTATAATGAAAGAACCGATCCTTGTCATCCTGGCTGCAGGCATGGGCTCCCGCTACGGCGGCCTGAAGCAGATGGATCCCGTCGGCCCCAGCGGCGAGGCGATCCTGGACTACTCCGTGTTCGACGCAAAGCGCGCCGGCTTCAAGCGGGTGATCTTCCTCATCAAGCATGAGATTGAGGAGGACTTCAAGCGCCTCGTGGGCAGCCGGATTGAAAAGCACATGGACGTGACCTACGCCTATCAGCAGCTGGACATGCTGCCCGAGGGCGTCACCATCCCCGAGGGCCGCGTGAAGCCCTGGGGCACCGGCCATGCGGTGCTCTGCTGCCAGGAATACATCGACGCGCCCTTCCTGGCCATCAACGCCGACGATTATTACGGCGTGGAGGCCTACAAGATGGCCTACGAGAAGCTGTGCGCCCTGCAGGACGATGACAAGGCCCGCTACTTCATGGTCGGCTACGAGCTGACCAAAACGCTGACCGAGAACGGCTATGTTTCCCGCGGCATCTGCCAGGTGGACGAAAATGGCTGCCTCACTGGCGTGAAGGAGACCACCCACATCATCGGCAGCTGTGACGGCCCCCTCTACACCGAGGACGGCGACACCTACCATCGCCTCCCGGCGGACGCTGCGGTCAGCATGAACATGTTTGGCTTCACGCCCTCCATCATTGAGGAGATGAAGGCGACCTTCCCCCTCTTCCACCAGACGACGGTGAAGGCGAATCCCCTGAAGGCGGAGTACTATCTGCCCGGTGTGGTCAACGACATGCTGGAGAAGGACACTGCCTCGGTGGAGGTGCTGCGCTGCCCCTCCCGCTGGTACGGCGTGACCTACCAGGCGGACAAGCCCCAGGTCAAGGCGGCCCTGGCCAAGATGGCCGAGGACGGCCTCTATCCCACGCCCCTGTGGCAGTAAGTGCATATGAAAACAGTCGTTGCTCCGTTGACAGATCGCCAACCTGCTTTTGCAGCGTCTTTTCCTCGATACGCAGCAAATTGTTGAACAGGTGCACGAGCACCTTATCAATCATGGTTTCGTTTTGATTCATGGGACACCTCGTTTGTTTGAAATTCAAGGAGAATTGGTTTGAAGACCAAAGGAGCATTTAGTGGCTTCTGTGGCCAAAGATTATTACAGAAATAAGTCGCATCTTAAGCTTTATGGGAAATGATGACAAACGATGCAATTAGTGGTATCATAAGCAGGTATAGCCCGAGCGGGCAGGAAGCGAGGCTGAGATGAAATGAAAAAGTGGTTGATAGCATTTGCAGTAGCACTGCTGGTGCTGGGGTGCTGGACGTCAGCGGCAGCGGAAATCCTGTGGTTTTGTGATGTGTGCCTCGAACCGACTGTGTGGGTACACACGAACTATGGTGAATACCATCACTCTGAATGCAGCGTATGCGGTGATGGGTATGATTCTCCGCACAGGATCGATTGTACTGACATGACAAAGTGCGCTGAATGTGGCACGACAACGAATCTTGAAGATTGTCCGATTGATCATCCGGCGATTACAGAGTATCTGGACGCAGACTATCATGTAACGAGTTGTCCCTGCGGCGATGTCTATCAAAAGACGGCCCACTACGAGGACGGCTATTGCATAGAGTCGCATGATGAAACAACGCACAGGATAAGTTGTCTTTGCAGTTGGGATGTTTACAAGTTTGAAGCGCATACGGCATATTGCAGCAAAGACCCAACGACCTGCGTGGAATGTGATGAAACGGGCGTTACTGTGGAATTGAAGCACTATATCAGCGGGTACGTTTGGTTCGACGAAAAGACGCATCAGGAAGCCTGCAGAGATTGTGACTATGCGGGAGAGCTTGTGCCCCATGTTATTTTTTGCTGGAAGCCTAATTACTGCTATAGCTGTATGAGTGAAAATGTTGAGAGCAAGCTGCCCGAGGAGCTGATCCATCTTGAAGAATACAATGTGACGGCTACGACCCATCAGATGTATTGCATCAGCTGCGATGTAGAGTTTGATGCCGAGCCTCATACCTTCAGGGGCAATGTGTGCACGGTGTGCGACTATGATAAGAGCAGCACTCCGCTGCCTCTCCCCGGCGACGCCGACGGCAACAGCCGCGTCACCCTCAACGACGCCATCGCCATTCTGGAGGGCACGGTCAGCAACGACGCCAACGCTGACGTCAACGGCGATGGCAAGACGGATCTCAACGATGCACTGCGCATCCTCCAATATCTTGCCGGCTGGAATGTGTCTCTTCAGTAAAACATTTCCAGCGCTGTAAAGAATGTAAATTGTTCATATTTGTGTGCAGAAAAAGGAAATCTTCACTTGACGCTTGCAATCCATGCGTGCTATAATACATGGGAATAGGTATACTATTCACCTTTTGCGTGCAAAGGAGTTGATACCTTGCGTAAAATGTGCAAGATCTTTCTGCTGATGCTGGCGCTGAGTGTGGCGTTGTGCGCTGCTGCCTTTGCGGATACGGAGGGCTTCACTTTCGCCCTGAATGGGGCGGGGGATGGCTATGTTGTGACCGGCTATACCGGCAGCGCTTCCTCTGTGAAGGTGCCTGACTGGTATAACCAGAAGCCTGTGACCGAGATCGGCGACAGCGCCTTCGAGGGCAACAAGACCATCACTTATGTGGAGATGCCCAATACCATCGCCATCATCGGCGAGGCTGCATTCAAGAACTGCACCAAGCTGGCTGCGGTGAATTATTATCCCGCCGCATCCGAGCCTCCGGCATCCGACCGTATCCCTGGCGACCTCAATGACAACGGCGAGGCGGACATCCAGGATGCGCTGCTGATTATGCAGTACAGCGCAGGCTGGAACGTGTCCATCGACAAGACCACGGCTGATGTGGACGGCGTTGAGGGTGTGACCCTCGATGATGCGCTGCTCATTCTTCGGTATGGCGCGGGCGAGGACGTGACGCTGCAGTAAGCGTACGTACCGACGGCATCATATCAGGAAAGGAGAGCAGATATTGAAGAGAATCTTACGCTGCCTGCTTGTACTGATGATGATCCTGACAGCCCTGGGCGCAAATGCATTGACGGCGTTGGAGCCGGATACGCAGATCGGCTATAACGATCTTTCTGCGGGGCACCGGGCGCTGTTTGAACAGGAAATGGCCTCAGCCCTGGCAAATGCCCGTTCCCGGACGCCGGGAGCGGCCAAGCTGATGGCTGCGGTCCGGGGCGATTTCAACGGCTATACCGGCACAAAGGCGGACAATAGCCTGAAGGCGGAATACCGCGTGACAGATTCCGTGGTCGCGGTGGGCGAGAAGGTCACCTTCTACGTCACCATGACCTGGGATTACGGACGGCTGACCTACACCATCGGCGGTCAGATGCTGGATACGGATTTCGATCCGATGGGGCCGCTGGTGCCCAGTGGCTCGCGCTCCTATGTGTATCCGCCGGATGGCGAGGAGATCCCGGAAGGGACGAAGCAGCTGCCCCGTGCATTCTCCTTCACGCCCAAACAGGCAGGTTATTTCAACTACGTGATCATCCTGGAGGACGGCAATGGCAACAAGCTTGCGCTGACCACGCCGACTGTCCAGGTCTACGACGGGGAAGCCCCCACCTTCGACAGCATTGGTACGGACAAGGACATCGGCCTGGATGCGGATAACAGCCTGGCGATGCGCGCGTCCCTGGACCGGACGAAGACCAAGGTCGGTGAGGACGTCACAGCCACCGCGACCTTCCGTACCATGAAGGATCCGGTCAAGTACACCGCGACCTGGACGCTGACGGACGCTGACGGCAACGAGCTGGATGTGGAACGTACCACCGGCGAGGTCAACGCCAGCAGCGCGAATGTGGCAGTCCCCTTCACCTACAAGCCCCTCAACGGCGGGGAGCTGCAGTTCCTGGTCACCGCCACTGACGGCGACGGCAATCAGGTGAAGATCAATTCTCCCTGGCTGACAGTGGAGGATGGCTTCTACTTTACTGCACGCCTCAACCGCGTGTCCGCCATGATGGTGGGCGACAGCGTCAAGGCCACCTACAATGTATATGGCCATGAGTGCGACGAGGCCAGTTACTTCATCGGCTGGGAAAGCTACGATGGGGAAGGGAATACCCTCAAAACGGACACCGAACTGGTAGGTGAGCGCTCCGGCAGCGTCTCCTACGTCCCGCGCATTGGCCAGGGCCTGGAGTTCTACGTCGGCGCGACTTGCCCCCACATTTCCGGCGCATACCCCGCACGGGTCAATATCGCGCTGGTGGGCGCCATCGAGGGCGAGGTTTCCCTGACGGATACGTCCCTCAAATCCGGCGAGACCATCGGTATGAATTACAGCATCACCGGCGGCCTCACCCCCTTCCAGAAGATCGTTGTCAACGGTTATTCCGTTGATACCGGCCGCAACAAGACACACAGCTTCCTCAGCAAGACGATCACCGGGACAGAGGGCACCGTCTACGGCACCCCCTATCTGGGCGACAAGGTCTACTTCACCCTGACGGTGGTGGAGAAGGACGGCAACACCAATGTCTGGACGACGGAACAGGCGACCATGACCGGCGCGCCTTCCACGGCGGAACTGAAGCTGGACGCCTCCCTTGACCGAACGGAGCTTGCCCTGGGCAACACCGTCACCCTGACCTGGAAGATGACCGGCGGTTCCGCCACCGTCAACCGGAACGAGCCGGAAAGCAGCGTCATCCTGTGGAAGAACGCCAGCGGCACTGTGGTCAAGCGCGAATACGTCACCAGCGGCAGAGGCAGCGCAGCCTTCACCCCCGACGCCGCAGGCCGCTACACCTGCGAAATCACGCTGCTGGACGCTTACAACCAGACCATCTCCTGGCAGAGCGGCACGATCACCGTGTCCTCGGCGGCGGCGCTTCCGGGCGACGCCAATGGCGATGGCTCAGTGGACGTCGCTGACGCACTGCGGATCATGCAGTATGCGGCGGGCTGGTCGGTTTCCCTCAACAAAACCAATGCTGACGTCAATGCCAGCGGCGGCGTCGACCTGAACGACGCGATCCTCATCCTCCGTTATAACGCGGGCGAGGACGTTGTTCTCCAATAATGGTTATTGCGGGCGCGTCCCGTGGATAAATAGTTTCCATTTAGAAAGGGAGGTTATCCTACCTATGAAGAAGCTCGTTTCACTTCTGCTGGTGCTGATGATGGTCTTTACAGTCAGCATGGCGATGGCCGAGACGGTGACCGTCGCTCCCGGTGATGCCCTGTCCTTTGACGTGGAGATCTCCGGTGCGAGCGGCAAGGGCGCACGCATCGGTCTGGAAGCCACTGAGGATGCGCCTGTGGCCGATTTCAAGGCTGTCGGCGGCTCCGTGAACGACACGGTGCCCCCCAAGGCCCTCAATGACTACTTCGTGGTCGTTAATCTGGATGGCATCGACCTGCTGCCCAGCGGCGAAAACTGGGCCGATGACCTGACCGTCAAGTACACCATGAAGGATTTGGCCAATGGTCACATCGGCACCGTGTCTTTCAACGTTGCGGAAGATGCCGAGGAAGGCGTCTACACCGTGTCTGCGGTCAAGGTGGAAGGCACCTGCACCGTGACGGGCTCCATTACCTTTGAGGTGAAGAAGCAGGTGGTGAGCGATCGTCTGCCTGGCGACGTGAATGATGACGGTTTCGTTGACATGTTTGACGTAATTGACTTCATGGATTGGTATTGTGGTGCTCCCATGACGATCAATGAGTCCAATGGCGACGTAAATGCCGATGGCTTTGCCGACATCTTTGATATCATCTCTATCATGGATTGGTACTGCGGCGGCCCTGTTGAGTTGCTGTAATCCAGAATATCTCATTTCGTAGGAGGAAAACAAAATGAAAAAGCTTGTGTGTTTGATGCTCATGCTGATTCTGATGATCGGCTGCGCAACAACCGCTTTCGCAGTTACCGGCGCTCCTGGCGAGACCGTGTCGGTCAATGTGAGCGTGATTAGCAATCCTGACAATGCTATTAGTGCGCGTGTGTACTTTGACTACGACAGTTCGCTGTTTGAGTTCGTTGGCGCGACCAAAGCCGGCGATGCTATGCGTGCTCCTGGCCGGGCTAGTGAGGCGTTCGGCTTGATGAATCTGGATGGCCTGTCTACTGGTTCTTTCGGTACGCTGAAGTTTAAGATCAAGGATGGTGTTCCGGCAGGAACGTACACTATTGGTCTTTCTGCTGACTCTGTAGTTGATTACGGACGCAACCCTGTTGTCATTTCCGTTGCTGCTGGTAGCATTACTGTTGAAGTTGCCTGCGAGCACGAGTGGGGCGAGGGCGTTGTGACCCTTCCTGCGACCTGTATCGCGGAAGGCGTGAGGACCTACACCTGTGGTCTGTGCAACGAAACCAAGACTGAGGATATCGAGAAGGTTGACCACACCTGGGGCGATTGGACTGAGACGAAGGCTCCCACTTGTACCGAGGATGGCGCTGAGGAACGCAAGTGCCAGGTCGAGGGCTGTGATGCGGTGGAGACCCAGGTAAAGACTACCCGCGGCCATCAGAATGGCCCCGCTGTGACAACTCCTGCCACCTGTACTGAGCCTGGCTCTGTTGTCATCAGCTGTACCGTTTGCGGCGAAGAAATGGTCAACGATCCCATCGAGGCTCTGGGCCACACTGAGGAGACCGTGACTGTCGAGTCTACCTGTACCGTTGCCGGTACCGAGACCGTGAAGTGTACTGTCTGTGGTGAGACCATCAGCACCAAGGATCTGCCCCTGGCGGATCATACTGAGGGCGAAACCGTTGTGGTTGATCCCACCTGTACCGAAGCTGGCTCCAAGACCGTGAAGTGCTCCGTCTGTGACGAAGTGCTGAGCGAGGAAGCCATTGATGCTCTGGGCCACACCGAGGAGACCGTTACTGTCGAGTCTACCTGTACCGTTGCCGGTACCGAGACCGTGAAGTGTACTGTCTGTGGCGAGACCATCAGCACCAAGGATCTGCCTCTGGCGGATCATACCGAGGGTGAGCCCGTTGTGGTTGATCCCACTTGTACCGAAGCTGGCTCCAAGACTGTGAAGTGCTCCGTCTGTGACGAAGTGCTGAGCGAGGAAGCCATCGATGCTCTGGGCCACACCGAAGTGACCGAGACCGTCGAGGCCACCTGTACTGAGGCTGGTACCAAGACCGTGACCTGTTCCGTGTGTAAGGAAGTCCTGAGCGAGGAAGTCATTGAGGCTCCTGGCCATGCTTGGGACGCGGGCAAGGAGACCACCGCTCCCACCTGTACCGCTGAGGGCGTGAAGACCTTCACCTGTACTGTTTGCGGCGAGACCAAGACCGAGCCGATTGCGAAGGCTGAGCACAGCTACGACGAGGATGGCGAGTATCAGGCTCCCACCTGTACCGAAGACGGCTATGCTAAGGGCGTATGTACCGTCTGCGGTGCTGTGTCTGAGGGTGAGGTTATTCCCGCCACCGGCCACACCGAGGAGACTGTGACCGTTGACTCTACCTGTACTGTTGCTGGTTCCGAAACCGTGAAGTGCTCCGTCTGTGGCGAGATCATCAAGACCACCGAGCTGCCCCTGGCTCCCCACACCGAGGAGACTGTGACTGTCGAGTCCACCTGTACTGTTGCCGGTTCCGAGACTGTGAAGTGCTCCGTCTGTGACGAAGTGATCAGCACTAAGGAGCTGCCCCTGGCTCCCCACACCGAGGAGACTGTGACCGTTGACTCCACCTGTACTGTTGCCGGTTCCGAGACTGTGAAGTGCTCCGTCTGTGGCGAGATCATCAAGACCACCGAGCTGCCTCTGGCCGAGCATACCTGGGACGCTGGCGCTGTGACCACCGAGCCTGGCTGTGAGACCGAGGGCGTGAAGACCTTCACCTGTACCGTGTGTAAGGAAACCAAGACCGAGGCCGTCGAGGCGATCGGCCATGCTTACGACGCTGGCGTTGTGACCACCGAGCCCGGCTGTGAGACCGAAGGCGTGAAGACCTTCACCTGTAAGAATGACGCAAGCCACACTTACACTGAGGCCATCCCTGCCACCGGTCATAACTGGGGCGAGTGGATCGAAGGCGAAGACGGCATGCAGGATCGCGTCTGTTCCGACTGTGGCACTGTTGAGTCCGCGCCCATCCAGACCAAGACCATGTACGTCATGACCCTGTGCTCCGAGGGTATCCGCTTCCGTGATCTGGAGAACCCCGTGACCGACTACTGGTACATGTTCACGCCCATCGATCTGTCCGTTGATGGCGAGCAGACCTACGATCTGATCGCTGGCAACATCCACAAGATTGGTACCGTGACCGTGCTGGTCAAGGAAGGCACCGTGACCGTGACCTACAAGCTGATCAACCGCCGCGATATCATGGTCTTCGAGGAGTTCATGACCTTCCTGCCCACGCTGGCGGACGTCACCGAGCTGGACTTCGAGAACATGACCGGCTATGAGTACGGCGAGGCCATCAGCATCCAGGAACAGCTGGGCGGCGACACCAAGGTTCTGTTGGTGATGCGCAACCTGGCCACCTACACCGAGGGTATCTCCGGCATCGAGTACTTCGACTACGATGGCGAAGAGTACCTGACCTATGCTGAGGAGCTCAAGCTGCTGATGGATTGATCCGTCAAGCCGCAAAAGTAAATCAATAACAAGCCCCGTCCGGGTTCGCCCGGGCGGGGTTTTTGCGTGCAAATAAAAGGCGCTGCGGAGTGATTCCACAGCGCCGGAGGATTATTCGGTTACCGCAATGCAGCGGGCGACATGCACGCCGCTGGCGGAGGCGTGGGACAGGGAATGGGTGATGCCGCTGCCGTCGCCGATGATATACAGGCCGGGCAGACCGCACTCAAGGTGATCGTTGACCTCAACTTCCATGTTGTAGAACTTGACTTCCACGCCGTAGAGGAGCGTGTCGTCGTTGGCGGTGCCGGGGGCCACCTTGTCCAGGGCGTAGATCATTTCAATGATGCCGTCCAGGATGCGCTTGGGCAGCACCAGGCTCAGGTCGCCGGGGGTGGCCTTGAGGGTCGGGGTGATGAAGGCTTCGTCAATGCGGGTCTGGTTGGAGCGGCGGCCGCGGATCAGATCGCCGAAGCGCTGCACGATGACGCCGCCGCCCAGCATATTGCTCAGCCGCGCGATGGATTCGCCATAGCCATTGGAATCCTTGAAGGGCTCGGAGAAATGCTTGGCCACCAGCAGCGCGAAGTTGGTGTTCTCCGTCTGCTTGGCGGGATCCTCATAGCTGTGGCCGTTGACGGTGATGATGCCGTTGGTGTTCTCATTAACCACCGCGCCTTTGGGGTTCATGCAGAAGGTGCGCACCAGGTCGCCGTACTGCTTGGTGCGGTAGACAATTTTCGACTCGTACAGCTCGTCCGTCAGGTGGGTGAAGACCTCCGCAGGCAGTTCCACGCGCACGCCGATGTCCACGCGGTTGGACTTGGTGGGGATCTTCATCTCCCGGCAGACCTGCTCCATCCACTTGCTGCCGATGCGGCCCACGCTGACGATGCACTGTTTGCAGCTGTGGGTCTCACCTGCGCAGTCCACCTGATAACCGCCGTCGATGGCGGCGATGTGCTCCACGGGCGTATTGAAGAAGAAGGTGACCTTGTCCTTCAGGTGCTCGTAGAGGTTCTCCAGGACGACGTAGTTGATGTCCGTGCCCAGGTGGCGGACGGAGGCGTTGAGCAGGTGCAGATCGTTCTGGATGCAGACCTTCTTGAACTTGCTGCCGGCGGTGGAGTACAGCTTGGTGCCTTCGCCGCCGTAGCGCAGGTTGATCTCGTCCACGTAGCGCATCAGCTCGATGGCCTTCTGCTTGCCGATGTACTCGTGCAGCGTGCCGCCGAAATCATTGGTGATGTTGTACTTGCCGTCGGAGAAGGCACCCGCGCCGCCAAAGCCGCTCATGATGGAGCAGCTCTTGCAGCCGATGCAGGTCTTGATCTTCTCTCCGTCAATGGGGCAGCGGCGCTTGCTTAGGGGATGGCCGGCCTCGAACACGGCGATCTTGAGGGAAGGGTCCAGCTTGGTCAGTTCATACGCGGAAAAAATACCACCGGGACCTGCGCCGATGATGATGACGTCATAATTCATATTGTTCACTCCTTACGGAATTGCTGCAAAGGGCTCTTTGCACTCAATTATATCATAGGTGGCAAGGAAATGCAATGCCTGCGCTTGACGCATTTTGTGGATGGTGGTACGATGATAGGGAATGTTCTGCAAACGGAGGCGCCCATGCAACGCAATACGACGGATTTTTCCACCGGCTCGGTCAAGCGGCACATTATTGCCCAGGCCCTGCCGCTGACGCTGGCCCAGGCGGTGCAGCTGCTTTATAACATTGTGGACCGCATGTACATCGGTCATCTGGAGGGCGTGGGCCAGATCGCCCTGACCGGCCTTGGCATCACCTTTCCGGTGATCGTGCTGATCGCTGCCTTTACCCAGCTGGTGGGCGTGGGCGGAACGCCGCTGTTCTCCATGGCCCGTGGCAGAAGGGATGAAAAGGAGGCTGAAGCCATCCTTGGCAACGCCTTCACGCTGCTGCTGATCGCGGCGGCGGGATGCTTTGTCGTGGGCTACTTCTTCCGCAAGCCCATCCTCTTTGCCTTTGGCGCCAGCGAGGAAAGCTACTTCTACGCCGATCAGTATCTGCGCACTTATCTCTGGGGTACGGCGTTTTCCATGGTGACTACGGGTCTCAATGGCTATATCAACGCCCAGGGATTCCCCAAAATCGGCATGGCCACCACCATCATTGGTGCGGTGATCAACATCGTCCTGGACCCCGTCTTCATCTTCGTATTCGACATGGGCGTGGAGGGCGCGGCACTCGCCACGGTCATCAGCCAGGGCGTATCCTGCGCGTGGGTGATGCGCTTTCTGACAGGGAAGAAGGCGCTGATCCGTCTGCGCCGCCGCTGCATCCGGGTGGATATCCCGCGCGCCCGGCGCATCTGTGCCCTGGGCGTCACCGGCTTTGTGATGCAGGGCACCAACAGCCTGGTGAGCATCGTGTGCAATAATCAGCTGCAGCTCTTTGGCGAAAGGATGATGGTGGGCGGCGGCGACCTGTATGTAGGCGTGATGACGGTGCTGTCCTCCGTGCGCGAGATGCTGGGTCTGCCTGTGGGCGGCATTGCCAGCGGCAGCCAGCCGGTCATCGGCTATAACTACGGGGCAGGGAAGTATGACCGGGTGAAGGAGGGCATCCGCTTCTCGGCGCTGCTGGGTGCGGGCTATACGCTGATCTCCTGGGCGGTGGTGATGATCATCCCGCGGGTGATGATCGCCATGTTCACTGACGACGCCACCACCATCGACGTGGGTGCGCGGATGCTGAATATCTACTTCTTCGGCTTCGTGTTCATGGGCTTCCAGTTTGCAGGCCAGTCAACCTTCCAGGGGCTGGGGAAGGCTAAACAGGCGGTGTTTTTCGCCATCTTCCGCAAGGTCGTGATCATTGTGCCGCTGACGCTGCTGCTGCCCCAAATGGGCTTCGGCGTGGAGGGCGTGTTCCTCGCAGAGCCCGTCTCCAACATTGTCGGCGGTCTGTGCTGCTTCCTGACCATGTGGCTGACGGTGTACAGAAGGCTGGGCAAAACCGCCTGATACACATCCAGTACAGCTCATCCATTGACTTCACCCGCGAATCGTGCTATCCTAACGAAAAAAGGGGCGAAGCCCTCAAAGGAGATATCAACATGCTTGATCGCAAATATGCTGACTATGCCTGGGAGCAAACCGCTGCCCTGCTCGCCATTGATTCCCCCTCCGGTTATACCGCCGCGGCGGCCAAGTGGGTGCAGGAGGCCTTCTCCGCGCTCGGTTTTGACGCGAAGATCACCGTCAAGGGCGGCGTGATCGTCGATTTCGGCGGCGAGGACAAGGAGGACGCCCTCTTCCTGGAGGCCCATGCGGATACCCTGGGCGCAATGGTTGCCCAGATCAAGGGCGACGGCCGGCTGAAGCTGACCTCCCTGGGCGGCATGAACCCCAACAACGCTGAGGCCGAGAACGTCCGCGTGCATACCCGCGACGGCAAGGTCATCGAGGGCACCTGCCAGCTGTGCAACGCCTCCGTGCATGTCAACGGCGATTATTCCGGCCAGAAGCGCACCTGGGACAGCGTTGAGATCGTGCTGGACGAGGACGTCAAGTGCGCCGCCGATACCCGTAAGCTGGGCATTGAGGTGGGCGACGTCGTCTGCTTTGAGACCCGTACCCGCCGCACCGAATCCGGTTATTTGAAGTCCCGCTTCCTGGACGACAAGCTGAGCGTGGGCATCCTGCTGGGCCTGGCCAAGTACCTGGCGGATGGCAAGATCACCCCCGCCCGCCGCGTGTACGGCCACATCACCGTGTACGAAGAGGTTGGCCATGGCGGCAGCGCGAGCGTCCCTGCGGGTGTGACCGAGGCCATCAGCGTGGACATGGGCTGCGTGGGTTACGGCCTGCAGTGCACGGAGAAGCAGGTGTCCATCTGCGCCAAGGACTCCGGCGGCCCTTACTCCTACGACGTGACCACCAAGCTCATCAACGCCGCCAAGGCTGAGGGCGCGGACTACGCCGTGGACGTGTACCCCTACTACGGCTCCGATGTGGAGGCAACGCTGCGCTCCGGCGTGGACATCCGCCATGGCCTGATCGGCGCGGGCGTGTACGCCAGCCACGGCTACGAGCGCAGCCATATCGACGGCGTGCATAACACGCTGCTGGTGCTCAAGGGCTACCTGGGCGTGTAAGGAGGCAGCCATGAAGAAACTTTTGATGATTTTGCTGATTGCCCTGCTGACATTCGCTGCGGCGTTGGCGGAGGAGGCCGGCTATGTTGATCCGCCTGCCGGCTTTGACGCCAAGGTGGAGGGCGTCACCTACGGTAAGACCGTTCTGCGCAGCTATGCGTCCACCACCACGGGCCGCAATCGTAAGGTCATGATCCTCCTGCCGCCGGATTACACCGAGGAGAAGGAATATCCTGTGCTGTACCTGCTCCACGGCATCGGCGGCGACGAGAATGAGTGGGCCGGAGGTCGTCCCACATGGGTGGTGGGCAACCTGATCCACGCGGGCGAAGCGGCGGAGATGATCATCGTCATGCCCAATGTCCGCGCCCGGGAGAACGACCGCGCGAATGCCTCCGACATGTACACGCCCGCCCATTTCCAGGCGTTTGACAACTTCATCAACGACCTGCGCAATGACCTGATGCCCTACATGGAGGCGAACTTCTCCGTTGCCAAGGGCCGTGAGAACACCGCCATCGCGGGCCTATCCATGGGCGGACGCGAGTCGCTGTACATCGGCCTGACCATGCAGGATACCTTCGGATACATCGGCGCTTTCTGTCCCGCGCCGGGCGTGCTGCCCTACAATGTGGAAAAAGGGCTGTTCCTCACGGCGGATTTCAAGGCTGCTGAAGGGTATGATACCTACATCCTTATCAACGCCGGAAAGACCGACGGCGTGGTGGGCGCATGGCCCAAAACCTATGCGGACACGCTGACTGCCAACGGCACCGTGAACACTTTCTACGTCACCAACGGCGGGCATGATTTCACCGTGTGGAAGCACGGCCTGTACAACTTTGCAAGGAATATCTTCAAGTGAACAAAATCCTCCCCATCCTTCGCGGACGGGGAGGATTCTTTAATCGTCCGTCAAGGGCTTCGGAAGCCGCTTGCGGGAGTATTTCTTCTTGCTTTCTGCCACGCGGGTGACGGGCTTCACGCCCTCCCAGGAGCCGCGCTTGAGAGCGGCGTACTCCTTCTGGGCGGCCTTGGATTGCTTCTTCAAAGGGATGAGCTTTTTCTTCATCAATCGTCCACTCCAATCAAACGCGAGTACACCCCGTGTCCCTCATCGGGGATCATCATGCCGCCAGTGGCTTCCTGGTAGAAGTGGATGGCATCCTCCGCCGGCCAGCCGATGAAGGCGTAGGCATAGCCCAGCTCCCGGAGGGACTCCAGGCACTTGAGCAGCAGCAGCTTTCCGATGCCCTGACGGCGGGCAGATTCCGCCACCAGCGTCGGCCCGAAAAAGCCGCGCGCTGTACTCTCGTAGCAGCCAAAGCCCACGATCTGCTTATCCTTCACGGCGATGTAGCAGCTGGCGGGCTGGTTTGCAAAGCACACGCGGATTTCATCCGCCCAGCCGGGATGGCTGTTTTCTTCGGTGAAGGCGATGATTTTGCTCATGTCGGGTGCGAGGGCCTTTTTGATGGTGACGCCCTTGGCGCGCAGGGATTCCTCCAGCCCGGGGGCGGTGGGAAGGGGATAGAGCTTGACGAGCATATCGGCCATGGGGAAGACTCCTTAAATCTTGGCGCAGAATTTCCAGTTCATTTTCTGGATGTGTTCAGGGATTCGCGGATCAATGGTGTTGCCGTCATTCCAGGCATTGAGAATCAGGCAGCCTTCGTGGGTGAAGGGGAAGGCCTTGTTCTTTACACAGGCCTTGTAGCACGATATCTGCTCCTCCTTGCTCATTGGCGCCGGCGTAAAGAGATAGACGCATCGTTTGTTTCCTTCCAGACGATACATGTGCCGGAATTTTACCCAGGGCAAATCGATTTCCGCTTTACTGCGGCGGATAAAGAGATGAACGCCATCCGGAGAGACGGTGATCCTGGCAGGGCTGAGTGCATCAATCAGCAGGGAGAGCAGAATAAGCGGCAGAAAGCCTACCAGCACAACACAGCAATACACCGGATGTACTTCCGGGATGGCTATGCTCAATAAGAGGATGATCGCGCACATGACAACGCCGACAATGGCTAGCCCGCAAGCAGCGGCGCTCCCCGGATGAAGCACAACAGGTGACAGGGGCTGATTGGTCTTTTTCATTTTGTCAGATCTCCATCTTGCAGGCTGCCACATGCAGATCCACGGTGACGCTGCCTGCGTTCTTTGCAGCGATCGCGTTCTTTTCCTCCGGGGACAAGTCCTGCATCAGCGGCGTCATCCACACGAAGTCCCGCCACAGTGCGTCGGATACAGCATGGGTTACGGTAACGCGCTTTTCGGCGACGATGGCGGCCTTTTCACGCAGGTAGGCGTCCACCTGGCCTTCCTCATAGGGAGCCAGTCCACGGGCGGTGCGCAGTTCGCGCAGGTAGTCGCTGCCGGGGTACACCTTGATCAGCAGGCCGCCGGGAGCCAGCACTCGGCGGAATTCGTCGTAGTTGGCGGGGGTCAGCACGTCCAGCACGGCGGTGAAGCTGCCGTCCGCAAAGGGTAAGCGGCGCAGGTCGCCCACCACCCACAGCGCCGTGCAGGGGAGGCTGGTCGCCTGGAAGATCGCGTCCCGGCTGATGTCGACGCCCGCGCCGCTCCAGCCCTCGTGCCGGGTCAGCAGCGCGTTCAGGTACCAGCCGTCGCCGCATCCGGCGTCGAGGATGCGGTGCGCGCCTTCCGGCAGAAGGCCTGCAATGGCCCGGGCAACCGCGTCGTAGCAGCCTGCGTCAAAGACCCGTCGGCGGGCCGCGAACAGATCAGCGTCGTAGCAGGAATCCACCTGGGCGGAAAGCACATTCAGGCAGCCCTTGCGATTGACATTGATGCGGTGGCGGGCTGCGCAGGCGAAGTCATCGCCTGTGCGGGTAAGGGCTGCGCCGCAGCTGGGGCAGGCCAGGCAGCCGAGCGATTCGGCGGCGAGAAAGAGTTTGTCGCGTTTGGAGAGCATGGGGCACCTCCGTTATTGGTTGCCACCATTGTAACGCATGCGGGCAGGAAAATCAAGACAGCGGCTTTTTTCGCCCGGTTTACACGAAAAAGATTGACAAAATCCGCTGTTTCCGTACAATAGAAAGTGGCGGAAAACGTTCATTTTCATACATCCGTTGCATATTCTGCCGAAAACAAAAGAGGGGGTACGCCCATGTTTGGATTCCGACCCGACGGACGCCGCGTGAAGGACATTGATCCTGCCGTCCGTATTACGCCCTATTTGATGCCCATGCGCTGCGATGCGCAGGTTTTCCTGCAGCACAAGGCCGATTTTGAGCTCATGAGCCGCTACATCGCCAAGAAGAACATGGAGGGCGAGAAGATCACCTACATGCAGATCATCATCGCGTCCTTTGTGCGCACGGTGAGCCAGCACCCGGAGATCAACCGCTTCATCATGAACAAGCAGTTCTTCTCCCGCAACAACTGCACCGTGTCCTTCACCATGCTGAAGGATCCCACACGCCATGATTCCGAGGAGACCGCGGTGAAGATCAAGTACGATCTGACCGACACCATCTTCGACGTGCGTGACCGCATGATGGCGGTGATCGACGCCAACCGTGTCCCGGAGAGCAAGAACTTCATCGACAAGCTGCTGGGCGTGCTCTTTGCTGTGCCCGGTCTGCCCACAGCTATCGTCGGCCTGGTCCGCCTGCTGGATCGCTATGGCCTGTGCCCCGGCGCGTTGCTGGATGAGCTGCCCTTCCACACCTCCATGTACATCACCAACAACGCTTCCATCGGTCTGCATCACGTCAACCACCACATCTACAACTTCGGCTCCACCAGCCTGTTCTTCGGCATGGGCACCCAGGAGCGCGTTGCTGTGGTGGAGGGCGGCCAAACCCGCATGAAGCGCTTCCTGCCCATCGGCATCACGGCGGACGAGCGCGTCTGCTCCGGCGCTCACTACGCCGAGTTCTTCCTGACCATGAAGCACTTCCTCAGCCACCCTGAGGAGCTGGAAGTTCCCCCGGAGTCCGTCCGCTTCGACCCCAAGTGCGAATATCATGTGCCGAAGGTCCAGAAGAAGGAAAAGCTGACCGAGGGAGAAAACAAAACCGCATAATAAACCTTCAAAAGGCTCTCCCTGGGAGAGTTGTCGCCGCAGGCGACTGAGAGGGATCGCCTGTGCAGGATTTCTGTACGGGCGATTTTTGTTGTAACGTTTTCCAATCTCCTGTGTCTAATTGATGAAAGCGCGCTTGTAAAATGCGAAAGGAGGGACGCTCATGGCGGATTTTGAACAAACCTACCGCGAATATCAGCAGATGATCCATGCGTTCCTCCTGCGGCTGTGCGGCAATGCCCATTTGGCAGAGGAACTCACCCAGGAGACCTTCTACCAGGCTTTCAAGCACTGGGGGGATTTCCGTGGGCAATCCAGCATATCGACCTGGCTGTGTACCATCGCCAAGCGGCAGCTGTACAACGCTGTGCGCAAGAAAGAACTGCTGCCCATTGACGCGGCCGTCCACCACACGGGCAGCGATATTGCTGACGCGCTGGCGGACAGCGACCGCATGATGGCGGCCCACCGCCTGGTGCACCGACTGCCGGAGCCGATGCGGGAGGTCTTCACCCTGCGAACCTTCGGCGACCTGAGCCATCAGCAGATCGGCAGCCTGCTCGGCAAGTCGGACAGCTGGGCGCGGGTGACTTACTACCGGGCGCGGCAGATGCTGCAGCAAATGGCAAAGGAGGAACATATGTATGAAGAATAAATGCAACGTCGCCAGGGACCTGATGCCCCTGGTGATCGACGGCGTGGCCAGCGAAGAAAGCCAGCAGTATGTGGACGAGCACATCGCGGAGTGTACCGAATGTGCGCTGACCTACGGCGCGATGCGGGTGGAGCTGCCCCGTGCGAATCAGGAAAAGGAACGAGCGGAGATGGAGAAAGCCGCGAAGGCCATGAAGAAGAAGCGCAGGAAGCGGATGCTTTGGGCCGTGGCGATTGGTGCGGCATTGAGCATTGTCCTGCTTGTGTGTGTAAATCGCTTGTATACGAATCTGTTTGTGATTATGGATGTGCTCGTAGAAACGGATGCATATGAAGCATCGGTATATCGTTTGCAGGATGATCGTGTCGTGCTGCTGTTTGACCAGGTTGATGACCAACTGATAACAGCCAGAGGAATGAGCAGCGGGAATGGTGTTGTAAAGGTTCATCTGTATAATAGCAGAGTCCCACAATTTACAGATGCAGAACGAAACGAAGGTGGCTATCGCATGTGGCTTGTGGGAGAATGGAAGGATGGATACCTGATGGATGAGCGGCAACAGATCGACAAGATTTACGCATCAGGAAATATATCTGAGACATTGGTCTATAGCCATGGAGATGAGATAGCGGAGGCATCCAGCGAATTGAATCGCTACATCCAGGAAAAGAATGATCCGGCGAACTGGAAACGTGAAGATTACGAGGCATGGTTGGAGAAGCTGCGCAAAACTGTTCCAGAGATGCAGTGATTGTCCTTCCTCTGTTCTAACACAAAAGTGAAAAGGAAAACCCTCTGTTCTGTCGAATCTACTCTTTGTAGTACTGTAGAACGGAGGGTTTCTTTATGAACATTGCAATTATCGGCCTGGGACTCATCGGCGGTTCGCTGGCCCGTACCATCAAGCTCCACACCGAGCATACCGTGTATGGCTGCGACCTCAATTCGCAGACCATCCAGCAGGCGTTCCTGATGGGCGCCATTGACGCAGAACTCACCGACGAAAGCCTGCGCACCTGCGACATGGTGTTGGTCAGCCTGTACCCCGGCGCGATCGTCCAGTGGGTCAAGGCACATGCGGCGGACTTTAAGCCGGGCTGCCTTGTCATCGACTGCGGCGGCGTGAAGCAGCATATCTGCGAGGTATTGACGCCCCTGGCGAGGGCGGGGGAGTGGCATTTTCTAGGCGGACACCCCATGGCGGGCCGCGAGCATTCCGGCTTCCGCTATGCCAAGGATGACCTGTTCGACAACGCCAGCATGATCCTGTGCACCGACGGCCTGGATGACCCGGAGCTGCTGCAATCCGCCCGGGATTTCTTCCTCGACCTGGGCTTCCGCCGGGTGCAGTTCACCAGCCCCAAAACCCATGACGAGATGATCGCCTACACCAGCCAGCTGGCCCACATCGTGTCCAGCGCGTACGTCAAGTGCCCGCTGGCGGACAAGCATCGTGGCTTCTCGGCGGGCTCCTTCGCGGACATGACCCGTGTGGCGAAGCTCAACGAGGCCATGTGGACGGAGCTGTTCTTCGACAACCGGGAGGCCCTGCTGCCGGTGATGGAGGATCTTGTTCAGCGGGTGACGGAATACCGCGACGCCTTGCGGGACAACGACCGCGACGGCATGATGGCACTGCTGAAGGAAGGCCGCGAAACCAAAGAAAGACTGCTGGAGAATTGATATGAGAATCGTGGTATCCGCCTGTCTGCTGGGCAAAAACTGCAAATACAACGGCGGCAACAACCGCAATGAGCGCGTCCTGCGTTATGTGGAAGGCCACGAGGTCATCCCGGTCTGCCCGGAAATGCTGGGCGGACTGCCCTGTCCCCGCAAGCCCGTGGAATGGGTGGGTGAGCGCGTCCTGACCCGCGACGGCGACGACTGCACGGAGGCCTTCCGCCTGGGCGTACAGCTGGCTGTGGATATCATTGGCGACAGGCAAATCGACCTGGCCATCCTGCAGTCCCGCAGCCCCACCTGCGGCGTGAAGCAGATTTACGACGGCACCTTCTCAGGTACGCGCATCGACGGCATGGGCGCGCTGGCAAGGGCACTCAAGGCGCGCGGGATTCCGCTGATGGACGCGGAGGACGTGCCGGAATGATAAGCAAAATGTCCCTGCCTGGTGGCGGGGACATGCTGCTTTTACCCGCAATTTCTGTCCAGCCATGCGCGGATATAGGCGCAGTATTCCGGATCATCGTCGCTGAATTCAAGGAAGTACACATAACTCTGTGCCATGTAGTAGCGAACTGCCTGCCCATCGTATGCGCAAAGACGGGCATAACCTTCCAGGAAGCGCTGTTCTTCCTCCGGCGTACGCAGGAAACGCTGTCCAGGGCGGCGGAACAACGCCCAGGCCAGGTCGAAGTCCTGGTTGCCGTAGCCGGCCAGCTCAAAGTCGAGAATCGCGCTGATGTGTCCGCCATCCCAAAGCAAATTGGCATAGTGGAAATCTCCGTGGCAAAAGCCGGTGCGGTACGATTTCGGCGGACGATCAAAGTAGTCATCCAGATTTGACAGGCCCAGCTTGTCCAGCAGTTCCTTCGGCGGTCGATGATGGAACCGGCGCGCAGCCTGGGCGGGCGCTTCCGGCGTCAAATGGTGCAGACTGGCGAGCGCTTCGCCGAATTCCGCCAGGTAATCAAGGGAGGCCATCGCCTCATTGTCGCCGAGAATCACGGACAACCGTGTCCCTGGCAGCGCCTCTGTGACGGAGAACGCAACGGGGGAGTCCCCTGCGTCGAGCACCTTGGGATAGAAAGCTGCGTCCAGCTGGGACAGCAGGGCAACGTCGCGGTCGATGGCGGATTCCTGCTGACGGGCCGCCTTGATATACGCAGTGATCTCACGGCTTTCGCAGACGCCGCGCACATGGAACACGTCGTTGCGGGCATGGGGATAACCGAGGATCTCCGTGAGCTGGAAGGTGTGGTAACCCAAAGTGAACGGATCGCAGGTTTCGCGCCATTTGGCGGGATGAAGCGTCATTGTCTCAACTCCTTTGTGCTGCTATTGTAGTTTGAATCCGCCCAAAAGACAAGTCTTGTTTTCAAATTGTGACCATGCTATAATATTTACGCAGCTTCCGTCGTATCAGCATACTTCCACATCCACCAGAATGACATCGTCCCCGATCTTGCAGATCATTTCCCACGGAATGACGATGACCTCCTTCTCGCCCCGCAGAAACTGTCCGCAGGAGAAGCCTCGCTTGCATCCCGGGACAATGAGTGCCGTGATCTTCCCGTCGCACAGGCAGAATTCGAGGTCGATCACCTTGCCAAGGCTCCGGCCGTCGCGGGTGTTGATCACGTCTTTCAGGCGCAGGTCGGACAGGGTCATGCAGATCACCTCATCGATATTCGGTCCCTCCATGCTATGCGGAGGGGCCGCTTTTCATGCGTTGCGGCGGCAGAAAATCTGTGGTACAATACGGCCAAAGGAGGTGCGGAGATGATCGCGACCAAGGCGGAATTTTCCGCGATCCTGAGCGATGCGCAGGAGCATCACGCGGCGGAGGTACGCTGCGAGTTCACGCCCGAGCTGTCTGCGCGGGTGAATGATGCTGCCCTGGTGGAGGCGCTGATCATCGGCCTGCCCATGGCGCAGGGCGTGCAGCACCGCATTGTCCGCAGCCGGGGCAGGGGAGCCGTCCTGGCGGCGAAGGTACGCTACCGGGACGCCGTGCGGATGCTGGCGGGTGACCGGCCGACGGAGGAGGAATCCGCTGCGCTGGAGATGGCAAGAAGCATTGCTGTTGACTTCCTGCCGATGGCCCCGCAGGAACGCTTTGACAGCCTGTATGAATGGGTCTGCCGGCATGTGCGCTATGCCCACACCGCGCCGGGACAGAAGGGTTACGAGCGGCTTGTGGGGGCGTCGGGGGCGCTGCAGGACGGGCAGGCTAACTGCCAGGGCTTCGCGGACGTCGTGTATTTGTTGTGCGGCCTTTGCGGCATCGAGTGTGAATATCGCTGCGCACGCGGTGAACGGCGGCTCCATGTGTGGAACGCGGTCTGCCTGAACGGCGAATGGCGTGAGGTGGATGCGTCCAAAGGCGCGCGGAGCTCGCAGCTGCCATGACGGCTGATGATCCCCCTGAACACATTGACAAATTCAAAACAAATTTTCGCAAGACCCCAAAAAACACTACCCAAGACGGGAATAATATGATATAATGAATCCGTATGAGGCAAAATCGACCTCTATTCACGACTATCACGAGATAGGAGGAAACATTCCATGCTTTACACCAAGGAAGTTGAAGAAATGGTCTGTGTCGCCAAGGGCCCCAACCACGGCCCCGCGCCCATCCCGGAAGAGGGCAAGTGGATCCAGGCTAAGGAGATCAAGGACATCTCCGGTCTGACCCACGGTATTGGCTGGTGCGCCCCCCAGCAGGGCACCTGCAAGCTGACCCTGAACGTTAAGGGCGGCGTGATCCAGGAAGCTCTGGTCGAGACCATCGGCTGCTCCGGCATGACTCACTCCGCCGCCATGGCCAGCGAGATCCTGCCCGGCAAGACCATCCTGGAGGCTCTGAACACCGACCTGGTGTGCGACGCCATCAACACCGCCATGCGCGAACTGTTCCTGCAGATCGTGTACGGCCGCACCCAGTCTGCCTTCTCTGACGACGGTCTGCGCATCGGCGCCGGCCTGG